>DZBJ01000141.1 GCA_022736275.1 Rikenella microfusus | reverse complement strand
CACCGGTATTCACCAGTTGCCCGACAGAAACCATAGATCGTGGGTGCAACCCCACCCCTCCTGAGTGTATTGATGCCCTTGCACTGGTTAGTGCAACGGATGAATGCTTCGGGCCTATTACACCGACCTGCCAGGCAGGGACCATTATAATTAATGGATGTATCCGTACACAATCATTTACCCTTACAGCAACTGACGGATGCAACAACAGCTCAAACTGTGTGGTGACCTATACATGGACTGTTGTGACTGCCCCGGTTCTGCAAAATGTGCCTACTGGCGGAGACCTGGGATGTAATCCTACACTTCCATCCTGTGATGGAACCGTGACCGCTTACAATGAATGTGGCCCGGTAAGCGTAAACTGCACTCCCGGAATCATAACCACCGAAGCTCCATGTGGAAAAAGGCAATCAATTGAATACTCAGCAACTTCCTGTGGATTAACAACATCCCAAAATGTTATTTACACCTGGAAAGTAGATCTTACTCCTCCTGATATCAATACTCCTGCCGGTGGTTACCTGGGTTACAACCCACCGCTTCCTTCCTGTGATCCAACCGTTACAGCTACTGATAATTGTGACGGGACACTTAGTACTACTTGCACGCCAGGAGAAATCATTGATATTGGTTGCAGCAAAAGCCAGACCTTTGATTATTACGCTATAGATGAATGCGGCAATGATGCGACTGAAAGCACAACTTACACCTGGGATGCTGAAGACATTTCTCCCCCGGTTTTATATGACGTTCCTGACGGAGGTTATATAGGCTGTAACCCTGCTACTCCTCCTGCTTGTGATCCCAATGTATACGCTATTGATGCGTGTGATGGCCCTGTCTCTGTGATTTGCACTTTCAGCGAAATAACTGATGTGGGTACTTGTGGCAAAACCCAGACATTTACCTATTATGCCGAAGACAATGTTGGTAATAGCGTTTCAGAAGATGTAGTTTATACGTGGACTATAGAAACATCAATCGATGTTAACTGCCCCATTGATCCCCTGCTGACCGCTTGCACACCGCTGGCTGATATCCAGGCTGCTTACGATGCTTGGGTACTTGGATTCTCCTATACCGGCGGATGTAACGTCACCACTAATATCGCCCTGGTTCCCTCACTGCCTGCCGATGCAGATTGCAACGGCGCTGCACTCAGCTTCAACTATGTCGCCACAGGTGATTGCGGTTCGGACAACTGCACCGCCACCTTCTCTGTCGCGGCAGATGTACCGGTAGATGTGTCTTGCCCGGTAGATCCCCTGCTGACTGCATGCACACCGCTGGCTGATATCCAGGCTGCTTACGATGCTTGGGTACTTGGATTCT
>DZBJ01000001.1 GCA_022736275.1 Rikenella microfusus | reverse complement strand
TCTGACTACGGATCAGAAGGTTACAGGTTTGAATCCTGTCGGGATCACTAAGAGCATCCCGCGAAAGCGGGATTTTTTATTTAAAGAAAGCCAAAGAAACTTGTTTCTAAAGGATTTCTGAGATTAAAAAATGACCACCGAAGGTGGATGCTCTTTGTCCGGAGCCCCCTTTAATGGATCACGCCGACGAAGGAGGCGTAATCCTGACTGCCTCTGAAGCTCGCTTTTCCCCTACCCGTTTATCTCCAGGTCGTGCACATACTTGTTGTTGTCTGACAGAAACAGCTCAAGTGTGATTGAGAATGGCTTCTTGATCACAATAATCTTCTGATACGGACTTAACTTTTCATCATTCTTTGCAGTGCAGTAGTAATATTTGCACACACCGTCAAACTTATCCTCCCTATCCTCAATAAAATAGACATTCAAGATTAGAGGCTTCGTATTGCCGTTCAGGTAATTCGAAATGATGATCTCCCTGTCGCTGATCAGAATAGACCTTACAGTCCTGTCAATTTCAAAGCTCCCCTTTCTGATTGTCGCAGAGTTGCTTTTGAAAGTCTGCGAATAGGTGTTGATGCCAATCAGCGATAAAATAATAAAGAAAGCAATCTTCTTCATGACTGACACAAATAGTTTTTTGACGAATAAATTTCAGGTACTAAAAAGGTACCGGTGTTCCGTTATACGCAGAATCTTGCTTTTTGTTCGATTCCGCAATGATGACCGGCAGGCAGCAGAACGGTCTGAAGAGAATTATTACTGTTTTGTAAATCAGGAGCTTTTTATGACTACCTTTGCGCCATGCAGAACGAAATTACTTTCAACGACCGTTTTCCTGAGCTCAAAGAGGAAAACATAAAGGCTATGGCCAAACGCAGAGAAGACTATTCACTTCACAGGGACATCAAGGCAAGGGAAGAGAATGAAGCTATTGCGCGGAGGTTTGAAAGAGATAAAGAGAAACAGCAATAGTTTAATCTCCTCCGCCTCTCCTTCTCAAGGCTGACATCCACCAGGGATTTTACCGCTTTGCAATTGAGTTATGATAACGCTATCCATAATCATATCTGCCATTATTCTATATGTTGTCAGGCAACTGAAAAAGTGACCCTCACCCGATCGGCATTAAAGGTTAACGCATTGTAATTAAGGGAATCATCTTCAAAAACCAGCTTTCTGTCACTATGAATTGACAGAAGGTCAAAATCATCTTGTCCCTGCTGGCCGGCAACCATACCTTTAGTCTGAATTTAACAAACCGGCCAAATGAAAGCCTTCTCGCCAGCGGTGTTAATCGCCGTTATGCTTTTGCTATTCCCTCTGACAATCGGGGCACAATCAAATACTCCGCCGAAAAAACTCTATGAGGCTCTTGCAAAAAACGATCAGAAAAGTGCTCTCAAAATTGTTCAAACCCTTTCAGATGTAAATTACTGCGATAAATATGGAGCGTCCCTGCTGTTGTGTTCAGCCGAGACAGGGGCGGCTGACGTGTGCAATGCTTTGCTTGACAGAGGTGCAGAGCCCGACATGCAGTCGGCAAACGGCACTACAGCCTTATACATTGCAGCTCAGAACGGCCATACGGATGTTGTGAAGGCTCTTCTTGACAAAGGAGCAGACACTGAACTGCAGCCTGATAACGGCGCCACACCCCTGATGGTTGCCTCAGAGTACGGATTCACTGAGATTGTGAGCCTCCTGACAGATCATGGAGCCGGCACTGACCTGAAGGACAAGAACGGCTCCACTGCACTGATCATAGCTTCGCAGAACGGCTATAAGGAGGTCGTCAGTGTGCTTCTGAAAAAGGATGCCAATACTGATCTCCAGGATTTCAGTGGTTCGTCAGCGTTGATCCTGGCAGCACAGGAAGGCCATGAAGGAATAGTCAGACTCCTGCTGGAGTACGGAGCCAGACCAGATCTGCAGACGGGAAACGGTAATTCGGCCCTGATCCTCGCTTCGCTGAAAGGCAACGAAGAGACCGTCAGGCTGCTGCTTGAGCATGGCGCACAGGTCAACCTGAAAACCAACACCGGCACCACTGCCCTGTTTGCAGCTGCTTCAAGAAGTCACTGCAGGGTGGTAAACCTGCTGCTTGAAAACGGGGCTGATCCGGCCATTAAGGATAAACAGGGACGATTAGCTTCCTTTTATACCAAAGACTATACCGTCAAGGCAGCGCTGAATGCAAACAGAAATAAATAGACTGATATCATCCGGAGTGCAACAATTATTGATTTAATTTGTACCTGTTAAGTACAACACTAAACTCCGGAATATGAAAACAGCCGCAATGCTATTGCTGGTAGTATCAGTCAGCCTCATCTCCTTCAGGTCAGATAAACCCGCATACAGGCTTTATGACGCTGACGGCAAAAATGTGAAATACCAGAAGATGATAGAAGCAGTCGGCTCAGCCGATGTTGTCTTCTTCGGCGAGCTGCATGACAATCCCATTGCCCACTGGCTTGAATACGAAGTAACTGCTGACCTTCATAAAACAGCCGGCGAGAGGTTGGTCCTTGGTGCTGAGATGTTTGAAACCGATGATCAGCTTGTCCTCAATGAATACCTGTCAAATAGGTACGAAGCTGACAAGTTCGAAGCTGAAGTCAAACTCTGGAAGAACTACAGGACTGACTACAAACCACTGGTTGAGTTTGCCAGGAAGAACGGTCTGCCTTTCATAGCAACAAACATTCCCAGAAGATATGCTGCCATGGTATCGAGCCGTGGACTGGAGGTGCTTGACAGCCTTACTGCCGGGGCAAAGGAGCTGATAGCCCCGCTGCCCATCTCGTATGATCCGGAACTCAAATGCTACAAGGATATGATGTCAATGCACGGTATGCCGGCAATGGGCGGCAAGCCTAACGAGAATCTCCCCAGGGCGCAGGCGATAAAGGATGCCACAATGGCGCACTTCATCATCATGAACCTTGAACAGGGCCGGCAATTCATACATTATAACGGCGCCTATCATTCGGAAAACTACCTGGGGATAATCCACTACCTGAAACTTTACAGGCCCGGCATCACGGTTGCAACCATAACCACCGTTCTTCAGGATGATATTGAGACTCTTCAGACTGACAACACCGGACTGGCAGATTTCATCATTGCCATTCCGTCGACAATGACCAGGACCTACTGAGAAGGAATCACTGTCGTTATCCCGGCATAAATCAAGGGCCAACTCAGGAGACCCGGGAGACACAATCTATTGAATCAGGTCCGCCACACCTTCAAGTATGTATGAAGGCCCGTATGGAAACTTGTCAACCGCCCTGAGAGTCGATATCCCTGTCAGCACCAGCAGCGTGTCAATTTCCGACTCTATGCCGGCAATGATGTCAGTATCCATCCTGTCACCGATAATAATGGTCTCTTCATTTGAACATCCTATCTTCTTCAGCGCTATCCTCATCATCAGCGGATTGGGTTTCCCGACAAAGTAAGCCTGTCGGCCGGTGGCCAGTTCAATGGGTGCTATTAGCGCCTTAGTGGCCGGAATGATGCCATTTTCAACCGGTCCTGTCAGGTCGGGATTGGTACCTATGAGCTTGGCCCCCCTGATGACCAGGTTGACAGCCTGCTCAAGCTTTTCAAAGCTGTAGCCGCGTGTGTCACCTACCACCACATAGTCGGGGTTAAAATTATTCATAGTGTAACCGGCATTGTACATTGCATTGATCAGCCCGGCTTCACCTATGATATATGCCGTACCACCGGGCTTCTGGGAAGCAAGGAACTGTGCCGTAGCCAGGGCACTGGTGTAGAATACGTTCTCTTCAATATCAATGCCCAGGCGCGACATCTTCTCCTGAAGCTCCTTCGGAGTCCTCTCACTTGAGTTGGTCAGAAACAGAAACTTCTTGCCCTCCCTCTTAAGCCATTGCACAAACTCCGGGACCCCCGGAAGAAGCTTGTTTCCGTGGTATATGACGCCATCCATATCACTGATGAATGCCCGCTTGCTCCTAATCCTTTCAATAATCTCCCTGTTTTCCATTATTCTGTTTTATGGTGCAAAATTAACATTTAATATCAGAACAGCGAAGCGAAAGCTGAGATACGCTGAATCGGCAGACACATGAAAACAATGATTCCGGTTATTGCAGTTTATTTCCAAAAAGAGTAGTTTTGGAGCCTGACCGCCCTGTAATACGAGGTACGGCCCATTTACACGCAATCATAACCATAACGGAAAAAACGATGACAACAGCTTCAGCAACGGCCCCGATCAGCCGAAAGAACTATATAGTCGGAATGACGGTAATAGCCATCTTCTTTTTCATTTTCGGGTTTGTAACCTGGCTAAACGGAATACTTATCCCATTCCTCCGTACTGCGTGCGAGCTGACTGACTTCCAGGCCTACTTCGTTACGACGGCATTTTACATTTCGTACTTTGTAATGTCACTCCCATCCTCGGCTGTATTGAAGAAGACCGGATTCAAGAACGGCATGTCGATAGGCCTATGGGTAATGGCAGCAGGAGCCCTTATTTTCATCCCTGCCGCTCTTTGGCGCAGCTACCCGGTCTTCCTGTTCGGGCTGTTTGTTCAGGGAACCGGAATGGCGCTCCTTCAGACCGCATCCAATCCGTATGTGACCATCATCGGGCCGCGCGAAAGCGCTGCCAAGCGGATAAGCATGATGGGCATCGCCAATAAATTTGCCGGAGCTATCGCCCCCATTATCCTTGGTGCACATATCCTCAAGGACTCACATCTCCTTGATGCGCAACTTGCTGCAGCCGCTGACGCCGCGGCACGAGGTGCCATACTCGACCAGCTCGCAACACGCGTGATCAACCCATATATTATCATGGCGGTAATCCTTGTAGCTCTCGGGCTTCTTCTACGCCTTGCACATCTTCCTGACGTTGACACTGGTGCCGAGGACCCTTCCGTGGGTGAAACCAATGTGAACAAGACAAGCATATGGCATTTCCCCCACATGATAGTTGGCGCAGTAGCGCTCTTTTTCTATGTAGGTGTGGAGGTGATAGCAGGTGATACAATAATAAGATACGGACAGTCGCTAAGCATTGACATGTCCTCGGCCAAATACTACACCTCCCTGACCATGCTGGGCATGATCGTGGGATACATCTGCGGCATAATCCTTATTCCCAAAGCCCTGTCGCAGGTCAATGCGCTCCGGATATCTGCCCTGCTGGGAATCGTCTTCACCTTCGGCGCGGTTCTCTCTCCTGAATCAGCTCAGATTACCATGCCGTTCAGGGACCTGGTCACCTTCGAGTCTGTCACCCTCACAATACCTGTCACCGTTCTCTTCGTGGCCATGATGGGACTGGCAAATGCCCTTGTCTGGCCTTCAATGTGGCCGCTGGCATTGAACGGCGTCGGCAGGTTCACCAAGACAGCATCGGCACTGCTGGTGATGGCTGTCGTAGGTGGTGCCCTTATTCCATTGGTTTACGGAAAGATGGCAGATGTTTTCAGCACACAGGCCGCTTACTGGGTCTGCCTCCCCTGCTACCTGATCCTGCTCTATTATTCGCTTCATGGTTACAGGCTTAAGGGAAGGTAAAAACCCGGTGATGACCCCCGATCTCAAGAGGATCTTCGGATGCTTTGCCGCTGAAGCCTCATTCCTTTCCGGATATTCATTCGGTCCGGGCCACATCCATGACACCTACCGCATCACCACTGAAGAGAAAGATTGTGACGACTATATTCTCCAGAGGCTAAACGGCAATGTATTTAAAGACATACCCGGGCTTCAGGAGAACATGGAGAGGGTCACCGCCCATCTCAGGAAAAAGATTTCAGCACAACCGGAAAGGAATGTGAAACGGGAATGTCTTACTCTGATGCCGTCAAGAGAGACAGGCAAATCCTTTTTTACCGATGACGATGGCAGTTACTGGCGGATGTTCATTTTCATTTCGGATCACCGCTCCTACGAAAGGGTCGATTCTTACAGCAGGGCATTTGAGGGTGGAAGGATTATAGGGCAGTTCCAGGCAATGCTTGCCGACATGCCCGGTGAGCCCCTCCATGAAACAATACCTGACTTCCACAATATCGTCCGCAGACTGGAAACATTTCACCGGGTGATTGAGAAGGATCCGGCAGGGAGAGTCTCTTCGGCAAGGAACGAAATCGAGGAAATTATAAGGCGCGAGGAGGAGATGAAGACGATAATCAGGCTGGGAGAAGAGGGCACGATTCCGCTGAGAATAACGCACAATGACACAAAGTTCAATAATATCCTTTTTGATGCTGATGACAGGGCTTTGCTTATCATTGACCTTGACACCGTCATGCCGGGCTATATTCACTATGATTTCGGTGACGCCATACGCACAGCCACCAACAGGGCAAACGAGGACAGCGAAGATATCTCGTCGGTCTCCATGGATATTGAAATCTACAAGGCGTATGCCGAAGGCTACCTGAAGGCAGCCAGAGAGACTCTCACCAGCACCGAGGTAGAATACCTGCCATTCGCCCCTAAGCTGCTGACATATATTATGGCTACAAGGTTCCTCACTGACTATATTGACGGTGACAACTACTATAAAATTAAGTACCCCCTGCATAACCTCCAGAGGAACAAGGTTCAGATAACCCTCCTGAAAGATATGGAGGCAAAGTACGGGAAAATGGTTCAGATAATTAAAAACATCGCAAAATGAAAAGGTCTTTAGTTTTGATCACGGTTTTGGCTTTTGCTGTATACGCCGCTTACCCGCAGAAGCCGGCAACTGCTGTGGACAGCTCAAAGTACTCAGCCTACTGGTGGCACAGCAAGGACATGTACGATCACCTGCCCGATACAAAAAACGAGATAGTGTTCCTGGGCAACAGCATCACCGACGGAGCCGAATGGTACGAGCTGCTGGGTAATAAAAGAATCCGCAACAGGGGTATCAGTGCGGATGTGACCGAGGGAATCCTGCTCCGGCTTGATGCCATAACCAAACTGAAGCCAGCTAAAGTCTTCATAATGATCGGTGTCAACGACCTGTCACGCAATATGACAGTCGATGAAATCACCGCCAACTACAGGACTATCCTGGAAAGGATAAAAACGGAGAGTCCCAAAACCAAAGTGTATGTCGAAAGTGTTCTGCCGGTCAATCCTGCAACAGGCATGGCCCTCAACCACACAAACAAGACAGAACTGATCATGGAACTGAACGGAAAACTAAAGGAGCTTGCAGCCGGGTTCGGATATACATACATAGATTTTTTCAGCATTATGGCCGACGCCAGTAACCATCTGCCCAGGAAATACAGTATTGATGGCCTTCACCTCTCCTATGAAGGCTACAGGGTATGGACGGAAGCGATAAGACCGTACGTCAGGTAGAATTTGTTCCACGGATAAACTGCTGTCCTTTAAACATAAAGGATCCTTTACTTGTTGTCGTTCGAAAAAAGGTTTGTATAATACCTGCAAATTAATGACTTTTGTCATGCCGTTCAGACGGCATGGGTCTTATTAAAAACGAACTGCACCGGTATGGACATTAACGGAAAGTACTTCAGGTCATTTCTGGAAAGAGAGGAAGCCTTTAAAAAACAGTACAGTGCCGACAGGCTTAAGAAGCAGCACTCCAAGGGCAAGCTTACGGCACACGAGAGGATAGCACTGCTTTTTGATGACGGAACCTTTGAAGAAATAGACGCATTCGTAACCCCTTCTGACCAGGGTGTGGATTTCGGTAAGGTCGAACATGCCTATGGTGACGGAGTGGTTACGGGACATGGCAAGATCGACGGCAGGCTGGTGTTTGCCTTTGCACAGGACTTCACCATCATGGGCGGTTCGCTTGGCATAGTGCATGCACGGAAGATCGCCAAGGTTCAGGAGATGGCTCTCAAAATGGGTGCTCCCTTCATAGGCATCAATGATTCCGGGGGGGCAAGGATACAGGAGGGCATTGCCAGCCTGAACGGTTATGCGGTCATCTTCAATAACATCATACAGTCATCCGGCATTATACCGCAGATTTCAGTTATCATGGGCCCTGCAGCCGGTGGTGCGGTTTACGCACCCGCACTGACTGACTGGGTATTCATGACGAGTCATACCAGCTACATGTTCGTCACCGGACCCAACGTGGTGCGTGAGGTTCTGAATGAGGAGATCAGCAGCGAGGATCTCGGAGGTGCCGAGGTCCATGCCCGCAAAAGCGGTGTGGCGAACATGATCTATGATGACGAGGAGAACACAATCATTGCTTTGAAGAAATTCCTCTCCTACCTGCCATCAAACAACCTTGAAAATCCGCCGGTTGTCAGCTTCCCAAATGATACTCCCGACTTCAACCCGAAGCTGCGCGATATTGTTCCCGATGACCCCAACAAGGCATATGACGTGCGTGACATAATCAACCTGATCGTTGACCGTAACAGCTTCTTCGAGACCTCTGAACTGTTCGCACCCAACATCATCACGGGCTTCGGCCGAATGGAGGGTCGTACGGTAGGCATTGTCGCCAACCAGCCAAAGGTGCTGGCAGGGGTGCTTGACATCGACTCCTCAACCAAGGGAGCCCGTTTCATCCGCTTCTGCGATGCCTTTAACATACCCATACTTACACTTGAGGACGTACCGGGGTTCCTTCCGGGAAAAGACCAGGAGCATTCCGGCATCATCAGGCATGGAGCAAAGCTGCTCTTTGCCTATGCAGAAGCAACGGTGCCGCGCATAACCGTCATCCTTCGCAAAGCCTACGGCGGCGCATACATCGTGATGAACAGCAAGGGAATGGGAGGCGATTTCAACTACGCATGGCCCTCGGCGGAGATAGCCGTCATGGGACCTGACGGCGCCGTGGCCATACTCTACCGGAGGGAGCTTGCCGAAGCAAAGGATCCTGCAGCCCTTAAGAAGGAACTAGTGAAGAAGTACCGTGAGAAAGTGGCAAACCCCTTCATCGCTGATGAGAAGGGATATATTGACGAAGTCATTGATCCGGCGATGACGCGCGGCAAACTGCTCTCCGCCTTCTCGGCTCTCAGTAACAAGAGTGTCAAGGTGCCGTCAAGGAAGCACGGGAATATGCCACTTTAGCCAGTCGGCAGTCCACAGTCGGCAGTCGGCAGTCTTTAAATCCATGCTGTCTGAGGACTGAGGACTGAAGACTGAGGACTTTTAGAATGAAAAGGAAGACCTGAATGAAGAAGATTAAGCGAATACTGATTGCCAACCGCGGGGAGATAGCGGTGAGGATAATGAAGACGGCTCATGCTATGGGCATTAAGTGCGTTGCCGTCCGAACATCCACCGAGCCTGACGCGATGTACCTCTCATCAGCAGATATCATTCATGATGACGGAGATGAGACCGCGGAAATTCCGGTCTTCCTCGACATCGAAAAGCTCATTGCCGTTGCCCTTGAGACAAAGTGCGACGCACTCCATCCCGGGTACGGTTTTCTTGCCGAAAATGCGTATTTTGCAGATAAGTGCAAGGACAATAAGATCATTTTCATAGGCCCGTCACCTGACGCCATTTATAAGATGGGCAATAAACCTGTTGCGCGTCAGATAGCGATGAAGCACAAGATACCCATGGCCATGGGTACACCTGGCAGTGTGGCCGATGAGGACGAGGCTGTCAGGCATGCTGCCCGGATAGGATACCCTGTTATCATCAAGGCTGCCTCCGGCGGCGGCGGAAGGGGAATGCGCGTCGTCAGGCAGGAGTCAGAGATGGAGAAAATGTTCACCCTCGCCAGCCGCGAAGCGGAGAAAGCATTCAACGACCCCAGCGTTTTCATTGAGAAATACATTGAAAATCCCAAGCATATCGAGTTTCAGATCCTGGGTGACATGCACGGCAATATCATACACCTGGGGGAAAGGGAATGTTCAATACAGCGCAAGCACCAGAAGCTCCTCGAAGAGGCCCCCTCTCCCGCCCTTGATGAGGAGCTGAGGAAAACCATGGGTGATACCGCCGTCAGGATAGCCCGGGCAGTGGGATATTATTCGGCCGGCACGGTGGAGTTTCTTCTCGACTCTGACCGAAACTTCTACTTCATGGAGATGAACACACGCATTCAGGTGGAACATCCTGTTACGGAGATTATCACCGGGATAGACCTCATTGAGCAGCAGATACGCATCGCCAACGGTGAGGAGCTGAGCATGAGACAGGAGGATGTCAGTCTGAAAGGATGGGCCATTGAGTGCCGCATCAATGCCGAGGACGTTCAGTCGGGTTTTGCACCGTCACCCGGAAGGATAGAAAAGATCAGTTTCCCGGAGGGTCCGGGAATAAGAGTTGATACCGGAGTCAGGGCAGGCTCGTCAATCGTGGCCTCATTTGATTCGATGGTGGCCAAACTGATAGTAACCGGTACAGACAGGAAGCATGCCATAACCAACACCAAACTGGCGCTTGACAAGATCTGGATCAAAGGTACAAAGACAACCCTGCCTTTCTTCCGGATGCTCATGCGCAACCACATTTTCCAGGAAGGCACATTCACAACAGCTTTCATTGAAAAAAACCTTGATCAATACCACCACAGCAGTGAGTATGAGGATAACATAGCAGCCTGGCTGGCAACCAAGCTCTTCGTTGAGGAGAACCTTACCGGAAACAGGACGAATATCAGCTTTGATCAGGGCAAGGAGCTTACGCCATGGCTGCTGAGAAAGAGACTGACACAATTTTAATGATCCGCCATGAAGCCAGACAAACCCACAATTAAAAAGCTTTTTGCCATCTCGACCGAAGGAAGAAAATTCCAGTTTCCCCTTCCGCTGAAAAATGTTATCAGGGTCAATGGCAGGGATTACAATGTAGAACTGCGTGAAGATGAGAAGTACGGCATACATGTCCTCTGGAAGAACCGACGATACCCCGTTGAAATAGTCCGCACCAAACAGAACAGGTATGAGATACTGTTCAATGATATAGGCCATACCTTCACCGTAGAGACTCCCATATCATTGCAGCGTAAAAAGATTCTTGGAAAGGGTAAAGGCAAGAGTACAACACTTGTCGTTAAAGCCCCGATGCCCGGCAGGATAATCGACGTGCTTGTGCGTGAGCATGCCGAGGTGATAAAAGGGGAAGCGCTGGTGATCCTTGAGGCAATGAAGATGCAGAACGAAATTCAGTCGATTGCCGGCGGCACAGTCATCCGGGTTGATGTCAGGGCGGGACAGAATGTGATGAAAGATGATATCCTTGTGGAGATAGCCGTCAAATAAGCTACTGAAGGAAAAACAGAGCGGGGGCATGCCTTTCGGCATGTCCCCGCTTCTTTTTAAGTGTACTGAACGTATTACCGGGACAGTTCCGCCGCCAGTTCAAAAAGCTCTCCCGGGGAAATCACCGGATCAGAGTGAACTCCTTGTAAACTTCTTAATTCGGAGCGTTCTTAAGGGTCGCAGTCAGGTAATTCCAGAATTTTCCAACTGATTCGATCTCCACTTTCTCATCCGGACTGTGCGGGTAGCGGATCGTAGGTCCGAAGCTGATCGCGTCCAGCTTTGGATACGGTCCCATTATGATGCCGCACTCCAGACCCGCATGAATAGCCTTGATTTCAGGGATTTTCCCGTAAAGTTTCTTATAGGTCTCCTGCATCGTCTTAAGGATGTCGCTCTCAATATTCGGTTTCCATCCCGGATAATCACCTGTGAGAGAGACATCGCAACCGGCGAGCTGAAACCCTGCGGCAATCTTCCATGCCGTTGCCTCCTTGGCCGTCTCAACAGAGCTGCGGGTGAGGTTGTGCGCGTGGAACTTGCCATCCTGAATTTTCACTACAGAGAGGTTGTTTGATGTCTCAACTACTCCTGGCATGCTTGCGCTCATCCTCTGAACACCGCATGGACATACAAATACCGCCCTTATTATCCTGTATTGGTCAGCTTCATTCATCACCTTTGAGGGAGCTTCACAGACTTTTACGAACATTTTGATATCCGGATCGACCTCCAGGAATTCAGCTCTGTACATTTTCTCGTACCCCTTTACGAATTTCTCAAACTGGCCCTTCTTAATTGACGGAACCACTATTGTTGCAAATGCCTCACGCGGTATGGCATTGCGCAGATCTCCTCCGGTGTAGTCGGCTATCCGCATGCCAAAGTCATGTTCTGCCTGTTGGAAAAATCTGAACATCAGCTTATTGGAGTTAGCCTTGCCAAGATGAATGTCGAGGCCCGAATGTCCGCCGCGCAGTCCCTTTACGGTCAGCTTATATGCGGTCATCCCTGCAGGAGTCTTCTCCTGTTTGTAGCTGCGGGTAGCGCTTACATCAACGCCCCCTGCGCAACCGACATAGAGTTCACCTTCATCTTCAGAGTCCATGTTAATCAGAATCTCTCCCTTGAGCAGCCCCTTTTTGAGGTTCTTGGCCCCCGTCATTCCGGTCTCCTCGTCGATGGTGAAGAGAGCCTCCAGCGGACCGTGGACCACCTTCGGATCTGTCAGTGCGGCCATGGCAGCTGCCACACCAATACCGTTGTCAGCACCGAGTGTAGTTCCGTTGGCCTTCACCCAACCCTGGTCAATGCGGGTTTCAATGGCATCCTTCTCAAAATCGAACTTCTTGTCGGAGTTCTTCTGCGGCACCATGTCAAGATGACCCTGAAGGATGATGCCCTTGCATTTCTCCATGCCTTTTGTGGCGGGCTTGCGGATTACCACATTGCCGATTTTGTCAACAATAGTCTCAAGACCATGGTCCTTTCCAAACTTCTTCATGTATTCCGTCATCCTGTGCTCCTTCTTGGAGGGACGCGGTATCTGTGTTATTTCATAGAAATACTTCCACAGAAGCTTCGGTTCAAGATTTTTAATGTCACTCATAATAGGTTATTTTATTTGATTCTACTTTTTAATATTCGGTATATCGAGACCATAACCTCTTTTTCTGTCAATACGCCTGAGGAACATTGCCATAATAATGGCTGCCACACCGAAGGCTGCAAAGACCAGTTCGGGGACTGTGTAATCATAACGTATCCCTTCTGCTCCTGCAGCAATCTTATCAGCCACACCGGGGTTTGAGACTGATGTCACCCAGCCGATAAGTATCGGTACCAGAAGCAAGCCTATATTCTGTATATAGAAAATGCTGCCATACGCTGAACCCAGATACCTGTCCTCGACAATCTTGGGAACCGAAGGCCACATGGAAGCCGGCACCAGTGAAAAGGCAGTGCCGAGAATGACTATTGTCCCGATGGCTATTGGCTTTGTGAATGCACTGTTGGGAACCAGGGCGAAGATCAGGTGTGAAATGGTAAGCAGGATGGCTCCGTAAAGCATCATCTTGGCTCCCATTCCCTTCTTGTCAAGGAAGAGGCCAATAAAGGGTGTAAGTATCATTGCTCCTATCGGGAAGAAGGAGAAGAGTGCTGCAGCTTCCTTGATCTCCAGGCCCAGCTTTGAGGCCAGCATGTCAGTCGCAAATTTCTGAAACGGGAAGATTGCGGAATAGAAGAGAACACAAAGCGCTGCTATGGTAAGGAAACCGGGATTGGTGAAAATCTTTTTGAGATCAGATACTTTGAACTCCTCTTCAGGCTCTCCGGTAGCTGTCTCACCGTCCTGCTTCTCCAGCTTCCTGTCCATGAACGTGTATATTAAGAATGTGATGAACCCGATGCAGAGGAAAACGAGTCCCATAAAGACAGAGTGAGACACCCCGCTATTCTCAGCAAAAATGGGCGAGAGACGGAATACGGCAAATACCCCAAGGCGTGCAATTGCCATTTCAAGACCCATGGCAAGCGCCAGTTCCCTGCCCCTGAACCATTTTACAATAGTCTTTGAGACTGTTATACCGGCCATCTCAATCCCGACACCGAATATCGCAAATCCCATAAAAGCAAGTTTTGCTGTGGCAGGCACACCAGGAAAGAATGATCCGAGCCAGTTTGCCAGTACGCCATCGGCAAAACCGGGCGTAAAGGCAAAAAACTTGATTCCGGCACCGGCAACCATCGTAAGTGCAGCAGTGATCAGGGTAAACCTGATACCCATCTTGTCAAGAATTATACCGGAAAGAATCAGGAAGAAGGCAAACACGTTAAGGAAAAACTCAGATCCGCCCAGCATGCCGAATACCTCCGGTGACCATTTATAGTCGGTCTCAAGAAGCGCTTGCAGCGGCGCCGCTACATCTATGAAAAAGTATCCAAAAAACATTGTCAGGGAAATGAGCCCGAGTGCAAGCCATCTCGCAAAGGCTGATTCCCGCAGGGACTTTCGTATCTGTTCCATTTGCTGAATTTAAGTTAATAAGGTCTGTAAATGTATAAAAAAAACATTCCAATAATTGTGGCAAAAAACATGACCGATGAACTTTGTGGCATAATTTTGGTTATAAGAATGAATTGCTAATTTTGTGCAATTGAAATTGAACCGTCGAATCTATTAAAACTACTTACAGATCATGAAGAAGCTTATCATTATACTTTTGCTGGCCTTACCCGCACTACTTCTTTCTGCCCAGACTGCAACCGTGAAATGGCATTCGATAGAAGAGGCCGTGTCGCTCACAAAATCCAATCCAAGACCTATATTCGTTGATACCTATACCGACTGGTGCGGGTGGTGCAAGAAGCTCGACAAGGATACCTTCTCACACCCCGTCATTGCTGAGATTTTAAACACCAAATACTATGCTGTCAAGTTCGATGCCGAAGGCAAAGAGCCCGTCACCTTCCAGGGAAGGCAATTCATTAATGACGGCAGCCTTGGCAAAACTCATCAGCTGGCATACGCTCTTCTTCAGGGCAAGCCCAGCTATCCGACGGTAGTATTCCTCACCGCCAACAGTGAACTCATCACCCCGCTCTCCGGCTATAAAACACCGGCACAGATAGAACCGATACTTGTCTATTTTGCAGGCACCAGCTGGCAGAAGCAGAGCTTCGAAGATTTCACGAAGACTTTCCAGGGGAAGGCGCAGTAAGTCTGTAAAGTCGAAAGTCAGAGGGTCAGTCTGCAGTCACAAAAGGCAATAGGCTGATTATTTAATTCTTAATTCTTAATTTCTCTCCAACTGTGGACTGCGGACTGGTTTTTGTCCGTTTCCAATGAAAATTTCTCTACATTTGATGCTATCGCAATTAGCAAGGATCCTTCCTTAAATATTACAGCACCAGATGGAGACACGGGAACAGATAGGCAATTGGTATGACGGCTTTGCAGGCAGACAGGTTATTACAAGTGTCAACCTGAGACACTATAAGATCATGGAGTTCCTGGTATCGGCAGGGCTCTCGCGAAACAGCACGATACTCGAGATCGGATGCGGTATCGGAACCCTTACAGGATTGCTTTCCAGCTATCTCAGAAAGGGTGAAATACTGGCCGTTGATATAAGCCCGGAATCAGTTGAAATTGCAAGAAAAAGGCTCTCCCTCACCTCCAACGTGCGTTTTATGGTTTCTGACATGACCGACTTCGATCATACCGAGGTTTTTGACTTCATTGTGCTTCCTGATGTACTGGAGCATATTCCGGAAGATCAGCACAGGCGGCTCTTCCGCACCCTTGCAGATCACATGCATGACCGGTCGGTGATTCTGATCCATATACCCCACCCCCGCGCACTCGATTACATCAGGGCCACAACACCCGATAAAATGCAGATAATAGACCAGTCAGTGGAAGCTGATACGCTGCTTGCAGATGCCTATGCAAACGGCCTGACGCTGGACTCTTATAACTCCTATTCCCTCTTCGACAGGGAGCATGACTATGCCGTGATCTGCTTCCGAAGGAAAAACGACGTGACCCTGTCCCCTCTCCCGAAGTCGAATATTATCCTAAGGAAGCTGATCTCTCGGTTAAGGTTTCTTATTGCCAGATTGTAGTCTTATTATTATGAAGGAAACGATCCTTTATATCTACCCGGAACAGTCCACATTCATTCAGAAGGATATCAGTTTCCTCTCACGAAGATACGATGTACTGACCCCGGGGCACGACTGGAAGATCAAGCGGGAGACACCTCTGAATTTTGTGAAACAGCTGGTATTCCTCAGCAAACATTTGCGAAAAGCCAGAGCCGTCTTTGTAATGTTCGGCGGTTACTGGTCCTTCCTGCCGGCATTGCTGGGGAAATTAACCGGCACTCCTGTCTATATAATCCCGGGAGGAACGGATTGTGTCTCTTTCCCTTCGCTCGGGTATGGGAGCCTGAGGAAACCGGTTATGAGATCATTTATAAGATGGTCATTTCAGCTTTGCACTGAGTTGCTGCCGGTTGACGGGTCACTGGTCTCCGTCGACTACAGCTTTCATGAAAACAGTGATTTCCCGAAGCAGGGCTATAAATATTTCTTCCCCGGTATCAAGACCCCTCACAGGGTGATACACAACGGCTTTGATCCGTATTTCTTTAAATGCGATCCTGCGGAAAAGGTGGCCGACACGTTCATTGTTGTGGCCGCAGTCAGCAACCTGATGAGGGTGAAAATTAAAGGGATAGACCTGGTGCTTTACCTTGCGGAGCAGTATCCCCTCTGCAGATTCACCATTATCGGGATATCCGGTGACGTCATCAATCATCTGGGCACAGTTCCGGCCAATGTGACACTTCACCCCTATCTCCCTCAGGAGTCGTTCAGAACATTTCTTGCCGAAAGTCAGTTCGTGCTTCAGTTGTCAGTATCCGAAGGGTTTCCCAATTCCGTATGTGAGGCGATGCTGTGCCATTGTATCCCGGTTGGCTCCTCCGTGGGTGCTTTACCTGAAATAATAGGTAATACAGGCTATCTTGCCACCAGTTCTGACAAAGATTATCTCAGGAGAAGATTTGAGGAGATACTCAGCACCGACAAACACAGGCGCCTCGAACTCGGTCTGAAAGCACGGCAGCGAATTGCCGAAAACTTCCACATCTCAAAGCGGGAAAAGGCTTTTTTCGAGATATTGGAACAAGGAAATTAGATCAGTTGGCAGTTCACATTCAGCAGTCAGCAGTCATTAAATAGCTGATTCACTGAAGACTGAAGACTGCATACTGCAAAATGAATTTACTTGCCTATTATAAAGTTTGACGGCAATGCGACGGTGTTTCCGAACTGGTATATAAGCATGCGTGCAGTGCAGAGGATATCATCTCCTGAAACAACCTTTGCTTCAACCACATCAGGCACCCGGTAATAGAGCCTGTCGCGGGCATCCATATCCTTCTGTGATGATGGCGGCCTCACTACCAGTTTCAGCTCCCTGGTTTTTCCTGAAGCGGTCATCTCAACATCCACAGGACGACCATCGGCGTCATCGGCAGACAGCACTCCATCCTTTTCCGAGAACCTGAATACTGTTGTCTTCACTCCAGCCATTGACAGTCCAGGAGTGAGCCAGATGCGGTAAAGCTTTCTCCGGGTCCATCTTTTGCCTGCAAAGAGGGCCGTATATTCTCTTTCGAGCCTGTTTATCTCGTCGATGGCGGCACCATCCTGTGGAAAAATATTTGTCTCACCTGTAAGAATCATATGACGTCCTTCACGCAGTTCAAGAAGTCTGTCAGAAGCCTCTCTTGCCTCTTCTTCAAGCGTCATTCCCTTTTTTTTCTGAACCAGGTATGGAACGCGGATGAAGGCAGTATCGGACTTGACCACCCTGTAGGCGGTGTCGGTTTTTGTGGAGATATATGCATATACACCCCTGTCAGGGTAGAGCGGATCACCGGAGTCAGTCCCGCCCTGAGGCTGAGAGAAGGATGATGCAGCATATTTTTCAGGGTTGATGTCAAGTACGAGCCCGCTCTCTTTGAGAGCCAGCAGGTTGGTCTGCATCAGTGATGTGCCCTGGATGACATAGAACTGTTCAGGGTCAAGCTCCTCAATAGCCCTGACTCTCACCTCAGCAAGATTCCAGGTCTCGTTTCCGGAAGTAATGACCTGGTCAAGTCCTGTCATCTCCCTTGCAAAGCTGGCATAGGGGCCAGGCACCTCGATCATTTTTTCGGCGATAACGTCAAACTGCAGCACTGTCAGGGGAAGGGCATATACTATACTCCCTTCGGTCACCTTCACCTCCCCGCCGAGAGGTAACACTACAATGTCATCAGCTGTCTTAACGGGGAGGTTTGAGCATCCCGCAGCTACAGCCATTAAAGCCGGTATAAATACATAGGTCAGTATTTTCATCTCATATAATTACAGATACATGCTAAAACTGTTGAAATGGGTTTCACGGAATGCCCTGCCTATATTCATAAGGATATCACCTGCAATTACAGATTCCTCCGAGTGTATTCTCAGAGCCACGTCGCCTGCCAGTCCGTGAAGATATACTCCGGCTACTGCCGCATCGGCAGGCTCATAACCCTGTGCCAGGAGTGAGGCTATCATTCCCGTCAGCACATCGCCGCTTCCTCCTGTTGCCATACCGGGGTTTCCCGTGCTGTTGAAGTACACGGTTCCTTCCGGCATTGCCACGGAGGTATGGGCACCCTTGAGCACCAAAATGCATTTATATTTCGCCGCGAAGGCAATCTGCTCTTCCATGAGCCGGTAATCGATGCTGTCGCTTCCGGTAAGCCTCCTGAATTCTCCAGGATGAGGTGTGAGAATGGTGTTTGGAGGCATGATCTCAAGCAATTCTTTGTCCTGAGCCATTATATTAATCGCATCGGCGTCAAGGACAAGGGGTATTGATGTGGTCTCGAGCAGTCTTCTGAGAACGTTGGCAGTGTCGGGGTCAGTGCCCAGCCCCGGGCCTGCGCCGGCTGCGTCATACGGGGCAAGGTCAGGCAGTTCAGTTACATTGCCTGATCCCTGATCGGGTGACACCATTGCCTCTGGCAGAGCGGCCTGAATAGCAAGCACGGCTGAGGCCGGGGTATGCACCGTCACCAGGCCGGCGCCGGTACGCAGCGCTGCCCCGGCAGAGAGGGTGGCTGCGCCAGCCTTGCCGTACCTGCCTGCAATGATCAGGGCATGACCAAAAGTGCCCTTGTGATCAAACTTTCTTCTCTTCTGAAGAAGGGGCCTGACCCCTTCCCTTAAAATATAATGATAAGCCGAAGGTTTTTCCGAGATTGTCCCTGGATGAAGTCCGATGTCTATCACCTCCCACTTACCCGCCTGCTCCTCATTGCCGGCAAACATGAAGGCCAGCTTCGGGAACTGAAAGGTGATTGTCTGCGATGCCCTTACCATCACATCACGGTCAGCACCGCTGTTATCCTCGCAGAAGAGGCCTGAGGGAACATCAACCGAAATTATATAGGCACCGCTCTTATTGATTCTGCGAATGACTTCAGCAGCAACACCTGCCGGAGGTTTGCTCAGACCGGTCCCGAAAATGGCATCAATGATAACCTCATCACGCGCGATAACCGGAAACTGTTCCGTATCTGCCAGCGTCACAGGAGAAATACCGGCTCTCTCAAGACGGTCGGCATTCAGCCTGAATTCGTTGCTGTGCGCTGAGCCTGTCTCAACAATGAATACCCTTACCGGATGGCCTTCCTCAAACAGAAGCCTGGCTATCACCAGTCCGTCACCCCCGTTGTTGCCCGGGCCTGAAAATACATTTATCTTCTTCTCAGGTGAAAGGGTGTCTTTCAA
The DNA here is from genome assembly GCA_022736275.1 of Rikenella microfusus. Classification (GTDB taxonomy): domain Bacteria; phylum Bacteroidota; class Bacteroidia; order Bacteroidales; family VadinHA17; genus SR-FBR-E99. Next base: position 137,456 of record DZBJ01000001.1, on the reverse strand, counting down.
CCGCTGAAAAAAGATCGTGCCGGCACGTTCCATCAATCCTGCCGGGGTTACGGGTTCCAGCCGGATGGTTGCGGCATCAATCTCCCTTATCTCTGCCGATGTGAAAATCTTCATATACTAATATTATATACAACCGTTACAAATGTAAAAATATAACAGTGCAAAATTATTGTCCTGATTATATAATGCAATGATTGCAAATTAAAAAGATTAATATATTTGTCTCCTTCAGAATGAAATTAACCAAATTAATACAGAAAATTATGCTCAAGAATCATCCAAAAGGACTACTGGTCGCCTTTTTCGCCAACATGGGAGAACGGTTCGGCTTCTACACCATGATGGCGATCCTGGTGCTCTTCCTGCAGGCAAAGTACGGTCTGGCCGCTGAAAAGGCGGGTGACATTTACAGCTGGTTTTACTTCAGCATCTATGCCCTTGCCCTCGTCGGAGGCATACTGGCTGATGCAACCAGGAAATACAAGACGGTGATACTGTTCGGCATTATCATCATGTTCGGAGGGTATGTGCTTATGGCAGTGCCAGGCATGCCTCTCATCTTCACTGTGATAGCCCTCTTTACAATTGCATTTGGCAATGGTCTCTTTAAGGGAAACCTTCAGGCCGTTGTCGGGCAGATGTATGACAATCCGCAATACTCAAAAATGAGGGACACCGCCTTCATGATCTTCTATATGGGTATCAACGTCGGTGCATTCTTCGCTCCCTTTGCAGCCAACGGGATCAGGAACTGGTGGCTTAAGACAAACGGTTTTGCACATGACGGAAGCGTGCCAGCCCTCTGTCACCAGTTCAATGACGGCCTTATCACGAGCCCCGAGAAACTGCAGGAATTTCAGGCTCTTGCCGACAAGGTAAACCTATCCGGCCCTGTGAGTGACCTCGGTGCATTCGCAAACAACTATATCGAAGTCTTCTCGAGAGGTTATAACTATGCCTTCGGTATTGCTGCCGGCGCCATGATCATCTCACTGCTCGTCTACATCTTCTTCAACAGGCTCCTTCCCAACAAGGAAAAACCTGCGAAGGCAGCAGACGGCTCAGCCAATACCATCGAGTTTGAATTCAGGCCTCTCATATATGCTGCGATAGCAATGGCCATCTTTGCATTCGGGCTGCAGTTTATAGTAGGTGTTGCATCAGGTCTGGCCTTCGGACTGTTTGCCGGATTCACAACCTGGATGCTTACCACCGCCAAGAAAGATGAATATGCTAGGGTTTCATCACTTATCCTCGTGTTCGTTGTGGTGATCTTCTTCTGGATGTCTTTCCACCAGAACGGACTGACTCTCACACTCTTTGCGAGAGATTACACTGTCAAGCAGGTAGAACCCTTCACATATCTCTTCTTCACCCTGCCCTCAATGCTGGCGGTGATCGGTTCCATTGCAGGACTGGTTCTGCTTATAAGAAAAAACCTGGAGTTACCTGCAAGGCTCATCGGAGGAGCCCTTTTCGTGGCGGCCTTTGTTTTTGTCTACCTCAGTGTCAGCAAAGCCAACCCGATGAATTCGATTGAACCTGAGGTGTTCCAGTCATTCAACCCGCTCTTCATCGTTGCACTTACATTCCCTGTCATGGGTGTCTTTGCCTGGCTGAACAAGAAGAACATTGAGCCGTCAACCCCGAAGAAGATCGGAATCGGGATGATTATCGCTTCCATAGGATTTATGGTGGTTCTTCTCTCTTCAATGAAACTGCCCTCACCGGCATCACTCGAAGGTTCGCCGGTAGCTGAACTTCTCAGGGTCAGTCCCTACTGGCTGATAAGCAGTTACCTCATACTGACGGTGGCGGAACTTTTCCTGAGCCCGATGGGACTCTCATTTGTCTCCAAAGTTGCTCCATCACGTTTCCAGGGTATGATGCAGGCAGGGTGGCTCCTTGCTACTGCAGTGGGGAATAAGCTGCTGTTCGTCGGAACAAAGCTCTGGGATAAGGTTGAGTTGTGGCAGCTCTGGGCGGTGTTCATCGTCTGCTGCCTGCTCTCAGCGGCTTTCATATTCTCAATTATGAAGCGACTGGAAAACGCAACAAAATAATCTGACCTTTTCCGGAGAGAGCCGCACCCAAGCGGCTCTCTCTTTTTCTTTCCATACAGCCCCCTGATCAGTGGCAAAAAAAAAGAAAAAATCATATATTTGTCAATTCATACCGAAAAGTGATGAGCAGCACCAGCAAAATGTATGACAAGGTATTCGCCATATTTGGCACATTCATGGTTTTTTTCTATTTCGGACTCGCGGTATTCATACTTACAACAGACCTTTTTGAGATCGACAAAGCCCTCAGGATTGTGATTGCCGTTCCCCTGTTCATCTATGCCCTGTACAGAATCCTAATGTCTTACGAAAAGATCAGGGAGAGCTTCTTCACCAAAGACGAGGATGAAAAATAATCCTTTGATTCTGCCGGTGAATCATATCATCTGACGGTCATTATAATACAGTGGCATGTGCTTTGTTTGTGATCTGTTAATATATAAGGGAAAATTTACATCCCTCAGAAGGCTTGTTTAAGAGATAATTATTAATATTGTGCCTCATTCCGGGTTGAATAGCGGGGAGAGTATGAACAGAAAAGGATACACATCAGCAATCTTGCCGGCAATGCTCATTGTGGCGTTTGTTGCGGCGCTGTCATCATGCAAACCCAAAGGAACCGCAAACCTGATGGAGACACCTACCTCCGGAAACATAAGGATCGCCGCTGATGAATCATTCCAGCCCATTATCGATGCGGAGATTGATACATTTACCGCTCTTTACAACTACGCACAGATAACTCCGGTTTACATGCCCGAGAATGAACTGGTGGCATTTTTTCTGAATGATTCCGTTAAGACCATTGTTTCCTCATGGGCCCCGACGGAAGAGCAGAGAAAGGTCCTTCTTGATGTTCAGACGGTGGTACGGACAACCGTAGTTGCGTATGACGCACTGGCTCTTGTTCTGAACAGGAAAAACTCCGATTCGCTGCTAACATATAAGACCGTTGAGAAGATATTCAAAGGTGAGATTACTGACTGGAAACAGATAAACCCGAAGTCGAAGCTGGGACCTGTTATCCTGGTATTTGACAACATCCGTTCGGGAAATATAAGTTACTTCAAAGAAAAATTTGACCTTCCGGACAGCCTGGGGCCTAACTTCTATGCCGTCAACACCAACCCTGAGGTTATAGATTATGTATCCGGGAGCCCCGGGGCAATTGGCATTGTCAGCGTAAACTGGATCAGCGACGAGGATGATCCGAACAGTTTCGGCCTCCTTAACAAGATCAAGGTGGCTGCCGTTTCACAGCCCTATCTTGACGAATCAACCTTCTATCTGCCGGTGCAGGGGTCAATTTATGATAAAACGTATCCCTTTGTAAGAGAAGTTAAAATGAATTCGCGAGAGTCATTTTCAGGACTTGGCTCGGGATTTGTAAGCTTTGTTGCAGGGGAGAAGGGACAAAGGATAATACTTAAATCGGGTCTTGTACCCGCAACGATGCCGATCAGAATAATTCAGGTAAAAAATTGAGTAACTAAACATGATAACGATGATTAAGAGAAGTTTCAAACTCGCGTTTCTGCCCGCAGTGGTTTTCCTTATGGTAATAGGAACCGGGATTAAAGCTCAGACGCTTGATGAGGCCAGAACATTCACAAAGAACGAGCAGTACGATAAAGCGGATGCACTTTTCCAGCAGCTTGTAAAAAATGAGCCTGCCAACAGTGTCATATATTTTCATTATGGCGAGAATACCCTGTTGAACTATTTTGCCGATACTATATCCAACTCGCTGACTGTAGCAACCAAGGAAGCTGCCGATATCTTCAACAAGGGTGTCGCAGCCAACTCTGCCGAACCTCTGAACTACGTTGGACTGGCCAAGGTGGCCTTCTATAACGGCGACAATTCAAAGGCTGAGGAGCTCAGGATAAAAGCCAACAGTCTTCTGCCGGCCTACAAGAAGGTGACAAAGATTCAGAATCCGAAGGCATATGCCTATGCCCTTGCAAAAATTGCCGAATCATACATCCGTTTTGAAGAGGTCGATACAAGCAAGGCGCTCCCCTTCATCAGGAAGGCCGTCTCCATTGACCCGAGAAACAGCGAAATGTATATTATCGCCGGCGATATCTATATCCTGGTCAATGACGGTTCAAAGGCTATCAAGAATTACAACCTGGCACAGGACTGGGACCTTACCTCTCCTGCAGCCAATATGAAAATAGGAAACATCTATGTCAAGGGGCGCAATCTCATGGCAGCCATACCCTACTTTGAGCAGGCTATTGCCCTTGATCAGAACTATGCCCCTGCCTACAGGGAGCTGGGCCAGCTCTATTCGATGGCCGGCAGATATAACGACTCCAAGAAGTACTTCGAGAAATACCTTGAGCTGACACAGGGCAACATTCCGGCCAAGATCAGGTACGTCAACGCCCTCTTCTATGCAAAGGAATACGATGAGGTTATCAAGAATGTCGAGGAGATCTTTGCAATTGACGACTCAAGGACATACATGAACCGTATTGCAGGTTATTCGGCATATGAAGAAAGCAATTTTGAGCTTGCCGCGCAGTACATGGACAAACTCTTTGCCAACCTGAGCGCTGACCGCCTGATAAAGAAAGACTGGATTTATTATGCCAGGATCCTTGCAAGGAAGAACCAGGATTACGTCAAGCAGGTAATTGAGGCAGACAATGAAACCGATGATCTCAGCAAGCTGCAGGCCAGGTATCCGACCCTCAAGAGTCCGGCAAAGGAGAAGACAAAGGCTGAAATTGATGCTCTGGCTCTCAAGCTCGAATCCCATAAGGTAGCCCTGGTCCAGGCAGAGAAAGAGCTTTCCAAAGCATTCGAAGCATACGAAAAGGCTATTTACTTCACTGAAGAGGAGGATATTAATCTCATCTACGAGAAAGGGACGGTTCAGTACGGTGCCCACAAATATGCTGATGCAGCTGCCACCTGGTCACGGCTGCTTGCAAAGGGAAGGGACTCAGAGAATGATTTCATCCAGGTTGGAAGGGCCTATTACCAGGATAAACAGTTTGACAAGGCTGATGAGATTTTCAAACAGATGACAGCCAAATACCCCGACAATCTCCAGGGTTATCTCTGGATGGCCAACATTGCATCAGCCAAGGACCCTGATGTCGAGATGGGTCTGGCCAAACCAAAATTTCAGATGCTGCTGCAAAAGGCATCAGTTGACTCTGTCAAGAACGTGGTTGAAATTTACGATGCACTCAGGTACCTCGGTTATGAAGCACTGCAGTCAAAGAGATACGATGAGGCAAAGGCATATTACAACAGAATAATGAATCTCGCTCCGGTATACCAGACCAAGGCCCACAGCATGCTAAGCACTTTATACATGACAATGGGCGATTATCCAAAAGCAATAGAGGAGAACAACAGGATTCTTGCCATTGAACCGGGGAATGAGGCTGCCAAGTCGACCCTCCAGTATATTGTCCAGCTCCAGAAGAGTGCCGTACCGAAGGCTCATCTCAATGAAATTGGAGGACTGATTACTGATTCTGCCGGTGATCCTATACCTGGCGCCTCTGTAAGGGTCAAGGATACTGCAGCAGAGGCATGGACCAATGCGAGGGGCGAATACAAGTTCGTTATGCCCGAGGCATCAGAGGTCCTTGTCATAAGCGCCAAAGGTTATAAGACCATTGAAGTTCCCGTCACAAAAAAAAGAATCTACAGTGCCTCCCTTGAAAAGTAGCAGCGATTGTGTTGCCGGACTGAAAAGTAATTCTAATCCGCTGAACCTATTGTAAAAGAGTATAAGAATATTTATTTTTGCCAACTGTTCACTTAAACCAACTTAAAGAATACTACAATGAGTAAACAAACCAAGTCGTCCAGCGGTGTCTGGCAGTCGTTATTTGCACCTCTCGCAATTATTCTTGCATTTATCGCAGCTTATCTTATTTTCACCCAGTGGCTGGGTGCGCCTGAGAACTTTGAAGGCGGAAACAACAAAGGACATCCACTCCAGGGCAACCTGCTCGGTCTGATGTACAAGGGCGGTACGATCGTGCCTATTCTTATCACTATTGTGATTACACTCATCATTTATTTCTTTGAAAGGCTTATCACTCTCACAAGGGTTAAAGGGAAGGCAAGACTGAACGTATTTGTTTCAAATGTTCAGCAGATGCTTGCAGAAGACAGGATCGAGGATGCTATCGCTGCCTGTGACAAGCAGAAGGGTTCACTTGCCAGCGTTCTGAAAGCAGGTCTTTCACGTTACCGTGCTCTTGAGAATGACAAGGAACTTGAAAAAGACCAGAAGATCACTTCAATGAAACAGGCCATCGAAGAGGCAACAGCTCTCGAGCTCCCGGTTCTCTCAAGGAACATGGTTATCCTCTCAACGATCGCTTCGATCTCAGTGCTTATCGGTCTTATCGGAACTGTTATCGGGATGATCCGCGCATTTGCAGCCCTCGCTCAGTCAGGCGCTCCTGATGCCCTCGCCCTCTCAACCGGTATTTCCGAGGCACTTGTCAACACCGCTTTCGGTATTACAGGATCAACACTGGCAATTATCTTCTTCAACTGGTTCTCAACAATGATTGACAGCTACGTCTTTAAAATTGACGAAGCTGGTTTCAGTCTGACACAGACTTTCGCTGCATCAGTAAGAAAGTAATCTGCCGAATTTATTCTTTTGGTCAAAAAAAGAAAGGATTTAAAAGATGCCAAAGATTAAATTAGGACACAAATCGCCACGAATCGACATGACGCCGATGGTGGACCTGTTCACGCTGCTGCTCACGTTCTTCATTCTGACAGCAACCTTCAGGCCCCAGGAATCTGCCACCGTCGATACACCTTTTTCTGTTTCCGAGAAACCAATGATGGATGCCAACGTAATGACAGTGCTCATCGCTAAGGATAACAAAATATACTTCAATGTTGACAACGGTCCTGATACTATACTTAAATTCAGGCCTAAAATCCTTGCTGAAATGGGCAAGCGATACAACATTGAGTTTACCGAAGATGAGCTCCGTCTGTTTGAGAAAACCGGCACATCCGTTGGCGTTCCGATACAGGATATGAAGAAATACCTTGCATCCAGAGACTCGGATGAAAAGATTGCCCTCGAAAAAGGCATTCCAATCGATTCTGCGGACAACCAGCTTGCCCTGTGGATTCTCTTTGCACGCCAGGTGAACCCTGCAGTGCAGACCATGATCAAGGGTGATGCCGATGTGCCTTTTCCTGTTGTAAGGGAAGTGCTTGATATTTTGCAGGATAAGAATGTGAACAGGTTTAACCTGATCACAAGTCTTAGAGTAGTGGAAGTTACAGAAGAAATAACTGAGTAAGATGGCAGATATTCAAGTCGAGGAAAAAAGCAAGGGCGGGAAAAAGAAACCGAAAAAAGGTGATGCCCGCGTGGATATGACGCCGATGGTGGACCTCATGAGTCTGCTCATCACGTTCTTCATGCTCACAGCAGCTTTCAGCAAACCGAAGGTTATGGAAATCGTCCTCCCTGAGAAAATCAAGAAGGATGAGAAGGTCGAACCTCCGAAAATCGCAGAGAGCCGTACTCTCAATATTATCCTTGGGCCTGAAGATGTGGTCTATTGGTACCCCGGCAAAGCCGACCCGGACGTGACCGTTCTTCAGGAAACAGATTTCAGCCCAACCGGCATACGCCAGGTACTGCTTGAAAGGAACAGGGCACTGTTCCGCAAGATTGACCAGTTTGAGAAAGATGTTATCTCAGGCAAGATCGATATCAGGCAGGACTCACTGCGAAGCGCCATAAGCCAGCTGAAAAAGGATGATGATACAGGGCCGATCGTTTTAATTAAAGCCTACAAGACATCAAAGTATAAAAACTTTGTGGACATCATTGATGAGATGTCTATCGTAGGTATTGCCCGCTACACATTTACTGACATAGACTGGATTGAAGAGAAACTGGTTGTTGATGCTATTAACAGAGCAGCACCTGTGGCTTCAGGATCAGTACAATAGAAGGAAACCGCTATGGCAAACGAAAAGAAACGATACCCAAGCTTTGATGACATAGTATTCGAAGGCCGGAACAAGGAATACGGTGCCTATGACATCAGAAGGAAATATGCCCGGACCATGAGTCTTTCCATGCTCATTGGAATCATCGTGGTACTAACGGCAGCCTTTGTTCCTTATATGAAGGCGAAGAGCATTGCCCAGATTAAGGCAAGGGATGCCAATGAAGTCATTGCCGAAATGGCCAATGACATCAACCAGGAAGAGGCAGCACCTCCTCCACCTCCTCCACCTCCACCGCCGACAGAACAGCAGACTGTAGTCAAATACGTGGCTCCGGTGGTTGTCGACACAATCAAACCTGACGAAGCCAGCAGATTTATGACGGCTGACGACGTGGCTGAGACTGTTGTTGACGAAGAGGTTGTTGAGGTAATTGAACAGGTGCAGGTTGAGGTGCAGGAAGAGGCCCCGCGTGAGGTGTTCGTTGTTGTAGAGGAGATGCCCTCATTCCCTGGCGGGGATGCGGAACTCTTCAAGTTCATCTATGACAATATCAAGTATCCCGAACTCGCCAAGGAAAACAACATCCAGGGCAAGGTGATACTGCGCTTCTGCGTGACCTACAAGGGGACTGTAGACCAGGTTTCAGTTGTCAGGGGCGTTGACCCCTCACTGGATCAGGAGGCCATCAGGGTCATCAAGATGCTCCCGCTGTGGAAACCGGGCAAACAGGGCGGCAAACCCGTTAACGTCTGGTACAGCGTGCCAATCAGCTTCCAGCTGAAGTAGACTCATTGATTATATATTAAAAAAGGTGTCTCGCATGAGGCACCTTTTTTTTGTTTGAGTATAATGACTTTCAGCGTCCGAGCATCTGTGCGATATAGCGCTCAGCCAACGGGGTGTTTTCAAATCCCAGTCCACTTACCACAATAAGCCTTTCACCCTTTTGTGCCATGTGCAGCACTCCGTTGAAGCCATCCTCGAAGGCATATTTGAAGACATCATCACCCGGTACGAAAGCATCGCCGGCAAGTCTTGCAGCCATCGCGGCTGCCTCTGCGCCGTCACTGCAACGGAAAAGATAGATATCAAACCTCTTCTCTTCAACCTCATATGAAGCCCTGAATGCATCACTGAGATACTCATGCCCCAGGATGCTCTCCAGCAGGTAGGTCTCCTGGTTCTTCAGCAAACCCTCTGCAGGAAAAATCTTAAGCAATTCCGGAAATTCATTCTTGCCCCCTATCCTTCCCGCAATAAGTCCTGCAAGCTCCTTCATCCTGTCATTCACCTTCACTGAGGGTGATTGAGACATAACCTTGATATAATATCGGTCCTTGTAGAAATGTACAATACCTTCTTCGTTGTAACCATGAACCCCAACCAGGATGAACCTGTAGCCTGGTGACCGCTCCATTGAATAGATGCCAAAAGCTTCAGCATCATCACTGAACCTGTATATTTCTGCCTTGATCCGGTTCTTGCCTTTCACGTATTCAGTTATATTGAGATCAATGAAGCCCAAAGCCAGATAGGCATCGGCAGCACCGTTGATATAATCCCACAGGTCATCCGGTGTATATACCGGATAGTCACTTACCGGCATGTATCCCTTAAGTTCAGGGAAGAGATTCTGTCCGGCGAGGTTAAAGGAAAATGCAATCAATATTGCAATCAGCAAAACAGGCTTCGGGAATTTCATGATCTTAACTTTTTCAGGCAATAAGGTCATACGGAACAGCCGCCAGTCGTGATATGTCAGTAATCTTTCCCCTGAGATTGAACCCCTTGATGCAGCTGGCAGTACAGCTGTTGCAGCCTGCACACGGGTCAGCCTTTACCGCCGTCTCCGAAATAAGCTCCGATGCCATCAAAAGGTTCCCGTAACCGTAGGCATACATGTACGCGCGCATCAGTTCAGGAATAGGTAGATTGTTCGGGCATCCCGGTAAGCAATTACTGCATGCATTGCAATAAAGACCCTGCATTGCGGTGCCGGCAATGAGCGCATCCTTCTCGGCACCTGTCAGAGTAATATTTTTCATAACCTGCAGATCTGCCGTTAGCTGATCAAATGTCGTTATACCCGGTATCGTGGTGTGGACATTTGCGTTTGACAGCACCCATTTCAGAGCTGCCTGCGGGTTCACCGCCCGGGTCTTCTCCTTATCAAGCCACCCTCCTGCCATAGTCTTCATGGCAACCACGCCTATACCGGCTTTGCCTGCTCTTTCCAGTGCACTGTCCAGTTCAGCCAGGTAGGTCTGTTTGAAATTGTACGAAGTAAGTACTACATCCCATATGCCATCGTCAACCATGGTATTAATTACCAGGGGTTCGTTTTTATGAGTGGAGATGCCGATGAATTTGACCCTGCCGCTCTTTTTCAGATCAAGCATGGCATTTACAGTCTCCTTATGTCTTACCATCTCCACACTGTCAACTGCATGCATGTAAAGGATATCTACATAATCCATTTTGAGTCTCTGCAGACTCAGGTCAAACTTGGCAAGGAAATCGGCACCGGTAGTCTCTTTGGAGGGGAGCCCCGTTCGTGAATCAACCCCTGCCGGCTTCACCTTTGTTGCAAGGAAAAATGAATCGCGTGGCACGGAAGAGAAGAAGTTGCCCAGCATCTCCTCATTTCTCCCGTTCATATAGCCGTGAGCAGTATCGAACATTTTCATGCCTGCATCATAGGCAGCTTTGACAAGCGCACTGTTATCAGACCTCATCACCCCGAAACTTATTACAGGTATATTCAGCCCGGTTTTTCCGAGAGTACGGTATATAATCTCATCCCCACCTGAATTAATGCCGCCAGCAAGGGCGGAACGGTCCAGAACGGCCAGTCCGGCAGCTCCGGCAAGTCCTGACCTGAGAAAGTTCCTTCGTTTCATAAGTATAAGTTTTAATAAATATAGGTGTCTGAGCCAATATACAAATATTTTATCTTATTTTAGTGAGGCTGCCCGGCGGCATAATAAATCAGGATCAGTATGGCACGCTACATTCATAACCTTATTGCACAGGGTGAAGGGATGAATCTTGACTTCAAATACTGTATATCTGATCCGCGGAAGATAGCAAAGACGCTGTCTGCCTTTTCAAACAGCGCGGGAGGAAAGCTGCTTATCGGTGTCAGGGACAACGGCTCACTGGCAGGGGTCAGTTCAGACGAGGAATATTATATGATCGATGCGGCTGCCAGACTCTACTGTGATCCGGAAGTGGCAGTCACCACAAGAACCCATACCATAAACGGCAAAAGCATTCTGGAGGTTGATGTCCCGAAAAGCAGTAAAATACCTGTGAAAGCAAAGGATGATGACGGCAGGTGGAAAGCCTATTTCAGGCAGAATGATCAGAACTTCATGGCTGACAGGGTGATACTTCAGGTCTGGCGCCGGAGCGCTAATCTGCGTGGATTGCTTTTAAGATTCGAGGCAAGGGAAAATTTGCTGCTTAACTATCTACGGGCGGGTGAGAAGATCTCAATTGCCGGGTTTCGCTCGCTCGCCGGTTTAAACGCCAGAACTGCAGAAAAGATTCTGAGTGATTTCATTCTCTGCGGGATAATAACATATGAAGCCAGCGAAAAAGGAATATTTTACTACCTGAGCGATGAGTTCGGGGCAGCTCAGTAAATCCTATTCTATTTTGAACCCGACAACCAGAATATCATCTGTCTGCGGTGAGGATCCCATCCAGCTCTTTAATCGCCCTTCGAGCATCTCCTTCTGTTTGCTCATCGGATAATTCTGAATATCCAGTATCAGCTTCCTGAAGTTCTTCTTCATGAATTTCTTGCCGCTGACGCCATTGAACTGGTCACTGTAGCCATCAGTGAACAGATAATACGAGGTATTCTTCGCAAGTTTCCATTCATGCTGCGTAAATTCCCTGTCGGTCTTCGAGTGCATTACCTCCGGAACCCTGTCGCCATAAATAGTTTCAAGCATGTACTTGCCGTTTGCCAGGATGCCTTCGTCATCAGCCATTTCACCCCTGTTCCATCTCTCCAGCTCCTCCTCACTCATTTCCCTCACTCTGAAACACTGGGCTCCGGCTCCTGAAAAGCCGACTGAACCGTTCACCCTGTCAATCGCCAGCAAGCCAATTATTATACCTGCCTGCAATCCTTCAGTCATGCCGGATCGTTTCTGTGCGGCGATCAGTTTTCTCCGGAATTCGCTCATGATAACCGAGGTCCTGAGCGCAATCTGCCTGTTGCCGATCTCATCAAGAAAAGAGAGTCCCATGAGGGTGTTTAGTGCCGCAGGAACGCCATGACCGGTCCAGTCTCCCACGGCAGTAAAAAAACTGTCGCCTCTGCGTGCCATCCAGTAAAAGTCACCACTGACTGCATTCTTTGGTTTGTTGAGGATGAAACTGTTGCGGACAGCATCGAACAGTATCTTTTCAGAGGGCATCAGTGCCTGCTGTATTGTTCCGGCATATTGCTCCAAAACTGCCATTTCTCCCTTAGCCTTTTCCGCAGCCTCCGTATGTTGCTTCATGAGATCCCTCAGACGCGTATTCCTGACTTTCAGCCTACGGGCATAATGCCTTATTAAGTAATAGAATAATGCTGCAGCTGCCAGAACATAGAAGGTAATGGTCACCAGTGAGGAGAACCATGGTTTTCTGACCGAGAATGTATAGGTTATTTCATCACTTTCAAGCCCCGTGATGGTCTTTGATTTCAGCCTGAATACATAGTCTCCCGAAGGAAGGTTCATATATTCCTTGTCTGTCCGTCTTTCCCACCGTGACCAGTCAGTGTTAAATTCATCAAGTCTGTACCGGTATTCAGTCTTTCCCTCACCTACATACGAAGTGGAAGTCCATCTGAATGTAATGTTATTGCTGCTTCTTCTGAGTGCTGGTTTTTGGTTATCGGGCTGCACAACAGACGGAATTCTTATTCCCGCCGGAGAATCATTGTAAAAAGAGCCCTCTACATTCATATTCGCATCACCGGCGGTGATACGTGTGAAGAAGGTTGTAAAGGCTCCGTAGCTGAATCCCAGCTTTGATTTGTCGATAATAAAAATACTCTGTCCCTTTGCTATCCAGATATTACCGTATACATATGCAACGCACCTGGTGACAATATCGGGCAGGAAGTCGAACTGTCTTTTGAATACCACATGACCTTGCCGTGTAGCTGTTACGAGGGCATCAAAATTACGGATATCAAAACCCGTAAGGAATATATCGCCTTCCGGAGTTTTGAAGAGATTACTTATCAGAACATTGTCAAAGGTGTTCCCGATGAGGTCATGATCCGTCTCGAACGAGTCACTGTCACTGTTGTAGCACCAGAGGCCCCTTCCAGTACAGACATACAGCTTATCATCAATGGTGACGATATGGTTAAGGGTGTCAGATATGACGCCGCGATCGCCGTCATATTTTATGAATGTGGTATCTGATCTGCCGCAACGCATTACGACAAGTGAGGCCGGTGACGTTGTCAGTATCCACCAGTCGTTATCTCCCAACTGCTCTATCTCCTTCACCTTACCGCACAGATCATCGCTGCCACTGATGTTGACAACACTCCACTCCTCATCCGAATAAATCAGCGTTCTTATCCTGGCATCATCAGAACCTGCCATAAGTATTGTGGATTCACTTTTGTCTGATTCCAACGCCGTCAGATGCACACGGCCAAGAATACGGGTCGCATAACCCTCATTGTCTGTCTGCCATAGACCATCGGAAGAGGCAGCCATCAGCACCCCGCCTTCCGGTAACCTGATACTGATGAGATCATTAATTCTTCCGGATGGTTCTTCCAGCTTTCTGAACCTTACTACACCTGACTTATCCCTATAGTTTTTATAAATTCCGTCTTCAGTGCTCACAAATACTGAATCACCTGACTCCGTTATACCTTCCGGGATTGAAACGATGCCGGCAGCACTTCCAAACTCATATGCAGGCAGTGAGACATATGCCCTGTTTATGAAACCCCTGGTACAGAACCAGAGCTGGGAGTTGGAAGCGTAATCACAGTACATTGATGTCACTGTGGATTCTCTTATACTCGTTGTCTCGTCAGATATATGGTGAAGGAGCCTGCCTTCATGGCTGAAGACATATACCCCACCACCGTCTGACAGGCCGGCGGCTATCATTTTGCCGGGCAGAATAGCTGCAGTTGTTACATGACCATTTCTGAGCCTGTTGTTGTCTGCCCTGTCGAGAAACTGGCTGTTTAGTACTCCGGTTCTGTGGTTGAACACAACCAAACCTCTCTCAGCAGTGGCAACCAGAATGTTATCCCTGTCATAGGAAAGAAGTGCTGCAAACCTGACCATCCTGATCTTTTCTCCGCCAGGTAAAGGTGTTATTTTGCCATCGCGGTACTCAAAGAGACCCTGCCTGTCATCGGCCAGGATTGTCATTTCATAACTGGTCAGTATCCTGCTGACACTGTTCAGTCCATAGTCCCGCTCCAATTCTATCACCGACACTGAATCACTCTCAATATCAACGATATAAAGCTTGCGCCCATCGGTCAGGTACACATTGCTGCTGTCAGCGTCTATTGCCAGTATTGGCCCTACCTCGCTTTTTGCCGTCGAATCCGCTATCCGGTCCGCAAGGGAACTGTATTTCATCCTGCCGGTCAGATCAGGCTGCAGCAGGCCGAAATCAGTCTCACCGCCGGCATAAACCACACCCCTGTAATCGGTATTCAGTGCGTTCACTCTCTGGGTGGTAAGCATGGGTATTAGTCCCCATGCTGTTCCGTCGTATGTGACAATGCCGGATGACTCGTTTCCGAAATACATTACTCCGCGCTTATCCGTGGTGATACAGTGGTTAAGGAGATCGCCCGGGGTATCTGCAGCATCAAACCAGCTGATCATGGGTGTACCTGACCTGTTGATCTGAGAACCGGCTGTCAGATGGATTAAAAAAAGAAAAAAAGCAAGAAGAAAACTCTTCCTCATTCCCTGAACAATTTCCCTGAATTTAAGGTTAAAGATACTAATTCAAATTGAATTTGGCCGCCACCCTTCTCTGGCATTCTATTTGAGAGAAATTTTAGTTATCTTAGCTACGACTTTACAGGTTATGAGGGTAACTTACAGAGCGATGGTTCTGCTGACTGTTTTTATTTTAGTTTTCAGCGGAGCAAATGCGAATGGACAGAGGCATGACGGAAAGACTTCCGGCGAGAGTGCAGCAGAGAGAGCGTCACGCCATGCGTCAGTTGTTTCTTACCGCACTGAAGCCCCTCAATTCAGAAGAATCACAGACCCTTCCGGTAAATATATCCGGTTGCTTCTTCCCGGTCACCATTACACCTCCGAGACAGGTCAGCCTGAACTGCCGGTCTACAGCCAGCTGACAGAAGTGCCTGAGGGCATGGAGGTCAGGGTATCTCTCTCCGGCATCTCGTCGCGCAGAATAAGATTCAGCGACCAGGGAGCAGTCGGGGCTGAAATCTTTCCCGCGCAACCGGCTAAAACCAAAAACGAAGCACAGGATGAGAAGGTTGCCTTCAAGGACCGCACGGTTTACGGAACAAGAGGGATCATCGGACATGATACCGTGGTCATAACCTATGAAGGCATTTACAGAGGCCGCAAACTGGCGAACATTGCGGTACATCCGGCATTCTACGATCCGAAGGGCGGTTATGTAGACCTCATCACCTCCATGGTGATGGATATAAAGTATGAACCATCATTAACAAAGGGGGAGGATGAGGGTTCCGTAAAAAGTGAAAAAGGGGGTTATGCGTCGGACGCATATGTGCCTGGCTATACTGACAAACCGGTTCAGATGATAATAGTTACCGATTCCATCTTCCGGAAACATCTCACACCCCTTGTCTGGTGGAAGATGCTCAAGGGATTACCCGTAACTGTTATTTATAAGAGAAGCGGACCGGCTGACACTGTGTACCAGGATCTGAAGAAGAGGATTACCGAGGTCTATGCCAATTCTCTTGTTGCAGGCAATCCGGTTCAGTATCTTCTTATCGCCGGTGATCCGTCAATCATACCCACAGCCAGAGGGACATCGAATGTATCAGACCTCTATTATGGAGAGTTCGATGGTGATGGTGATTACTTCCCTGAACTTTTCATCGGACGCCTTCCCGTTTCCGATACCACACAACTGAAGGGGATGGTCAAAAAAATCATTGACTATGAGACCTGGAATTACGATACGACAAATGACTTCTGGTCAGGGGCACTTGCCACCGCAGGCAATGCACCCGGATTTGAACTTTACATGAATGGTCAGGTTCAATACATCTACAATAATTACCTGGCCACTGACACCTCACTGAATGCGGTAAGATGGCTCTATCCTCAGGCCCAGGAGAAGGATGATTCACTCAAGTTGCTTATAAACAAGGGGCTTGGGATACTCAACTACACCGGGCACGGTGAGGCTGCAGGGTTCAGCGACCCTCAGCTAAGGGCATTACTGGTCAGCGAACTGACCAACCAGAATGAATATCCGCTGGTCATTGCCAATGCATGCCGGACAGCACAGATCTCCGTCTTCCCCTGTCTCGGAACGTCCATGGTGAATGCAGTCGGCAAGGGGGCCATCGGATACATAGGATGCACAAATGACTCTTACTGGGTTGATGACTTCTTCTGGGCTGTCGGTCCCGGAACTCCGGCACTGGATGTGACATATGGAGCTACCGGGAGAGGTGCCTTTGACAGGCTGTTCCACACTCACGATGAGCCACCTGGTGAATGGTACCATACCATGGGGCAGATAAACTTCTCAGGCAATCTGTCGGTATCTGCCAGTACCAGTCCCCGTAAAAAATACTACTGGGAGACATATATTCTTCTTGGCGACCCGTCGCTCTCACCTGTGATCGGAAGGCCTGAGCAATTTGATGTGGAGATTCCCCATACCATACCGCAGGAGCTGAAATCACTCAGCTTCTTCACAGAACCCTTTTCATATGCGGCACTCTCTGATTTTGACACGCTCTGGGACGCCAGTTATGTAAGCCCCTCAGGAAATATCTCCCTTGCAATACCCGCCGGCGTGAAAGACTCATGCCTGCTTGTGATAACCGGTCAGAACAAGCTGCCTTTCATGAAAACAGTTTATTTCGGTGCGGTTTCCGGCCCCTTTCTTACGATAGAGAATGTTATTCTTGATGATTCAGAGGGTAACGGTAACGGCATACCCGACTACGGGGAGACCATTAATCTCAAGCTGACCATTAAAAACATCGGTCAGAGTCCGACACTTAAACTGGAGGGAGAGATCTCGGCAAC
Organism: Rikenella microfusus; assembly: GCA_022736275.1. Taxonomy (GTDB): domain Bacteria; phylum Bacteroidota; class Bacteroidia; order Bacteroidales; family VadinHA17; genus SR-FBR-E99. The sequence goes on along the minus strand of DZBJ01000001.1, from coordinate 120,136 downwards.
ATCAGGCATGATTACCGTTGAATCAGGAACAGCCTCAATCGGACCTCTGCTCCCCGGAGCATCCTTCACAGTCTCAGGCAGTTTTACCTTCAGCGTATCAGACCAGGTGGAGGACGGCGAACTGGCTTCCCTCCTGCTAAGCCTGACTGACAACTTCAATGTGTATAAGACTGGCATCGACATGACCCTTCAGGCTCCGCAGCTCAGGATAATCTCTTCGGTACATGATGACCTGAATTCAGGCAACTCCAATTTCCTGCCTGATGCGGGTGAAACAATAAACCTGAATGTAAAGGTAAAAAACATCGGTTCATCGGCTGCCACCGGACAGGTAAAAGCCACTCCTGCAGGACCATGGATTTCGTTCAAAGCGATGGAGCTTCCAACCGGGACAGTTAATCCCGGCGAGGAAAAAACCGTTAGCTTCGAGGCAGTAATCTCTGACCTTGCATTGCCCGGAACAGTTATCCCGTACAATGTCAGGTTCGTCTGCGGACATTATGAAGCAGAAGGCACCTGGTCAATAAGCACGGGAAAGACCCGTGAGACCTGGGAGTTTAACAGGTTTGACGTCTTCCCCTGGATGCAGAACGATGAATATCCCTGGACAATAACTACTTCCTCATCGTATGAGAATGTACGTTCAGCAAGATCAGGGGCTGTGCCTGACAAGAGTGAGTCAGTCCTTTCAATTTATGTAAACAATCCTGTAGCCGACACCATCTCCTTCTATTCACGTGTCTCCTCGGAACCGACATATGATGAGTTCATCTTCAGGATTGACAGTGTGGTTGATATGCATATCTCCGGAGACACCCCCTGGGCATTGAGGAAGAGGTCACTCGAGCCTGGTGTTCATCTGCTCGAATGGATCTATAAAAAGGATGTATCGCTTTCGGGAGGCCTTGACGCCGCATGGATTGACCAGATAACATTCCCTGATATCTCTTTCCTTGAAGCTGACATGCACATTGATACGGTCTATCCCCCTTCCGCCTCGGCGGCACTTACTGATGTAATCGTATCCGGACGCGTCATCAATTTCGGGAGGAATGTCCTGACAAGTTTTCCCCTGGCATACCGGATCAATGACGGTGAACCGGTCAACGAAACCTTCTTCAGAAAGATCGATCCGGGTGACACAGTCGAGGTTTCATTTACTCAGAAATGTACCCTTCAGCCAGATGTTGGCTACAGGATTAACATTATAAACAGACTGCCGGAAGACGGATACGCAGGAAATGATACTGCATTTGTTTCATTCATTAAATCCGGGACCGGAACTGAGATACCTGATAAATCGGTCAGGATACTGCCCAATCCCTTCAGGGATAGCTTTATACTTGAAATGGATTTTGAGGGTGAGCAAAATACCATTGCTGAACTCATTGACTCCGGCGGCAGGATTGTGCTGAGATCCTCGCCAGGACTTACCTCCGAAAGGAACAGTATACTGTTCGACTGCCGGCATCTTGCCTCTGGCGTTTACACCCTCAGGATCAGCCAGGGAGGGAGGAGTATCGCCCTGAAGGTGGTTAAAACACGGGCAGGATATTAGTTATGAATTAAGAATTAAGAATTAAGAATTATGGATTGAATGTCAGGCACTTATACTGCACTGAAGACCACTGCCTACTGCCTAATGCCTGAAATATATCAAGCCTGACCTTTAGACCTAAGACCTTTAATATGGTAAGCATCAGACCCACCCGTGAAGAAGCCCTGGAGCTCTTCAGAAAATACAATAAGACCGACAGCCTTTACAAGCATGCCCTCTCGGTTGAGGCAGTCATGAGATACATGGCCCGGAAGCATGGGGAAGATGAGGAGATGTGGGGAGTGATAGGCCTGATCCATGACCTCGATTACGAGATGTACCCTGAACAGCACTGCACGATGACTGAAAAGATCATGAGGGATGAGGGATGGCCGGGAGAATACATCAGGGCAGTGATAAGTCACGGTTACGGCATATGCTCTGACACTGAACCGCAGTCGCTGCTTGAAAAGACTCTGTTCGCAATTGACGAGCTAACCGGACTGGTTACCACCAGTGCCCTTGTCAGGCCGTCACACAGCGTGCTTGACATGGAAGCCCGCTCAGTTCGTAAAAAATGGACTGATAAAAGATTTGCCGCCGGCGTCGACCGTGCGGTAATTGAAAAAGGAGCAGCAATCCTTGGTGTCGACCTGAACGAGCTGATAACAGACACCATCATGGGTATGCGCGAGGCAGCAGAGGAGATAGGCCTCATAGGAAACCCGCAATCGTAAAATTGCCGATTTGCGATTTGCGAATGGATGATCCAATAATCTGCAATCGAAAATCATAAAGGGCGTCCGGATTACCGGGCGCCCTTTATGATTGAGTTGCTTTTCGAGTTACAGTTCGCGAATCTGGACATTCCTGTACCAGACATCATCACCATGATCCTGCAGTCCTATGTAGCCTTCGGCTGCCACGTTGGCCCAGTTGGGATTAAGTGCCGGAAATTTGCTTCCGGCAACCAGGGCATTCCATTCCGGTGTCCAGAGATGATATTCAAGCACCGTCTCACCATTCTGCATATGCCATACTGAGCCCTTGTATACCTTTATCTCGGCTGTGTTCCATTCGCCTGCAGGCTTTGCATTCTGTGGAACCGCAGGTATCAGGTCATAGAGTGACCCTGCCTTGCGGTTGCCATCCTTGCCGGCCTCGGCATCAGGATGACGTTCGTTGTCGAGAACCTGCATTTCGGGAGCGCTCTTCCAGATATAATCCAGATCGGGACTCTCCTGCGCCAGGTAAAATATGCCGCTGTTGCCTCCTTCGGATATCTTCCATTCAAGCTTAAGATGGAAGTTCGAGAACTTCTTGTCGTAAAGGATGTCACCGCCCCCACCGCCTGCTTCGCCTCTGCCTGAGCTGATGCAATGCAGTGTGCCGTCAACGATCTCCCATCCCTGCGTCGGGAAGATGGGCTGATTGTAATTGCGCCATCCCTGCGTGGTGGTGCCGTCAAAGAGGAAAGTCCAGACCTCAGCCTCCGTCGATTTCTTTTCAGCACTCTTCTTGACCTTTCCTGAACCGCAGGAGACAAATGATGCTGCAATAGCAAGTACAAACAACATTTTGAATACTCTCATAGGTAAATGGTTTTAGATATTTGATTTACATTTATTTCGGTTATGCCGGCATCTCAGGCAGCGACCAGCCTTTGCGGTAGTTATGCCTGATCATCTCTGCCGCGAACTCTTTTGCATTGATCGGGTCGGTATATTTCCTGTTGAAAGTCGGGTGACCGTCGGTTATGCTGAAATGATCCTCAAGGCATATCTTTATGGTCTCGTCTTCATTGATATTGGTGAACTCCATCTTTACACCGTCCCATTCCAGGGTTTTGTTCAGGCCCTGCAACCTTACGGCAAGCACACCCATCACCACCATTTCATTGAAGGGGCCTGCCTCAGAGAAGTCTGATTTGGTCTTCACCCTAGTGTCTGCAGGTTCCTTGCACGCGCGCACCCAGTCCATCTCATGGCTGGTGGTCACGCGGCGCTCAGTCTTCGGTGAGACAGGTACGCGGCCTGAAAGCAGCCACGGGTCGCGGCCATAGCATCCGCATATGAGGGTGTCCTTGCTTCCGTGGAAGATGCAACCGCCATCGGGATCATATGCTTTTCCAGCAGGCCAACCCTCGGGTTTCATTGGCAGTATGCCACCGTCAGTCCAGGTAACCTCAACCTCCGGATATTTTACTTTTGACCCTTTAGGAGTCGGTCTCTCCGGGAACACAAGCTTGACTGACTGGGCGTTGGGCGCGCAGTCGGTGAGCAGCAGTGTTGAGTTGCCCTCGGCTTTGGTTGGGTAATTAAGCTTCAGACCCTTGAATACGGGGTGAAGGATATGGCAAGCCATGTCCCCCAGGGCGCCGGTACCAAAGTCCCACCAACCTCTCCAGTTCCAGGGTGTGTAGATGCTGTGGAACGGACGCATGGGAGCCGGACCTATAAAAAGATCCCAGTTGAGGGTATCGGGAACCCACTCTCCCTTCGCAGGTCTGTTGAGTCCCTGTGGCCATATAGGCCTGTCTGTGAAAGTCTCAACCTTTCTGACTTCGCCTATCTCGCCATTTTGTATCCACTCAATTATCTGGTTAACGCCCTCACCTGAGGAGCCCTGGTTGCCCATTGAGGTCGCAACCTTATGTTTCGCGGCAAGCTTTGTAAGCAGACGCGATTCATAGACGCTGTGGGTAAGAGGCTTCTGAAGGTAGACATGCTTGCCCAGTGCCATCCCCTGAGCTGCAGCAAGAGCGTGGGTGTGGTCTGCCGTGGCGATGATAACGGCATCGATCGACTTGCCCATCTCATCGTACATCTTCCTGAAATCCCAGTACTTGGCAGCAGCCGGATAGGCATCGAACACCCTCTTGGAATAACCCCAGTCAACATCGCAGAGAGCTACAATGTTTTCAGACGAAGCAACATTCCGGATATTGGTGGCACCAACCCCGCCAATGCCAATGCCGGCAATATTCAGCTTATCGCTGGGGGCACGGTAGCCAAGGCCGCTGACAACATTGCCCGGCAGAATGGTAAAACCGGCAATGGCAGCACCTGTGGTCCCAACAAATGAACGTCTTGTGATTTTTCTAATTTCCTCTTTCATTTTTCAGGTGGTTAAAAAGCTCATATCAAAGTCTAAAAATAAGTAATTCATCCGTAAAATAAAACCGTGAAATGATATTTAAATCCCTTCAGTTATCTTCAGAAAACAGTAAATTGCATTAAAGGAACATATATGGCTGAAACATATTTTAGCATCGAACTGAATGAAAATACAAGGTTGGGCAGGAGCCTCAGGATACTTCTGGGGGTGGTATGCCTTGTCGTGACCGTATGGTTTCTGATCAGCATCAGAGGAACTGCTGCTTCAGTGACAACTGCCTGGATTGCCATGGCTTTTCTGCTGCTGTTTGGGCTCTGGCTTATCGGGTCGGGACTTGGATTTACGGAGAGATATATCAGGGTTGGCGATGAGAGAATAGTTTTAAGGCAGGATTTTTACAGCACCCCTGTGATCTTCACTCCCGCTTCGCTAAGGGCTGTTGAGTTCAGGCCGCTGGTTATTGATTTTCTTACTGATGAAAAAAAAGTCAGACTTAAGCTGGGAACTTATTATCCCGGGCGCACGGCTTCAATTATGGAAGCTGTCGAGGATTTCTGCAAACGTCACGGGATAGAAATTAAAGGGGATAATATGTCCTCATCGGAGACAGAATCATGAAACTGAGAATGGGAATGATCGGTGGCGGTGAGGGATCACTCATAGGCCCGGTGCACCGCATGGCAGCTCGTCTTGACGGCCTCTCTGAACTGGTCTGCGGCGCCTTCAGCAGTGACACTGCCGTATCAGTCACAACGGGCGCCAGGGAGGGTCTGGAGAGGTCACGCGTCTACCCTGCATGGCAGGAGATGATCAACCGAGAGAGCCACCTTCCCGGAGATGTCAGGCCGCACGTCTTAACGGTGGTCACTCCGAACCATCTGCATTACGGTCCGGCGAAGATGGCCCTGGAGGCGGGGTTCCATGTTCTGTGCGACAAGCCTCTCTGCATGAGTGTGGCCGAAGCCATTGACCTTCAGGAGACGGTGAAACGGACCGGCAGGCTCTTCTGCCTGACACACAACTATACTGGTTATCCCATGGTCAAGCTTGCCCGCGAGATGGTTCTCGGAGGTGAGATAGGACCAGTCAGGAAAGTGGTTGTCGAGTACTTCCAGGGATGGCTCTCATCTCCCGTTGAGATGACAGGCAACAGGCAGGCTGCATGGAGATCAGACCCGTCCAGGGCAGGCATTGCAGGGGCAATGGCTGACATTGGAACCCATGCCTTCAACCTGGCCGAGTTATGTATCCGGACTCGAAGTGGCAGCCCTGTCGGCGGACCTCCGTTCAGTGGTGCCCGGCAGAGTCCTTGATGATGACGGGAGCGTTTTCCTTCTGTTCAGCAACGGGGCAGGGGGCACCCTTCTTGCCAGCCAGATAGCCACGGGCGAGGAGAACAATCTGTCGGTTAGAATCTACGGAGACAAGGGAAGCCTGACCTGGAGACAGATGGAGCCCAATACTCTCACGGTCATGTGGCCCGACAAACCTGTTCAGATCATTCGCACCGGCACCTCCTTCACCGGTGCGGGCATGGCTGCACTCAGGCATACAAGAATGCCGGCAGGCCATCCGGAAGGATTCATAGAAGCCTTCGCAAACCTCTACAGGAATTTTGCGCTTGATATCATTGCTGATGCAGAAGGCAGCAGCCGCCATACCGTAGCAGACTATCCCGGAATATATGAGGGCGCCAGGGGAATGAAGTTTCTTGAGGCTGTGGTCTCTTCCGCAAGGAACAAATCGGCCAGGACTGCTGTCTGATATTACTTCAGAAGCTTGTCCAGGTAATAACTGCGGCTGATTGCAATGCTCTCCATGGGAGTATGCGTAAGGCAGTTATCCTGTTCCAGGAACCAGTATTTCATGCCGGCGGTCTTTGCTTCAGCCATGATGGGCTTAAAATCAATGATCCCTTCTCCAAGGGTGGCATCCTGCTTTTCAGGGGTAAGATCCTTCATATGCCATACCTCAAAGCGACCCGGGAATTTCCTGAAATAGGCGACCGGGTCCTTTCCTGCAGCAGTAATCCATGCAAGGTCCAGCTCAAAGGTGACCAGCTTCGGATCGGTGTTCTCAAGAAGCACGTCATACGGAACGCGGCCGTTTATCTCCTTAAATTCTATCTGGTGATTATGAAACCCGAAGGTGATGCCTGCCTTCCTGCACTTCTCCCCTGCCGTGTTGAAGAAATCGGCGCTTCTCTTGTAACCGTCCAGGGTGCTGCTCCAGTCCCCGGGAAGGGATGGCAGCATGATGTATTCCATTCCTGCCTCTGCAGCATCATCAATCATCTGTTCATGATTATCAGGCAAAATCTGGCTGTGCGAACTGAGTGGCACCATACCCGTCTTCTTTACAAGTTTCCCGAACTCCTTTGGCTCGTAACCGTAGAACTTCCGGTCCCTGTGGTCTGCTGCTTCCACCCAGTTATAACCTATCGATGCTGCCTCTTCAAGAGCTGCGGCCGGATCCTTTCTCATAGCATCACGGATGGTGTAAAGAGCCAGTCCTGTTTTTTTGGTCAGTAAGGGTGATGCAAGCATATCCCTGTTTATCAGTGGCATTGCTGCCACCACAAGAGCTGATTGTCTGACGAAGTTTCTTCTGGTTGTCATTGCGTCAGATTTAGGTTAGAAGTTTATGAAGCAGTCGGCAGATTGCCGCAGGCAGCTACCGGTAAGCAAAAATAACATTAAATTTATAAGATAAAAACAACATCCCTGATGCAGCTATGGGAAAAACATGAAGACGAGCGGAGACTGAGATGCCTTCTCTGTCCCCACTCATGCCTGATCACACCCGGAGGCAGCGGGGTCTGCGGTGTGAGAGTGAATCGTAATGGTGAGGTTTCATTATCTACCTACGGTATCATCTCGGGCTATGGTCTTGATCCCATTGAAAAGAAGCCGCTCTATCACTTCTTCCCGGGGACCTCAATCCTTTCAGTTGGGTCGTACGGATGCAATCTTAAATGCGACTTCTGCCAGAATTATCATATTTCACAATCTGCCGTTCCTGACCATTCCAGGAAGCTTGCACCGCAGGAACTTGTCAGACAAGCCCTGGCGGCAGGCGGAAACACAGGCCTGGCATTTACCTATAACGAACCGGTTATCTGGTTTGAATACGTCACCGACTGTGCCCGCCTTGCCTCCGCTGCCGGGCTACGTAACGTGATGGTAACCAACGGGTACATAAACAGAGAGCCACTTGCTGAACTGATCATGGTCATAGATGCTTTCAACATAGACCTTAAAGCTTTCAGTAATGATTTTTACAGGAGCTACACCGGAGCAACACTGCAGCCTGTCCTGGATGCAATAAAAATGGTTGCATCATCAGGAAGACATCTTGAGATAACAACCCTGATCCTCCCCGGGTTGAACGACTCCGCAGAGGAGATGAGGCGGGAGAGTCAGTGGATAGCTGAGAACGCTGGAAGAGGTGTGCCCCTCCATCTCAGCCGTTATTTCCCGATGCATAAAAGGAATGACCCTCCTACCCCTGTAGAGACAATCCTGAAGTTAAAGGAGGTTGCCGAAGAGTCTCTTGATTTTGTTTATACCGGCAACATGCCGGGGCGTGATGCCGGAAGTGACACCCTGTGTCCATTCTGCAGGGCAACGGTGGTCAGGCGATCGGGGTATGCTGTTACAATGACCGGTCTGACTGACGGAGGCCGATGCAGCAGGTGCAACGTGGAGATAATGAAATGGATGTGAAGGTTAGCCTGCAGTCTTCAGTCCCCAGTCTTCAGTGAATCCGATATTTGCCGAATGCCGACTATTTCTTTTTGCTGCCGACTGCTGGCTGGCGACTGCCGACTATTTTTGCTGCCGACTGCTGACTGGTTACTGCCGACTGCTGGCTGGCGACTGCCGACTATTTTTGCTGCCGACTGCTGACTGGTTACTGCCGACTGGGGGCTATGCCCTGGAGATCTTGCTCAGTCGCTCAAAATAGCCGTCAACCTTTTCAAGGAGTTCCTTCTGAAGGGTGGTGTAATAGGCCTTTACAAGGGGAGGATTGTCTTTTCCATCCGGATTATTGACCCGGTCAATGAAATCATTGCGCATGCTCACTGCCTCTTCAATAAGCTCCTGGGCTTCGGCCTTTTTCTGGCCTTCATGAATGCTCGTGAACATGAAACAGTCGGAGATAAGTTCAAAAAAGAGATAGTCGATATCCTTCTTAAGGTTTTTTATGCTGGCCATTGCTGTTGCTTTAATGCAAATATAAAAATTAATCCCGGCTTTTATTCAACTTAAACCTCCGGATACTTTCCCCGGCCATTCCGGTGTAGAGCTGCCGGATTCTCTCCACAATCGGATTATCTACTTCATACGTCTGATTTTCAATTTTTTGCACCGGCAGAACCATCGGCGATGTGCCTGTTATGAAGACTGACCTGAACCGGCTGATCTCAGCCTCCCTGACAGCTTCATAAATCAGGTCAAACTCTTCCTTCCTGATGATCTCCGTTACATAACCGCGCGTAATGCCTGAAAGAACCATTTTATCAGGAGCAGTATGGATCGTGCCTTTTCCAGTCAAAAAGAAAACATTTGACCTGCTTCCTTCAGTAATAAAGCCATCACTGTTGACCAGGAGGGCTTCATAGGCCTTCCTTCTCCCCAGCGCCTCATTGACTGAAAGACGAAGCCTCTTGTTCAGGACCTTCACTCCGGGATTTAATCTTTCGGCATGGTACAAGATCAGGCTTACCCCTTCACGGATCATAGCCTCATCAGGATATGAAGAGGGTATGTAGGATATATGCAGTGAGCAAACCTGCCGGGGGAAGGTCACTGTAACCCTTACATTGATTTCCGGGTACGACTCCTGCCTGACCAGAGCATCGAGGCCCTCCCTGACCCGTTCGGAGAGATCCTCGTGAAGTTCATATCTGGTTGATATCCCGGCGCTCATCCGCTTCATATGGTCATCAAAGAAAAGGGGGATCCCTTCCCTGACCCTGATCACCTCGTAGAAGGAGACCTCACCCGGGACGACCTCGTCATCATGGCCCGCAGGCATGATGTTCCCGTCGAGATAGAAAAATTTACCGCACCATTCCATGACATCACTGTTTACCCCAAATTTATGAATAATTCGCGGCAGGATTAAAAGTAATTATCTTAGAGCTTTCCATTGAAAGTGTATGCTGTCATCGACATAGAGACCACCGGGGGAAGCGCCAGGCATGAGAGGATTACCGAGATAGCTGTTTACATTCATGATGGCAGCCGGGTCATTGATGAGTACTCCACACTGATCAACCCGGAGCGAAACATACCTTACTTCATCACCTCAATGACCGGTATCACCAATGAGATGGTTGAAGATGCACCAAAATTCTATGAGGTGGCAAAAAAGATCGTTGAGATAACTGAAGGCAAAGTTTTTGTTGCCCACAATGCAATGTTTGACTATTCATTTATCAGGCAGGAGTTCGGCATGCTGGGTTACAATTTCAAAAGACCTCTCCTTGACACCGTATCACTCAGCAGAAAACTGCTTCCCGGTCACAGGTCGTACAGCCTGGGGAACCTGTGCAAGGATCTTGATATTGAAATTAACGGAAGACACAGGGCTTCCGGTGATGCGATGGCCACTGTCAGGCTTCTGGAACTGCTGCTGGAAAAGGACAGGGCGCTGAAATCCGGCAGCCTGATAAAAAACAGGAAGACTGCAAAGCTTCACCCGTCTCTTGACACGGCAAGACTGGCAGAAATGCCGGAGGAACCGGGCATCTACTATTTTTATGATGAAAAGGGTGAGGTCATTTATGTTGGCAAGAGCCGCAACCTGAGTCAGAGGATAAATACCCACCTCTCGAACAATACTTCGGGAAGGGCTATGGAAATGAGATCAAAGATAGCTGACATCTCATGGGAGCGGACCGGGAGCGAACTAATAGCCCTTTTGCTGGAATCAGCAGAGATCAAGAGCAGGAAACCTCTCTATAACAGGGCCCAGAGACGTACCGGATTCCGCTGGGGTATTTACAGTTATACTGATAACAACAATTACATCAGGTTTGAATACCGGAATGTCAAAGATGACGAGGTCCCTCTCTCCCTGTTTTCCTCACGTGACAAGGCCCGGGCCAAGCTGGAGCAGATAATCAGCGAATTCTGTCTTTGCCAGAAACTCTCCGGAACGTATGATACTGACGGCCCCTGCTTCCACAGGCAGGTCAGTCTGTGCAGAGGAGCATGCTGCGGTGAGGAAAATCCCAAATCGTACAATGAAAGGGCGCTGATGGCTCTCGATGAGTTCATTTTCAGGGAGAGAAACTTTTTTATCATTGACCGGGGCCGTGACAGTTATGAGCGATCTGTTGTCAAGATTGTCAACGGCAAATATGAGGGCTTCGGATACTTCTGTGTGGATGACATCGGGTTCGGGCTGGCTGCTGTGCATGAATGCATAAAAAAGGCAGCTGACAACCGCGACATACAGGTTATAATAAAGAGCTATCTTAAAAATCACCGCGTTGAGAGAATTATTGATTTCTGAATGACCAGAACACTTTGGTTTTCTTAATATATTTGTCTTAACCAACATTATCAGGCATATGTCGCTCTTCACCCGCACAACCAGGGAACTCTCGGTAAGGATAGACGAATTCTTTGATACTATTGATATAGGGATACTTATCTTCAAGGAGGGTGTCAAGGCTTATGTCAAAGGTGATCACGATGCCTTCCAGAATCATCTCAACAGGATTGATGAACTTGAAGGCAGAGCCGACAAACTTCAGAGAAGCATAGAGAATGACATGATAGTTCACTCTATTCTTCCCCAGCAAAGGAGTGAGGTGGTCAAGCTGCTCTGGCAGCTTGACGAGATCATAGATACTGCCAAGAAATCACTGAACGAATTTTACGTTGAGATGCCACATATACCGGCATCGCTGGTAAATGATTTCATTTCGCTTGCAGAAGTGTCAGGCAATGCCGCCGAAGAGCTACTGCCTGCAGCAAGGGCCTTCTTCCGTGAACCACATCTGATCAGGGAAAAGCTTATCAAAGTCTATTTCTTTGAGAGGGAGACAGATAAGGCTGCATTCCAGATGAAGAAGAAGGTTTTCCATGAGATGGATGATCTATCACTGGCCGAGAAGGCTCATATAAGATATATTACACATCATATTGAGAATATCTCCGACTCTGCACAGGCAGCGGCTGACCTGCTTGCATCGATGGCCATCAGGCAAATGCTCTGACTATGATCTTCCTCTTCATCACCAGCGGCCTCTTTCTCGGGTGGACCCTCGGCGCCAATGATGCGGCCAACGTATTTGGCTCCGCCGTCGGGTCGAGGATGGTATCCTTTGTCAGGGCTGCCGTCATTGCTTCGGTCTGTGTAATCCTTGGAGCTGTATTGCAGGGTGCAGGTGCATCCGACACCCTGGGCCGTCTGGGATCGGTGAACGCCATGGGAGGCGCTTTTACTGTTGCCCTGGCGGCAGGACTGACGGTCTATTTCATGACCAGGGCGGGACTTCCCGTTTCAACCACTCAGGCAATAGTGGGCGCAATTATCGGCTGGAACTTTTTTACCGACAACGCAGTTGATACCAGGGCCCTGACACAGATTGTAACTACCTGGATTACAGGTCCTGTTCTTGGCGCCCTCTTCGCCTACGGCCTTTATCACATTGTCAAGATCACACGGAGGAGGATTAAGGTGCATCTTCTTAAATACGAATCCTATCTCAGGACCGGACTGCTGATTGCCGGGGCCTTCGGAGCATACAGTCTCGGGGCAAACAACATCGCCAATGTGATGGGGGTCTTCGTGCCCAGTATCCCCCTTGAGGATGCCCGCTTCGGCTTCTTCACCCTCACAGGTGCCCAGCAGCTCTTCTTTCTTGGGGCCGTTGCCATGGCAGCAGGAATACTCACATTCTCCAAAAAGGTGATGCAAACGGTCGGCAGCAACCTCCTCGAACTCTCCTCGGAAGCCGCATTCGTGGTAGTGCTGTCGCAGGCCCTGGTTCTCTTCATCTTTTCATCAACCGCACTCTCCGGCATTATGATGAAGATAGGCCTTCCTCCCATTCCGCTGGTACCTGTCTCAAGTACACAGGTGGTGGTCGGCGCAGTGCTGGGAATAGGGCTATACAAAGGTATCAGGAATATCAACCTGAAATTGCTGGGTAACATTGCCTCAGGATGGATAACCACTCCCGTTGCAGCCGGCTTGCTCTCCTTTTTCCTTCTTTTTTTTGTCAAAAACCTGTTCGGGATCGACATTGGCCATACTGTCAAGGGTGCATCACCGCCTGTCGAAGGACCGGGAACTGCCGTCATAGTAAGGTACAGCATAATCATACTGCTGGTGGCAGTCTCAGCTTACCTTGGTTACCTCGTTCTGGCCGAAAAGAGGAGGACGGAAAAGATGAACAAAAAATACTACTGATAATAGTGTGGTCAGGTTACTGCCACAATTGTTGCATCAGCACGGCACACTGATCCTGACATAGATATATGCTATGCCTCAGTGTAAGATATCCGACTTTTCAATAAACCGGCAGAAAAGAATATTTTTTTCCGTATTCCATCATCTGCCCAAGATAATCAGAGCAATACTCAATCTTCACATCAGTGATATTTCCCTGTGCATCTGATACAGCTGTCATCACCGGGTTCACAAAGCCGCTGTAGGGCGCCAGGTTAAGCTTCTCATACCTGGCAAGGATTTCCTTATGCAGATCCTGGTCTATCTTTACACCGTAGTTTTCTATCATGCTCCTGCCGGCCTCAAAATCACCCTCCGACTTAATCCTTTGAACCTCCCTGAGCATCTCCCCGAAGAGGGTACGCAGCTTCATGTAATCGTTAATCCTTATATAAGTCTTGTCATCACGCTTAACCGTTTCCATAACATTCTCCGCCTTCCCCTTCTCAAAGACCCAGTGAGCAATGGCTGAACGGCATCTCATGTGAGCCTGCTCAATATCTTTCCCGGGTTTGATCCTGACTATCTGCGTGATCAGCCCGTTACGGATATAATTGTCATACAGAGCTTTTGCCGGCTCGTCAGAAGGCATCAGTCCCGTTTCAATCATCTTCGGATCCATCATGAAATAGAGAGCGAAGAGGTCAGCCCTCATCTCCTCCAGCGGCGAGGCATAGTTCTTCAGGGCGTTAGGATCTGTTCCGGGTGCAAGCTTGCCGCTGGCATGACCTATGCACTCATGCATATCGGTATGCAGGGCATCGGAGAGCGAACCGAATTTCACAGCCCTCTCAATCTCCGGCTGGTCAAGGGCAAACTCCTCAAGGAATCCGCTGCCGCGAGATACTATGTCCTTGGCATTTGTTATGTTCGCCAGGGTGACGGATTTTGACCCCGCCTCCGTCCTGATCCAGTTCGAATTCGGAAGGTTGATACCGAGCGGCGACGCAGGGTAGCAATCGCCACCCAGCATTGCCACATTAATTACTCTGGCGGCAACTCCGGTGACCTTCTCTTTCCGGTACTCAGGAGCAACAGGCGAATTATCCTCAAACCACTGGGCATTGTCAGTGATCACACCGGTGCGTTTTGATGCCTCAATGTCCTTGTAATCCACCACCGCCTCCCAGGTAGCCTTCATACCCAGCGGATCACCATAGGTCTCAATATAACCGTTAATATAGTCAACTGACAGATCAGTATTCCCCGCCCACAGGACGTTGTATTCGTCCCAGATTTTCAGGTCACCTGTTCTGTAGTAATCAATCAGAAGATCCAGCTCCATCTTTTGCGTCTCGCTAAGCGCCACGTCACGGGCTTTTTCAAGGTTTGCAATGATGCGGTCAATTGCCTCCCCGTAAAGACCTCCTGACCTGTAAGGGATCTCCGTAACCTTGCCGTCAACCATTGCCACCTTCGAGTTCAGGCCCCATGAAACCGGCCTGGGATCGGATGGATCAGCAAGGGACCCGTAGTAGTTCTCAACCTCGGACTGTGTAACGCCTTCATAGAAGTTATTGGCCGATGCGGTGATCATGTCAGCTCCCTCCGACTGGTCAACTCTTTTCGCATACAGCTGCGGATCAAACAAAACGGGGGTAAGCCTGACTACCAGATCTGCTGCTGTCTCTCCGTCCTTCAGGGGGAGCCGGCTTACATCGCTTGCCATTACAAGAGCATCAAAATACTCTTTTGAGAATCCCGGCACAAACTTGTCATTGGAGTAGTGATGGTGTATGCCGTTGGCGAAAAAGACCCTCTTGGCGTAGGTGATGAATGCCTTAAACTCTTCCGTCTCACGGTCACCGCTGTAAGAATCTATTATAGCCTCGATGGTCCTTCTGATGACAAAATTGTATTTGAAATTCTGGTCCCACAGGATATCCCGCCCGCAAAGGGCTGCCTCAGACAGCCAGTAGATCAATTCCTTCTCTCCCGGAGAAAGCTGCTCAAACCCCGGCAGCCTGTACTTCAGCACGCTGATATCTTCAAACCTGTCAACTTCATAGGTGAAAGTATCACTCGCGGCAGCCTTCTCTCCGGTCTGCCCGCATGAAGAAAAAAGTGCTGTTCCCATAAATGCAATTGTTCCGATTAATAAGATGTTCTTCATAATCCAGTAGAGTTATGTTGGAGGAATCTAAGGTAATAAAAAGCCGGTTACTGCAGATGGTTCCTGTAATTTTTAAGAGACCCCAGCAGGTCAGGATATATTCTTAAATTTCCTGTCTAAATTCTGTCCGGGCCCTTGAATTATACTTGCCTGTGAAAAATCAGGCGATTTTATGTAAGTTTGGACATAATACGACCAATGCCGTGAAAAAACTGCCTGAAATTGCGTTAATCCTTTTCCTGTGCCTTGCATTGCCTGCCGCGGGTCAGGATTTAAATGAACTGATTAAAAAGAAAGCATCCGGATCTGTGACCCCGGCTGAAGCGATGTACCGTGATCTGCATCAGAATCCGGAGCTCTCTCTGCAGGAGTTCAAAACAGCCGGAAAGATGGCGCTGGCACTTGAAAAGCTTGGGTTTGAGGTGACAAAAGATGTAGGAGGAAACGGTGTGGTTGGTCTCTTCCGGAACGGACCGGGACCCGTTATCATGCTCAGGACCGATATGGATGCCCTGCCTGTGAAGGAGACAACGGGACTGCCATGGGCCAGCACTGTCACCACCGCTGACCTCCAGGGGATGGAGACACCGGTGATGCATGCATGCGGTCACGATTTTCATATGACGGTATGGCATGGCACCCTCTCAACACTTGTGTCACTCAGGGACAAATGGAGCGGGACCATAATTGCTGTTGCCCAGCCGGCTGAAGAGGTCAGCGGGGGTTCAGGACAGATGATAAATGACGGGCTGTACACAAGGTTTCCCGTGCCGGACTATGCACTCTGCTACCACGTCAGTTCCGACCTTCCGGCAGGGACAGTAGGCTATTTTCCCGGTCCCATCTTCGCCGGAGTGAACTCGGTCGATATAAAGGTCTTCGGCATAGGCGGACATGGGGCGATGCCTCACAAGACAATTGATCCGATAGTCCTCTCCTCCAAGATGATACTTGATTTCCAGACCATAGTGAGCCGCGAGATCAATCCCGTCGCACCTGCCGTAGTTACAGTAGGCGCAATACACGGCGGCACAAAGCACAATATCATTCCCGGGGAGGTGGATATGAAACTAACCATCAGATTCTTTACTGATGATGTATACAGGCAGATCATCTCAGCAATCAGGCGGATTGCTGACGGTAATGCTGCCGCAGCAGGACTGAGCGCAGACAGGATGCCTCTTTTAACCACAGGCAGTGAATATACTCCCCCGGTTGAAAATGACGCTGACCTTGTGAGCAGGGCCACAGCCTCAATGGCGGGCATGCTTGGAAAGGAGAATGTCATCAGGGTTGATCCGGCAACAGTGGCTGAGGATTTCGGCAGATACGGCCGCACACCTGAGAAAGTAAAGATCGCTCTCTTCTGGCTGGGAGGAGTCAGCCCTGCGGACTACCGTGAGAGCCTGGAAAAGGGAACGATGTTGCCGGGGCTGCACAGCAGCAATTTCTATCCTGATTTCGCACCTGCCTACATTACAGGCGTGAGCGCTATGAGCCTGACTTTGATAGACCTGTTCAACTCGAAACAGGGTAATTAGTTGAAAGTCTGTAAAGTCGAAAGTCCTTAAAGTCAAAGGCCTAAAGGTCCTTCGGTCTTGCGGTCCTGCTGTCATGCGGTCATGCTGTTCCCGACTCACTTCGTGGTCGGGATTTCGTCGTTTGACTCCTTAACCTGCGGACTAAGTATCTGATTCTCAATTCTTAATTCTTAATTACTCACTAATGCCTCCCCTGCAATCTGGCTGCATCGCTAAAATGACCCACCGGGTCATTTTTTAACGTTCGCCCCTCTACTGCCTGCAATAACTGCCGGCTAAAGACTGCAGACTAATATTTAGAGTCCGAGCATATCCATGACCCCGTTGATGAAGGACAGAGGGTGGGCAGGGTTTCCGGGAACATACAGATCAACCGGGTGTCTGACTGTAAATCCGCGTTTCAGGGCGGGACTCCCTTCAAACAACCCTCCGCTGATGGCGTCGGTACCTGTAAGGATAATGATCTTGGGTGATGGTACTGCCTTATAGGTAATTTCCAGGGCCTCAGACATGTTGTCTGTCACCGGGCCTGTAATTACGATGCCGTCTGCATGGCGCGGCGAAGCCACGAACTCAATGCCGTAACGCCCGAGATCGAAGTTGACATTCCCCGCTGCGGTCAGTTCCATTTCACAGGAGTTATCACCTCCGGCAGATACCTGCCTGAGCTTCAGCGACCTGCGGAACAGACGGCGGATATCACTTCTGACAGCGGTCTCATTAAGTCTCATAGGTCCGGTCTGGCCGGGCCTGACAATTAAATCGTCCCTCCTGCTTGCCGCAATCCGGTAATCATTTGTAAATCTGATAGTGCCGGGTATCATCAGTGCGCACTCATTGCAGAAGGTGCATCTGCCAAGGTCAATTGAACCGTTGCGCCTGTCAATGGCATTTACAGGGCAAATGGAAGAAACCCTGGCAATCTCCTCCCCGGTTATTGCAGCAGAGATTACCGGTCTGCCCCTGAACCTCGCTGAGACCGGTTGGTTTCTGAGGTCAGGAATGTACTGTTTGCCGTGGTCCGAAAGTATCTTTATCTCCTTGAACATAATCGCGCTTCAGTTATCTACAGGTCATGCCCGCAATATGAGAGGTTAAAGCTCTTGTTGCACACAGGGAAATCAGATATTTCCTGGTTGCGTACCGCCAGTGCCAGTGCCAGCCAGTTATGCAGTGACGGATCCTTGACTTTGTAATGAGATATATTCCCCATGCTGTCAGTTACTGCAGTGTGACATATTTCGCCCCGCCATCCCTCCGTCATTGACACTGCGAAGCTGTCAGGAATGAGCCTGAGATCATAGTCAGGCTTTCCCACAGTTTTTTCAGCCTTTCTCCACGCATCGATCAAACCACGAATTATTCCTGCCGATGCTTTGACCTCAAGGGCTCTCAGCATGCCACGTGCCAGAACATCGCCTGTTTCGAGAGTGACCGGATCAATTTGGAAATTCTTATAGTGCTGGAAGGGATGAGTCTTGCGTGTATCGCGCATGATGCCACATGTGCGGGCAGTCATTCCCACTGCACCGATCTCCGTAGCCTGCTGCCGTGTAACAGTGCCAATGTCTTCGAACCTGCCGAGAACGCTCGGAAGTGAATAGATGCAATCTGTGACATTACTGTACCGCCTTTCAACGTCAGCCAGATTCCCAAGTATCTCATCGGCCATCTCACCAGTCAGCGGGTAATTCGAACCGCCGGGACGAATCAGTCCTTTGCCGAACCTGTTACCGCACCACGACTGAGTTGTATTGATCACCATTGTTCTCAGAGCCTCGCAGGTTACCTGTCCAAGCTGGTAGGCAACATCGCCGCACAGCGCTGCCGTGTCGCCGATATGTACCGCAATCCGCTCCATCTCAAGGGCTATACATCGTTCAATCTGCAAAGCCTCATATACTTCAATCCCTGCCAGAGACTCAATAAGCTGTACATGGGCCAGGTTGTGACCTGTTGCCGTATCTCCGGCTATGTTCTCAGCCAGTATGCATCTCTGCAGAGCCTCGCTTTTCTCAGCTAACATCCTCTCAACACCCCTGTGCTGGTATCCAAGCTGTATCTCGAGGTGCAGAACCTTTTCTCCGTTGCAGATGAACCGGAAATGACCCGGCTCTATCACACCTGCATGTACAGGCCCTACTCCCACCTCATGAAGTTCCTCACCATCAATGATATAAAACGGATAATTGTCCATAACACTGAGCCTGTCAGCCCTGTCATGCGGATATCTCACAGGTTTGAGCCAGGGATGCCCCTCGAATACCACGCCAAAATTTTCATGTATCTCACGCTCAAAGATATGCACTGACGGACAGTCGACAGTAAGTGACCTGAGCGGTGTGCCGTCCGCCTTTTTTTCATGGCTTAGAACCTTAATACTTCCGGTTTCATCATCGGCAATGCAGCAGATGAACTTCAGTCTGTCAGACAGATCATGACAATAGTATGAGATACAGTGATTTGATGCGCTGCCGAGCAGCTTTGTAACTTCATCATAAAAGTGGCCATAACTCAAAACCGGTGTCGACCTGACCGGAACCGGTGCTGAACCGTTATTAACCTCTGTATATGTGTGTTGGTTCATTGTCTTTATCTCGGAAGAATGGCAAAACTCTGATTGATCATGTCGGCCAGGAATGGTGGCTGATAAAAGCATAGCATAATAACGATTGCCAGAAGAAAAAACTGGCTTACCGTCTCAACCGGACTCACTGCACCGGGCAACTTTGATCCCTCCTCATCCCTGGGGTCAGAGAAGGTGATATGCATGATTCGTATGCTCATGGCGTAAATCACGAAACACAGTAATATTATCGAGACGATAAGAACAAACCACTGTCCGTTCCCAACCAGGCCCCTGAAAATCATAAGTTCGGAAATGAACAATCCTGACGGAGGAATCGCCAGGATGCAGATCATTCCTGTCAGAAGCACCATGGCGCCGGCAGGGTAAAGTTTCATGTACCTGCCGCATGCATCGAGCTTAAATGTATGCAGTATTCTTGAGAGCTGTCCCATCTGGTAGAAGAGACTTGATTTGGCAAAGGAATGCAAAATGATGAGCAACAGTGCTGCATAGTATCCTGTCGCCCCCGCACCAATGGCTATTGCTACCAGACCCATATTCTCAAGGCTCGAATAAGCCAGCATCCTTTTCAGGTGCTTCGCCTTGAGCATGTATCCCGCAGCTGTCAGCAGCGACAGCAATCCTGCCAGGATGAGAACGTGATTCATGAACGGCAAAACTGACGTTGAAGCGAATAACTTATATACACGGAAGATGGCAAGGAATCCCACATTCATCAGGGTGGTTGATATCAGGGCGCTTACGGGCGGAGGTGCAACCGAATGGGCATCTATCGTGACAGTATGCATCGGAAAGAGCCCCATCTTGGTGCTGAATCCAACCAGCACGAAGATAAAGGAGATCTTCAGGTACAACGGGCTGGCATTGCTGATGACCATCGAGAACGATTCAAAGGAAAGATTGGGGGCATCTCCCCGGCCATAAATAAATCCGAGGAACAGGATGCCCAGGTAAGCCAGTGCGATACCGGTTGAGCAGATAAAGACATATTTCCACGCGGCCTCCAGGGCCATTTCCGTACGGTCATGATATATGAGCACGGCAACGGCCAGGGTAGTGGCTTCCACAAAGATCCACAGTACAGTCATCGTGTTGGCCAGATAGGCACCTGCCATGAAAGTCATAAGGGCTATCAGTCCGGCATGATAAATATTGTATCTCTTCGTACTGTCGTCAGCCGTATAAATAAATCCGTGGTAAATGGCAGGAAGGGAGAGGATAGCCAGTACTGTCAGCAAGAGTACTCCTGTGCTGTCAAAGGTAAAATAAGCCAGCTCCGTCTCATTCAGATTGCTCCAGCCATATACCGTAAACAGGATAAGCACCACTGAAAACGCAAGCGTGAGTATCCTGGTCACGGCCCTGTTTCTGAACAGAAATGCCGAGGCACTCAATAACACTGATATGACAAAGAATAGCAAAAGCATCATTTCTAATCTTTTAACAAAGTCAGCTCGTTGGTATGAGGCTTGAGACGCAGCCCGAAGAAACCGAGAATCAGTACTCCGACAAAAATATCAAGGAGTATCCCGATGTTGATAAGCATCGGCATCTCGCTCCCGACAGCCAGTGAGAACATGAATACCGCATTCTCAATTATCAGAAATCCAATAAGGTGCGAGATTATCAGTTTATGGGTCACAATCAGCAGCAGTCCCGTTACAAGGGTAAAGAGAGCTATGGCGAGGTAGATGGTATTGATATATGGATTGATAAGGATCTTTGCAAGGATGACGCTTATCAGCAGTCCAAAGATTGAAAATATCAGAAGATAGAATCCGGGCATGGCAAGCCGGTGAACCTTGGTCACACCTGAACGGTGTAGTATTCTTGCCAGTAGCCAGGGCAGGATCAGAGTCTTGAACAGCAATGTTTCCGCAACGATGAAGAGCAGGTTCGGGGTGTTCACCTCTTTTAGCTCGAAAATGGCAATGCCGCAAAGCAAAAGTCCCTGGATCGCTATGAGCTTGACATATGTTATGAGCCTGTCAGCCGATGAAAAGTACATCAGCGTGATAGCGAACAGGACTATCAGATAGTTTATCATCTCCTTTCAGACCAGTTTGTCAGTAAGTATTAAAATGACCGTAAATGCTATCCATGCTATCGCTGATAATGTCAGGATGAATTTCGGGTTTTTATTCATCTTGTTCCTTGCCCTGAACGATTCGGCAAGTCCTATCACCACCGCAAAGAACGCCTGGACAGCAAGGAATAATCCTGTCTGCAGGAATATGTTCCAGCCTGCCGGTACGATCAGGTTATATATCAGGGAACCGTATAGCGCGAATTTAAGATAGGTACCGATATGTATCAGGGCCTTGTCAAATCCGCTGTAATCAAGTATCATCACCTCGTGTATCATAGTCAGTTCGAGGTGCGTTTTCGGGTCGTCAATCGGCACCCTGCTGTTTTCAACCATGGCGATCTGTATAAACAGATAGACACCTATGATGCTGTATATCATCACATAGTCATTCCCGGTTATAAAAAACTGGTTGAAAATTACAGAGAATGAAGTATAACCAGTGAACATGGCAAATGTGGCAAGCAGGATAAAAAATGCCGGTTCCACCAGGAGTGAGAAAAAGGCTTCGCGGCTCGCTCCCATGCCTTCGAAGCTGCTGCCTGTGTCAAGCGCGGCAATTACAGTAAAAAACTTGCCGAGAGCAAGCAGGTATGCAAAGAGAACAAAATCGCCCTCAAATGAGAGCAGGGCCCTCTGCTCTGCAAAAGGCAGCAGCAGCATGGCACAGATGACTGACACCAGTGTGACAGCCGGTGCGATCTGAAATATTAATCCCGTGGTTGTGCTGAAGACACTTCCCTTTTTCAGCAGCACAATAATATCCTTCACCGGCTGAAGAATTCCAGGTCCCTTGCGCCCGGAGGCAATGCTTTTCGTCCTGAGAATTATTCCCGGGAAGAAAAAGGCTGCGATCACTATCAGAACAAATCCTGCCATCTTCAGATAATGTTCAGTATTGCCAGGAGTAACACAAGGAGCATGAAAACAAAGGCATAAAGTATATAGTGCTGTATCTGACCTGTCTGCATCACAGCTATTCTTTTCAGCAGTCCTGAAAACCAGTCGACCGGCATGTCAATAAGTATTTTCTTGAAGAAATCATCACTGTATGAAACGAAGCTCCTCTTACGAGGGAAAATCTCATCTTCACTGATCTCATCCATCACCTTGCGTGTCTGAAGCACAGGTTTTGCAACATGATTGTAGTTATAGGCAAAGGAGGTGCCTGTATATTGATGCCGTGCCGTGCCGGCAGTATATCCGCATCCCCATGTGGGGGCCCTTTCCACCACTCTTCTTCTGAGATGGTAGTGCCGGTACACCAGGAGAACCACGAGCGTCACCACAAAGACACCGCCCATGATGCTGATCTGGGCAAGATTTGTCAAAAAGGCGCCTGAGACCATTATCGGATTATTAATCCCGAATGTCTGAACCGTAATCGCAAAAACCGGCCTCACGGCAAGTGGCGATGCAAGACCAATGACAAGGATGAATGCCACGGCCAGAAGCTGCGGGATGATCATTCCCCGCGATACCTCAGTGACGTGAATTGCCCTGTCAGTTCTGGGTTCACCGAGGAATACAATTCCGAATGCCCTGGTAAAGCAGAAAATCGCCAGTCCTCCGATAAGCGACAGCCCCACGATTGATCCGAGGATCAGAACAGAATGAAACAGCGTGGATCCGGAAAGACTGTGGAACATCCCCATATAAATGAGGTATTCGGATATAAATCCGTTAAATGGCGGCAGGCCGCAGATAGCAAGGGATCCGATCAGGAAGAGTATCGCCGTGTATGGCATTCTCTTCATAAGTCCGCCAAGATGTTCAATGTTGGGAGTGTGCGAAGCCTGACAGACGGACCCGGCATTAAAAAAGAGCAGCGATTTGAACAGTGAGTGGTTCAGGATGTGCATCAGGCCTCCTGAAAAACCCAGCAGGGTCAGGGCCGGATTGCCCAGTGCCATGCCTATGACACCAAGACCTGTTCCCGCACCGATGATACCTATGTTTTCTATGGTGCTGTAAGCCAGCAACCTCTTCAGATCATTCTGCATTATAGCCATCATCACTCCCATAACCCCGGAGATCAATGATATAACGAGTATGATGACCCCGGTCACCAGCAGGTCTGACTGCATGTCGATGAGCACTCGCACTATCCCGTAAATACCCATCTTGATCATTACCCCCGACATCACTCCGGATACATGAGAAGGCGCAGCGGGATGAGCCTCCGGGAGCCATGTGTGGAGCGGGATGAACCCTGCCTTGAGGGCAAAACCTGTAAAGAAAAGGAGAAAGAGAGGCAGGTTCCTGTGGGTTGAAAAATATTCGCCAAGAACATCAAAGCTCATGCGGCCCGTGGCCTTCCCGACAATAAGGAAAGCTATAAGGATGAAGAACATCCCGACATGCATCTGTATCAGGTAACTGATTCCGGTCTTCAGTATTGACCGCTCCTCAGCATCAAAGATCACGAGAAAGAATGATGAGAGGGCCATGATCTCCCAGACGATCAGGAAAGAGAGTCCGTCACGGATCATCACTACCATCAGCATCGAGAGCCAGAGCCACAGGTAGGAGAAATAATGAATTGAAAAACGAAGCGGACTTTTGCGCCGGTAATAGGGTGCCAGGTACCCCCTGGCGTACAAAAGTCCGGTTAAAACGGTTATGTTGATTACAATGATGAAAAAGGCTGAGAGACTGTCGATGACCAGTGTAAGGCTGCTGCCGGACGCAGGGACAAACAGCGGTATTTCAAGCAGCTGCTCACCGCCGGTCAGAACCGATACAGACCACGCCGAAGTCAGGATGGCTCCGCAAACCAGAAGCGCCAGGGTAAAATAGTACCTGAGTGATCGGGGTATGAAGAAAACCAGTAATGAAAGGAATAATACCAGCAGAAACAAAACGGCGTTCAGCATCAAATTGGTAATTTGCCCGCAAATGTAAAAAAATATATTACCTGTTTGTTCTTTATGCCTTTAGAACTTGAAAGAGGCTTTCCTATACTTCGAACTGATTTGAACTTCCCTGAATTCCAAGTACTTTCGTATTTCCACCCTGTAAAAGATTCGGATCAAAGGGCTTGTTGAGCTCCCACGAACCGCATGTGAAGTCAGGAATATCAATTGATGACGATCTGTTGGCCACGGACCACTCGGTCAGAGGGGCAATGACACTCCAGAGGGCAGCGTCATAGACATCCTGATCAACGGGCAGCCCGTTGCGCAGGCAGTCGATCAGCCTCCAGTCCATGATGAAATCCATTCCTCCGTGACCACCAATCTCCTTTGCCATCTCTCCCACCCTCTTTACAATGCCGGGCGTGTACTGAGTCTCCAGAGCGGCAAGCTCCTCAGGCTTAAGCCATGAATGGCCCAGTGCTACCCTTGCCGGTGAGGGCCACTTGCTTGCAGCTCCCTTTGTGCCGCTGATGAGATGAATTCTCGAATAGGGCCTCGGGCTTGAAACATCATGCTGTATCATTATTGTTCTTCCGAAGGCGGTCCTCACCAGGGTGGTGTTCATGTTGCCCCGGTATTTCTTGTCAGCAAACGGAACATAGAACGGATCCTCCTTTGCAAGCTGACTCAGCTCCAATGCCATTGCGAAGTCGTTGGTTGACATGGAGGTGAGATATTCCATCCTGTCTCCCCGGTTGATATTCATCACCTGGCACACCGGCCCGAGGCCATGCGTCGGATAGAGGTTACCGTTCCTGACATTCTCCTTCAGGCGCCACATATCGGCGTACCCGTTTTTGTCATATGTAAAGTCCCAGCGGAGATCGTGTATATAGGCCCCTTCCCCGTGGACAATTTCGCCGAACAAACCCTGGCGCGCCATATTGAGTGTCAGCAGCTCAAAGAAATCGTAGCAGCAGTTCTCAAGCTGCATGCAGTGCATTTTGGTCCGTTCCGAAGTCTCAACCAGTTGCCAGCACTCATCAACGCTTTTTGCTGCCGGCACCTCTACAGCCACATGCTTCCCCGATTCCATTGCATACACGGCCATGGGTGTATGCCACGCCCATGGGGTGCATATGTAAACCAGGTCAATATCCTTATCATCACATAATCCTTTCCACGCCTCCTCCGTACCGCTGAATGCTTTTGCCTGCGGCAGTCCGAATTTTGTGAGCATTGACTGCATCTTCTCCACCCTCTCGCTATACTTGTCGCATAGTGCAGCTATCTCCACACCCTCAATGTGCGCCATACGCTCAACTGCACCGGGACCGCGCATCCCAAGCCCGATAAAGCCGATGCGCACCTTATCAAGAGGAGGCGCCCCGTAACCGGACATGTTAAACTTCTGTGAATGAGCGGCCATGGCTGCCATTCTGATCTCCGGCATCAGCTCGTTTGAGGTTTCACGACGGGAGCATGAGGCCGCACTGCCTGCTGTGACAGCGCCAGCTCCGGCAACGACTGCAGTGCGCAGGAAATTCCGGCGATTGGTTTTCATTGTGATCAGGTTAGGTTTGTAATTGAATTATGAATGCAATATACAAACTTTCTGAATCACTCAGAGGGGTGTGAAGTCAACTCTCCTGAGGCTCAGCCGGCTTTCGCTTTCTGCGGATGATATCTCCTGCGACTGACCCTGCCAGGTAACCCAGAACGGCTGCCCAGGGTATCATGAGGTACCAGCTTGATTTAATGACACAGGTGCCTGACAGGCATCCCACATACTTCCAGTATAAAAAACCGCCGACAGCGCCGGCAACAGTACCAGCGATCTCAGGCAAATATTTTTTGAAAAACCCTTTTTTCATCAATGTGATTTTAACTGAATAACACTTTTGAAGAACTCTTGTTCTTTGATCTTCTCCTTTTCCCAGTTAAGTTCGCTGCGTGCTTCTGTTGCCTTTTCCTTCAGCGAACTGAGAAATGTGCGGTCATACCTGAGCTTTTCGAGTGTATCCCTGATTGCCAGGGGGGTCACTTCACCCAGCACAATGCCACATCCGTACCTCTCAATGACGGCTGAAACCTCAGGCAGCGGTGAGACTATTGCAGGTATCCCTGCCGCAATGTAATCGAACAGTTTGTTCGGCAGGCTGTAGCGCTGGTTGATGCAGGTGTCGGTATCAAGTGACAATCCCGCATCACAGCTCATGGTGTATCTCATCATCTCCTCCCAGGGCATTCTGGGAAGGAAGACGATTTTGTCTGCGGCTCCGGTTTCACGGGCAGTCAGTTTAAGGCTTTCAATTATATCCCCCGAACCGATGATCACAAGCCTGACACCTTCGATGCCGTCCATTGCACTGATCAGTTCGGCGGCTCCTCTCCCCTCATTGATGCCTGATCCCTGGTATATAACCACCATATCATTTCCCCCGGCGCCAAACTCACTCCTGTCATGCGGCAGAAGATGATTCACCGATGGCGCCATATTCCTTATCACTATAGGATTAACCCCGTATTCACGGTGGTAAAGGTCCGCAATTGAATCACTGACTGTGATCATGTATTTTATGCGCGGGAGAACAATCCTTTCTGCCTTTTTCCAGGTCAGGTATTTAATCCGTCGCTCTGGGAGACCCTGCTGTCCCGTGAAGTATTCATGCGCATCATATATCAGCGGGCTGCCATGAAGGCGAGCAACGGCAAAACTGGGAATAAGAGTATCAAGGTCGCACGCAACGCAGAGGTCAAACCGCCTGAAGAGGAGATGCCGGAACAGCATTATGTTGAAGAGGATATACATCCCCGGGCCCCTTCTTAAGGGCACCCTGATCCTCATGGATGTCACTCCGGGAAGGTTCAATGGCAGGGTACTGCCACTTTTCCTGCCGATGACCGTCACGCTCCACCCTGCCTCAGCCAGCATCAGAGCCTGTTTCTGAACTCTCATGTCAGTTGACAGATCACTGATGACGGCTATGACTGCTCTCACTTGCGTTTGGTTAATTACAGGTATCGGACCTGGTTCAATAAAGCGGATGAAAGATACAAAAGAATTATTTTAGCTAAGTTTGTGCTTTGGCATCCCGACCTATGGACAAATTCCCTGAAAGCAAAATAGTTCACCTTGTCAGTTTCAACGTTCCTTACCCTCCTGATTACGGCGGGGTTATGGATGTTTTTTACAAGATAACCGCGCTTAAACAACAGGGTGTTGGCGTCATACTTCACTGTTTCAGTTATGGCCGCAGCCGTTCAAGGACTCTCGAACGCGAGTGTCTCAAGGTGAATTACTACAGGCGTGATCTGAATCTGTTCCACCTTTTCAGAAGAGAGCCCTTTATCGTTCTCTCGCGAAATAATAATGCCTTGCTCAGGAATCTTATCACCGACAACTACCCGATAATCTTCGAAGGGCTTCATACAACATATTTCCTTGATCATCAGGCTCTTGAAGAGAGGATGATGCTGGTGCGGACGCATAACATTGAGCATCTCTATTACCGCAATCTGGCAGCAAATGAAAGTAATCCTTTCCGAAAGTGCTTCTACAAATCTGAGGCAAGGAAGCTCGAGCGTTATGAACCTAAACTTGCTAAGGCAACATTTCTGCTGACAATTTCACCGGGCGATACTGATTACTTCAGATCGAAATACGGCAATGCCCTTTTTGTGGGTCCTTTTCACCCCGCCGACGGGTGCCGTGCTTCAATCGGGAAAGGTGACTATGTGCTTCTTCACGGTGATTTTTCGACCTCCGAGAACCATGCCGCTGCACGTTTTCTGCTTGATGAGGTGATCCGGCACTGGAAGCACAAGACAGTGCTTGCCGGCAAGCGGCCTTCCGAAGAGCTGATGGGGGCCGCCTCAGAGATGAGACATGTGAAAGTCATACCCAACCCCTCTCTGAATCAGATGAGTGAGCTCATTACCAATGCACAGGTCTGTCTCCTGAATGCCTCGCAGCCATCCGGAATGAAACTGAAGCTTATATACGCACTCTGCTCGGGCCGTCATGTCATCACCTCCCCTCCCGTTGTTGCTGGCACTAACCTCGATCGCCTCTGCAGCATCGCATCAGCCCCAGGAGAATGGATCAGCCTGACAGACAGACTTATGCATGAGGAATTTACGCCTGAGATGAAGGCAGGCCGCAACCTCGTGCTGCAGGAGGTGGCTGATAACACCCTCAATGCAAAGAGAATAATTGAATCCCTGAACAACTACAGTCCGGGGTAATAATCACAGTAACCTCTACCTGTAAATCTTTCTCCTGTTCAGCTCGCGACGGTAAGCCGCGGCATATTTGTTATGCTCGGCAAGGGTGCGCGAGAAATGATGATACCCTGAAGAATCATATCTGGCAACAAAATAGAGGTATTCATGTTTCTCGGCATTGAGCACTGCCTCGAGACCTGACCGGGAAGGGCAGCAAATGGGTCCCGGCGGCAATCCCTTGAATTTATAAGTGTTATAGGGCGAATCAACCTCAAGGTGCTTATTGAGAATGCGTCTCAGCGTAAAGTCATTAACCGCGAACTTCACTGTAGGATCAGCCTGCAGCGGGATGCCCAGGCGCAGCCTGTTGATATAGACTCCGGCAATTCGAGGTTTCTCCACAGCCCTTGAGGCCTCCTCATCGACGATGGAGGCCATGACCGATACCTCCAGAGGGGTCATCTCCAGGGCTTCGGCAGCTGCCAGGCGGTCATCTTTCCAGAATGTCCTGTATTCCTTCAGTATGCGGCGATAAAAACCTTCGGCATCAACAGACCAGTAAAACTGGTATGTGTCCGGAATAAACACCGCAATGACTGTCCGGCGGTCAAAGCCATCTGCTGAATAGTTGGTCTCATCTGCAAGGAAAGCCGCCAGCGAGGCTGAGTCTGCTTCGATCTGGCCGCCGACTCTCCCGGCCAGTTCCTCCAGCGTGCGTATATTGTTGAAGGTCACGTTTACCGGGGCCTGTTTGCCTGACCGCAGCATATTGACAAGACTGTTATAGCTCATACCGGGTTCAATCATGTAGGATCCCGGCTTGACGCTGCGGCCGTATGATTTCAGGCGTGAAGTTATAATGAAGTTTCTTTCACTCCTGAGAACGCCGCTGCTCCGGAGACTGTCAGCAAGGTCTTCAAATGTTGATCCCGTCGGAATGGTGATTCTCACTCCGGCATCACCCATGACATTTTCCCTGAGCACAATTACCCATAGCAGTGCGGTGACTGTAATGGCTGCTGCCAGAATTAAATAGAAAAGCGTCAGAAAAATCTTTCTCATCGGGTGCTGAATTAATAAAGAGGGCCGAAGATGCGAGCCATTGACTCCTTGTTCCTTTCCCTCCTGCTCCTTTTTACCCACTCTGCCATTATCACCTCGGTGCTGTTTTTCAGATCCTCGGCAAAGAGTACTCCCAGCCGGCCTGCAAATTCTTCGTCATAGATCAGTGCGGTCACTTCAAAGTCGAGGTCAAAACTGCGCACGTCAACGTTAGGTGAGCCGACTGAAGCAAACACACTGTCAACCAGCAAGTATTTTGAATGGATGAAGCCATTATCGTAGAGATATATCCTGACCCCTGCCTCAAGCATTTCCGAAATATATGAACGGGTGTTCCAGTTGGAGATGATGGAATCGCTCTGCTTCGGAAAGATCAGTCTCACATCCACACCACTGAGGGCAGCTGTCTTGACAGCCGTGAGAAGGCTCTCGTCGGGACTGAAATACGGTGATGTCAGATAGATTGATGTCTTAGCTGTGGCTATAGCAGAAAAATATACCTGCATAATGGTTGCCCAGTCAGTATCGGGTCCGCTGGAGGCCACCTGCACAAGGCAGCGGTTTCCTGTTTTTATCACATGTTCAAGGAAATTGTCGGGTAGCAGCTCCTCTCCGCTGACAAAATCCCAGTCGCTTATAAAAACCCGGTCGAGAGCCGCCACAGCCTCCCCTTCCAGTTTCAGGTGAGTGTCTATCCACGGACCCAGGCGGGGCAGTCCGTGAAGGTACTTGTCGGCTATGTTGAGTCCGCCCACAAATCCCACCCTTCCGTCGACCACGAGGATCTTCCTGTGGTTACGGTAGTTGATCTTGCTTGAGAAGCTGGGAAACCGTACCGGCATGAAAGGAAATATCTGTACCTTGGCCGCTCTCATCTCCCTGAGGTAAGGATTATGGATGTTCCAGCTTCCGACATCATCATAGATGATTCTCACACGCACACCCTCACGGGCCTTTCGCTTCATCAGCTCCCCGAACTCGGTACCCAGCATGTCGGGCTCAATACGGTAGAACTCAAGATGGATATACTGCATTGCTGACGCAATGGCATCAAACATGGCCGGGAAGGTCTCCGTGCCGTTGATCAGAAGGTCGATTTTATTGTCAAGTGTAAGCAACGACCTGTTGTTTTTAAGCATGAGATGGATCAGGTGAGCCTTGGACCGCACAGATTCGGTCTCTTCTGCCAGCACAGTGGAGAGAAGTTCCACCTGACGGTTGGCATGGTAAGCAAGTCTTGAGCTGTCAGCCATACTCTTGCGGCTGTATATCTTCTGCTTGCGGTAGTTCCTTCCGAAGAGGCCATAGATGATCACACCCAAAACGGGAACAAACAGTATCACAAGCAGCCAGGAGAGGGTTTTCACTGGGTTCCTGTTCTCAAAGACAATCATCAGACAAATGGAGAAGACCGTGATCAGGTAAAGCACCGCGAACACATTCTTAAAAACAGAGATTATATTTCCGGCCAGTAGCATGAATACTTGCCTTGCTAACTTATGTAAAAATAAAAAAAAACTCCTCCGTCAGGCCACGGAAGAGTTCTTTTGTGTCAATTTTTGATTTAGAACATGAACCCTACATGCAGGATCAGTGATGAGCTTCTGTCATCAAAGGTAAAGGTCTCACCATTTATCGTCACATCTTCTCCGAATTTACTCAGGTTACCTTCATAACGCACATCAACCGTCAGCTTATTAAGTATATCAAACCCAATCCCGGCCTGATATCCGAAGGTTGCCTTATTGTAGGTGGCTTTAACGTCTTCAAGTTCCTTCGGGTCAGTGAAGAGGATTGACGCAGCTGGGCCGGCATGC
This sequence comes from Rikenella microfusus, assembly GCA_022736275.1. GTDB lineage: Bacteria > Bacteroidota > Bacteroidia > Bacteroidales > VadinHA17 > SR-FBR-E99. The sequence goes on along the minus strand of DZBJ01000001.1, from coordinate 88,716 downwards.
AGTCTCAGAAATGCCAGTTTAAAACCCAGCATCACTGGTATATTAAGCTTTGTAAATTTCTGGTCAAGCACCTCGTTGAACGGCTGCCCATCAACAGTACCTTCAAGGGTAAGTGTGTTCGTAGCTGTCGCAATAAGCAGTTCGGGCTGCACATAGAATCCACCAAAGGCGGCTCTCATGAATGCTCCTCCCTGGAAACCCCACTGGGCATTTTCAAGGTCCTCAAGGACAAGATCAACGCCGCCGTCTACAAGCTCCTGGCTTGAATAGGGGAAGTCGGTACTGACTCCTGCCTTGATCCCGAAATTAACCTGTGAGTAAATGGGTGCGGCAAGAACGATTGCAAAAACAAGGACAATGGACTTTTTCATATTCTTAAGATTTACGTTAATAGAAACAGTAGTCGTTCTTACTAACGCAAGAATATGGCCAAAGGTTGCATAAAATGGCAAAAACAGGCCATTAAAATTACTCTTTGGACAGTTCGGAGAAGATTATCTCCTTCATTTTGTTAAATTCCTCCTGCTCGAAGAGGCGCGTCAGGAAAATGATTTTTCCCTTTCTGTCAATTATTACGTTACGGGTGACACCGGCTTCCTTTTGTGCATAAAGTCCGAAAATTTCAGCTCCGGGGTCTAGGGCCAGCGGATAGGTGATTTTCATGTCCTCCCGGAACTTCAGCACTGTAGCCTCAGCTTCATCGCGGTCTATCCCGATCACCACCAGGCCCTTATCCTTTCCCGGCAGCCATATCTCATCCTCAATGAACGGCATCTCCTTGCGGCACACCCCGCACCAGCTTGCCGTGAACTGCAGCATTACCACCTTTCCCCTGAGGTCAGAAAGCAGGTATGTCTTGCCTCCCGCCTCCTTTATGGTAAAATCAGGGGCCGTGTCGCCGACTCTGACGAGATACCCGTGCTCGTATACCTTCTGTTCCTGTGAGAATGTCAAGACAGTGATCAGGGCAGCTGCGGCGAAAAGCATAATTTTTTTTATGGCCTGTTCGTTCAGGTTCCAAAAATACAAATTAATCGTCTTACCCTCCCGTCCAGCCAATTTCCCAATTCTTAATTCTTAACAATAATTTGTTATTCTATGTACTTTATTCAATATTCCTTGTTCATTATTCCTTGTTCAATATTCCTTGTTCATTATTCTTCATTCTTTAATAGTCAAGACTCTTCTCCCGCTTCAACATCCATATAACTGCTGCTCCTGCAGAGATAAAGGTACCCCTTGCCAGTCTCCCGGAAGCCGTACTCAAAACAGAACGACCACCTCAACCCCTCCATCGTCTCCACGAGGTGAGTAAAGAATGTGAAACTGTAACCCTGTGCGATTAGCGCATCACGGTGAATGTGCTCATACCCGTCCTCAAGAAGGTCTGAAAGTATCTTGCGGTTGCGCCTGAGCTGCGCATGGACATTCCTTACATAATTATTCTGGTCACGGTTGAGACGGTTGTTGTAGTTGTTCCGGCACTGGTCGGAACAGAATTTCTTATCAGACCGTCCAAGGAGCTTTGCTCCGCAGTCAAGACATATTCGTTCCACAGCGAATTGTTTTACCAAAGTTACAAAATTATAATTAAATGATAATCGGCTATAACCCTGATTTTGATCAGTAAAAACGTTTACAAACGGATATAAGCGACTGCTAAATGAATAGAAATGATTAACAACCGGATCATGTGCCGCAGAGGGTGCACTTTTGTATCGTTAACAGCATTATTAACTAAAAGTCAAAAACCATGAATGCATTGCGAAACAGGGTACAGCTTATCGGACGCCTGGGTCAGGATCCGGAGATCAAGACGCTTGAAAGCGGGAAGAAAGTGGTTCATTTCACGATGGCCACCAATGAAAATTACAAGAGTGCAGACGGCTCCAAGACGGAGGAGACCACATGGCACACCATCGTGGCCTGGAACGGACTCGCAGAGCTCGCATCAAAGTACCTGAAGAGAGGCCGTGAGGTGTGCATCGAGGGACGCATCAGCTACCGCTCCTACACAGACAAGAACGGTATCCCGAAGAGTGTCACGGAGATCGTGGCGTCAGACCTGGTGCTTCTCAGCTCAGGAGGTGGTGCCAAAGATGACATACCCAAAGAGGGTAAGGTCAGGGAAGGCAAGGTGAAGGAAAAGATTGCCTGAGTGACAGGCATGTGTGGGTCTCGTGTAGCGTGCGAAAGCCCCGGTCAGCAGGCCGGGGCTTTCTTAATCTCTCTTAAGGCCTGCCAGCGGCATCCCTGCCGGCCCTCAGCGCTTTCAGGTTGAGTTCGACGATGTATTCTCCCTTACGTTTGAAAAGCTGCCTGACAGCATTCTCAAGGCTTTCGAACGGCAGGGCAATGAATGATGATGCGGCACCCAGAATAACCATGTTGCCTGACCTCGACGAGCCCAGGTCCTTTGCAATGGCATCAGCATCAAGCACTATGGTGTTGCCAGCCTTATTCAGCTCTGTCATGATGTCTTCCAAACCGGGGTAATCAGGGATGTTGACGTAAGGAAGCGAGCTGGTCACAATCCATCCCTCCGGAGAAAGCCAGGGCAGGTATCGCAGGGCCTCCATGGGCTCAACACTTATTATCAGGTCAGCACTGCCCTCAGGTATGAGATCAGAGTGTATCTCTCTGTCTGACAGCCTGAGGTGCGATTGCACATCGCCTCCCCTCTGGCTCATCCCATGCACTTCCGACTGTTTCAGGAAGAGGTTCTTTTCTACGGCAGCCAGTCCAATGGTGGCTGCAATGGAGAGGATACCCTGACCTCCCACGCCTGCCAGAATAATGTCACACTTCATGTTATTCCTTCGTTTTGTTCTTTGCTGCCGATTCGGCTTTTTTGTTTCTCGATGCTGTCTGGATGCACTCCCTGCGGGCAAGCACAACAGATAATCCGTGATGCATTATCTCCTCCCTGATGACGGCGACATTCTCTTCATGGTTTTTTTTGAGAGGAATGATCACCCTCAGGTGCTCACGGCTCACCCCCAGCCCAAGGCAGATGCTTTCAATCCTGTCGGTCGCCTGCGACTGCTGTCCTCCTGTCATGCCGGTGGTGGAGTTGTCGGAGATTATCAGGGTGACTGGAGAATCCTTAATCACCGCATCGAGCAAACCGGTCATTCCTGAGTGGGTGAAAGTGGAGTCGCCAATGACGGCAACAGCAGGAAAGAGACCTGCGTCAGTGGCACCGATTGCCATTGTAACCGAAGCACCCATATCAACACATGAATTTACCATGTTATACGGTGGGAGTGCACCGAGGGTATAGCAGCCGATATCCGAGAAGACCCTACCCGGTCCGAACTCTTTGATTGCCTCAGCCAGTGCAGCATACATGTCTGCATGACTGCACCCTTTGCAGAATGAGGGCGGTCTCTGCCTGACCATTGAAGGAACGGCCTTACCTGTCGTTGTCTTTAGTCCCAATGCTTTGGCCACAATTACAGGATTAAGCTCTCCGTCGCGCGGGACAGTACCGTCAAGACGGCCCATCACCTTTACATCCCGGTCAAGCAGGCCACGCAGTTGCTCCTCTATCATTGGATACCCCTCTTCAAGCACCAGCACCTTCTCACAGCTGTCAACCAACAGAGCTACCATTTTTTTGTCAACCGGATAAGCAGCCACTGACAGTACCGGATAGTCATCCTGATGGCCCGTGATGTTCTCAAGAAGATAGTTATAGGCAATGCCGCATGTTATTATGCCGGTCTTGCCGGTGCCTTTGCTTAACCTGTTCCATCCTGAGATGACACCGTCGGCAGGCAGGGTCTCAAACAGGCCGGTAAGTGCCCTGTACTGCTTTCTGGCTATTGCCGGCAAGAGGACAAACTGTCTCGGGTTTGAAGGCAGCGACTGCGTATTCCGGGGTTTTGGCTCACGAAGCCCGACGGAGGCTCTTGAATGTGCAAGCCGTGTCGTAATTCGCAGGAGAACCGGCAACCTGTATTTTTCAGAGAGGTCAAATGCATCAAAAACCATGTCGTAGGCCTCCTGCTGATTGCGCGGCTCAAGGACCGGAACAAGGGCAAACTTTCCGTAGAACCTTGAATCCTGCTCATTCTGAGAAGAGTGCATTGACGGATCATCGGCAGCTACAACAATCAGCCCTCCATTGACACCCGTGACCGCAGAATTGATGAATGCGTCTGCTGCAACGTTAAGACCGACATGTTTCATCGCTACCATCGCTCTTTTGCCTGCATAAGACATCCCAAGCGCAGCTTCCATGGCGGTCTTTTCATTTGATGACCAGTCACGGCAGACATTATCTCGTGCTGCCTGCGGTGAAGCCTGAACATATTCCATTATTTCAGTTGAGGGAGTGCCGGGATAGGCATACATGCCACTCATTCCGGCATCCAGGGCTGCCTGTGCAATAGCCTCATCACCAAGCAATAACTGTTTATGCATATAATTTTAGCTTTTTGAATTTCTTAGTCTGATGACAGTAAAGATGATTAAAGTTAAGTTAAAATCAAGAATTAAATATCATTATTGTTTACTTTACAACGCAAAAGTATCTGTTATTGAAGAAGTATTTGGTGATTTGTATCATGCTGGCGATGTCAGTCGCATCGGTCAGCGCACAGGATGAGAACAAAAGGTTCATTCAGATTGACGGACTCACGGCTGACGATAAGGGATTTATTGTTCCTGATGTCAGCATTTATTCAAAACATCTAAAGCGCGGCGCCGCCAGCGATCACAGGGGTATCTTTTCCATTATCAGCCTGCCCGGTGATACTATATTTTTCAGTGCCATCGGATATAAGTCAACCATTCTTACTGTACCTCCCTCCATCACGGGAAATCACTTCATAACGGATGTAATTCTGGTGACTGACACCATTATGATTGGAGAGGTTCTGGTGCTTCCATGGAAGACCTACTCAGAGTTCAAGAGGGCAGTGGTAGAAAACAAACCTGTTGATCCACTGATAGAGAACATGGAGTATAATCTGGCCCTGGTGGAGCAGCAGATATGGAGTGACATGCGAGCCACCCCCGGTGAAGCCTACAGATACACCATGCAACAAATGTCAGACAATCTCTACACACGCGGACAGATGCCTGCCAACAATCTCCTCAATCCGTTTGCATGGCAGAAGTTTGCACAGGGAGTCAAGAGCGGGCTGCTAAAGAATGAGCCCTCCACGAGTACCAAGACAAAAAAGGTCAAGCCCCGCAAGAAAAAAAAGAATGACTGATGGCACTGTCATCAAGGATAGCAACTCTTCTTACTTTGTTTCTTCTAAATCTGATGCCATCACTCCTCTCCGGACAGGAGATGATGCTAAGAGGCACTGTTACTGACACCACCGGAACAGCCATCCCGGGTGCAACAGTCTGGCTGCCCTCGGTAAATCAGGGTACCGTAACCGGCAGTGACGGAACCTTTGCACTGCCCTGGACTTACGGGGAAGATCCCCGCAAGGCAGTCTTCTCATGTATCGGATACCTCACTGACACCATTCTAGTAAGAGCCGTCGATCTGGAAGGTGAACTGACGGTCATTCTTGTCGCGGAGACCATAACGATCGAAGGTGTGCTGGTAATGGCATCAAGACCCGATAACGTAACCACAATAAGCATACCTGTGGTTGCGGGAGCAGTAATCCCCTCCGTAAGCGGTGGCATTGAAACAGTTATAACCACCCTTCCCGGTGTTGCCTCGTTCAGTGAGCTCAGTTCCGGTTACTCGGTGAGAGGAGGCAGTTATGATGAAAACCTGGTCTACATCAACGATGTTGAGGTTTACCGGCCCTACCTGATAAGGTCGGGACAACAGGAAGGACTCAGCAGGATCAACCCGGATCTCACCGCCGAGGTAAACTTCTCTCCCGGGGGCTTCAGCGCATCATACGGTGACCGTATGTCGTCGGTTCTTGATATCACCTACCGTGAGCCGGAAAAGGCCGAGGGCTCAGTATCCCTCAGCCTTATTACATCATCTGTCTATGCCGGAGCACGCAGCAGTGATAACAAGTTCTGGTTCATCGCCGGTGCCAGGTACCGGTCCAATGCAATCCTTCTCGAAACCCTCGACAGCAGGGGAGACTACAACCCGCGCTTTGCCGACATTCAGGCTATCGCAGGATACAGATCTGATGAAAAAACCACACTGACATTATCTCTCTGGGGCTCATCGAACAGGTATACTTTTGTCCCGAAAAGCCAGACCACAACATTCGGAACGGTGGAGAACGCCTACAGGCTCTATGCTTTCTTCGAGGGCGGCGAGCGCGACAGTTATGATAACGTCGGGGGTGCGGTCACCGCAATATTCAGGCATAACGCAGGCTTTTCGTCAAAGTTCATTTTGTCAGCATATCTTGCTGACGAGAATGAGACCTACGATATCCGGGGCGCCTACAGCCTCTCCGCACTTGACCTGACGGAAGGCACTGAAAACAATCCTGACACCCTGCTTAACGCCGGGGCAGGAAGCTGGCTCACCCATGCACGCAACAGACTGAGAACCGGTATGACCAGCCTCTCATACAGAGGATCAGCGCTGGCGGGCAGGAACAGCCTGGAATGGGGTGCCGCGGCCAAACACCGCAGCCATGACATAGACATGAATCAGTGGCTCCGCGTTGATTCCGCAGGATATACGGTAAGAGATCAGGGAGAGGAGATGACACTGACCTCCTATGATTCACGCGGCAGTACCGTCAGCAGCTTCATTGCGGAGGGCTGGCTCATCAGCCGGAGAAGCTTCAGCGCCGCAGGCAAAAAGTGGGATTTAAACGCGGGAATCAGGTCTTCATTTGATACATACAACTCGGAGCTGCTGATCTCTCCGCGCGTATCACTCACCGTTGCATTGACTCCCCGCACCTCGGGATACATAGCTGCCGGAGCATATCATCAGCCACCCGGCGGGCGTGAGATGATGGTTGAAACAGAAAACGGATCGCCGTTACTGAAGGCACAACGCTCATCTCACCTGACAGCAGGAGTCCGGTATGACTTCATCGCATGGGAGAGACCATTCAGGTTCACTGCAGAAGCATACGGCAAGATGTTTAACATGCTCGTGCCTTATTACGTTGACAATATCAGGCTTGTATACTACGGAGGAAATATTGCCGGGGGTTACGCTGCAGGGATTGATATGAGGGTCAACGGTGAATTTGTTCGGGGTGTGGAATCGTGGTTCAGCCTCTCAGTGATGAAGTCGGAACTGAGGATAGATTCATACAACTCCGGGTGGTACCCCGCTCCTTTCGATCAGAGAGTGAATTTCAGTATCTTCTTTCAGGATTATCTTCCCGGACATCCAGACTTCAGGGCTCATATAAACATTGCATTCGGAACCGGCATACCGACATCGCCGCCGGAGAGAGATCCGTGGGATGTGTGGTTCAGAATGCCTCCGTACAGGCGAATTGACATCGGGTTCTCCAAGGTCCTTGTCGGGGCAGGCAGAGACAGGCACAACTCCTTCATGAAGGAGCTTATCGCCGGAATAGAAATATTTAATCTGGCAGACATCAGGAACACAATATCATACACGTGGATCCGTACAGTAAGGAACAGGGAGGGTGTAACCCGGGAGTTTGCGGTACCGAATTATCTCACCGGCAGAAGCCTGAATCTGAAACTGACCGCACAATTCTGACGTTTAAGGGATGTCATACAGGCAATTATTTATAATTTCGTACCCTCATGAACAGGTTTGAGATAACATTTACGGCTATAATGGCTACGATCATTGTGCATCTGACTGTAGCAGTGATTTTTATGTCTGTAAAGGTCTCTGCCATGCAACGCGAGATAGCCGCCGAGATCATCCTTGCCATGGATGAGGAACTCCCCGACCCGGCAATGAAGAAAGCACTGGAGCTGGCAGAAAGGGAACAGTTTAATAATGCCTCCGTGGAGGAAATTGCCAACATCATCAAGAACCTTGCCGACAAGCCTCTCGATATTGACCCCAAAGAGTATGAGGAGATGGTCAAGGAGGAGATGATTAAAAGCGGGATGCTCAATGAAAAGAACTTCATTGACGATCAGAAGATGGCAGAGGAGGCCGGAGATGAGGAGCTGGCCATCCCTGATGATGAGATCAAACCACAGGTTACTGATAAAAAGGAAAAACCGGATGAGAGAGGTACCTTCAGGGGTCCTACCCGGATCTTTTATGATCTTGCCGGCCGCCACCATGTGTTTCTGCCGATACCCATTTACAAGTGCGAGGGGGCAGGACAGATTACCCTTTCAATTGCAGTAGACCGCGCAGGAAATGTAATCAGGGCTACTCCCGCATCTGCGCTGTCAACCACCAGGGACCCATGCCTTACCGAAACAGCCATTGAGCATGCCCTGAGGTCAAGATTCAATTCCGATCAGAGCGCTCCCGAGAAACAGGGCGGCTTCCTGACTTTCGTCTTTGTATCTCAGTGATTATCCCTAAAAGAGGGTCCCCTGAACAGGGTAGTTATACGGCATTATGAGTTCAGGCCGGTTACGGTCGGCACGGACATTCGTAATCAGCGGACTCACAGTATGCGCTCCGAGCATTTCCGCAGCAACAGGCTGCATAAGAGGCACCAGGGTTTCAGCCTCCACACCCTCCCTGAGCCATATTTTTTCCGCAGATGCGGGCAGGATTACAGGCATCCGTTTTTTTGTGTTGTGTATCTCCGCCATCAGCTCGTTGGCGCGGGTGGTAACAACTGAGAAGGTGTCAATCGTCATTCCTCCCTGCAGTGCCCATCTGTCACATATCCCGGCAAGGGAAAATATCTCCTCATCGCGCAGAGTGATATACCATGGTATTTTCCTGCCTCCCATCTGCTGCCATTCAAAGAAGCCCCTTACAGGCACCAGGCATCGGCCCGAGCTGAATGCATCCCTGAATGCCGGTTTGGTTGAGACGGTTTCGGAACGGGCATTGAAAGTCTTCATCATTATCTCCCTGGCCTCATTCTCATCGGCAGCCCATGATGGTATCAGCCCCCATCTCATAAGCCGCAGCCCGGCAGGTTCGCCGGAAAAGACCACTGGCAGGAGCGGAAGGCTATAGGCGTGATAATAATAACTGGGCCGGTATTTATCATGGTCAATGAGTTCAGCCCCGTATCGCTCCTCAAGCTCCTCCCTGATAATATTTACATTGACTGTAAAACACACAATATTTGTGATTTGCGATTTGGGATTGACGAATTCCGACTGCTGCCTGCTGCCTGCCGACTCTACCTAAAGCGGTACCGGCAAAGACCAGGTGAAGAGGTCTTCCTGAGGCCACTCTCTCACCCTTGCCAGAAACTTCGCCATCATCTGGTCTATGTCTGATGTAAGTTCAGGTCCGTTCCAGGCGCTGGTGTTGGACAGCACCACCCACGCAGTTCCGTCAGGCATTCTCTTCATCATTGCCGAGGTTCCGGGAAATGATCCTGTACGCCACCACAATCCGTTGGTAAGGGTTGTCCTCCATCCCACCGGAGCATAGCCGTTATAAACGTCAGTCATGAACCTTATGCTCTCCTGCGAAAGAAAATCTTTCGGATGTTCAAAGCCATCTATTGCAAGCAACAGTCGCATCAGGTCCGGAGCAGTGGCAACCCATCCGCCTGCAGCACCCAGGGTCTCAATGTCATTCCCGCCGCGACTGGCAGGCACCATCTCTCCGGTACCGTAAGCAGAAGGTTTCAGTTGAGCATTATCCACTTCATAATAGGAGACTTCAAGCGGGAGTGCCTGTTCGGGCAGATTGTGTCCGATGGCCATGTCATAGATGCCAAGTGGCTCAAGTACCTCCCTCCTGCAATATGATTCATAATCAGTCCCTGATGCCCTCTCTATTACCAGCCCCAGGATACTGTACCCGAGATTGGAGTAAGACTGCCCGGTGCCCGGTGTAAAATGAAGATTTTTGCTCAGGGCGAACCTGATGATGTCATAGATATCAACCGGCATCTTTTTGTCAAGGCTTCGTGCAATCACGTCAGGCATGAACATCTGATCACCGTAGCGTTGTGACCATCCTCCCTCATGAGAAAGAAGATGCGCAACGGTAATGTCGATGACGCGACGGTCTTTGGGATGAGAGAATATGGTATCATCCAGAATGTTGCCGGGACCAAATACCTTGTCATTCAAGGAGAGCCTGCCCTCTTCCTGCAGTTTCATTACCGCCACGGCAGTAATAAGTTTTGAGACACTGGCCACGCGGAAACGATGGTACGGTTCAACCGGCACCGAATCATTGACTGAAGAATATCCGAACCCGCGGGCATAGAGAAGCTTCCCCTCACGTGCAACGGCAACAGATGCCCCCTTGATGCTCCAGTTTTTCATGAACCACTCAACGCCTTTCTCCGCAGTTTCAAACAACTCGCTGTCTGCCATGGTGTTATCAATACGAAGGTGTGAAGGAGTATTGATGCCGTTAATCATAACAACACTCTCCGTTCCGACCTGCGGAACAAACAGAAAAAATATGAAAGTTCCGGTAATCAGGATACGTAATGTTCTGTTGGGCAAATTCATGGACTCTTTTCTTCTCTGAAAACGTGCGTAAAAATAGGATATTATCCGGCTAACTTCCAAAGTATATCCTAATTTTCTTAACCGGTCAAAAAAAATATCAACAAAATTGCTCCATACTGAAACAGAGGCTATTTTTGTGAGTATGGTCCCCGCACTTCAAAGATTATCCTTTTCCCTGCTGTTTTTCCTGTGCGGTTTAACAGTTTTTGCCCAGCCTGATTCAGTTGCTGTGGATTCGGTCTTCAAAAGGATAATGGTTATCCTTGAAGAGTACAATAAACAGGTCATTTACGTAGATACATCTGACTATTATACTGACGGATTCTTTGCAAATGATCTCAATCTTCAGATAGCTGCCTCGAAAGGGGCATGCAATGAGATATTAAGGCTGTTCACGAGAGGTGCGGATGTGAACAATTTTCTGGGCAATACAGCCACACCCCTTCACTATGCAGTCGCCTCGGGCAGAAAGGAGGCAGTTGAAATCCTTCTTCTCCTGGGTGCAGTGCCTGCAGGTCAGGACATGTACGGCAACACCCCTCTTATTTCCGCAGTAAGGGCAAATGACCTTGAGATGTCAGAGATGCTCATAAGATACGGAGCCTTGCCTGACGAGGCAGATAAAAACGGATCGGCTCCTCTTCATCACTCTTCGGCTCTGGGGTATTTCTATATCGCCGACATGCTGTTGTATTATGATGCTCAGACAGAAGTGCATGATCAGGAAGGTAATACTCCTCTGATGACGGGGGTGGGATTTGGTTTTTTTGATATTGCTGATATCCTGTTGCAGGCGGGAGCAGGTCCCAATTCAACTGACAAAAGGGGATTTACTCCCCTGATGACAGCAGCACAGAATGGCGATACCCTGATGATGAGACTGCTCCTGAATGCCGGAGCCAACCTGTATGCAATCAACAATGACGGCCTTAACGCACTCGGGTCTGCCGTTATTTACGGACACCTGGAGTCAGCCGAATTCCTTCTTGATGCGGGGAACAACTGGAATTACAAAGGCAGCGAGCACAGTGACCCGGTTAATCTTGCACGCAATTACGGACGAAATGAAATAATGGAGATGATGCTTGCCAGGGGAATGGAAGGAAGAAAAGATTTTTCCCTTGATGAGCTGTCTGTTTCAGCCGGGGGATTGTTCACCAGCAATTATGCCATGGCCTCCGCGTCGGTCTCACTGACTGAACCGGGAATGAAAGCAGGCATTACCCTTGGTGCCGCATTCAATCCCTCGGGTCAGAGAATGCTTACTGAGGGTGATGATGACATACTGCATCAATACATTGTCAGGTCATCCGTCATCTATGCAGGAGTATTCAGAAAGTTCCCGCTTAACAAACCGGGATCTGGATCCGAATGGAGCTTCGTCCCGTCACTTATGGCGGGTTACCGCTTCCATTCCCTTTATGAGGGTACTGACAGCGGGCCGGATAATAAATTCTGTATTATACCTGCGGCAGAGATCAGATGGACTCTGAAGAACTTCGCCATCTCCTCGGGTCTGATATATCTCAATACTCCATTTTATAAAGTGTCCCCGGTGTGGTTCACACTGCAGGCTTCATACACCCTGACGAGTGATTCCGGAAACTTCACCGGCAAAAGGATCAGATTATACAACTATGAGTAAAACAGGAATTGCAGTGGCGCTTTTACTCACTCTCCTCCTCTCATGTGAGGACAGTCTCACTGGAGACTGCACTGAATGTTATCCCGGGGGTATCCCCCCGGCAAAGCTGATAATCCTGTACATGAACCCTGATTATGTCCCTTCCAATCCTGTGGTGACTCTCTATGAAGGATCGATCGAGGACGGAATAATAATCAGTACGTATGTAATTGACGTAGGCATATCTTTTCTTGAAGTGGATGCATTATACTACAAGGATTATTCAGCAACTCTTGAGTTTTTCCACGAAAGCCGGAAGATTATCACAACAGCCGGGGCCTGCCCGCGGTCTGGTTATGATGAGAGCACGTGCGAGGAGCCCTGTTATTTCGTATACGACAACGTCCTCGACCTGAGGCTGAGGTATTTATAACTTAAGAAGGCAGTATCAGATTTTGACGGTCAGCAGGAGCTGGCGCAGCTCATTGGGGGTCACGTCCTCATGTATCTTGCCCGCATCGGCAACGGAGATCCTTCCTCTCTCCTCCGAGACTATGATCACGACAGCATCAGTATGTTCGGTAAGACCTATTCCTGCCCTGTGCCGCATTCCGAAACGGGCAGGAAGTCCTGACTGGTCAGTTGAAGGAAGGGGGCATCGTGCCGCGAAAATCTTTCCGTTCTGAATCAGCACTGCCCCGTCGTGAAGCGGTGAACCTTTGTAGAAGATAGTCTTCAGGAGTTCGTCGGTAACAAGGGCATTAATCAGTTCACCGCCGTCAGAGTAGATGTCAAGCATGCTGGTTCTTCCAACCGCAATGAGCGCCCCGGTCCGCGACTGCGCCATTGACTCCACAGCGTGAACGATCTCTTCGACGATCTGGTTTGTGGTCTGATCCACTGTTCCTGACGGAAAATACCTGTCAAACGAGAACCTGTTACGGCTGATGTACCTGTTTCCGATCGCCAGGAGAAACCGTCGTATCTCCTGCTGGAAAACAATGATCAGTGCAATGACCCCGACGCCAATCACCTGCCCTATGATGGCACTTATCAGCTCCATGTTCAGAGCCTTGACAATCAGCCAGAAGAGGTAGACGAAAAAGATGCCGAGAAAGATACTGAAGGCAGCCGTTCCCCTGATTAGACGATACAACTGGTAGAGTATGAATGCTACCATGAATATGTCAATGATATCGAGAACGTTGAAATCGAGCATAAACCGTAGTGAGGTGTGCGACAAATTTAAGAATTATGATCGAAAGGGATGCCGGCAGGGTAAATCTTTTCAAAAAGGGCTATCACCTCGCAGGCCTCCCTCACGTCATGGACCCTTATTAACGAAGCTCCGTTCATCAGTGCGGCCATATTGAGCGCAGCCGTGCCGGTCAGAGCTTCTTCAGGAGTGACATTCAGCGTTCTCCAGATCATTGACTTGCGTGACAATCCGGCCATCACAGGCAATCCGGCAATCCGGAATTCGGAAAACCTCCTGAGCATCTCAAAGTTATGCGCGGCACTCTTGCCGAATCCGAAGCCGGGATCAATGATTATATCTTTCACACCGGCCTCCCGGAGCCTGGCAACCCGCTGCCCGAACCAGAAAATGATATCGGCAACCACATCATCGTAACGGGGATTTTGCTGCATCGTCTGAGGTGTCCCCTGCATGTGCATCATTATGTATGGAACATTAAGCCTGATAACCAGGGGGAACATTGCGGGGTCCATCTCACCGCCTGAAATATCATTGATGATTACGGCCCCTGATTTCACCACGGCTGCCTCGGCCACTGCGGAACGGTAGGTATCAACTGAGATTGCCGCCTCCGGATAACGGCCCAGGATCAGCTCTGCCGCCCTGCAGACACGGTCTCTCTCCTCCTCCTCCGGCACCTCCGCCGCACCCGGACGGGTAGAGCACCCTCCTATGTCAAGGATGTCAGCTCCCTCATCCAGCATCCGGCCGGCTGCTTCAAGTATCTCCTTATCAGATGTATACCTGCTTCCGGTGTAGAATGAATCCTCAGTCACATTAATGATTCCCATGACCCGCGGCCTGGCCAGGTCAAGAAGTCTTCCTCCTGTATTGATAAGCATATGCGGTCAGTTAAACTCCGCTAAAGATAGTCAATGCGCCGGTTCGGCGCTTTCCCGGAAATGAAGCTTGCCCTCAAAGTGCTATATTTGCGGTCATAACCTGCTGAAATATGCAAAAGGCATGAGCGAAATCAACTGGGCACGGGAACTCTGTGTTGCCATTACCGTTTCTGACACTTCAGGGAAAATTGTCTATATGAACGATAAATCAGCAACGACATTTGCAAAATACGGAGGAAGGGATATTGAGGGAAGAAACCTGAAGGATTGTCACATGGCCGCTTCATGGGATAAGATCAGTGAGATAATGACCAGCGGGAGGAGTAACTGCTACACCATCGAAAAGGAAGGGGTCAGGAAGCTGATTTTCCAGGCGCCATGGTATGATAACGGGCAACTCGGAGGAACGGTTGAACTCTCAATGGTGATACCACCAAACATGGAACATTTCGTACGCCAATAGGCAGCAAACCTCACTCCGGCAGGCAGGTGTGTTGATAAAATCAGTGAAAGGCACCACAACCTGCACATCTTAAATACATATCTTTAAAACCGAACCATGTTACGGCCGGCCGGATAAAAAGAAAAAGCCATCAAGCGATGAAAATTATTGTGATCGAAGGACTCGACGGAGCAGGCAAGTCAACCCAGATATCTCTTCTGAAAGAGTGGTTCGCTGAAAGGAACCTTCAATGCAGGTATATTCACTTTCCCCGCACTGACAGTCCGTGGTTCGGTGAACTGATTGCCCGCTTCCTGCGGGGGGAATTTGGCGACATAGGCAGTGTTGATCCCTACCTTGTAGCCATGCTTTATGCCGGAGACAGGAAAGATGCCTCTTCAATGATCGAAACATGGCTGAATGAGAAATACTTCGTCATCCTTGACCGTTATACTTACTCCAACATTGCCTACCAGTGCGCAAAACTGCATTCGAAGGATGAGGAGATGAGACTTAAAGACTGGATAGTGAAACTGGAGTTTGAACATTTTGGAATTCCAAGGCCCGATATAAATATCTTTCTTGATGTACCGTTCAGGTTCACTGAGGAGAAGCTTAACAATAGACGTCATGGCGAAGACAGAAGCTATCTCATGGGCAGCATTGACATACATGAGAGCAGTCTCGACTTCCAGCGGAGGGTGAGGGAAGTTTATATCGATGTTGCCGCATCCGATGAAAGCCTGCAGATAATATACTGCCACAACGCTGAAAATGAGATGCTCAAGCCTGATCAGATCTTCAGGCTGATTATTGATAAACTGAAAGAGAAAAGCATTATCAGATGAATAAGCTGACACAGACAGCAAGAATATTAACAGGATTGCTTTTTGTTTTCTCGGGTTTTATCAAGGGCATTGACCCGATGGGCACAGCCTTCAAATTAGGCGATTATTTCACTGCCTTCAACATGGGTTTCCTTGATTCACTGGCTCTGCCATTGGCACTAACCCTCTGCCTCATTGAGTTCATCGCCGGCATGATGCTTCTGTCAGGGTCAATGGTAAGGCTTTCATCATGGATGGTAGCCCTTTTCATGGCTCTGTTCACTCCGCTGACCCTTATTCTGGCAATCTTCAACCCGGTATCAGATTGCGGTTGTTTTGGAGATGCCATCCACCTCACCAACTGGCAGACCTTCGTCAAAAATGTGGCTATCACCCTTCTGGTGGTATTCGTTTTCATCAGGAGAGACGACCGGTCAGGCACCCTCACCATGAAGGCGGGGCTGAACTATACTATCCTCTTTGCTTTCCTGTTTCTTCTCTTCATGAGATATAACCTGGCTTACCTGCCGATAATCGATTTCAGACCCTACAGGGTGGGGACGAACCTGCCTGAGGCAATGGCCATACCGCCTGATGCCGAGCCTGATAAATATGATATCCGGTTCATTTATGAAAAAGATGGCATCCTGAAAGAGTTTACAATGAACGACTACCCTGCTGATGACACCACCTGGAAATTCATAGATCAGAAATCTGTACTGATATCCAGAGGTTATGAACCTCCCATACATGACTTCACCCTCATGTCCGGAGAGGGAGCAGATATGACAGAAGAGGTTATCGGGCACAAAGGCGAAGTACTGCTGATGGTAGCGTGCAGGCTTGAGAAATCAGACAGGGACGGGCTGGTAAAAGGTTATGACCTTGGCATTGCCCTCCGGGAGAGCGAAACAAAATTCTATATTGTGACCGCCACCACCCCTGAGAAGGCCGCGGACCTTGTCACGGGATTCAATGAGCTTTACGCCGATGAGACGACTCTCAAGACAGTGATCAGGTCAGACCCCGGATTCGTGCTGCTGCACAACGGGACCGTGGCGGCAAAATGGTCTTACCACAATCTCCCCGCGAGGGATGAGTTCACTGGTGACCTGAATGCTCTTGCCCTCAGGGCAGAGGCTGCCAAAAAGAACAGGCTGGTGATGGTGAGCTCGGTGCTGGCTCTGCTGCTGGCCCTGGCAATCACACTGCCGCTGAGACTTTCACCCGGCAGGGCAAATCAGAAAGAACAATCTTAAATATCAAAAATAACATGAGAAAAAAAATAGTTGCAGGCAACTGGAAGATGAACATGGAACTGGCCGAGGGAGTAGCCCTGGCTACCGGTCTGAACAAACACTTTCTGGCTGAGCCTCTGAAGAACAAAGAGGTTATCATATGCACACCCTTTATCCATCTCGGCATTGTCAGTTCGTTACTGGATGCACCCGGTCTTACTGCCGGTGCCCAGAACTGCAATGACCATAAGTCAGGCGCATACACGGGAGAGATATCCGCAGCGATGATCAGAAGCACCGGGGCCAGAGCGGTAATTATAGGCCACTCTGAACGACGCACTTACTACGGCGAGGATGATACTCTCCTTGCAGCCAAGACGGCAGAGGCTCTCCGCAATGGGCTGATGGTTATTTTCTGCTGCGGAGAGGTGCTTTCCGAAAGAGAAGGCGGCATACATTTTGACGTTGTCCAAAGACAACTTGAAAGGGGTTTGTTCTTCCTTCCTGAAGATGAATTCATGAAATGCGTCATTGCCTATGAACCTGTATGGGCCATCGGCACCGGCGTCACTGCTTCCCCTGCCCAGGCACAGGAGATGCATCACTTCATCCGTGGCCTGGTAAGCAAAAAATATGGCATGGCAGTTGCTGAGGAGACAACTATTCTCTACGGTGGCAGTTGCAAAGCGTCAAACGCAGCCGAACTCTTTGCCAACGGAGATGTTGACGGCGGCCTCATTGGCGGAGCATCTCTGGTGAAAGAGGAGTTCTGTAACATAGTCAATGCTCTCTGAGTAAGGAATGAACAGGTTCCTCATTACCCTTCTGGCGGCAGCGGTCCTCTCAATTACAGTTGAAGGGCAGGTTCCATCCCAGTTCTCAGGTGAAAGTGCAAAGTTCACCGCAGAACTGAACGCATTCATGGGAACACTTGTCAGCAAAACGCAGAAGGCTGAAATATATCTGTTCAACTCATTTTTTGACAGCACTTGTTTTGACTCAAGGGCAAAAGACCGGATAGTGAATGTGGCCAGCCAGCTCAGAGGCAGAAGAGTAAGCCAGGTACCGGGGTTCATTTTTTTTGCAAGGACACTGACCAGTTTTATCAATACGGGGCAGGGTCAGGAAGAGATAAGTGCATGGCTTGACGGCCTCAGCGAGATGGCTTTTGACCCACGCTTCACCAACGCCTCCATTGAGAAATTCATCGAAGTGACAGGGCTCCTGCTTGTTGACAATACAATTTATTCCGCCGGGTCGGTAAAATGGAAGACCAGGGAAGGCTCGGTCGAATTTGCCCGTGACACAGTGCTGAAAATCGAAATTAAGGCAGTAACACTGAAAGCCTTTCTCGGAAAGGACAGCACCGAGATCTATGACTTCACAGGCACCTACTACCCGGATGTTTTCACATTGCACTGCCAGAAAGGCACGGTGACGTGGGAGAAAGCAGGATATGATCCTGCGACCGTCTTTGCGACAGTGTCGGATTTTGACATCGATGTTACAAAGAGTGAGTTTAGCTGTGATTCATCCCTCCTCACACATCCCACCTACTTCCAGAAACCTGTTCCGGGCAAGCTCTCTGACAGAGCCGTGGCGATAACTTCTCCTGACAAAGCCACAATGCCCAAGTTTGAGACCTATGAGACACGGTTCTTCATCAAAGACATTTACAAAGACGTAGATTATGAAGGCGGGCTGGCCCTTGAGGGAGCTATTGTCAGAGGAACAGGCTCGAACTGGTTCCCGGCAAGTGTGAAACTCTACAGGAATGATACCCTGGCAATCAACCTGATATCAAGGAACTTCATCCTTTCACAGAAGACCATCAACAGCAATGAGGCCTCCTCAACCCTTTACCTGGGTACTGACTCGGTATATCATTCCAACCTTGGTTTTTCCTATAACACAGACACCAGGGAGGTCAGCATGTTCCGGACAACGAGTCCGCTGTCGCGAAGTCCCTATTTTGATTCCTACCATAATCTCGACCTCTATTTTGAGCACCTATCATGGGACATGGACGACCCGTTCATAACCATGTCACGAACAAGAGGATCATCAATAGGAGCCGCCAAGTTTGAGTCGATCTCATTTTACAATGAAGCCAACTTCTTCAGGCTCATGAGGCTTGATGATGTTCACCCCCTGTATCGCGTCAGAGATTATGCAAAAGTATACGGATCTGACATTTTCCCTGTGGAGAGCTTTGCCAAATGGATGCGTGTACCGCTGGAACAGGCCACCGCACTCTGCATTGAACTGGCCAACAACGGATTCCTGTTTTATGACAGGAACTACAATGAGGTGGCCATCAAGAAGAAGGTTGATGACTATATCGCCTCCTTCGCCAAAAAGAAAGACTATGATGCCATTACCATCAACAGCGAAACAAGAGATCAGGAGGAGAACGCAATCCTTGACCTGAAGAGTTACGATCTTCATCTGGCCGGAGTAAGAATGGTGTCACTGAGCGACTCGCAGAAGGTTGCCATAAGACCTTACGGCGGACGGCTGACAGTAGGAAAGAACCGTGCCATATCATTCAACGGCGTGGTTCAGGCCGGTCTCTTCACCATTTACGGAAAACAGTTCTCCTTCAACTATGACACTTTCAACCTCAGGCTTGAAAAAATAGATTCAATCAAGATTGCTGTTGAGACCGGAGAGCGAGATGCCTTCGGGAGGCCTGTCATCAAGAGAATTGACAACATGATTGAGACTGCCACCGCCCAGCTTTTCATTGATGGCCCGAACAACAAATCGGGATTGAATAGCATGAAGCAATACCCCATAATCAGTTCATCAACCAACTCATACATTTTCTATGATAATATCCCCGGCCTGGAAAGCCTGTATGAGAGAGACAAATTCTTTTTTAAGCTTGACCCCTTCACCTATAACAACATCGACCATTACACGAATAAAGATATGGCACTTGACGGTGAATTCATTGCCGGAGGAGTCACAGAGCCGATGAGACAGACCCTGACAGTACAGCCTGACACCTCCCTCGGATTCACCATGAACATCCCCCCTGCAGGAATACCCATTTACAGCGGCAGGGGCCGGCTGTACAATCATCTCAGCATGAGCAACTCCGGACTCATTGCAAGCGGTACCATAGATCACCTCACCGCTACCGTCAGGGCAGACACCTTCCGGCTCTTCCCGGACTATATGATCTCCAGGGTTCACAGTTTTGAGATGCGCAGCGACTCACTTTACAGGTTCCCTGAGCTTAAATCAGTTGATGTCGACATACAGTGGCTCACAGGTACGGATGAGTGGTATGCCGTCAATAACCCGGGTAAGGAGTTCAGCATGTTTGGCAACGGGACAACCCTTGACGGCACATTGATACTTACACCTGAGAACCTCAGGGGCAAAGGGGTGCTGGACATGGCTGATGCCCGGATTACTTCGGAGACCTTTGCATTCGGGCACGCCACGATCAGGGCAGATACCTCTGACTACTACCTGAAAGCCCTAAGGGGCGACGGATACGGTTTTGTTGCCAGCAATGCCAACACCAATGTTGATTTCGTCACCCAGCGTGCATCATTCAGCCTGAATACCGACTCATCACTGGTAGTCTTCCCGGAGCTGGAATACATCTCCAAGATGACAAATTTCGAGTATGATATTAAGAACAAGGTACTTGATATGTCGCAGCGTGGAAGAGAGCTGACAGAACTGATGAATGCTGACGAGTTGCTGAAGGTGCCACCGGGCAAGGTTGAAAAACCTACCTTCTTTTCAACCAACAATATGAAAGACACTGTCAAGTTTCAGTCGGGCTCTGCCTCATATTTCCTTCAGAATGAGTACGTCGAGATCAGGGGGGTTAATTACATTCCTGTGGCTGATGCGCTGATACAGCCGGGCGGAGGCACTCTCTACATAGAAAAGAGGGCAAAGATCAGGCAGACTGACAGTGCCCTCGTGGCTGTCAACAACAGGCATCTCCTCCATTCTGCAAAAATAAACATCGAAAGCAGTGCAAACTATTACGGATCAGGGAAATACGATTACAGGGATGAAACAGGCCAGAGCCAGGTAATAGAGTTCCGTGAAATAAGGGTAGACACACTGGCCACAAAGGCTCTTGGTTACGTTCCGGTTACTCAGAACTTCACCCTGAGCCCTGCCTTCACCTTCACGGGTGACGTTATCCTGCGCTCCGCGGAACCTGATCTCAGGTTCAGCGGTGCTGCCGGCATCATCACGCTCTGCCCGAACATTAAGAGCAGTCCTGTCAAATTCAGCGCTGCCATTGACCCCCTTAACGTGCTGATCCCCGTAAATGACAAGCCGAGAGATATAAATGACAACCTCCTCTTCTCGGGAACATTCGCCACCCTGGACTCTGCAGGTGTTTATGGCACCTTCCTGTCGGAAAGGCTCTCATGGAGCGACAATCCGCTTATCAATGCTGATGGTTACCTGTTTCACGACAAGGGTTCAGGCAAATACCGCATCGGCTCACTGGAGAAGCTTTCAGATCTTAGCCGGCATGGGAACATGATTACCTTTGACAGAAACCAGTGCATACTGGTCAGCGAAGGCAGGATCAACTTCGGTGTGAACTACGATCTGCTAAAAATGAGCAGCTCCGGACTTGTTACAAACAATACCGACTCATCCGTGGTGAAGGTGAGGTCAATGCTCAGCTTCTCATTCCATTTCAGTCCTGATGCCCTTAAACTCATGGCTGATGACATACGCTCAATACCGACACTCAGGGCAGTCAATCTCTCTTCGGAATTCAATTCCAAGGCAATGCGTGACCTGATTGGCGAGCAGGCAGCGAAGACACTGAACGAAGAGCTCCAGCTCTTCGGAGTTGCCCGGTCACTGCCCAAAGAGTATTCGTCGCAGATCATGCTTAATGACGTGACGCTTAAGTGGAACCCCAATACAATGTCATTCATTTCGGATGGCAAAATCGGTATCGGATTCATTGGTGATCAGCCAATGAATATATATGTCGACGGATGGGTGGAACTGCAGAGAAAGAGGTCGGGGGACCTGCTTGACATTTACATCAAAGGCAATGACAACGTTTGGTACTGGTTCTCATATCTGAGGGGCATTCTTATGAGCTATTCATCAAGTCAGAGCTACAACGACCTGCTGACAGGCATCAAGGAAAAGGAAAGAAGGGATCCCGGAGCCAATGCCAGGATTGACTTTGTCTATATGGTCGGGCTGCGCGAGAGGATGCTGAATTTCCTCCGGCGTATGGAAAGCGGCGGCCTGGGTTCCGAAGGTTACTAATAAAAGCTGTTTTGTACGATTATTCGGCCATGGAGCTATTCTGCTCCGCCGGCTCAGCCGTAAAAACCCTCCTATTCGCCGGTTCTCCCGCGACTGCCGAACTCGATCACTTCCATGTCGCTCACCCTGTCATCATCAATTGTGAAGCGAAGCAAGGTCATTACTTTGTGCATGCCGGTGCGGCCTGCCGATCCGGGGTTTACGCAGAGCATGCTGTGGTGCCTGTCATAGATGACCTTGACAATGTGAGAGTGTCCGCATACAAAGATGTCAGGCCTGAGCTCATTTATCAGCTCAAGAGCACGGGGTGAGTAACGGCCCGGATAGCCCCCGATATGAATTATCAGGACATTTTTGTTTCCGACCCGGAAGAGTAGGAATTCCTTTGTTGCTCTCCTTACTTCGAAATCGTCACAGTTGCCCCAGACAGCCCTAAGAGGCCTGAAGGCCTCCAGTTCAGTGATAACCTCAATGCTGCCTGCATCACCTGCATGCCATACCTCATCAACAGCAGCGAAATGCTCATAAACAGCCGGGTCAACCCATCCGTGAGTGTCAGACAGCAATCCTATCTTCATAATCGGGGATAATAATTTTTGCGAATGCTAAAATCAATAAATTTGTGCAAATAAGAGCCATAATGCAGCTATTTTATACCATAAATGTTTCGGAAGGGAAAGCTCTCTTCAGCAGGGAGGAGTCAATGCACTGCCTGAAAGTGCTCCGGATGAGACGAGGCGACAGTATCAGTTTTACCGATGGGGCGGGAAACCTCTATGAGGGTATTATCAGCGTTGACGACCCCTCCGGGATGAGCGCCACGGTCATCTCAGAAGGGCAGGATCCGGGAAGACGGGGCTACAGGCTCCATATCGCAATCTCTCCGCTTAAGAACGAAGACAGACTCGAATGGTTTATTGAAAAGGCTGTTGAGACAGGGATAGATGAGATCACTCCACTGATATGCAGCCGGACGGAGAAGAGAAGGATCAGGAGGGAGAGGCTGGAGGGCCTGATCCTGTCAGCTATGAAACAGTCGGTCAAATGTTATCTCCCGAGGCTGAATGACCCGGTCACGTTTAATGAATTCGTTAAAGGGATTCGCGAAGGAAAAAGGATCATAGCATGCTGTGACCCGTCAGTTGAACGCATACCCATAACCTCCTCATTCAAGCGCGGCGATGAAGTGACAATCCTGATTGGGCCGGAAGGCGATTTCACAGCGGAGGAGGTTGCCAGTGCCGTCGGGGCAGGGTTTAAGGCGGTCCATATCGGCACCAGCCGGCTCAGATCAGAAACAGCAGGCGTTGCCGCCTGCTGCTCCGTCTACCTGGCTAATATCTGATTTCAACCACCAATAAAGAAATCAACCACACTATTGACTTTTTTAAAAGACACATTGTAGAACTCGGTGTATTTGCATTTTTCACATATCAGGGCAGTGTATTTGCTTGCCTGAATGTCAAATAGCTGAGTGAAAAGGCTGTGCGCAACCCTTATTTCACTGAATTTGTACCTTCTGCTGCCACACTTCGGGCAGGTATACTTTATCACAGGCATTTCACTTTTCATTGCTGTCATTGTTTTTGTTATCCTTTCTCATCTTAAGACGTCCGGACTTGCGCAGTGCCTGGTCAAGGATCCATTCTATCTGACCGTTGGTGCTGCGGAACTCGTCAGAGGCCCATTTCTCAATGGCACCCAGCTTGTCCGGATCAATCCGTATGACGAATGATTTCTTCTGCATGATTAATGTTGCAGGGTGCCGGTGTTAATGATCGGGTTAGGATCTTTGTCACCGCACAGCACCACCATCAGGTTGCTTACCATAGCTGCCTTCTTCTCCTCGTCGAGGTCAATGATTTTCTTCTCCGAAAGCTGCTCAAGGGCCATCTCAACCATTGAGACAGCACCCTCTACTATCTTGAACCTCGCTGCTACCACTGCCGCTGCCTGCTGGCGGCGAAGCATGGCGCCTGCGATCTCCTCGGAGTAGGCAATGTAATTGATCCTTGCCTCAATGACATTGATGCCAGCTATCATGAGCCTCTCCCTTATCTCCCTTTCCAGTTCTTCATTAACCTCTTCACCTCCGCTGCGTAGGGTCATCTCCTGTTCATGACTCTCCCAGTTGTCATAGGGATAAAGACCTGCCAGTTTGCGAAGTGCAGCGTCACTCTGAACAAGTACGAAATGTTCGTAATTGTCAACATCGAAAGCGGCCTTGTAGGTGTTCTCAACCTTCCAGACAAGAACTAACCCTATTTTAATCGGGTTCCCGTTCTTGTCATTGACCTTGATCGGTTCGCTGTCAAAGTTGCGTGCACGGAGGGAGATTTTCTTACGAACATAAAACGGCACTGTCCACCAGAAACCGTTAGACTTGACCGTGCCCCTGTATGCACCGAAGAGCACCATAACCATCGATTCATTCGGATTGACAACCATCAAACCGGGTAGAATCAGAAATGTCAGTACAATCAACACGGCTCCAAGCCAGTAGATTTCATTCATGAATGCAAAAACCATTGCTACTGAAACCAGCAGTCCGATCAGCAGGAGCAGATATCCTGATGAGGCTTTGAAAATATTTTCTTCTTTCATGATTTATGATATTATATTGATATCACAAAGATATCATACGATTTAACAAAAGT
Organism: Rikenella microfusus; assembly: GCA_022736275.1. Taxonomy (GTDB): domain Bacteria; phylum Bacteroidota; class Bacteroidia; order Bacteroidales; family VadinHA17; genus SR-FBR-E99. The sequence goes on along the minus strand of DZBJ01000001.1, from coordinate 64,030 downwards.
CAAGAAAAACAGAAAAAAAATTTACATTTGGCCCATGCATGAGCGTCACGTTGACAGGGAACTTTACTTCAGGGAGCAGGCACACACCACCTCGAAGTACGTCATTCCGTTCATTGAGAGCGTTTTACCAGCAACCGGTTCCCTCTCTGTGCTTGAGATCGGGTGCGGTGAGGGTGGCAATCTCCTCCCCTTTCTCGAAGCGGGATGCTCCCGGCTGGCAGGAATCGACCTTTCAGAAAGCAAGATTGAGAATGCACGTAGTTTCTATTCCGCCATCCCGGGTGGTGACAGGGTTGAATTCATCGCGGCAGACATCTATGACTCAGCATCAGCTGGCACCTTTGACATTGTCATGATGCGAGATGTTCTTGAGCATATTCATGACCAGGAGAGGTTCATTGGATTTGTAAAGAGGTTTTTGAATCCCGGAGGGATTCTCTTCATTGCCTTCCCTCCGTGGAACAATCCCTTCGGAGGGCACCAGCAGATGTGCGACAGCAGGCTGCTTTCAAAAATGCCATGGATACACCTCCTTCCGCGTCGCCTGTACCGCCGGCTGCTGCTCGCTGCAGGTGAGAGTCAGACCCGCACTGACGGGCTTCTCGAGATTAAGGATACCGGTATAAACATTGGAAGGTTCGAGAGAGCAATAAAAAAAGAGGGATTTTTCCTAGAGAATAAATCCCTCTGGCTCATCAACCCGAACTTTGAAATCAAATTCGGACTCAAGCCCAGGCGGCTGCCTCAGTTCCCCGGAAGAATACCCTTCCTGCGGAACTTCATCACCACCACAGGCTACTATATTATTTCAGTGCCTCATCGAGAGCCCTGAGAACAGGCTGGGCCGAGACCCTTACTCCTGCGGCCTGATTCATCCAGTGCTGAGGTGTCAGGCGTCCGAGGCTGTACATACGGTCAATCTCATCTGAAAAATCCTTTCCTTTCAGGTAGTCTTCTATCTGGAACTGGATTATCTGCCCAAAGGCATAGTTCTGCAGGTAGAGAGGCCCGTTGACCATATGCGAATAGATGGCCAGCAAAGGTGAGTCGCTCACACCCGTCACCGGAGCAAAATATTTATTCCATACCTCAACCGCAATGTTTATTACCTGATCCTTAAGCATGATTGGCGTTGCCTGCGGATTCTCATAGAGCCACTTCCATACCTTCATCTCAACCATGCTCACTCCCATAATCTCCATCAGTGACCATGCAGCATCAAGTGTTTGCAGCTTCTCTTTTTCAGGATTATCTTCCTTAATGCCCAGCAGCATCATGTCGCGGTCCTGGAACAGGAATGCGGTAGCCTCCGTGAAGGCAGTGTTCGGAACTCCGGAGAGCATGTTATAGTCAACATCGTAGAGCGATATGGTCTGCTCGATGTTGTGGCCGAACTCATGTACGGCGATATTATATCCTTTATAGTCCATGCCCTTGTCTGAGATACGCGTCCTGAGGTGTGATACAGACCCCTTCATACCGGCGCCCCATGCATGGCCCGATCCCCTGGCAGGGTCGACAACGATCTTGTCAGCGAGATACTTTGCTCTTTCAGGAGACCATCCCAGCTTTACCAGCATGCCCGGCATGGCTGCCCTGAAGGCTTCAGGGTCAGGGTAAAGAGCTGAGGTCTTTGATGTGAGAAGGCTCTCCGGTATTGAGCTCCTAGACTTGAATCCGTCATACCAGATATCATATGGCCTCAGTTCCCTTCCCAGCCTCTCGCTGATCATCTTCCCAAGCACCTTTAGCTGGGGAGAGCGCAGATACTCATCAAACAGCGCCTCGGCATCCTCCTGTGAAATCTCCATACCGCCCGAGAAGCTGCGGAGTATGGCAGTGTTCATGCCCGGACTGAAAGGATCGATAGCCCTCTCCGAGTTGAAAATATTCATAATGTGCGAATAGCGTGTATCCGGTTCTGCTTCGGATTCAACCTGGGCGCCATCCTTTGTAGCCTTGTTTGACCAGGGTGCCCACTCATAATCAGAGTTGTTGATAACCTTTGCAGGGATCTCCTGACGGATGATGCGCTCCATGACCTTATAAACCATCTCCTGCTTCTGCGGTCCGTTTATGCTGTCGGCGTAATTTGACTTGATCTCATCGCGCAGGTTCCAGTGAGAAAGGAGAATCATGTCATCCGGGAAGAGCTGCTGACCCTCATCAGTCCTCAGTTTCCCCATGTGGATGTTGTATTCGGCGATATACATCTCCGCGTTGCCCATGGCCACTCCGGCCGCCTGGTTGAGCTCGGCAGGCACGCGTGATACAAACTGGTCGCCGAGACGGGCCATAGCCCACTCTTCACGGCTCCATGCCACACCCATCTCCTCCTTCTCTGCAAGCGTATAGTAGGGGAAGTTGAGGGCGATCACAAAGGCAATCTTGTTGTCGTAGAAGTCGGTCTGCACATGCGATCCAACTGAGTAGTTGCCGAACATGCGGTCAATCTCATCGATCTCCCCGGCTGCCTCATCAAGTACTTTCCGCAGATCGAGGGTTATCTCATTCATGTTGCCTCCCAGCGATTCGAAATAGCTGCTTACCTTCAGAAAGACAACCTTCCGTTTTTCCGGATCGGAGATATAGTTTGCTGCAACAAACCCGGAAAACTCCGCCGGGGTTCCGTCTTCTGCCCTCCAGAGGGAGGCGGCATGCTTTACTCCTCTTTCAAGGAGCTGCGGATCTGCAGAGGGTTGTGCCGCCCTGATCTTCTCAATTGAGCTGCTGATCATGGCTTCATCGATGAAGCCTGCGACAGACCCGTTACCCTTCTTCTCAGGGGTCGAACAGGCGGTAAGAACGGCGATCATAAGGAACAGGTACTTTTTCATATTATCGGTTTTTTCGGACTGATTAATTTTGAACAAACTGGGCGGCATAATGTCTTGCTGTGAGCTTTTCGCCGGTGGCTGTTTCTATCATGTCATTCCACTGATACCTTGCACCCGGCATGAATACCATGGTCTTAAAATATTCGCCGGCAGCCTTCATGTCAGCATCAGTGTCGCCGCTTGTCATAACTGCGGTCTGAACATAATTCCCCAGCTGTGAGGCCAGCAGTTCACCCAGCAGATAATTATGGTAATAGCACGGATAGAGTGCAACATGGATCTTGGTCGCCCAGTCGGGCATGTCACGTCCCTCCGGTTTACTGATCATTTGATATCTTTCAACCACATCCCACCAGATCTGGTTCAGGTCCTGGTCAGGATCTTCATACATCGCCTTCTCAAAGCGGTACATAACCTGGGCCCAGCGGCTGAAGACAAGCTGCTGAAGCCTGAGTGCCCTGAAGCTGTCATCCTTAATCGCATTCATCTCCTTCTCATCAATGATGCCCATATAATTCATCCAGGCGGGATCCGTTGCCATCCGGCCGAAGTAATTGGCAATGGCTTCAGTGGTGAAGGTGTGGGCGGCATCCCTTAAGGTAAAGGGCAGAGACCTGTCGTTATAGTACGAGTAGACGCCGTGTCCGAGCTCATGCAGGAGGGTGCCCATCCAGCCTGCTTCAGGCTTAATGTTATTAAGGGTGCGTACATCGCCCTCCCTGTCTATGTCAATGCAGAATGCGTGCTGGTTCTTACCCGGTTTTTCGTAGAGATCGCTTTTTTCAAGGATGGCATCTACCGGGATGGATATACCGGCATAGAATTCCGACGCCAGCTTAACCGGGTCCTGCTCCCTGTAATACCCGTCGAAATTGACAGAGTATATCTCAGGTGCCTCCTGGAAGTACCTGTTCTGATAATGCCATGGTTGCAACTGATCCGGATCCAGACCGTAGCGCTTTGCGTAATAAGAGTCAATGTCTGCCTTCAACTGAGCGAAGTTGTCACGTGTAAGGTTATCAAGCTCATCAAAAATCCGGGTTATCTCCTCAGGATCCTGGCCTGACAGTTTCAGACTCATCTGGTGATAGTTGTCAAACCCAAGCTCCCGTGCAATCTTATTGCGGTGCCTGACCAGCATCAGGATATCATCTGCCACCACGGGTCCGATCATCTTGTGTCCCTCCCATGCTGCCTTCAGGTCTGTGCTGACTGTCGAAGTACGGAGGATATTTTCGATCTCATTGTCGCTGAGCTGTTTCCCGTTTACCGTAGCCCTGAATGTTGTATATTTTTTGGTAATTTCAGTCTCCATCTTCACCTGCTCCGAGATCAGGCTGGTATCAATCTGACCCTGCAGGTACATGTTGTGCAGCAGTTCAAGCTGGCGGGCCAGCAGTGGCTCTTTCACAAGTCCCGATTCCTTCAGACGGGTAAGCCCGGAATAGGCCTCCTTGTCAGTATAGAAGCTCATAAAAGCAAATGAAGCCTTCTCTCTCCGGGCCCAGGCCTCATCAGTGCCGGTGACGTTGGCATCCCAGTCAGCAAGGGTATACTCCTTATAGAGTGGTATTATCGTGGCTTCATAGCTGCCGATGAACTCGCTCATCTTCCTTTCCATCTGCTCCTGTTTTGAAGTGCATGACCAGAACATAGTCATGATAACCGTTAATAAGATTACATTTATTTTCATGATAAATTAAATTTGACCTGATTGGGTTTTGCGAAGGTAGAAAAATCACTTCAGATAAATAATGACTTGTGACAGGGATATAACAAATAAGGCTTCCCGTAGAAAGCCTCATTATATTCAAGCCGAATAATATATCCGGCTCAGTGCACAGTCTTGTCTTTCCTGATCTTTTCGAACAACCTGTTTATTACCTCATCAGAAGGCTGATCCTCCAGGTCAGGAAGCAGGATGCCGAGGGCAACATCAATGCCAAAAGCATCTGCTATCAGGTCTGACGGGGTGTTTGTTATTTCAAGATAAGAGAGTAAGAGGGTAGAATTCTTATCCATAGGCGTTCTTGTTCTCATACTAGAGAAACGCCACTCTTACTCGGAAAATTGTATCAGCTTATTGAAAGGGTTATATTTTTTTCAGTCATTATCTTGCGCATGTTGATAAGTGCATACCTCATCCTTCCCAGCGCAGTGTTGATGCTCACTCCTGTCATGTCAGCTATCTCCTTGAAGCTCATGCCTGCATAATGGCGCATGATCACCACCTCCCGCTGATCCTCAGGCAGTCCTCCTATAAGGCGCCTTACGTCGCGCATCACCTGGCGGCGGACTAAAGCATCCTCAACATTGTCATCTGAAAGCCTTTGTGAATTAAAGAGGTCAGTTTCATAGTCATCGTTGAGCACGATTCCCATCTGCTTCTCATGCCTGAAGTGGTCTATGATAAGGTTGTGTGCAATTCTCATTACCCATGATATGAACTTTCCGTCATCCTGGTAACGTTTGGCACGGATTGACTGAACTACTTTCAGAAAAGTATCCTGGAAAATATCATCAGCCAGATCCCGGTTTCGAATGTAAAGGCTGATATAGGAATAGACCTTACTTTTGTGTCGGAGGATGAGCAGCTCAATGCTTCTCTCGTTACCGTTCATGTAGCTTGTAATAAGCTCATAATCGGTTAATTTGCTCTTCATAACTAACTCTTTTTTGGTTGCGAGTACAGTTATACGATAGGCGGTCCTCCTTTGTTTCGTTTGTTTGTTACTGGTGTCTTATACGCAGCATGACCCCGCTTTGTTTCATTTCTGACTTAGACAAAGAAAACAAAAAATCCTAAATCCAAAATCATTAATTTTGCCAACTTATCAACGGAGACTGAATGAAGGGTAATATTGAGATAAAGGGAGCGCGTGTTCATAACCTGAAGGATATTACCCTGACGATACCAAGGAACAACCTGGTTGTCATCACCGGAGTGTCAGGCTCGGGAAAATCTTCGCTTGCCTTTGACACAATCTACGCCGAGGGCCAGAGACGCTACGTGGAGAGCCTCTCCTCCTATGCCCGCCAGTTCCTCGGCCGAATGAACAAACCCGACGTTGACTTTATCAATGGTATACCTCCCGCCATAGCCATTGAGCAGAAGGTAAACACCCGGAATCCCCGCTCCACGGTGGGTACTTCAACGGAGATAAATGACTACCTGAGACTCCTCTGGGCGCGGGTGGGACGAACTATCTCACCTGTCTCCGGGCGCGAGGTACGGAAGCATACTGTTGATGACGTGGTGAATTACCTTTCAACGCTCACAACAGGAACCCGGGTGGTCTTAATGGCACCCCTGGCAGTGCCTGAGAATGTGGTGCCGGCCGATTTTGTCAAGTTTCTCATACAGCAGGGATATAACCGTATAAGCACCGAAAAGGGTATCATCCGCCTTGATGACGAAAGCTCCGCCCTGCTTGCAGGCACCCTGAAATCTGTTGATCTGATAATCGACAGGTTCGCAGCAGGGAATACGCCTGAGGATCTCAGTCGCGCTGCTGACTCAGTGCAGACTGCATTCATGACGGGGCGTGGCTACCTGAGCATCACTGTCACTGACGAGGAGACAACTCAGACCATAAGGTTCTCGGATAAGTTCGAGGAGGACGGTATAACCTTTGAGGAACCAACGGAACACCTCTTCAGCTTCAACTCGCCGTTGGGCGCATGTCCCGTATGCGAGGGCTACGGAAAAATCATAGGCATAGACGAGAACCTGGTCATCCCTGACGAAAATATCTCGGTATATGATGATGCAATTGCCTGCTGGAGAGGAGAGACAATGAAGCAATGGAAGGAAAGACTGATCTACAGCGCTGACAAGTTTGACTTCCCTATCCATAAACCATGGTACAAGCTGTCACCCGAACAGAAGGCGCTGGTTTGGAGCGGCAACAGGTACTTCTTCGGCCTGAATCAGTTCTTCGAACATCTTGAGGAGAAAAAATACAAGATACAGTACAGGGTCATGCTCAGCCGTTACCGCGGCAAGCGCACCTGTCCTTCCTGCGGCGGGAAACGACTGCGCAGGGAGGCCGAATGGGTAAAGATCGGAGGCAGGTCAATAACCGATATATCCTCAATGCCTGTCAGCGAAGCTCATGAGTTCTTCGGACACCTTACACTTAACGGAGAAGAGAGGGAGACCGCCGGACGGCTTCTGAAGGAGATACAACAGAGACTCGGGTTCCTGATGAGCGTGGGCCTCTCCTACCTGACCCTCGACAGGCTCTCAAACACACTCTCCGGAGGCGAGTCTCAGCGCATCAACCTGGCCACCTCGCTTGGCAGCAGCCTGGTGGGTTCACTATATATTCTTGATGAACCAAGTATCGGGCTGCACCCCCGCGACACAAACCTGCTTGTCAGTGTGCTGAAGGAGCTGCGTGACCTGGGCAATACCGTCATTGTAGTCGAACACGAGGAGGAGGTGATCAGGGCGGCAGACCATATAATAGATATGGGTCCTGAAGCAGGCACTCACGGTGGAGAGGTCATTTACCAGGGAGGCGTCGACTTCTCAGTGAAGAACAAGTCGCTCACCGCCGCCTATATGACCGGGGCTTTGCGCATAGAGGAGCCGGCGGTTCGCCGTAAATGGCACAGTTACATTGCCGTCAGGGGTGCACGTGAAAATAACCTGAAGGACATCGATGTAAAATTCCCCCTGCATACCATTACTGCCGTCACAGGGGTAAGCGGCTCGGGGAAGAGCACGCTTGTGCATGACATTCTCTTTAATTCCCTGGCATCAGGACTGGGTGATAACGCAATCAGGGCTGGCCGCCATGCAGCCCTGGAGGGTGATATTGCCAGCATCACGGCGGTGGAGCTGATAGACCAGAACCCGATTGGCAAGTCGAGCCGATCAAACCCGGTGACCTACCTGAAGGCATACGATGAGATTCGAAAGCTCTACGCTGAACAACAGGCTTCAGTGCAGTCAGGCTTCAAGCCCGCTCACTTTTCTTTCAACGTCGAAGGCGGCCGGTGCGAAGAGTGCCAGGGCGAAGGAGTCATCAGGGTCGAGATGCAGTTCATGGCTGATGTGGAGCTGACATGCGAGGCTTGCAAGGGCATGCGCTTCAAACGTGACATTCTCGACGTGAAGTTCCGGGGAAAGAATATTTTCGAAGTCCTTGAGATGACCATCGACGAGGCGATAGAGTTCTTCGGCAGATGCAATGACAAGGCCTGCAAGAAGATAGCAGACAAGCTGAGGCCACTGGCTGACGTGGGACTGGGATACGTGCGGCTGGGACAGTCGTCGTCAACCCTCTCCGGCGGAGAGAGCCAGAGGGTGAAGCTGGCGTTTTACCTCAGCCAGGAGAAGACAAGCGAAAAGATGCTGTTCATTTTCGATGAGCCTACCACAGGCCTGCATTTTCACGATATCAATAAGCTGATGAAGTCACTTAATGCCCTGGTGGATCACGGTCACTCAGTGATACTCATCGAACACAACGTCGAGGTTATCAAGTGTGCCGACTGGGTAATAGATCTCGGACCGGAAGGAGGAGAAGAGGGCGGATATGTTGTCTTCGAGGGCACACCTGACCAGCTGGAAGAGTACGATAAATCATATACTGCCAGGTACTTAAGGGTTAGGGTTAAAGGGTAAAGGGTAAAGGTTAAAGGGTAAAGGTTAAAGGGTAAAGGCAATAGGCCCTATGTTTAGAGTTCACTGTCAGCAGTCAGCAATCGGAGTCAGAAGTCCACAGACAATTGATTAACTGCGGATTGAGATTGTATAATGGCAACTGGCGACTGACGACTGAAAATTGCGCTTAGCGCATATAGTATTGTAGATAAGATAGTTAGACAACCAATTTATTCCTCGGAGAGGATATAATATTGTAGGCAATCTGCATTGTTCAGTCATTGCCAAGGAGGAATTGCAGCGGAAGATGAAGCCTTTTTGACCATGATTTTTCCGAATGGTCATCGCCTTCAAACTTCAGTGTTGTCCATTGATTACCGCTTTCATACCACGCTTCGGCAACAACTGCATCAACCTTTTCCTGGTAAGGCTCATACCATTTGTCGAGCGTCTCAGTTCCGTAATCAAAATATATCCTGTGATCTTCTGGGGAAGGCAGACTTGCTTTGAGGTAATTACGGAAGGCCCTGGCAACACGATTGTCATTGCGAGTAAGGAAGTTAACCCCCTTCATCGGGAGATGAGTTGACAGACACCCGGCACCTCCAAAAACCTCAGGATACTCGCACAGGGCATAAAGAGATATCAGTCCACCCATGCTTGCACCCATGATGACAGTGTTTTCCCGGTCCGTATAAGTTGAATATTTGGAATCAATGAACGGTTTCAGTTCACTGACAATGAAACGAAGGTATTCATCACCCAGTGCCTTGCTCATCATTGATTTGCGAATGATTTTGTCTCTTTTCCTTTTCGAGAGGCCCTCCAGAGCCTTTTCCGGGAAATATTCAGAATACCTGAATTTATCTCGGTTCCAGATTCCAACAATTATGCATGGCCGGATTTTATTCGCTGCTATGAGACTGGCGGCAACTTCATCAGCGCCCCACTCCTGCCTGTTCCAGGTTGTAGTGCTGTCAAAGAGCATCTGTCCGTCATGCATGTATATTACCGCATACTTTTGCGAGGGATCGTAGTTTTCAGGAAGCCAGACTTCAACATTCCGGGGAGCGATATTTTCGGATGAAAAGTTCATCAGCTTCTCCAGGGTACCTGTTGGTGCTGCGGTTTCCACGCTGCCATAAGCAGCCAGCGACAAAGCTGCCATAAAAGAAAAAATTAACTTCATGTTTTCAGGTTGTTAATCAACGGATTCTCTTACTGTTCATAATCCTTTCAATCTCTTCAGGCTCCTTTGGGATGCCTTTCGAGAGGACCACATTTCCGTCTTCCGTGATCAGGACATCATCCTCTATCCTGACGCCGATGTTTTCATATTTCTCATAAACCGGGAAAACGCGGTCGATAAATTCCTTTATCTCTTCATCGCTGACCCTGTCTCCAAACGTTTCATTGATCTGTGCCAGCCCGTTTTCCCTCAGGTAGATTCCGGGTTCCACAGACAGAACCATGCCCTTTTCAAGCGGCCTTCCGACGGCAGTGTCAACTGCAATGAGATCGCGTATAAAGGCTCCCGGAAGTCCGTAGTCACCGGCATCATGAACTCCCGGGCCCAGGTAATGATTTATCTGGTAGATGGTATAGAACTCCTTCTGCCAGACAGATGTTGTATCTGTCAGCAATCCGAGGTCAAAGAGTCCGCGGGCAATCACGGAGGCAGCTTTCGGGTGCCCGGAATAGAGCGGTTTACCGGGTTGCAGCTCATCGATGGCCGCCTTCTGTGCCCTTAATGCCAGGTCATAAATCTCCCGCTGCTCCTTCGTGAATCTGCCGTTAACCGGTATTGTCCTGGAGATGTCTGCGGCATAATAACCATATTCCGCCCCGATATCCATCAGAAGCAGTTCGCCATCCTTCATTGTCCTGTTGTTGTCTGAGTAGTGGAGCGTTACAGTATTGGGGCCGGAGCCAATGATTGATGAAATAGCCGGCCTGTCCGAACCGTTCCGGCGGAAGGTGTATTCAATCATGGCCTCGATCTCAAACTCGTTCATTCCCGGCAGGCAGATATCACATGCATTTACAAAAGCCTCCCCTTTAATATCAATGGCCTTTTGCATTCTTGAAATCTCAACCTCATCCTTGAACACCCTCATCTCTTCAATCACAGGTCCGATGTCCCTGACGAGAGTCTCCGGCGTGCGCTGCTTTTCAGCTTCAGACAGCAGGCTGCCTCTTAACGCTCTGTCCTTGAAATCGATGTAGACCGGAGTGCCGCTGACCTACGGATGGCTTGCAGCTGCAGCATATCCAACTCCCAGGTTATTTCTCATGGCGTCGCTTGTGACAATTTGGGGCTTAAGGCTGACCTATAACTTCTACCGCAAGGGGGGTTACAACATTATACCGTGGAAGGGAGAGGAAGATTACAGGTGGAAGATTCTGAGGGAGAGCCCCGTACTGAACGGAAGATTCAGGTTCGGTCTCTTCAACCTCTTTTTCATCTCATTCTACCAGAATCTGCTTATCCTGCTCTTCTCCACCCCCCTGCTGATGGCTGCGCTCTACAGCGATTCACCTATAGGTGTGACTGACCTTGTTGCTGCTGGAATGATGCTGCTTTTCATAATAACCGAAACCATAGCCGACAACCAGCAGTACAGGTTCCAGAACGCAAAGCGCAAATCGGGGGAAAATGAACCGGTATATGCCTAGTCGCTAAGAAAGGGATTTCTCACCGAGGGGCTTTTCAGACATGTCCGGCACCCCAACTTTGCCTCTGAACAGGGTATCTGGATAAGTTTCTTTCTCTTCAGTGTCGCCGCTTCAGGCCAATGGATCAATTTCACGCTTATCGGGCCGATTCTCCTGGTTCTTCTGTTCATCGGCAGTTCGGTGATGACAGAGAAGATCGGTAGCGGTAAGTACCCTGATTATTCAACCTATCAGAAGGAGGTTCCCAAGTTCATCCCCCGGCTCTTCAGGAGGAAATAAGTATTCCCCCGCCTGACCGGAAATATTTTATTTTCATCCGGAGAGCAACATTGACCAGGGCTATCATCACCGGCACCTCGATCAGCGGGCCTATCACTGCCGCAAAGGCTTCGCCTGAATTGATGCCGAAGACCGCGATAGCTACAGCAATTGCCAGTTCGAAATTATTGCTGGCTGCCGTGAATGATAAAGTTGTTGTCTGCTCATAATTTGCACCTGCCCTCCTGCTCATGAAGAAGGAGACAAAGAACATAACAACGAAATAAATTACAAGCGGGATCGCAATGCGTACAACGTCAAGCGGTATTTTCACAATATACTCGCCCTTAAGGGAGAACATGACGAAAATGGTGAACAGCAGTGCTACCAGTGTAAGCGGGCTGATCTTCGGAATGAATTTGGTATGATACCACTCCTTGCTCTTTACCCTGATCAGGACAAACCTGGTAAGGAACCCTGCTATGAAGGGTATTCCGAGGTATATAAAGACACTTTCTGCAATCTGGCCTATCGTTATCTGCTCGACGGCATCATTAACCGGCAGACCGAACCATCCGGGTAGGACGGCTATGAAAACATAGGCATAAACAGAGAAGAAGAGAACCTGGAAAATTGAGTTGAAGGCAACCAGTCCTGCTGCGTACTGGGTGTCACCCTTTGCCAGATCATTCCAGACGATCACCATGGCGATACACCGGGCAAGCCCGATCAGGATCAGGCCGTACATATAATCAGTGTTTAACCTCAGGAACAGGATTGCCAGGAAAAACATCAGGATGGGTCCGATGACCCAGTTCTGCACAAGAGAGAGTCCCAGTATCTTCGTGTTCCTGAAGACATCAGGCAACTCCTCATACTTTACCTTGGCCAGGGGCGGGTACATCATTACTATCAGGCCTATGGCAATGGGTATGTTGGTTGTCCCGCTGGAAAGGCTGTTCCAGAAACCGGCAATTTCAGGACTGATCCAGCCAATAACCACTCCGGCCGCCATAGCCAGAATTATCCATAGTGTAAGGTACCTGTCGAGCAATCTGAGACGTTTCTTTGAGGGCATAATCAGGATTTGAGATTTGTGATTTGCGATTTGCGACTAGGGCTGTCAACCGTTGATGTGTGGCTTAATGTCTGAAACTGTGATACTGTAAATACCGGATTCAGTTAATGTTCTGCAGGTGTTCGCCGTAAAATTTCTGAAAAGTCGTCTTTATTTCATCACGGACCCTGATATACTCGCTGTGAATGAATTCGGGAGTACCGGTAGCGTGCGAGGGGTCTTCGAACCCGAGGTGGAGACGGTGCTTCACCTTACCGAAGAAGGCCGGACATGTTTCATTGGCGTGATCGCATACGGTGATCACGTAATCCCACTCCTCATCGAGGTATTCATCAACCAGGTGAGGAGTGTGATGGCTGATGTCAATCCCAAGGTCAGCCATGACCTTAACGGCTTTTGGATTAAGACGGGCTGCAGGCTCAGTACCGCCGGATCTCACATAAATCGTTTCATCAAACGACTGCAGAAAGCCGTGAGCCATCTGGCTCCGGCAGCTGTTTCCCGTACAAAGAATCAGTATTTTCATCTGTCAAAGATAATCGTTTCGTATATTTACGAAATGTAATTTTTAATATTCCGGGGCCCGGTGTCGCAGATACTGGAAAAGACAATGTCAATGCTGAAAAATTGCTCCATAGATCAGTCCTGAAATTGTCGCCATTACAACAACAAGACTGACGTATACTGCAGTCTTTTGATTTCCTATAATACCTCTTATAACAAGCATATTGGGCAGCGAGAGAGAAGGGCCGGCAAGGAGAAGAGCAAGGGCAGGACCCTTACCCATCCCGGAAGATAGCAGTCCCTGCAGTATAGGAACCTCGGTAAGCGTGGCAAAGTACATGAAAGCTCCTACAATGGAGGCGAAGAAGTTTGAAAATACTGAATTTCCTCCAACCAGTTTTGCGATCCACTCATTCGGGACTACACCCGGTATGCTTTGACCGTCGTGTGTTGAACCAAGTAGGAAACCGGCAATTACAACACCGATTCCAAGAAGAGGAATTATCTGCTTGGCGAATCCCCATGTGGAGAGTGTCCACTCGCGGTTTTCATCATCCTCCTTATCAAGCAGTGTAATTACGCTGAGCGCAGTTATTCCCACTATCATTGGCACCAGTGGCCTGAGCTTATCACTATCAATCAGAGCATTAGACAAGAGCACAGATACCACAGTCACAACTGCTGCAGCCAATACCCACTGCCATTTAATCTTAAGGATCTTAATCAGAGACCATGCAAGCACCAGGCTGAAAAATCCCGTTATGTACCACTTGTATGTAAAGATATAGTACCATGCACTTGAAGTGTCATCTGCTGACGGACTACCCCAGTTGGCAAAGACCAGGATGATGACCAGGGTAAAGAAGTGTGTCATTGTCTGCCACATAGGTCTCTTTTCAGGTTCCGGAATAACATTCATCTGATCTTCCCTTTTGATCTTCTCTTCCTTCCTGTAAATCAGCGACATCATCAATCCGATTATAATGCTGAAGGAGACTGCTCCGATGACCCGGGCAACACCCATTTCAAACCCAAGTATCCGGGCAGTAAGGATGATGGCAAGAATATTTATGGCCGGACCGGAATAGAGGAAAGCTATTGCCGGGCCGAGGCCTGCGCCACGCTTGTGAATGCTTGAAAAAAGCGGAAGAATGGTACAGGAGCATACAGCCAGTAATGTTCCCGAACCTGCAGCGACCGTATAGGCCAGCCACTTCTTGGCATTTGCTCCAAAATATTTGATGACCGAACCCTGACTGACAAATACCGAGATAACACCGGCAATAAAGAATGCAGGCAACAGACATAGAATCACATGTTCCCTGGCATACCATTTCACCAGATCAAAGGTAGCCGTGACTGCAGTGTTGAAACGGACACTTTCAATCGGCATGAAAAACGCAAAAACAAACACTACGGTGATCCATAACAGGATCTTCAGTTCTTTCTTTAATTCCATTTTAATTTATCTATTATCATTTCGTAAAAACCCGAAATACATGCATAATTTTTTTTCTAAAATATGGCTTTTATTATATAGTATATTCCCACTCCGATGAACAGTACAGCAACCACCCTCCTGAACCATATCTCAAAGGTTTTGATCCGGCTGTACATTTTGCCTACATTGCTGACGGCATAGGCCAGCAGCCATGCAAATATGATCACTGGTATACCTGTTGCAATGGCAAATATCAGAGGCAGATATAACCCTACAGTACTTGCAACTGTCATAGGCATAAGCATAACGAAATATAAAACACCGCTGTATGGGCAGAAGGCCATGGCAAACAGAATACCAAGCAGCAGTGTGTTCAGATAACTCTTTCTGCCCCTCTCTCCTATCTTCTCTGTGAATGAACCCATTCCGCCCGGAAGCTTAATTTTGATGAAGTCGAGCATAAAGAGGCCTATCAGGATCAGTACAGGGCCCAGCAGTTTCTCTCCCCATTTCTGGAACAATCCTGAGATATCCATCTGGCTGGCGCCAAAAAATATGATCAACGCAATACCAACATATGTTATGGCCCTACCCAGAGTATAAACCAACCCGTTGAGAAAGACCCTCCTGCGGTCAGTCAGATCACGACTGATAAAACCGATTGCAGATATGTTCGTTGCCAGCGGACATGGGCTGATGGCAGTCATCAGCCCCAATATAGCCGCCGTTATAAATGAGTACTGAGAATTCTCAAGAATCCTCTGAAGCAGTTCCATGAGGATTAGTTTAGGTCTTTGACAAGGGGGTCCATCACCTTTTTGATCTCAGACTTGAGCTTCTCAAAATTGTTGTTGGCATACAAGAAACCCTCGGCTGTAAGATCCTTTTTGAATTCTCCGCTCATGATTATCAGTGCCTGACCAGTGACATTTACTCTTTCAGCAACCGGTTTACTCTTCTCATCCTCCAGATTAACCGAGGCGAAGGTGATCTTGCCCTTACTGTATGCTTCAGGATACAGAGCAACAATAGCCTCCTGCGTTTTGTTCTCTACAGCAAGGCATGTCACGCACCTGCGCGAGAAGTGAAAATAATATACCTCTATTTTATCAGCCGAAATTATGGCAGCGTCAGAACTTACATCGGCTTTGCTATCCGGCCGGAATGCCAAAAAAGCGACCAGAGCGACAACAATTATTGAAATCCAGATTACCTTTTTCATTGCTCTATCATTGTTTAGTTGACTAATAACTTTTTAAGTTCATCGACAGTAGGCACACGTCCCTTTAAAACAACCTTCTCATTGACCACAAGGGCCGGGGTTGACAACACACCGCAGTTCATAATGGCTACGATATCCTCAACTTTTGAAACAGTAGCTTCTATTCCGTTCTGCTCCACTACTTCACGAGTCATTTTTTCCAGGGATTTGCATTTCGGGCACCCCGGGCCCAGAATTTTAATCTCCATATCTGTTATTCTCCTTTCATTTCGTAAAACGTCGAAATACAATAATAAATTTTTATCGCTTGAAAAAATTATTTAGTAACAATTTTGCCTCATCCCAATTTTCACGGTTTATGCAATACTTGATGTACGGCGGATTTATCTCTCCCTGTATCAGTCCCGCCTTCTTGAGCTCCTTCAGATGCTCAGACAGGGTTGATCGTGCGATCGGCAACTCTTCTGCCATGTCGCCGCTGTAACAGCATTTATCAAGATTGTTGGCCAGGAAATCCATCACAAAAACCCGAACCGGATGTGACAGGACCTTGGCATACTTCGCAAGTTTCTCCTGGTCAGTGGTGTAATATTTTTTCTTTGCCTGCTTTATTTCCATTTCATTTCGGGAAATGACGAAACAAAAATAGTGGTTTTTTGATTTATACTGCACATACCGGCAATTTAATTTCTGACCGTTAATTGTTCCTCAGCATAAATGATTGATAATATCGGGGCAAGATGCTAAATTCATACTCTTTAAATTTCAATAATACCGCGGATATGAAAATCATACCCATCCGGAAATTCGCCCTCATCACAGGTTTGCTCCTGCTCCTTGTCATCTCATGCATTGGTCCTGCTACCATCAGCAATGCCATCAAGGATGATAAAAGGAGTTTCTATTATGTCGATTTTGAAAACTATCCTGACGGCAACTGTACACTTCCCATTGGAGTATTCGACTCAGGGACAGGTGGACTTTCGGTGCTGGCTGATATTATTGAGCATGAAGGACTGACAAAGGAATCATATATCTTCCTTGGTGACCTCGCCAACATGCCGTATGGCAATTATGCCCTTGAGAACAACATCGCCCTCCTGATTGAACACGTGATGAAGGATGTTCAGTTTCTGCTCGGGAACAAATATTACAGGACGGCTGCATCACGAAGGTACCAGACTGACAAGAGTCCTGTCAAGGCAATAGTTGTCGCATGCAACACGGCTACAGCATATGCTCTTGACACAATAAAGACCTTTCTTGCAGAGGCAGGTTCCGATATCGGTGTCATCGGGGTTATCGATGCCGGGGCAGAGGGAGCCTTCGCCAATTTCTCACCCGGTGAGAACGGAAGCATAGCCGTCATGGCTACTGACGGCACAGTCAAGTCAGGCGCCTACCCGGAGACCCTGCATAAAGTCAACCGTGCTGACGGTCAGGAGGAGACAATCAATGTTTTCCAGCAGGCAGGAATAGGGATAGCTGAGGCAATAGACGAGAGCGCCGACGCAATCGACAGGAGTGCAACTGTCCCGAGGTCAGAGTACAGGGGACCCTCAGATACCGGCACGGGTGAACTGAAGATAGACCTGGCTCTGTGGAGCCGCTACAACTTTGACCTTGCAAACGGCGCAGTCCTGTTTGAAGGAGGTGCCTCCTCCCCTCATAATGTTCAGATCAACTCCGTTGAAAATTACATCGCATTTCACGTTGTCAGCCTCATGGAAAAGATCAGGAATACCCCGGGAGCCCTGCCGCTGAACTCGGTCGTGATGGCCTGTACTCATTATCCTTTCTTCGAAGAGACATTCAGGAATGAATTCAACCGTCTGAGAGATTACACTGAGAACGGAGAGTTCATATACCGGTCACTCATAGCTGAGGATATGATCATCGTCAACCCGGCTTCGGTTGTTGCAGACCAGCTCTGCAGCCACCTCTCTGAAAAAGGACTCCTGAACAGTAGCCCGGACAGGGTCAGCGAATTCTATATCAGCGTGCCGAACGCTCCCAATAAGAATGTCGAACTCCGCGATGACTGGACGTTTACCTACGAGTACAAGTACGGCCGTAGTGCAGGTGAAATCCAGGAATATGTCAGGGTTGTCCCCTTCAGCCGCAGCACCATCCCCGGCGATATTCTCACCCGGCTGTCGCACCAGGTTCCTGCCATCTATGATATGATGGTCTCTTTCAATCGCGATAACCCCAAAACGGAATATCTCACCTCCGAGAAGCGGATAGTAATGGATTAAGATTTACATTTACAATATAAACAAGCATCTCATTATAAATTAGCCTCACCATGAAAAAACTGCTTCTAACCCTTGCATTTCTCGCCCTTGTAATCTCACTTTACCCACAGGACTTTTTCAGGGAGGATTTCAGCCGCGAGCAGGAGTATCTTATCCTGATGAACCCTACAGTCGGGAATATCGGAGTGGTCGAATTCCTGGTGAAAAACAAGCTTCTGAACATCAATCCGGAAGAGATAAGCCTCGTTGGAGTCTACCATTCAAGCCAGGAGTATGATTTTTCAAAGTCGGCGGAGCATATTGCCACGAACGGGTTGACCTGGTGGCACCTGCATGAGGTGAAGGGTTCACTGAAGGAAGATATGGTATATAAACCTAATCCCTGCAGCGACGATTTCAGAAAGATTTTTGAAAACTCCGTCGGGGTGATCTTCTTCGGCGGACAGGACATTCCTCCTGCCGTGTACGGTGAGGAGAACTGGTATTCTGAAACAACCGATCCGGGGCGCCACTATTTTGAGGTGAGCTTCCTGTTCCATCTCCTTGGGGGAACCCGGAATACAGCCTTCACTCCTCTGCTTAAAGAAAACCCTGATTATGTGGTCACCGGCTTCTGCCTCGGCATGCAGTCGATGAATGTGGCGGCAGGCGGGACTCTCTATCAGGATATACCCGCTCAGTTATACGAAAGCTTCAGTCCGGAGACGAATGTAAAAATTGACCGTCCCAACCTTCACCGCAATTACTGGCAGAATATCCGGGAGGACAAGGATTTCATGGGCACAAACATCCATCCGGTGCAGTTCTCTGACGACAGTTTCTTCGGTGGTAACGTGAAGGTTTCAAGGAAGCTCCGGCCACTGGTTTACAGCAGCCACCACCAGTCGCTGAAGGATGTGGCCGCCTGTTTCGAGGTGACGGCACTCTCGGATGACGGAAAGGTGATTGAAGGCATTCGGCATCTGAAGTATCCTAATGTCTTCTCCGTGCAGTTTCACCCTGAGGTGTCAGCACTCTATGAAGACCGCTCAAAGGTTAAATTCGCCCCGGAAGATGTTCCAAAGACGCTTCATTCAATGCTTGACAAGAACAGTCTGAAGTTCCATAAAAAGTACTGGGGGGATATCTCCGCCGTGATAATGGGGCAAACAAAATAGAGAGTCAGCAGTTGCCAGTCAGAATCAGTCGGCAGTCAAAACCAGCAGGCAGTAGACAGTAGGCAGTAGGCAGTAGTGTTGACATAAACATTGCACCAACTGCATGTATAACAGTATCTTGACTATTGCCTATTCCCTATTGCCTCATTTACAGTGCTTTCACCTCATTGACCAGTGCCTGCAGGGTGCTCTTGGCATCACCGAAGAGCATGCGTGTTTTGTCATTGAAGAAGAGCATGTTCTCTATGGCAGCATAGCCCTTCCCCATTCCCCTCTTCATGACTATTATGTTCCTGGCATCGCGGGCTTTCACGATAGGCATACCGTAGATCGGGCTTGAAGGGTCATCTTCGGCGGCCGGGTTGA
The DNA here is from genome assembly GCA_022736275.1 of Rikenella microfusus. Lineage (GTDB taxonomy): Bacteria > Bacteroidota > Bacteroidia > Bacteroidales > VadinHA17 > SR-FBR-E99. Next base: position 44,619 of record DZBJ01000001.1, on the reverse strand, counting down.
CCACATCATTGGCACCTATCACAACAATGACATCGGTATTTGGAAGATCAGGATTGATCTCGTCACTCTCCACCAGCTGTTCATAAGGCACATCGGCCTCTGCCATAAGCACATTCATATGGCCCGGCATGCGTCCGGCGACAGGGTGAATTGCATACTTCACCTCCACCCCTTTCTCATCAAGCAGCTTATCGAGCTCATGACATATATGCTGCGCCTGTGCCACCGCCAGTCCGTAGCCCGGAACAACGACAACCTTCTTTGAATAACTGAGCAGTACGGCCGCATCTGAAACCGTTATCTCCTTTATTGCGCCTCCTGCAGACTCGGCTGCCTGACCTCCTCCGCCAAACACGCCGATTATTACATTGAGAAGTGAGCGGTTCATTGCCCTGCACATGAGAATTGTAAGGATTGTACCTGCAGAACCGACAAGAATACCTCCGGTAAGCATCGCCTGGTTATTGTAAAGAAATCCGCCCATGGCTGCAGCCACTCCGGTGAAACTGTTAAGGAGGGAGATAACGACGGGCATGTCAGCACCACCTATCGGCATAACGAAGAGAACTCCGTAAGCAACCGCAATAACAAAAAGAATGATTACCAGCGGCATCAGCTCGGCTGAGGCCTGTACGTCACGGGTCATGATGTAAACCACAAATCCGATTATCACCGCCATAATGGTAAGGTTGACATACTTCATTGCCCTGACCCTCAGATCACCTATCCATCCGTCAAGTTTACCGAAGGCTATCATGCTTCCGGCCCATGAGACGGTTCCGATCACCAGTCCGAGGAGTATTGCCAGCACATGTCCGTTGGCCATGCCTGTTCTCGCAATAAGTTCCTGACTGACATGCGGAAATTCCATAATGGAGATAAGAGCAGCAGCAGCCCCTCCCATACCGTTGAAGAAAGATACAAGCTGGGGCATTGCAGTCATTTTCACCCTTTTTGCAATCACCCAGCCTATGGCCGTTCCGATTACAATGGCAAGTATTATCCATCCTATATTGCCGATCTGCATCCCATCCTTCCTGTGAAAGAGAATGGTTGCCAGAATGGCCATTATCATGCCAATGGCAGCAAGGATATTACCACGTCTTGCCGTCAGCGGATGGCTGAGCATCTTGAGTCCCATGATAAATAGTACTGAGGCAAGGATATAGGTTATCTCGAGCACCGAGATGCCTGCTGAAAACTGAGAAACATCATTCATCGGGAAAGCATTTGGAAATATCAGTGAGATATTAATTTATTTCTTCTTTTTAAACATCTCGAGCATCCTGTCGGTGACTACGAAACCGCCGACAACATTGAGGGTGCCCAGAACCACGGCAAGAAATCCCAGTATCATTGCACCGGTGGTCTCGGCATGTCCCATGACGATGATCGCTCCGATGATCACAACCCCGTGGATGGCGTTGGCACCGGACATCAGGGGGGTGTGAAGGATAGCCGGCACGTGGCTTATCACCTCAATGCCAAGAAAAATCGAAAGTATCACCATAAAAATGGTGCCTTTGTTTGCCATAAAAAATTCAAGAAATCCTTCCATTATACAGTCTGTTTTATTTCAAGTATTTGCTTTGCTCTCGGGCTGACGTATTCCTTTCCGTGAACGGCAGTTGTTCCCTTAATTATTTCGTCGGACATATCGGGCACTACGCTGCCCTGTTTGTCGACCATTATCTTCAGGAGATTGATGATATTGTTCCCGAACATTTTGCTGGCATCGGCGGGCATGGCTGAGGGGTAATCCGATTTACCGATAATACTGACCCCGTTGACAACAACCGTTTTGCCGTTCTGAGTCAGTTCGCAGTTGCCTCCCGACGAGGCTGCCAGGTCAATTATCACTGAGCCTGGCTTCATTTTCGAAACCGTCTCCTTCAGGACCAGCACCGGGGCTCTTTTCCCAGGTATCTGGGCTGTGGCTATGATCACGTCAGATGCTGCCGCCCGCTGCTGAATGAGCTCCTGCTGTCTCCTCTTGAAATCCTCAGTCTGTTCCACGGCGTATCCGCCTGCGGCAGCGTCCTCCACTGCGCCTTCCACCTCAACAAATTTGCCTCCCAGGCTTTTGACCTCCTCCTTCACCGCTGACCTTACGTCAAAGACCTCCACAACTGCACCAAGCTTCCGGGCAACGGCTACAGCCTGCAGGCCGGCCACCCCGGCACCCAGGATAAGCATCCGGGCCGGTTTGATGGTACCCGCAGCTGACATGAACATAGGGAAGAACCTCGGCAGCCGGGAAGCTGCCTCAAGTACTGCCTTGTAACCTGATACAGTGGCCATTGATGAGAGAATGTCCATCGACTGTGCCCTGGTGATCCTCGGGACAAGATCGAGCGCCAGTACTGTAATCCCCCTTAGACGAGCCCTCTCAAGCCATTCGCGGTTCTCCACCGGGTCGAGAACCGTCAGGAGAATCTGGCCCTCCCTGAAGGAGCTGATATCATCCCCAGGAGGAGGATTCACCGTGAGAAGCAGATCGCTCTTTGAGAGGATCTCCTTTCGTCCGGCTGTCACTGCACCCGCAGAAATGTATTGGGCGTCTGAGGCAAAGGCTTTTTCACCGGCGCCCTCTTCCACCATTACTTCGAGCCCTAGTTTTCTTAAGGCTTCTGTTTCGCAGGGTAGAAGCGCCACCCTGTTTTCATTACCTGTTTCCCTGAGGATTCCTGCGATCATACCTGTAGTTTTTCAATTATATAATTCAGATTATTTCTTAAGCATTGATGAAGCCTCGCTGTCAAGCATCCAGACAATATGGCCTGATCCCGGGTTAACTTTTGCTGCGGGATACCTGTCAGGTCCGCTCCGTCCCTCAATTATCTCAGCCACAATGGAGGTCTTCCCTTTTCCGGTCACGATAAAATATATTTTGGAGGAGTTATTTATCAGTTTGCCTGTCACCGTGATCCGTTTCTGACGTGTACCCGGTTTTACAGCCACCTCAAACAGCTGAGTTGTGGTGAACAGATCAGGCCTGTCAGGAAAAATGGATGCGGTGTGTCCGTCATCGCCGAGACCGAGAAACATCAGGTCAAACTGAGGGATACCGTTAAAGAATGGTACCATGCTGCTTACCAGCCCGGCATACTGGCGTGCCTCCACCTCCGGGTCATCCTCGCCGCGTATCCTGAAAACATTGGCATCAGGTATAGGGACATTCTGCAACAGGTTTTCATAAGCCATCCGGTAATTGCTCTCCTTGTCCTCCGGGGGCACACATCTCTCGTCTCCCCAGAACACAAGCAGTTTCTCCCAGCTAATCCTGCCTGCATAATTATCCGAGAGATATTGAAAAATGTATTCCGGTGTCGATCCTCCGGAAAGAGCAATCGAATAGAAATGATCCGGTTCGATACGGTCAAGATCCTTGATCAGTATCGCTGCAATAGTTTGAGCCAGGGCTTCACGAGTAGGGAATACTCTGACTGAATGTGCCATAATCAGTTTTAATCAGGACATAAAACTAATTATAATTCGCAATAAACACCATCATCGGCAAGATTTTTACAGGGATACCTCCAGGTGAGCTCAGGCTCCTCAATCAGATCGTCAGCATGTTCGGGTCCCCAGGTGCCGGCCGGATAGCCGTAAAGAGGGACCGAGTGATCATTCCGCCATGCCTTAATTACAGGATCAAGGAATCTCCAGGCAGCAAGTACGGCATCAGACCTCGTGTAGAGGGTTGAATCACCGTTCATGCAGTCGTACAGGAGCCGCTCATAAGCATCCGGGATCCTCTCAACCGCCAGGTCAGAGTAATGAAAATCCATATTGACATTCTTTACCTTGAAACCGGCGCCGGGAATCTTCATTCCGAATTTGAGAAGTATTCCTTCATCCGGTTGTATCCTTATTATCAGCTGATTGCATCCATCACATACATTCTCACCCGAGAAGAGGTAGTGTGGTGTAGGCTTGAAGTGGATGACTGCCTCCGTTACCCGTGTCGGCAGTCGCTTGCCCGTTCTGATGTAAAACGGTACTCCGCCCCATCTCCAGTTGTCAATATGCAGTTTCAACGCCGCGAAGGTCTCTGTCATGGAGGTGGGGTTCACATTGTCTTCCTCGCGGTATCCCTTCTGCCACTCCCCCCTTACATGAGCCGATGTATACTGTCCGCGGATGGACATTCTGCTTATCTCTTTATTCTTGTATGGTCTGAGCGAGTCAAAAACCTTTACCAGTTCATTTCTGATTGATGTGGAATCCATTGATGAGGGCGGTTCCATGGCAATGAATCCCACCAGGTGAAGGAGGTGATTCTGGATCATGTCACGCAATGCCCCGGCACCTTCATAATAGGCTCCGCGCATCTCCACACCAAGGCTCTCTGATGAGGTTATCTCAACATGATGAACGTAGTTGCGGTTCCATAAAGGCTCAAAAATGCCGTTGGAAAACCGGGTAACCAGGATATTCTGAACGGTCTCCTTCCCCAGGTAATGATCAATGCGGTATACCTGGCTCTCATTCCAGTGTTCCAGCAGTATCTTGTTAAGGGCTACGGCACTGGCATAATCATAACCGAAAGGTTTTTCAATTATCATCCGCTTCCATCCGTCACCCTCATTGTTTAGTCCCTGCAGCGCAAGATTACGGGGGATAACCCTGTAGAGCTCCGGAGGGACGGAGAGATAAAAGAGGGTGTTGCCACGTGACCCGCTCTTCTGCCTTAACATCTCCAATTTGTCTGGCAGGGTGTTGTAATCTCCTGAAACAGAGGGGTCAATGTCAGTATAATAAAATGCGGATAGAAAAGCAGATAAATCGTTGCCATTATCTCCGTTATCCGGCTCTTTCAGCGCGTTGCGAATCTCCTCCCGGTAAGCCTCATCAGTGATTTTACTCCTGCCGGTTGCCAGTACAGCATAACCCGCAGGCATAAGACCCTGCCTGTGAAGTGCCAACAATGCAGGCACAATCTTTCTCATGGCAAGGTCGCCACGCCCGCCAAAGATCACTATTATCTGATTGTCAGTTCTTTTCATCAAGGCTTTTAAATCTGCTGTTCTTTCTCTTTTAACTGTCCGTTTCACTCCGCTGGAGCTGAAAGCTCTTTTCAGCCTGAAGCTACCGGGATTTGTCAACTGTAACAAATATAACTAAAGCAATTCTCAGGAGCACCTAGTCCAGTAAAATAGATGAGATTCAATTTCAGGGATAACTTATCCCGAACATATGCAGTTGATTATCATATTGTTATTGTAGTCAGTCAATACGACTGTTTAATTTATCAACATATGTATATGTTTTCAACTTTCATTTATCTATCTCATATAATGTTATTTACGGGTGCTGATAATTAATAGTGTATACTATTTCAACATGAAAGAAATGGCAATGATACCCAATAGCCGTATTATATACTTCATTATCTGATATTTAAATTAATTGGCACATTAATTGACTTACGCCCCATGTATTTTGTTTAAAAATGAAAACCAGGTGTAAAATGAAAAGATTAATAACGTTTATGATCCCGCTTCTGGTGCTCCAGACAGCTCTTCTGGAGATGCACAGGTGCATAAGGGCCCTGAACAAGGACTCCATTGTGATCATTATGACAGCATTCGCATCCGTTGACACTGCACTGCAGGCGCTGAAAGACGGGGCCTTTGACTATGTCACAAAGCCCTTTGACCCTGACGACCTGTCACACCTGATACGCAACGCAGCAGACCTGAAGAGCAGCAGCCTGTGTGCCAGGTGCCGGACGCTGTTTGAAGTAGGAGGCAAATAAAAAAAGGGTGTCCGTTCATTGATGAGACACCCTCTTACTAAATCTTGCGCTCTTCTATTTCGCCTTGAATCCGAACATGATTGCCACGCAGCCGCTTGCAGGGAGCTGGTCCCTCGTGCCGAAGGTTGATACCTTCACCACTATCTTAAGCTGCTGGCTGGCCTCGAGCTTGAAGTCCCAGATGTTGGTCAGTCCTCCCTCCTTGTTTGAATAGAGCAGCTTGCCTGTTGCATCCATCACGGAAAACTCAATAGGGGGCATTCCGTCAGCACCGCAGATGGCAAGACGATATTCCAGGTCAGAATAGAATGTCTTGTATAGCTCAGCCTCCTCGCCTTCAACAAGCACGGCAGCATGGTAGTTGCCGTCATGAAGATAGACGCCCAGTTCTTTTTTGCAGAGCGACTTGGCAAACCCCTTGCATTGGGCGGCAGCTTCCCCCGGCCCAAGCAGGGAAAGGAGCACTGTTATCAGTAATGTCTGAATAAACTGTCTCATCGGTATCTAGTTTACATATAGGTTTCTGATCTCTGCTACCTTTTCCTTGATTGTCAGGAAAGTCTCCGGTTTCAGTGCAGTCCTTACCGAACCGGATATCTCTGTCACACCTGTCGTCTCATTGTACTGTGCCGATGAGGGTGCGGTTGAGCGCTCAATTTTGTCAAAAAGGGTCTTCAGCTCGCGGATGGGGCCTAAAAGCTCGCGGATGGCAGTATTGTCATTATATGTTTCGAGGAGCCGGATAAGGTCGTCAACTGACATCTTCTGGTCAGCTATGGTTCCAACAAGCTTGTTGCCCCTGAAATCTTCCATGTCAACCATGTTGGTCGAAATGTAAAGGCCCTCGATGAAACCACCCGTGATAATGGTTGCAGCAACAGCATGCTGATCATCGTCATCAAGATAAGCCTGTGAATTCAGGAAAGTCTCCGAGACGATCTCCATGATCACGTCACGGTTATTGATATTCTGCTCGAGCCTCTCAATGGTTGTCTCGTCAATGGCATCAAGTATCCCGAGGCCGGTGGCCATGTCTTCTGCCGCCTCCATATAATTTACCAGAAGTGATGTTTCATCATACATGCTGGCAAAACTAAGGTCACAGACGAAGATACCCAGGTTAAGCGCCATGCTCTTGCTTGTGGTGTAGTTGCTTTTGTTCTCAACCGGGTTAAGCAGTGTAGCGTCGAACTTCGCCCCTGCTTCCTTGATAAGCTGAGCCACCTCAAGCGGAGTGGGCAGAGCATTGAATACCTTCTCGGCACTTTTGATCTGCTCCATCGTCTGCTCATCGGCACTGACGGTCTCAACATTATCCTTAGACCCCTCGCCCCTGGTTTTACCTTTGCATGAGGTAGCAGCCAGAATGACCGAGAGAGCTGTCACTCCCACGATCAGTGGCAGAATTTTAAGCTTACTGTTCATATTCATTATTTTTAGAGTTCACAGGCATACAACTGACCAAATTACCTTTTTTTTACTAATCAATGTGCCCTTAATTTATTATTAGACCTAATTTTGTTCAAAACTTACCAACATGTTAAAGTCTGCAAAGAGACTGGCTGAACTGAAAAATCTTCTCCTCAGCGGAAAGTATAACGAAATACATGACCGGATTAGTATGCTCCGGTCAGAAGAACCTTTCGAAGGAGCAATAAGACTACTTGCCCGTTTCTACGATGAGACCGGTAATGAGGGTCTGAAACCTGAAATAGCGGCTTTCTTCAATGACATGAAGGAGCGATCGGGACAAGCCGAGGTGATAGCGTCAATATCGTCAGCCACCAGGCCCTCTTCGAAAGCCATGCTTGCCTCATCATGCTGGCAGTCAGGGCTCGATTACTCCGAATTTGCCGTTCCGCTGGCAGATGCGTTCATGGAAGGCGACTACCTCACCTCGCTCGAATGTTACACCGTGCTTGACACCTGTTCGGGATCCATAAGTGACAATGACCGGAAAACCATACTTATCAGGCTGCAGAAGGAGGTCAGGCAATATGACGCTCCCAAACAAAAGCTTACCGGTGAGCTGATCACCGTGTTGAAAGGATAAAGCTGCCGCTAAATATAGGAGCTGTAGTGCTTCATGAACTGAGACCTCTCAAATAGTGAGGGGTTATCAATGTTTTTGTAATTGAGCTTTCCCCTGAAATCACTTAATGTTTTAAAATCCTTGCCATCCATCCACTTATGCATGGCTTCGTTGATCTCGGTGATGACAGTGAAACCGCGTTTGTATAGCGCCGAGCAAACCTGAACTGTTGTCGCCCCTGCCAGCAGATACTTAATGGCATCCTCCCCGGTGTAAACACCGGTTGTGGCAGATATGTCCAGCTTCGTGTCCTGAGAGCTCAGCATGCCCACCCAGCGGAGGACATAGCGCTGTTCAACCGGGTTGGAAAGTACGGATGCGGGAACCACATTCAGGTTGTTTATATCAAAGTCGGGCTCATAGAACCTGTTGAACATGACGATTCCCGAGGCTCCGTGGTTATTCATCTGCCATGCGAAATTGAGGAGATTTGAGAAACGCAGGCCAATCTTTACACTTATGGGTATTGTAAGTTTTTTTCTGAGGTTATCGATAATCTTAAAGTAAACTGCTTCAGAGTCAGCACTGCTCTGGTGCTTGTCTACAGGCATGAAGAAGATATTCACCTCCAGTGCGCTGGCGCCGGCCTTTTCGATCTCCAGTGCAAAATCAATCCACCCCTTTGGTGAAAAGCAGTTTATACTGGCAATAACAGGAATTCTGACACTTTTTCGGGCACGCGCCACCAGGTCAAGGTAGGTTTCCACACTGTTGGTACGGGTATAGTACTGCAGGTAATCGTCAGCCTCAGGGTATGTCTCCCTTGACGACATAGAATGGGCCATTGATACAATCTGCTCCTCGAAGAGGGACTTCAGTACAACAGCACCGGCACCGGCTGCCTCTGCTTCGACTATTGATTCAAGCCTGGATGTGAAATTTGAACTGCCGGCTATAACAGGACTCTCCAGTTCGAGACCCAGATAACGTGTGTTTATTCTGCTCATCTTATTTTTTTATTCGTTCTCCAAATATAAGTGTACCTACCCGTATAATTGTGCTGCCCTCCTCCACTGCCACCTGCCAGTCACCTGACATACCCATAGATATCTCCCGGAAATGGCTGCAACGGGCAAAGTACCGTTCGCGCATCTGTCTGAACAGGCCGGCAAGGGTTTTGAATTCGTTACGGACCGTCACCATATCTCCGGTGAAGGAAGCAATCCCCATCACACCGCATATCCTGGCTGACCTCAGTGAAGCGGCAATCATACCCCAGTCTGTCTCAGTGGCTTCAGCCAGGCTGAAGCCCGTCTTCGTCTCCTCCTCTGCAATATGAATCTGCAGAAGACAGTCCGTCACCTTACCCTGTGCCGCAGCCTCGTTGTCAATAATCCTGAGAAGCCGAACCGAGTCAACCGATTCAATCACCGAGGCGGCGGCCACCGCCTGTTTTACCTTATTTGACTGAAGGTGTCCGATTAGGTGCCAGGTTATGTCAAGCGGAAGAAGGGCCTTTTTTGATGCCAGCTCCTGCACCCGGTTCTCTCCGAATATGCGCAGGCCCGCATTATACGCCTCCAGGGCCTCTTCCGGAGTACGGGTTTTTGTTACGGCAACCACAGTGACCTCCCGGTGGAGATCTGCCATCAGTCTGTTTATGTTCTCCGCTATATTGTGCATCAGGGCCTTCTGTCCTTTCATTCGAGTTTGTGTATCACCAGCCCGCTCCTGAGCTTCGGCTCGAACCATGTAGTCTTGGGAGGCATTATGTTCCCGGTATCGGCTATTGTGATAAGTTGCTTCATCGATACGGGATACAGGGCAAACGCCACTTTCATCTCACCGCTGTCAACCCTTTTCTTAAGTTCGCCCAGACCTCTTATCCCTCCCACAAAGTCTATCCTCTTTGAACGCCTCATGTCCTGAATGTCAAGCAGTGGCTTCAAAACCTTCTCGGTCAGGATAGTCACATCGAGCACCCCTATCGGATCCGAATCATCATAGGTCCCCTTCCTGGCAGAAAGACTGTACCATTTCCCTTCGATATACATCCCGAAATTGTGCAGACTGCGGGGCCTGTAGGTCTTGGTTCCTTTCTCCTTAACCTCAAATGACTCGTTCAGCCTGGCCACAAAATCCCCGGGCGGCAGACCGTTGATATCCTTCACCAGTCGGTTATAATCGAGTATCCTGAGCTGATCGTCCGGGAAATGCACTGCCAGGAAGAAGTTGTATTCCTCATCTCCCCTGTGTGAGGGGTTCTTCTCTCTCTTTTCCTTGCCCACCAGAGCTGCTGCCGCCGTGCGGTGATGGCCGTCAGCCACATACATGAACGGAACCTTTTCAATGAAGATTTTTTCAATTGCATCATTCGTCTTCTGATCCCACACCACCCAGAAATGATGGCCGATGCCATCTTCAGCCACAAAATCATATTCCGGCTTCTCCTTCTTAACGATCCGGGCAACAATCTTATCGAGCTCCCTTACTGAAGGGTAGGCAAAAAAGACAGGCTCGATATTGGCATTACTGGCTCTGACATGGACCATGCGGTCCTCTTCCTTATCGGGGCGGGTCAGTTCATGTTTTTTTATTACACCAGAGAGATAATCGCTCACTGCAGCGGCTCCGGCTACGCCATACTGCGTTCGGCCCTTCATTGTCTGGGCACAGATATAATAGTGGGGCTCCTGATCCTGCACAAGCCAGCCTCTCTTCTGCCATGCCTCGAAGTTCTCCCTTGCCTTGCTGTAAACCTCTTCAGAATGGACGTCAGTGCCTTCAGGCAGGTCTATCTCCGATTTGGTAATATGAAGCAGCGATTTTTCATTACCCTGAGCCATTACCGCGGCTTCCTGTGAATTCATGACGTCATATGGCAGGCAGGCAATTTCCGACGCCAAATGGGCCGGAGGTCTGAGCCCCCGGAAAGGTTTAACAACAGCCATATTGAAAGATTAGCGTTTCTATTTGGGTTTGTTCACTCTGAAGGTTTCGTCCCCTGTTGCAAAGAAAGCAACAATCTGCTTCGCGGCGGCCACTCCGGCATTTATATTTGCCTCTTCCGTCTGTGCTCCCATCTTTTTCGGGGTAAAGAAAAACCTCCCCTGGAACCTCTCCGCAAAAAGAGCTGCATTATCGGGAGCAATGTCAGAAAGGTATTTCAGGTCACTTCTTTTCTCCATCACTGATACCAGCTCAGCCTCGTTGATAACCTCCTTGCGGGCAGTGTTGACCAGCACGGCTCCCTGTGGCATGAGTGAAAGCAGTTTCTCACCTATGGAGTTTTTCGTTTTGTCGTTCGCCGGTATATGGAGCGACACGTACTGGCAGGTGGAATAGAGCTCTTCAAGTGTATCCACGGGAGTGACCCCGGCACCGGCGATCACTTTCTTATCAACAAAGGGATCAAAGGCATAGCACTTCATGCCGAAGCCTGATGCGATAAGAGCCATGCATTTGCTGACATTGCCGAAGGCATGCAGGCCAAGACTCTTGCCCAGCAGTTCTGAACCGGTCTTACCGTCATATCCGCCGCGGGCAGACCAGACCATCATCCCGAACGCCAGCTCGGCCACCGCATTGGAGTTCTGGCCCGGAGTATTCATTGCCACAATATTGCTGGCAGTACATGCACTGAGATCAAGGTTGTCATAACCTGCGCCGGCTCTCACAACTATCCGCAGCTTCTGTGCAGCAGCAATTACTGCTGCATCCACAATGTCAGAACGAACTATCATGGCATCGGCATCCGCTGCTGCCACATGCAGCTCCTGCGGAGTCTTGTACTTCTCCAGAAGGACCAGGGTGTGCCCGGCCTTCACTGCAACCTCACGAATCTGCTCTATGGCAACAGGTGCAAACGGTTTGTCTGTAGCAACAAGTATTTTCATGATACCTATCTATTAGTATTTTTTCTCAAATTCCTTCATGCACTCGACAAGCGCCCTGACACTCTCGATGGGCAGGGCGTTATACAGTGACGCGCGGAAGCCTCCCACTGACCGGTGCCCTTCAATACCTACCATGCCACGCTCTTTTGCGAAAGTTGCAAACTCCTTCTCCAGCTCCCTGTAACTGTCAGACATGACGAAGCATACGTTCATGAGCGATCTGTCTTCATGATCCGGAACCGTGGCCATGAAGAGTTTATTGCGCTCAATCTCATCATAGAGCAGGGCAGCCTTCTCGAGGTTGATCAGGTGCATAGCGTTAACACCGCCTTTCTGCCTGAGCCACTCAAGTGTCTTAAGTGCTGCAAAGACAGGAAGAACCGGCGGTGTGTTGAACATTGATTCCTTTTCAATATGTGTCTTGTAGTTCAGCATTGTGGGTATGGGACGGGTGACCTTTCCAAGGACTGAATCCCTGATGATAACGAGGGTGACACCTGCCGGTGCGAGGTTCTTCTGTGCCCCGCCGTAGATTACTGCATATTTCGAAACATCGAGGGGACGGCTGAAGATGTCAGATGACATATCTGCCACAACAGGTACAGCGACATCAGGATCCTTTTTCCATTCTGTACCGAAAATGGTGTTGTTGGTGGTTATGTGAAAATAATCGGCATCAGACGGAACCACATAACCCTTGGGAATATAGTTGAAATTGCGGTCCTTTGATGATGCAACCTCAATCACCTCCCCGAACATTTTGGCCTCTTTCAGGGCTTTGCCTGCCCATTCGCCGGTATTGATGTAGGCAGCCTTCTTCTCGAGCATGTTCATCGGTACCATTGAGAACTGCTGACTTGCGCCTCCTCCGATGAAGATGACCGAATAGCCTGACGGGACGTCGAGCAGTTCTTTCACATGTGCAACGGCACTGTCCATTACGGCCACGAACTCCTTGCTGCGATGTGATACCTCCATGATTGACAGGCCCGTGCCTGCAAAATCCTTAATAGCTTCAATCACCTTCTCATTGGTGTACTGAGGCATGATTGAAGGCCCTGCATAAAAATTGTGTTTTTTCATTTCCGATAGATTTATTTTGTTTTGTATGTCTCTTATGTTTCCATCAAATTAGCAGAAACCGGTCAGCAAGTCGCCGTGCGAGGGTCAGAGGCTGACCAGCCGGCCGTTGCGGAGCACCGGTATTATCTCCGTTACATCAAATGTAAGACAATATTGCAAACAGTCATCCAGTCCCTTGTCTCTCAGCCTCGATCTCTGAGCCGACTTATCGATATAGCCCATAAGATCATCCTTTGCGGTTTTCCACAGGTCTGTCGCGGCATGCACCGAGTCGCACATCGTTGAGAACCTGCCACCCAGGAGAAGTCTCTCAGCCATAGCGCCGGCACAGACAGCATCCTCAAGACTGAAGCGTGTCTTCCACCCGGCACAGACAATGACCACTTTTCTCTCCTGATGCTCAAGCCAGCTGCACAGGGCTGAAAAATTGAGATATGAGCCTATCACCACATCATGACACTCCGCTGCCCGTTTCATGATACCTGTTCCGTTGGTGGTGCTGTATGCAACAGTCATACCCCTGACTTTTTCAACAGTGAAATTATAGGGGGAGTTACCGAAGTCGGCAAAGTCAAGTACAAAACCGTCACGTTCGGCAGCAAGAAGGTAGCCCCTGCCTTTCATCTCCCTGGCCTCCTCAACGGTGGCTACGGGAATAATCTCTTTCACACCGTTGGCAAAAGCGGTGCATATCGAACTTGTTGCCCGGAGGATGTCAATGACAACCACCACGGCATCCCTGTCGGCATGCGCTTCGAAAATAGCGGGAGAAAAACATATTTCAAGATCGCTCCTGGCCATAATGTGAAGAGATATCCGTTGCTTATCCCAGTTTATAGAACGGCAGGGCAACAACCTTCGCCTTCAGGTCCCTGCCCCTTACTCGAATAAAAATCTCTGAATCGTTCTTCCAGAAACCCTTGTTCAGGTAGGCCATTCCGATTCCCTGCTTCAGCATCGGCGACATGGTACCGGAGGTGACCTCACCAATGATATTGCCTGCTGCATCCGCAACCTCATAATGCTGTCTGGGGATGCCCCTGTCTATCATCACGAAGCCCTTGAGACGCCTGTCCGTCCCTTCTTCCTTCTGCTTAAGGAGCAGTTCCCTGTCAATGAAATCCTTGCCCGGTACAAATTTCGTGATCCAGCCAAGCCCGGCTTCAATAGGGGATGTAGTGTCATTGATGTCATTACCGTAGAGACAGAAGCCCATCTCCAGGCGAAGAGTATCCCTTGCACCCAATCCTACCGGCCTGATACCAAACTCTTCGCCTGCCCTGAAAACCTCTTCCCAGAGCCTGTGGGCATCTTCATTACGGACATAGATCTCGCAGCCGCCGGAGCCGGTATAGCCTGTGGTTGAGAAGATAACATTATCTATTCCTGCAAATTTCAAAACCTTAAAGGTGTAATACTCCATGCCTGTTACCGGCTCGTCAGTCAGCTTCTGCATGGCCTTAAGTGCCAGCGGGCCCTGTACAGCCAGCTGTGCCGTCCAATCCGAGGCATTGTGCATGGCTTTGCCCGGCCCGGTCTCAATGCCGAACCTTCCTGCGTGCTTCACGCACCACTCCCAGTCCTTATCAATGTTCGCGGCATTGACCACGAGAAGGTACTTTTCAGCGTTCAGACGGTATATGAGCAGATCGTCAACGATGCCGCCCCTGCCGTTCGGGAAGCAGGTGTACTGCACCTTACCGTCAGTCAGAGCCGAAACATCATTTGTGGTAATATGCTGAAGAAAATCGAGGGCACGCGGACCGTTAACCCAGAATTCACCCATATGTGAGACATCGAAAACCCCTGCCTTCTCACGCACTGTAACATGCTCTTCTGTTATACCCGCATATTCTACAGGCATATTATAACCGGCAAAGGGTATTATTCTGGCTCCCATGGCCTCATGGAACTCAAGAAACGGCGTCTTTTTCATCTTAAAAGGTTTTGGATACAAAGCAAAAGTAGGATTTTTTGGGTGATAAAAAGCTGCAATAAATCATTTTTAGCTAACCTCTTTCGGACATTAATTATACCCTGAAGTTTTCAATATTCCTATATTTGTAAACATTAATAAATCTGTGATGATGGAATATACCATATTCAATCCTGACTACCTGGTGGATATTACCGGCGGAGATATGGCCACCATGGAAGAGATATCCGGCATCTTCGGCAGTCAGATCCCGGAATTCGTGACAGAGATGAGGCAGCTTCTCGGAGCAGGTAAGTACCTGGAACTTGGTCTCCTGGCGCACAAGGCCAAGGGATCGGTTACCGTGATGGGTATGGAGGAGACTTCAAAGATGCTGAAGGAGTTCGAACTTCTCACCAAAACCGGAGAGCAGAAGGAAAGATATGAGGGTTTCATTGCCCGGTTTGAAAAGGATACCACTACAGTTATGGCTGAGATCAACGATTATCTCAGCAAAAAAAGGTGATCAGGCATGGTTTATCATGAAAAAGAGGATGGTGTTGAGATCATCGGCTTCACCACAGACAGGATCAGTGCTCTGAACGTAGATGAAATCAGGCCGGCAATAATGCGGCTTTTTGATCTGCCCTATACCAGGGTGATAATAGATCTTGGCGGTGTTGACCTTCTTGACAGCACAGCTTTTGCAATGATTCTGCACTCCATGCGTGTCGCGCGGTCAAATTACTGTACCATAAGACTCTGCGCACTGACACCGCGTGCCAGGGAACTCTTTGAACTGTTGCAGCTTCACACCGCCCTCGAAATCTATCCTGACCGCGAAAGCTGCATTGAGAGTTTCAGGCAGAGCGGTCCCTCCTAGACATTTATCATCACCAGCCTGCCACCGGCAATGGTCAGGGCCTTCTGCACCGACTCCTGTGCCTTTATGGTAAAATTTTCGAAGTTCATCTGTTCGTTTTTTCTCTGAAACTTCATTTTTTTTGCCACAGGTTTTATAGCCGGTTTTTCATGCCAATATGACATGTGATGGATAATATAGGAGATCATGCTTCGTTATTAATAATTCAGCAACTGTAATACATTGATATAATTCCGGTACCGGATGAATGAGAAGATACTTAACACCCTGATGCATCTCTTTGCCATCATTGCACCTGCCCAGGGCAATGAGTCAGACAGGCGCAGGGTTGTTGAGGCCTTTCTCAGACCCCAGCTCAACCAGGAGGGCGTTGATGCCTATCTGAGGATCTTCGACACCTACTATGCTGAAGCCCAGCAAAGGCTGAAAAAGGGCAACGAAGCCCGCAGGAACGCAGCTATATCAGTAAGAATCATAAAGATATGCTTTGACATCGGAGCTCAGCTTACACTTAACCAGAAGATTATCGTGCTGGTGCAGCTCCTTGAATACTGCCGGTCAGACGGAGCTGAGGTGAGCGACACAGAACTTGAGTTCATCATCACGGCTGCCGAAGGGTTCAATGTCAATTCTGACGACTATCAGCTCATCCGGCAGTTCGTGCTTTCCACACGGACAGAGGTGCCTGAATCTTCCCAGGTGCTGGTAATTGACAATGACCGCAAGCGCAAATATGAAAAGACACATCACATTGTAAATGACACATTCAGGGGACACGTCAGGGTTCTGAACCTGCACCAGGCTGAAATGCTCTTCGTCAGGTCGTTCGGAACGGGAGAACTGCTGCTCAGCGGCCAGCTCAGGCATGAGGACAAGGTTTATCTCTTTGAGCGCGGCGCTTCACTCAAGTTCATGAGCAGCAAGCCTATATACTATTCTGAAGTGATACGGCAGTTCCTTGATGAGAGCGTCCTGGCCTCAAGGGTCGTATATGTGGTCAGGGATCTTGAATACAAGTTCAAGGGGGGGCAGGTTGGCCTGCACCGCATGAGTTTCGCCGAAGAGTCAGGACGTCTGGTCGGTATCATGGGGGCCTCGGGAGCAGGTAAATCAACGCTGTTAAGCGTTCTGAACGGCACGAACAAACCTGACAATGGTGAGGTTCTGATCAACGGGGTCAACATCCACAAGGATCCCGACAAGGTCAAGGGACTGATAGGATATGTATCACAGGACGACCTTCTGATAGAGGAACTGACTGTTTTCGAGAACCTGTTCTACAATGCCAAGCTCTGCTTCGGCAACCTGAAGGATGAGGAGATAACCCTGAGGGTTGAGAATGTCCTTCACAGCCTCGGCCTCTATGATATCAAGGATATGAAGGTGGGTACTCCTCTCAACAAGAAGATTTCAGGAGGACAACGCAAAAGACTTAACATCTCCCTGGAGCTGATCAGGGAGCCGTCGATACTCTTCCTGGATGAGCCTACATCCGGACTGTCATCACTGGATTCGGAAAATATTCTCGACCTCCTCAATGACCTGAAGCTGAAGGGTAAGCTCATATTCGTCGTCATCCATCAGCCTTCATCGGATATCTTCAAGATGTTTGACAGGCTTATCTTCCTTGACACCGGAGGATACATGATCTATTACGGGATCCCGATCGGTTCGATCGGTTACTTTAAGGACAGGATGCAACTCCCAAAGTACAACGACTCCGAGTGTCACGCCTGCGGCAATGTGAACCCCGAACAGATCTTCAGTATTGTCGAATCAAAGGTACTGGACGAATTCGGGCGGCCGACAGGGACACGCAAGGTCTCTCCCTCCGAATGGAGCGCTTTCTACAAGTCGAGAAGGGAGGAGTCTCCTGCTCCGCCGGGGCCCGGCAACGGCATCCCGGAGATAACGCTCAAGACCCCCGGCAAACTGAAGCAGTTCCTTGTGTTCGTCACCCGTGACATGCTTGCCAAGCTCTCAGACAGCCAATACCTGGTGATAACCCTGCTTGAGGCGCCGGTACTGGCTCTCTTCCTTGCATTTATCATACGCTACTTCGACGAGAGCGTCAGCCAGCCGTCATATACCCTTCTGCAGAACAGTAACCTCCCGGTATACATCTTCATGTCAGTCATTGTTGCCATTTTCATGGGACTGACTGTCAGCGCCGAGGAGATAATAAAAGACAGAAAGATCCTGCGGCGGGAAGCCTTTCTGAACCTGAGCTGGAACAGTTACCTCCTCTCGAAAATAGGTGTGCAGTTCCTTATCTCAGCCATTCAGGCTGCTACATTCGTGGCTGTGGGTAACTCCATCTTTGGAATCAGGGGGATGTGGTTCGAGTACTGGCTTGTGCTCTTCAGCTGCTGGGCCACCTCAAATATGATGGGGTTGCTAATCTCCGACAGCTTCAAAACAGTGGTAACAATTTATATCCTTATACCATTCCTGGTTATTCCGCAGATAATCCTCAGCGGTATAATAGTCAAGTATGACAAACTCAATCCAACCATCTCATCACCGGTATCAATACCTGTGTACGGGGAGATCATAGCGGCACGCTGGGGTTACGAGGCGCTGGCAGTTGACCAGTTCATGAACAACAGGTTTGAGAAGCAGTTCTACCAGTATGACAAGGTCATCAGCATCGCCAAGTTCAAGAAGGACATCTGGTTCAATGAGATGAAAAGTATTCTCTCAAGGCTCGAGAGCAATGTTGACAGGGAGAGACTCACTGAATCGGACAGGTGCGACATGACCCTCATCTGCAACGAGATTGAAGAGGAGCTTGGGTTCACTCCGGCTATCCCCTTTGATCTGAGCCTTATTAACAGCGGTGCTGTTACGATGGAGACGATAGAGGCGGCACGCAGCTATATTGAAAGGGTAAGAAGGTATTATATCGAAGTGTCAAAGAATACCGTGGACGCCCGTGATCAGCTCATTATGGCATACGAGCGGGCCGACAGGGATGGCTTTATCAGGATGAAGAAGCAGCATACGAATGAATCACTGGAGGAGTTCGTCAGAAACGACAACGAAAAGAACAAGATAAAAAGGTATAAAAACAGGTTGTATCAGAACTATGACCAGATCTTTTTTGACCCTGTGAACCCACTCGTCAAAGCCCACTTCTATGCTCCGCGCAAACAGCTGTTTGGAGTGTATGCCAGCACCCTTGCGGTGAACACCGGAGTCATCTGGCTAATGACCATTATTCTTTACATTCTGCTTTATTTCAGAGTACTGCACACGATTCTTGAATCATCAAACAAGTTCAGGATGGGCATGCTCGACAAGCGGCGCAACGAACGGTGAGACCTTCAGGCTTATAAATGACTGAGGGTGTCTGCCGTTTGGCAGACACCCTCAGATGTATTTATCGACCGATCTCTATGCTTCCAGGCAAGGGATCATTCTACTATTTCAATCATCTTGAAAGGCACCTTGATGATGGAGTCATAATCTTCTCCGGCTTCAAGCATGTCCTCGTCATCCTCCTCGTAGAACCAGTTGATCTCAACGTCATGCTTCGACCTGTGTATGGCCTCAAGACGTTTGAAGACGTCAAGGATGCATTTTGAAGAGCTGGTATTGAAATACTCCAGCCTGATATTCACCACTGTTTTGTCAAGAGGTCCCTGCATATAATTATCAAGCCATTCATTCAGCGGCTTATAGAACTCAACTGAATTCTCCGGGATTGATCTCCCCTTAATCTCAAACACTCCATCCCTGGCATCAAATTTAATCGACGGAGTTTTAGGTGTTCCTTCAATGATGATCGGTTCCATAATTATCTGTTTTTTGTTAGGTGTCTTATGCCGGTGCTACTACTGCACTGAGTCGGAAAGCTGTATTCAGGTCGTCATATCTTTTAAACCTGAAATCAATACGGTGACCGGTTTTTCTTGCAATGTCAAGCAATCCCAGTCCTCCGAGCCCCTTTGCCGTTATCTCCTGGTGATTAAGAATCTCCTTGTAGAGCTCTTTTATCTCCTCAGGCGTCGAACGGTTAATCCTCGTCAGTTTCTCTTCAAGCTCTTTCACTCCTGCTGCTCCCACGAAGTTACATGTCGTCACCCTGTATCCCTTTCCGATCTTTTCCAATACCACCAGTCCGAACCTGTCAGGCCTGGAGGCATGGTAACCCCTCGGAATCCGGTCAGCATGATGGTAAAGGTTCTGCAGACTCTCCACGAGTACGTTGTAGACCTTCTTCCTCAGTCTGGGTGTTTCACGCGTCTTCAGTAACTTTCCCTCCACCAGGTCGAGAGCTTTGTTGATAACCTCCGAGTCAACATTTCCTTTAAAGTAAAGGATCGCACCTCTGATGTCAAGGTCACTCACAAGATTTTCAAGATCAAAGCTCATCGGGCTCCTGTGCAAGTATCAAAAGCAAAAACAAGTAACAAAAATAGAGGTTTGTTGTTAATAGGCAACATACTGATCTTATTATTTTAAGCTATGACAACCATTTTTTGACCAAGGTTGCATGATGAACGGCAAATACCGTTCTAAGGCAGGTCGGATGCTTTTTTTTTCCTGCTCCCGCCATAGAGTTCGTAGCCAAGGTACCGGCATTCAATATCGCCGTTAAGAAGGGCAAATTTGCGGAAAGGCTTGAGTGCTACCGACTTGAGGCTTGCAGGGTTACCGGAAAGAATCCATGCGGTATAACCCGTGTAATGATGTTTGAATGCTGATCCTACAGCACCATAAAACTCCCCTGAATCAGATGTGCCGATACGACGTCCATATGGCGGATTGATGATAAGTGTCCCCTCTTCTGCCGGCGGCGGAGTGGTGAAAAAATCACACTCAGCTATCTCAACGGTGTCAGAAAGTCCCGCCTCCCCAATATTAACTGTCGCTGTCGCGCAGGCATCCGGTGACATGTCTCTTCCGTAGATCCTTACCGGTGATCTTCTCTCTTTTTTCTCAGCCTCAAACTTTACCGACCTGAAAAGCGCAGGATCATAATCTTTCCACTTCATGAATCCAAAACTCTTCCTGAATTTACCGGGAGCGATGTTGCGGGCAATCAGTCCAGCCTCAGCAACAATGGTTCCCGAGCCACACATACCGTCTGCCAGGGGCGTCTCCGCCTTCCATCCTGCCAGGGTTATCAGGCCTGCGGCCAGGACTTCACTCAGGGGTGCTTCGGACTGACCCCGGCGGTAGCCCCTTTTGTAGAGTGGGGTAACGGTTGAGTCAAGAGAGATGGTGACCTTATCATTGCTGATATGAACATTCACAAGAAGATCGGGCTCCTTCTGGTCAACTGAGGGTCTCTCCCTTGTTAGCCTTCTGAAGAAATCTGCAATGGCATCCTTGACCAGCAGAGCCGCATAACCCGAATGGGTGAAGTGCCTGGAGTTGACTACAGCTGTCACTGCATAAGTCTTTCCCGTATCGAGATAATGATCCCAATCAACTGACACGGCTCCGTTATAAAGGTCTTTCTGGCCGGCTATGCTGAAACCCGCAACAGGCAGCAGGACTGACAATGCCAGCCGGCTCCGGTAGTTGACTGCATAGAGAAGCGATTTGGTGCCTTCAAAGGCAACTGCCCTGTTAAGTACTGTGACTCCTCCTGCGCCCATCTCCCTGAGCTCGGTTGCCAGCACATCCTCCAGCCCGAACAGGGTCTTCGCCAGAAGCTTCATTGCACATCCTTCCGGTAGCCCAGAAGCGTTTGGTAAAGCAGTGGGTCTGTCAGTATAGTAAGAGCCCTGGCGATGGCATAGTCATCCTCGTTGACAACCTTATAATACTCATTCAGGTCCCAGAGGTCGCGGGCCACGACAGCCTTCATCACCCTCTTCATTTCCGGTGCAGAGATATCAAATTGCGCCTGGTCAAACTTAACCTTGTTCTTCTCCCCGGCCGCTATCAGGGTTTCAATGGTTGCATTATCAAAGGTGAATTCCCTGTTAAAAGACTCGAAAGACCTGTACCTGCGCAAAAGTTCCTTCCGGTTGCGGTCTGTGTAGGCGACCATAAAATTTGTCAGGGTTGATGTTCTGATGATATCACGGTAATAGTCAGAATAATAGGTTGTATCGATGGGTATAAAGATATCGGGGGTGATGCCTCCGCCGCCATAAACCACTCTCCTGTTGGTGATTGTATAAGCCCTGAGGGAGTCAGGCAGGTTAAGGCTGTCGGGATGAATCAGCTCACCGTTGAAATACCTGGAGTAGTATGTCTGGAAATACTTGTCAAATCCCTCATTGTATGGTGTTTGTATTGAGCGCCCTGATGGAGTGAAATAACGGGCTATGGTCAGCCTGACCTCAGATCCGTCGGGCAGCGGGAAGCCATTCTGCACCAATCCCTTGCCGAAGCTTCTGCGGCCAATCACCACTCCCCTGTCCCAGTCCTGGACGGCACCTGCAAGTATCTCGCTTGACGAGGCTGAACCCTCGTCAATAAGCACGGCTATTTTAGCCATGGTCAGCTTGCCGGAGGGTGTTGACCGGTACTCCTGCCTTGAGGTATGGAGGCCTTCGATATAGACAATCAGTTCTTCCATGGGGAGGAGCTCGTCTGCTATCTGTACCGCGGGAATCATATAGCCGCCGGAGTTGCCGCGCAGGTCGATGATGAGGTTCTCCATTCTTTCAAGCTTCAACTGATCGACAGACTGGGCAAACTCCATCGCGGTCTGTTCCGAGAAACGGCTCAGCTTGATGTATCCTACGCCATCAGATATTATATAGGCTGCATCGAGGCTTGTGACCGGTATCTTGTCACGGGTGATGGTGAACTCCAGTAGCTCATTTACACCCTTTCTGAAAATGGTTACCACCACCCTGGTGCCTTTGGGCCCCCGGAGCCGCTTCTGCACTCCGGTGGTTGACATGCCTATCCCGGTAACTATTTCGCCGTCAATCGTTATGATCCGGTCACCAGACTGGATGCCGACCTTCTCCGATGGTCCGCCGGGAGTGGGTGATATTATTATAATTGTATCATTGAGCACATTGAACTGAATACCAACGCCCTCAAAGTTTCCCTGCAGCGGCTCACGTTCCTCCTGGACATCCTTGGCGGGTATATAGACGGAATGGGGATCAAGGTTGCGTAACGTTGTGATTATCATCTGCTCCGTGATAGCCGATATGTCAACACTGTCAACATACACCGCCTCAAGCAGGGCCAGTGTCTTGCCAATCTTGAAAGTCTCCTGAGTAAGCCCCTGGGCTCTGAGCAACGTGGCCGGGCCCATTGCCAGAACCGCAAGAATGATTATAAGTCTCTTTACCATGTCATTTTAGTCTGTTTCCGATTAATGCACTCTATTCCCACTCAATTGTTGAAGGGGGTTTGGAGCTGATATCATATACAACCCTGTTAATGCCTTTCACCCTGTTGATGATCTGATTTGATATCTCAGCAAGGAACTCGTGAGGCAGATGACTCCAGTCAGCCGTCATGCCGTCAGTGGAGGTGACTGCCCTGAGCACAACGGCATTCTCATAAGTCCTCTCATCACCCATGACGCCTACCGACTGCACAGGCAGCAGAATGACTGCAGCCTGCCATACCTTATCATAATGGCCGCTCCTTTTGAGTCCGGAAATGAAAATCTCATCCGCCTCCCTCAGGATATCAAGCTTCTCCGGCGTCACCGCACCCACAATTCGTATTGCCAGTCCCGGACCCGGAAAGGGGTGCCGGTTGAGAATCTCTCCGGGCATATTCAGGGCATGACCCACCCTCCGGACCTCATCCTTGAAGAGAAGACGCAGGGGTTCAATCACCTTCAGATGCATCTTTTCAGGAAGTCCGCCAACGTTATGATGAGATTTTATTGTTGCCGACGGACCGTTAACTGAGACGGATTCGATAACGTCAGGATAAATTGTTCCCTGTGCAAGCCATTTCACCTCCTGCACCCTGTGGGCTTCACGGTCGAACACCTCGATGAAGATGCGGCCGATGATCTTGCGCTTCTTTTCAGGGTCATCCACTCCGCTGAGTCCTTTGACAAAATCTGCCGAGGCATCAACACCAACGACATTAAGGCCCATTCTCCTGTATGCTTCCAGCACGGCCTCATACTCATTTTTACGGAGGAGCCCGTTGTCAACAAATATTGAAGTCAGTCTTTTACCTATGGCCCTGTCAAGCAGTATGGCAGCGACGGATGAGTCTACTCCGCCCGACAGGCCAAGCACCACCCTGTCATCACCGATCTGTTCCCTGAGCGATCTTACAGTCATGTCGACGAATGATTCGGGGGTCCAGTCGGCCTTGCACCCGCAGATGCCCCTGACGAAATTGACCAGTATCGTGAGCCCTTCCGTTGTGTGATAGACCTCGGGGTGAAACTGTATTCCCCAGCTCTTCTCCGCTTCAATGCGGAATGCCGCCACCTTTACATCCTCCGTTGAGCCGGTGATACGGTATCCGTCGGGGATGCGGGCTATGGTGTCACCGTGCGACATCCACACCTGGCTGCCAGGTGTCACCCCCGCAAAGAGAGGATCATCATGATCAACCGTAACCAGTTTTGCACGGCCATATTCACGGGTGTTTGAAGGCAACACCTCTCCTCCGAAGTTGTGGGTGAGGAACTGGGCGCCGTAGCATACCCCCAGAAGAGGCAGCCTGCCCTTAAGACCTGAAAGGTCGGGGAACGGGGCCATGGCGTCACGGACCGAATAAGGGCTGCCGGAGAGTATGACTCCCTTCAGGGTCTCATCCGGAGCCGGGAAATGGTTGAAGGGGAATATTTCACAATATACATTTAGCTCTCTGACACGTCTGGCGATAAGCTGCGTATACTGAGATCCAAAATCGAGGATCAGAATCTTTTCCTGCACGCGGGGATAATTTGAATTAAAAAGTTCGGCTCAAAGATAATCAATCTGCGGCATCATCATCATCATCAACTGATATCATAAATGGACCCTTCCCGGGCTGCCTCCGACAGCGGGAATACCTGACGGGCCTCCTCCTCGAGCATCGCGGGGCTCCTGTACCGGGCTGAGAAATGACCCAGGATAAGTCGCCCCACACCGGCATCGCGTGCTACCGCTGCTGCCTGCCTGGCAGTGGAGTGACCGGTCTTCATTGCCAGCTCCTCATTGTCATCCCCGAATGTAGCTTCATGATAGAGCAGATCAACTCCTCTGACATATGATGAGAGCTTCGGGAACCATCCGGTATCACTGCAGAATGCATATGATACCGGCTGATGCGCCATGACGGTAACCTCATTGCATAGAATAACCTCTCCTCCCTCCCTGGTGATGTCTTCTCCCTTTTTAAGCCTGCCTATCTCAGAGATACTCAGGTTGTGCCCGGCAATCTCCTCGCGGATAATATTGCGGTCAGCCATCTTCTCACGAAAGAGAAAACCGTAGGATTTCACCCTGTGCTTAAGGGGAAAGGAATAGACATCGAGCCGTTTGTCGTCAAGCAGATGCCTGACGCTCTTCCCTGATATTGTGTGCACCTCAAGCCCGTAAGCAAGGTTAATGTCAAAATCTTTAAGATGACGGGCAATAAGCTCATCAGCCGGCGCCGGAGCATACAGGTGGAGTGGTGTCTTCCTGCCCATAAGGTTGAATGTCGAAAGCAGGGGGTAAAGCCCGAAGAAATGATCGCCGTGCAGGTGACTGATGAAAATGTGGTTTATCCGGCCGAAACGAATCTTGTAGCGGCGCATCTGCATCTGCGTCCCCTCACCGCAGTCTATCAAAAACAACCGCTCATGAACATTGAGTACATGAGCGGTTGGATATCGGTCTGAAGTGGGCAGCGCAGAGCTTGTTCCAAGTATGGTCAGCCTGAACGACATTCTGCCGGCCTTCCTCAGGAGATGAGCTTCTCTGCCTCCTCGGTATCAGCGGTTATGGATAGCACAGTGTCAAGCTGAGAGATGGTTATAAGACGCTCTACAGCTTCATTGAGACCACACAGAACAAAGGTTCCGCCTGCGTTCTTGCAGAGCCTGTTCGCTACCAGGATGGCGCTCAGACCTGAGGAATCGCAATACTGGCACCTCTTCAGATCAAGAATGATGTTTCTTTCTCCTTTGCCTGAGATGAGCACCAGCTCCGACTTGAGGGATGGAGCAATGTGGGTATCAAGTTTTTCAGTCTCAATGCTTATTACAGTGCATTGCTTTTTGTTTTCAATGTTGAAGTCCATGGCTGATTATTTTGGCAAATAAATGTAAGGTTATTTTTTCTTTTTACCTATACTTTTAGCCTCTTTTTCTTCCATCTCATCCTTGAGAGCCTGAAGTTCAGATATATCACCCAGAGTGGTTTTCTCAAGGCTGGATTTCAGCTTGCGGGCTGCCTTCTTCGTATTATCAGACTCTGCACGCTTCGAGGCTGTCTCGGAACCTTTCTTCTCATCCTCAAATACGCGGCTGTGTGAGACGATGATCTTCTTGGCTCCCTTGTTGAACTCAATCACCTTGAAGTTCAGCTTGTCTTCAACCACTGCCGGGTTACCATCCTCCTTGACAAGATGCTTGGGTGTGGCAAAACCTTCCACGCCGTAAGGAAGAGCTATGATGGCTCCCTTGTCAAAGACCTCGATGACAGTTCCCTCATGTATGGAATCGACCGTGAAGAAATCTTCAAACACATCCCAGGGGTTCTCTTCCAGCTGCTTGTGGCCGAGGCTCAGTCTCCTGTTGTCCTTGTCTATCTCCAGTACAACGACATCGATCTCAGCGTCTATTGATGTGAACTCAGCAGGATGCTTGATCTTCTTTGTCCATGACAGGTCTGATATATGAATCAGGCCGTCAACACCCTCTTCGATCTCAACGAAGACACCGAAGTTGGTGAAGTTGCGGACACGTGCCTTGTGGCGTGAGTTGAGACTGTATTTCTGATCGATATTTTCCCACGGATCGGACTTAAGCTGTTTGATGCCAAGCGACATCTTGCGCTCTTCACGGTCAAGGGTAAGTATCACCGCCTCAATTTCGTCTCCCACTTTCATGAACTCCTGGGCACTGCGAAGGTGCTGTGACCATGACATCTCAGATACGTGGATAAGTCCCTCAACACCGGTGTTTATCTCAACAAATGCACCGTAATCGGCCATTACAACAACCTTGCCTTTGACCTTGTCTCCTACCTTGAGTGTCTCACTGAGAGAATCCCACGGATGAGGTGTCAGCTGCTTGAGACCAAGGGCAATCCTCTTCTTGTCATCATCAAAGTCAAGAATCACCACGTTGAGCTTCTGATCAAGCTGCACGATCTCTTCGGGATGGTTCACCCTGCCCCATGAGAGATCAGTGATGTGAACCAGTCCGTCCACACCGCCGAGATCAATAAAGACACCGTATGAGGTTATGTTCTTGACAGTACCTTCAAGGACCTGTCCCTTTTCAAGCTTGGAAATAATCTCCTTCTTCTGCTGTTCAAGCTCAGCCTCGATGAGAGCCTTGTGCGAAACAACCACGTTCTTGAACTCCTGGTTGATCTTTACAACCCTGAACTCCATGGTCTTGCCAACATACACGTCATAGTCACGGATGGGTTTGACGTCAATCTGCGATCCGGGCAGGAACGATTCGATTCCGAACACGTCAACAATCATACCGCCCTTGGTGCGGCATTTGATGTATCCGGTAATAATCTCATTGTTTTCAAGGGCTGAATTAACCCTGTCCCATGAGTTGTAGGCCCTGGCCTTCTTGTGCGAAAGGACAAGCTGTCCCTTCTTGTCTTCCTGGCTCTCAACATAGACCTCAACCATGTCGCCTATCTTGAGGTCAGGATTATAACGGAATTCGTTAAGGCTGACAACGCCTTCGGACTTCTGTCCGATGTTAATAACCACTTCGCGGCTATTCATTGAAATTACTTTTCCTTCAACCACCTCATCAACGGCTACGGTTGAAAGTGTCTCTTCATAAAGCTTCTGCTGATCAGTAAAACTGGAACTGGTAAAGAAGCCATCCTTTTCATATGACTCCCAGTCAAACTCCTCCGGCGATGCTTTTGCTGCTGCTGCCTTTGCTTCAGCCTTTGCCTTTTTGTCTTTTTTCTCCCTGAGAATTGGTTTTTCTTCAGCAACCATTTCACCTGCTGATTCTGTAACAACCTCAACTGGTTTTACATCTTCCGCACCGGTCCCGGTCACATTCAGGTCTTCATTCGCGATGTCGCCGACCTTTTCATTATTTTCACTCATCTTAATAAATTAATTGAAAATTAATAAGTTAGACATTATGTTGTTTAAAAATTGCTTGCAAAGATAGTGTTTTTTTATTTCAGACATCAACAAGAAGCAGATTTTCAGAGTGTAAGAATTTAAAGCAGCGGTCAGGGGAAGGGCACTGTTTAGATTGATGCATTTTTTCTATTTTTGTCTTTTGTGTAACTAAAAATTTTCTGATGAAAGGTATAATCCTGGCCGGCGGATCCGGCACCAGGCTTCACCCGATTACCGAGGCGATATCCAAACAGCTGTTGCCGGTCTACGACAAGCCGATGATTTATTATCCTCTCTCTGCGCTGATGCTTGCAGGGATACGTGAGGTGCTTGTGATTTCCACACCGCGTGATCTGCCAAGTTTCAGGGCTCTTCTCGGCGACGGCACCCGGCTCGGGATGAAATTTTCCTACCGAGAGCAGCCTTCACCTGACGGACTGGCACAGGCATTCATCATAGGCGAGGATTTCATCGGCGACGATAATGTCTGTATGATCCTTGGAGACAATATCTTCTACGGCCATGGCTTCGGCAGCATACTCAAGGAGGCTGCCTCACTGAAGAAGGGTGCAGTTGTCTTCGGTTATGCCGTCACTGATCCCGAGCGTTACGGAGTGGTTGAATTCGATGATATGCACAGGGCTGTCAGCCTGGAAGAGAAACCCCTGAAGCCAAAATCAAACTACGCAGTGACAGGCCTCTACTTTTATGACAATACGGTGGCAGCGCGGGCGCGGAACCTGAAACCTTCGCCCCGGGGTGAGTTTGAGATCACTGACCTCAACAGACTCTACCTCAATGAAGGAGAGCTGGAGGTAAAACTACTCGGCAGAGGCATGGCATGGCTTGATACCGGAACCTTCGACAGCCTTCTGCAGGCATCGAACTTCATTGCCACCCTCGAGCAGCGCCAGGGACTGAGCGCATCATGCATAGAGGAGATAGCATACAAGAGCGGATTCATCACCAGGGAGAACCTGCTTGAACTTGCCAGGCCACTGGCGAAAAGCCAGTACGGACAGTATCTTCTTAAGGTGGCGAAAGAACAGGAGATATCATGAAAGTGCATAAAACGGAATTCCCCGGGCTGCTTATCATCGAACCCGATGTATTCAATGATGCACGCGGGTATTTCTTTGAAAGTTATAACAAGCTTAAATACAGTAACAACAACATTGTATACGAGCCGGTACAGGATAATGAGTCGAGCTCCTCAAAAGGAGTGATACGCGGTCTGCACTACCAGGAAGAACCGTTTGCTCAGGCCAAGCTGATTCGGGTCATTGAGGGGCGCATCTACGATGTGGCCCTTGATCTGCGCAATGGATCCCCTACCTTCGGCAGATGGTTCGGACTGATAATAGACTCCGAGAAGAAACTCCAGTTCCTTATCCCGAAGGGATTTGCCCACGGCTTGTCCGTTCTGAGCGAGAGGGCCATCGTCCTCTATAAATGCGACAACATTTATTCGACAGCCCATGAGAGGGGTATCAACGCTATGGACCCGGCTCTCGGCATCAACTGGATGGTTGAAAAGGGAAGCGAGATAATGAGTCCCAAGGATATTGCACAGCCACTGTTAAAGGATATGATTTCCAATTTCACATATACCTTATGACAGCCATACTGGTTACCGGCGCATCCGGACAGCTCGGGAGTGAAATAAGGGAATTGTCTGCCCGCTACAGCGGCTACAGTTTTGTCTTCACCGACACCGGCGAGCTTGATATCACCGATGCCCGTGCCACCACCGCTTTCATAACTGAGCTGGCACCCTCATGGATCATAAACTGTGCTGCATATACCGCGGTAGACAGAGCTGAGGATGAGGAGAACCTGGCAACGCTTATAAACGGCAAAGGTGTTGAGAACATAGTCAATGCCATTGAAGGATCTGATTGCAGGCTTATTCACATTTCCACAGACTACGTTTTCGACGGGAGCACTCCTGTGCCCTGTTCAGAAGATGAGATACCCTCTCCTGCCTCTGCTTATGGCCGGAGCAAACTTGCCGGCGAGCAGGCGGCAATGCACTGGCCCCGGACACTGACCATACGTACCTCTTGGCTCTATTCATCTTACGGCAATAATTTTGTCAAAACAATTCTCCGAAAGGCAGGTTCTGAAGAGAGTATCAAAGTTGTCTTTGACCAGGCGGGATCACCCACATATGCTGCTGACCTTGCCGCGGCAATACTGGAGATAATCAGCGGCGTCATCCAGAACAGGCATCTCTTTGTGCCGGGCATCTTCAACTACTCCAACGAAGGTGTCTGCTCGTGGTATGACCTTGCCGCGGAGATAGTGTCCGCTGCCGGCTCGTCATGTGCCGTTGTTCCGGTCAGAAGCTCGGCTTACCCCTCAAAGGTGAAGAGACCGGCCTACAGCGTCCTTGACAAAAGCAAGATCAGGGAACACTATAACCTTAAGATTCCGCACTGGCGTATGAGCCTCAATAACTGCATTTCAAAAATCAACCGGATATGATCAACATTGACGACATCAGAAAAAAAGCCGAAACATGGCTGGGTGAAGAGTTTGATGAGCCGACACGCAAGGAGGTCAGAAACCTGCTTGACAATGATGAGAAGGGCCTTATTGATGCCTTTTACCAGGATCTCGAGTTTGGTACCGGCGGGCTTCGCGGGATAATGGGTGCGGGCACTAACAGGATGAACCGGTACACACTGGGCATGGCAACACAGGGTCTTGCCAACTACCTGAAAAAGCATGCAGCCAATCCCTCCTCAATAAAGGTAGCAATTGCACACGACTGCCGCAACAACAGCAGCTACTTCGCAAAGGTGGCATCCGACATCTTTACTGCCAACGGATTTACAGCATACCTGTTCGAGGCTCTGAGACCAACACCTGAACTGTCATACGCCATAAGGCTTTACGGATGCGACGCCGGTGTCAATATCACCGCCTCGCACAACCCGAAAGAGTACAACGGCTACAAGGTTTCATGGAACGACGGCGGACAGGTGGTCTCTCCGCACGACAAGGGAATCATTGATGAGGTGCGCAGCATCAGATCGGTCAGAGAGATAAAGACAGGGGGTGATGATTCGCGGATCAATATGCTGGGTGCATCAACAGACGGAAAATACCTGGCCGAAGTGAAGGCCCTGAGCATCAACCCCGATGTAATCCAGAGGAACAATGACATAGGCATCGTCTATACTCCGCTGCATGGTACGGGCTATAAACTTGTTCCCGAGGCGCTGGCTCAATACGGTTTTACAAATGTGCACACGGTGAAGGAACAGTCGGTGCCGGACGGCAACTTCCCCACAATTCATTCTCCCAACCCCGAAGAGCCTGATGCCCTCTCAATGGCAGTCGCACTGGCGAAAGAAAAGGGAGCTGACGTGGTCATGGCAACAGACCCTGACGGCGACCGGCTGGGTGTTGCTGTCAGGAAACCCTCAGGTGAGTTCGTCCTGCTTAACGGCAACCAGACAGGAGCTATCCTGACATGGTACATAATCTCACAGAAAAAAAATAACGGAGAGCTTAAGGGCAACGAATACATTATTTATACAATCGTGACTTCCGACCTGCTCGGCTGCATAGCTGAAAAGAACGGCGTTAAAAGTTACCAGGTGCTGACGGGCTTCAAGTTCTTTGCCGAGCTGATGCGTGATCTTGAAGGAAGGGAGAAGTACATCGGCGGAGGAGAGGAGAGCTTTGGATACCTTGCCGGAGACTATGTCAGGGATAAGGATGGCATTTCAGCCATAACCCTCATCGCCGAGGCAGCGGCATGGGCACGTGACAGGGGGAAGACCCTCTGGGAGTTGCTTCTCGACATCTATGCTGAATACGGTCTCTATCGTGAGAAGCTGATCAATGTGGTCAGAAAAGGTGCAGAAGGAGCCGCCGAGATTAAGGCGATGATGGAGGGATACCGGACAAGCCCTCCGGCGGCAATTGCCGGAAGCAGGGTGGTCCGGGCGGACGATTACCAGTCGCTGGTATCAACTGACCTTGTCACAGGAAAGAAGCATCCTCTTAACCTGGAGAAGTCAAACGTCCTGCAGTTCTTCCTTGAAGACGGGACGAAGATATCTGTGCGCCCCTCAGGTACAGAGCCGAAGATCAAGTTCTATTTCAGCGCCTTCACTTCGCTCCCTGACACCGCCCACTTCGGGCAGCTCTGGCAGGGGCTTGACGATAGGATTGACGCCGTCATCAGAGACCTGAACCTCTAGGTTCAGGTCTCAGTCTTCAGTCTACAGTCCTCAGTCAGCAGTAAATCGGGTCTTTATGTTCTGTCAACTGCTCGCTAATCTGGCTCTGGCGACTGCTGACTGCTGACTGCCGACTGGCAGCTACTCTCCTATTATCTTCACGAGAACGCGCTTGCGCCGCATGCCGTCATACTCACCGTAGAATATCTGCTCCCATGGACCGAAGTCAAGCCTGCCTTCAGTGATGGCGGCGACCACCTCCCTGCCCATAAGCTGGCGTTTCATGTGGGCATCCGCATTATCCTCGAAGCCGTTGTGACGGTATTGTGAATGAGGCTTCTCCGGAGCCAGCTTCTCGAGCCACACCTCGAAGTCGTGATGCAGGCCGCTCTCATCATCATTGATAAAGACACTTGAAGTGATGTGCATCGCGTTTACGAGCACCAGGCCCTCCCTGATCCCGCTCTCTGCAATGCACTGTTCCACCTGCCGCGTTAAGTTGATGTAATCCCTGCGGCGGGGTGTTTCGATCCATAATTCCTTGCGGTAAGATTTCATTGTATCGGGTAATTCGGTATTTAAATCGCTGAATCTTCGATGTAAAAATAACTAATATCCGCGACTACGGTTTAACAAGCGACTTCCAGCCCTTCAGAACAGCTGCCTGCCTAGGTGCAAGGTAAAGAGTCGACATACCCTTGCCAATGGTAAAAGCGAGGGCAGCGCCAACCACGCCAGCCAGGTTCAGAAATATCACACACACCAGCAACACGGCAATTATCACGATAAGTTCCACTGCCGTCGCAGTTGATATAGGCCCGGTGGTGCCGTTGATTAACAGCAGTGATCTCTGGAAATTGAGGAGTACGGTCAGGGCAGGCAGCAGGACCATTATCTTGAGGGGAAGATATGAGAGATCGGCAAGCTCCTTGCTCAGTCCCGAGACATTGATGAACCACAGGTCGGCAAGGGGAGTGAATGCAAGCAGCAAAATCAGAACAGTGACCGTGATGCCAAAGTAAATGGCAAAATTCCGCAGTGAAGTGTAGTTTTCCCTTTGCTTTCCAATAAGGGCAATATTCACCTCCTGGTATGACAACCCCAGGCTTCTGAAAATGAATACAAGTGAGCTCACAACCGGAAGAACGGCAAGTGACTCAACAGCCATGTAACTCCTGCCCAGGAAGAATGTAACAAAGGGATGCACTCCCAGTGAGAGGATAGAAGTCAGTGCCAGGGGATAATAGAACTTTGTAATCGATCTGAGGCCCATGTGTCCATTCTCCGTGTCCTCCTTATTAAGCAGTTCCTTCAGTGTTCGCGATGCCATCAGCCTGGTGGCAATGGCTTCAGTAAACACTGCCAGTGACATTGCCGCTGCACCAACATATGCTCCTTTCACTCCTGCACTGTAGAGCAGCAATCCCACCACAACAATAACTGTCAATCGTACCATCGTGCCGTAAGTTACCCTCCTTGTCAGGTTGTTCCTGATGAGGATACCCTGGTAGAACCTCCTGTATCCGATCGATGCGGCCCAGGGAAGGAAGATCAGGAGTGCAATATGAGCAAGTGCTGAAACCTCTTCAGGTACCCCCATCAGGTTGATGACGATGAACCTGAAAACCGGTGGGATGAGGAATAGAAGCTGGATGATGGTCACCCCGAAATTCAGAAGATCTGTAAACCTTCTCAGCTTCCTGTATGAATTGCGACCCGTGACAAGTGCCGTGGATGCGCTCATAAGCATTATGACAGGGGCTTCGATGATCATGGCGAATGACCCCGCAATGCCAAAGGCGGCAAGATTGAGCTTTGCTTCACCCAGCCGGGCAATAAATGCTATGAGGAACGGCTGCTCAAAGGCCATCATCAGCCAGGTAAGTGCCAGCGGCCCCCAGAACAGGAATATCCTTCGGTTTGTAAGTTTATTGGTGAGGTCCAAAGCTAAAAGAAAGCGCAAATATAATCATTCCTCTTTTGCCGGATGAAAGTCGAAAGTCCGTAAAGTTCATAAAGTCTAAAGTCTGATGTCTGAAGGTCTGTCGCTTCGCTTCGTCCTGCAGTCATGTCGTAGCGAAGCGGAGATCCCGACCGAAGCGTCGGGGCAGTCGTGCAGTCTAACTGCCTGATTCTTAATTCTTAATTCTTAATTCTTTCATACTAAAGACCGCTGACTGCCAACTGATTTTTGACTATTGCCTACTGCCTATTTTCATTGCCGACTGTGGACTGCCGACTGCCGACTGAACCAGCTGTCCGGAAAATTTACCAGGTAAACCTTATCCGTCGCCCTCGTCAGTGCTGTATAGAACCACCTCAGATAGTCAATGGTCGGCTCCTGGCGGCTGAACATGCCCTGATCAATGAAGACCCTCTCCCACTGCCCTCCCTGCGCCTTGTGACAGGTGACGGCATAGGCAAACTTGATCTGCAGGGCGTTGTACCAGCGATCATCCCTGACCGCCTCAAACTGTTTTCGCTTTGACTTGATGCCGGGATGGTCAGCCAGCACTGAGAAATAGAGCTCCCTTGACTTTTCCGGTGAGAGTGACGGAGTGCTCATCATAAGAGTGTCAAGCATAACTTTAGCCTCTATCTCCAGCTCGGTGTCACGGAACCAGAGGGTCATTTCCGCAAAGCGCATCCCGTACATCTCCTCACTCCTCCTTATCCTTCTTACTTCGGCAATGTCACCGTTGGCAATGAATGAGCCATTCTCCTCATCCTTAAGCCAGTAGTAGTTGTTCTTCACAACCATCACCAGGTCGCCGGTGCTGATCTCCTCCTCACGGAAGAAAACCCTGTTGCGTATTCCCTGGTTATACCTGTTGGCGAGGTTGTTGGAGTTGACAACCACGATGGCCCCGTCGGTGCCGCACCTGTCATACGATTCGCTGAGACAATCAATCAGGTCATTGCCGCCGAGACGTTCAATGTCACCGTATCCCTTAAGCACTATCTCAGGCACGGAGATATCTCCGTCGTTAACCTGCTGCCTGACGGCGGTGGCATTCATAAGTATCCCCGACCCTTCGCTCTGCCTGATGACCTCGCGAAGTTCAAAGGTCATAAGCCCGAAACCTGTTGTACGAAGCACCTCGGCATCGAGGGCAGGACTGACAACCGAACCTACCGGAGGCAACTGCGCCACATCGCCGACAAGTATAAGCTTGCAGTCAGTGCCGGTGTAGACATACTCAAGAAGATCCTCGAGCAGCTTTCCGCTGCCGAACATAGACCCGTCTGATGATTCGTCAGGGATCATCGATGACTCATCCACGATAAAGACTGTCTCCTTGTGCAGATTCCTGTCAAGAACGAATTTCCCTATACCGTCAGTGGCCGATTTCTGCCTGTATATCTTGCGGTGGATTGTATAAGCCTCCCTGCCAGTATATGACCTCAGCACCTTTGCAGCCCTGCCGGTAGGTGCAAGAAGAACAGACTTCTGACGCAGGGTGCTGAGAGTGCTTACCAGTGAGGCGATAAGGCTTGTCTTGCCAGTGCCGGCATATCCCGTCAGCAAAAAAATGATGTCATTTGTATTATCAGTCACATAGTTAGCCAGCAACCGCATGCAGTCAGACTGATCCTGAGTCGGAATATATCCAAGATTCTTCTCCATAAGAGTATATATATTCTCCTTCCTCATTTTCTTTTAACAATCCGGAAATCAGTCTGCTTTTTTTTTAAATTTGCACAAAGTTACTCAACAATCGATCATAAAAGACATGAAAACGGCCCTCAACATTGTATTTACGGTTATCATCATCGTTCTCATCTATTTTCTCATCGAAAGCATTATGCAGCCAATCCGGTTCAACCGGGAGAAAGATAGCAGAGAGACACAAATCAAGGAGAGGCTGATTGACATCAGAACCGCGCAGGAGGCTTTTAAATCTGTTAAGGGATATTATACCGGCAGCTTTGACACACTGATCACCTTCCTTAAGACAGACTCTCTGCCGCTGGTCTTTAAACGCGGATCATTGACCGACGATATGATAGCCGACGGTATTACAAGTGAAAGAGAAGCCGTAAAGAAAGGGCTCATCAGCAGGGATACGAGTTATATTCCAGTGCGCGATTCAATATTCAAGGAGGGATACCCTGTCGATCAGCTCCGGTTTGTTCCGGGGACTGATAACATCGAATTCCAGATGTCTGCTGCCAGGGTCATGACAACCTCAATGGTTCTGGTCAACGTGTTCGAGGCCTACGTCCTCAATGACGTCTTTCTCAGTGATCTTGACAGGCAGCTTGTGGTCAACTACAATGAACAGCGAACCAAGTTCACCGGCTTCCCGGGCATGAAGGTGGGTGATGTCAGGGTACCCAATAACAATGCCGGGAACTGGGAGGATTGATGACCACGTCGCAGATATATCCTCTTGAGCTCATTGATGAGACTCTCGACATAAACGCGACCGAAAATTACGATCTTACACTGGAGCTTTCTGAAGAAGGTGTCTCTCTTGCCGTGCTTGATCTCCTGCGCGGAAAATATGTGATGCTCAGACACTATCCGCGTGAAAACCCGGCCGACGGTTCTGTCAGGGCACCGGGAGAGATCATTGAATCCGATGACTTCCTCAGGAGACACTACAGGAAAGTATTCATTATTACCCCGTCACTGCTTTATACCCTGGTTCCGTCACCTGTCTATGAACCCAGGCTTAAGGAAGATTACTTCCGTTTCAATCACAATGTACCTGACGGTTCGCAGATCTTCTCAAACAGCCTCCCGTTTCCGGATGCATATGTGCTCTTCTCCCCCGGAAACGACGGAATTGAAAAAGTTTCTTCGCGCTGGCGCGATATGACACCGTGGCATCACCTGAAACCGCTTCTGCAGCATGTCTTTTCAGCATGCCGTACCTCCGAGGAGCGTTACATACACCTTCACGCCGACACAAGCTTTGTCACTGTCGTCATAGCCGAGAAAAGAAACCTGGTCTTCTGCAACAGCTTCGCCTGCTCAGCTGCCGCCGACGCTTCATATTTTCTGTTTAATGTGCTTGACCGAAGGGGCATAAAGAATGACGAACCAATATTTGTAAGCGGTGCCGTGGAACCCTACGGCGAGGCGCACATCGCCCTCCTCGGCTTTGCCTCGAATGTGAAGTTTGCCTCTCCAATCATAAGGCAGAGCTTCAGCTATGTCATGAATGAGGTGCACCTGCACCGGTGGCTGAACCTTTTCACTGCAGCTTCGTGCGAATAATCGGAGGCAGATTCAAGGGTCGGCTCATTGTGCCCCCGAAAGGATTCAAGGCAAGGCCCACAACCGACTATGCCCGGGAGAGCCTTATGAATATCCTGAACAACCGTTATGACTTCTCATCTGTCTCATTTCTTGATCTCTTTGGCGGCACCGGAGCAATAAGCTATGAATTCGCATCACGGGGTACTGAAGATATTGATATCATTGAGACTGACAGAAGAAACTGTGATTTCATCCGGAACACCCTCCGGCAGTTTGAGATGAAGTCAGTGCGGGTTCACAGGCTGGATGTTCGCGACTGGCTTAATATCTGCCACAAGCAGTATGATATTATATTTGCCGATCCTCCATATGCCCTCCGCTGGCTGACGGAGATTCCTGACATGGTCCTCGGCTCGGGAGCGGTGACAGAATCAACCCTTTTCATTCTTGAGCATCCGCGAAAAATTGACTTCTCAGGTCATCAGGCATTGTCAGAACACCGTAATTACGGGAATGTGAACTACAGTTTCTTCACTCCTGAAAGGCTCTGAATCAACCGTTTCCCGAGCCTGAAGACTCATCTTTTTATCCTGTTAACATAAAAATAACTCATTCTGATGCGGCATTAAGTCACTTTCCCGGTCTTTTTAGTGATTGGTTACAACTTAACTCAAACTATTCAGCTATGGGAAAATTACTTTGGACAGCGGTGATTTCGTTCGTGGTGTCAATGAGTGCCTACGGGCAATCAGGAACCACTACAGGATTGGTCACTGACAAATCTGACGGGCAGCCCGTTATAGGGGCCACCGTCCAGGTAAAAGGCACATCCATCGGTACAGCTACCGGGGTGGATGGCAGGTACTCAATAAGCGCCGGACCCGGCGATATACTAGTCTTCAGGTTCATCGGAATGAAGACACAGGAAATTCCGGTTGGAGACGGCAACGTTGTCAGCGTGGAGTTTGAATACGACAACGTGGGTCTTGACGAAATTGTCGTCATTGGTTACGGGTCAGCCATCAAGCGTGAGCTGACCGGGGCCATCACAAAGGTCGAGACCAAGGGTATCGCAGAAATGCCCACAGCCAGCTTTGAATCAGCTATTCAGGGAAAGACCTCGGGTGTTTTCATTGAGCAGGCCAGCGGTAAACTTGGGGAAACTATCAAGATGAGGATCAGGGGATCGTCATCCGTATCGGCAAACAACCAGCCTCTTTATGTCGTCGACGGAGTCCCCATCACTACTGAAAACCTCTCGAACCCCGACAACCAGCCCACAAGCCCCCTGTCTGACCTGGCTATGACCGACGTCGAGTCAATCCAGATCCTCAAAGATGCTTCAGCAGCTGCAATTTATGGCTCGAGGGCATCGAACGGTGTCGTAATTATTACTACTAAAAGGGGAAAGTCAGGAGACACGAAATTTGATCTTCAGTACACTACGGGCATAAGTGAGCCCAGCAACCTCATCGACTGGCTGAATGCAGACCAGTACTTTGAGCTGTTTGACGAAGCAATGGACAATGTATCCGTTGACGGACTCGTATGGGACTGGCTGCCCAAGGATGAGTTCTGGGAATATTTTATCGGTCCGCTGTGGGACGACGGATATGATGCAGACTGGCAGAAGGAAGCCTTTCAGAAGGGTTCGTTAAACAGGGTCAACCTGTCTGCCTCAGGCGGTAGCGGCAACACTACTTTTTACTCGGGAGTAAGTTTTGACGACACTAAAGGTATACTGAGGGGTAACAGTATGACAAAGATGAGCGGCAGGCTTAACCTGGACCAGAAAGCAACAGAAAAACTCAACTTTGGCGTTCAGATGAATCTTATCAGAACCGAGATGCTGAGGGTTGAAAATGATAATGCCTATTCCACTCCCCTTCAGCTTGTAGCGCAGTCGCCACTCACTCCGGTAATTGATCCTGAAACGGGTGAGTACAATACCAATACAATTTATTATAATGGCCTCATATCATTGCGCGATGGCTCAAACAATCAGACTTCCTTCAGGAGCCTGGCAAATTTCTACGCTTCATATGCTCTTTTTAAAGACCTCTCCTTTAAAAGTGAATTCGGAACTGATATAATGGACCTGAGAGAGAAGAACTACTGGGGTCGCCTGACGATCACCGGCGGTCCCGCCGGTGAAGCACAGAACCGCTCGGTAAGGGTTGTGAACTATAACTGGGAGAACTACCTGACATATATTAAAACCTTCGGTGTACACCATTTAAACATCGTGGGAGGTATGTCATACCAGCAGTCGAATACCACAGGATCAAATATCCAGGCCAAGGGTTTCCCCACTGATGATTTTCAAAATATTGAAAATGCTGCCGAAGCAACCGTCTTCTCAAGCTGGGAAAATGCCAACTCGTATCTCTCATATTTTGCGCGTTCAAACTACAAAATCAATGAGAAGTACTTTTTCACTCTCAGCGGTCGCATTGACGGATCATCAAGATTTGGCGTTGACAACCGCTACGGCTTCTTCCCTGCCGTATCAGCAGGCTGGATTCTGACGCAGGAGGATTTCATGTCAGGAATCAAAAATTTCCTCAGCTATCTTAAAGTGAGAGCCAGTTACGGGTTAACGGGTAACTCCGGTATACCTGACTATGCTCACCTGGCCCTTTATACAGGTGTTAACTATGCCGGAAGAAACGGCCTTGAGGCAACACAGCTACAGAGCCGGGAGCTTGGCTGGGAAAACACGGCACAGGCAGACATCGGTCTCGACTTCGGCTTTTTCAAGAACAGGGTAACCGGTGAAATTGACTACTATCATAAGAAAACGACTGACCTGCTGCTCTATCGCACACTGCCTTCGACTTCCGGATTCACGGGTGTGTGGAGCAACGTCGGGGAACTTGAAAACAAGGGCATCGAATTCTCCATTCACTCCAATAATTTTGCAGGTTCCTTTGTCTGGACAACCGACTTTAACATGTCTTTCAACAGGAACAAGATCATTGATATAAATGGTCCGGAGATAACACCCAATGGAATCAACTATGTTATAGAAGGACAGCCCATCGGGGTTTTCAAACTCGTAAAATATGCCGGGGTTGATCCTGACAACGGTGATGCACTTTATTACCTCGGTCCGGACAGTGATGAAACAACAAATAACTTCAACCTTGCTGAACCTCAGATAGTAGGATCACCCAACCCGGAATTCACCGGTGGTTTTAACAACTACTTTGAATACAAGGGTTTCGATCTGAATGCCCTGATAAGCTTTGTCTACGGTAACGAGATCTATAATGGCGCCGGTATTTATCAGTCTGCCAACGCTGCATGGTTTGACAACCAGACTGTAGATCAGATGAACAGATGGCAGAAGCCGGGTGACATTACAGACGTTCCGCAGGCACGTTTGGGTGAAAACAACGGGGTAAAAACGACAAGCAGGTACCTCTACGAT
Source organism: Rikenella microfusus (assembly GCA_022736275.1). Taxonomy (GTDB): domain Bacteria; phylum Bacteroidota; class Bacteroidia; order Bacteroidales; family VadinHA17; genus SR-FBR-E99. The sequence continues at coordinate 4,007 of DZBJ01000001.1, read as the reverse complement.
GGCTCATACATCAGAATCAGAAGTGTAAACTTTGGCTACAGTCTGCCAAAATCGCTGACTTCCAGGCTGAAGATGTCATCCATCAGGCTGTACGCAGGTGTCCAGAACCTCTATACATTTACAAATTATAAGGGATGGGACCCCGAGGTAAACTACACAGGCACCGGCCGTTCTACACAGAACACGAACATCATACAGGGATACGATTTCTATACTGCTCCGCAGGCAAGGACGTATACCCTCGGTATAAATCTTTCATTCTAACTCCAAACAGTAATGATCATGAAAAATATAATCATCAATACCAAAGAATTGTTACTGCTGGTTCCGGTATTCACGCTGCTCTTCTCCTGCACCGAGAAGCTGGACCTTATGCCTAAACAGTCCATTGACGCTGCTGTTGCTCTTACAACACCGGCAAACATAAAAGCGACTCTTGTTGGTACTTACCTCGACGGAAGGAGTCAATGGATCTTCGGAACAGCATTCAATGAATACAGTGAGCTGTATGCCTCAAAAGGGGATATGCTCTTTCTCGGAACATTCGAGGAACCGCGTGAATTCATTCAGAAGGAGGCCACGGTAACCAACGGTTATGTTGAAAACACCTGGATCCAGGCTTATGAGGTTATAAACACCTGCAACACGCTTGTCGATCCGGAAATACTTGCCATTCTTGATGAGGAAGACCGTAATATGGTTGAGGGTGAGGCCCGTTTCTTAAGAGGGTGGACCTACTTTGAGCTTACCAGGCTCTTCGGGTTGCCTTATGAAGCCGGTGCTGCAAATAGTCAGCCGGCTGTACCGCTTATGCTCACTCCTACAAAGGATGTGGCCGATGCTGTCAATGTTCCGAGGAATACTGTTGAAGAGGGTTATTCACAGGCCCTTGATGACCTGACAGCTGCACGCGATTTACTGCCGGAAGAAAATGATGTCTATGCCTCATCCCTCGCTGCAAGTGCAATCCTCGCAAGGATACATCTGCAAATGGGCAATTACGCAAGCGCTGCTACTGAAGCAAACCAGGTAATTCAAAGCGGGTTATTCTCACTGACGAACACACCTTTGAAAGCCTTTAACAATAGCAGTAATTCACCGGAGGATATCTTTGCATTCCAGAACAACGTTGCTTCAAACAACCCCTGGCTTGCTGTGATGTACGCCTCACTCAATGGCGCCGGCAGGGGGGATTATGAAATTCAGCAGGTTTTTCTCGACAGGTTTGATCCCTCCGACGAGCGCGGAATGTTCCAGGAGAATACTGAGTCCTTCTATACAATCGATAATATTAACATGATGTACTATAAAGGCGTTGGCACTATCGTCAACAGCAACGGTATAAACACCTCCAAGTGGGGGGATTATTATACGAACCTCAACCTTATAAGGCTTGCTGAGATGTACCTTGTCAGAGCCGAGGCCAACTTCGAGGACCCGGGCGCTGACATCGGGCCTAACAGCCCCACAGAAGATATCAATGTGATACGTGACAGGGCACATGCACCCCTTTATACGGCACCAGTTACCAGGGATCAGATCAGGGAAGAGAGATATCTCGAACTCTGCTGGGAGGGTTTCCGTCTGCATGATCTGAAAAGGTGGAAGCAGAATATCGGCGACTATCCCTATGATGCCGGCAACCTTATACTTCCCATTCCCTTCAGGGAGATGGAAGTAAATGATCTGCTTGTCCAGAACGATTGGTACCTCTCAGGGAAATAATCCTGGTTTGAAAACTGATAAAAAAGGAGGGTCGCTCATGCTTCCCTCCTTTTTTATCATGATGCTATTGATTCAGTCGGCAGTCGTTAGTCGGCAGTCAGCAGGACTGAAGACTGGTGACTGTAGACTGGGAACAGCCCTTTAGACTTTCAACTTTTGACTTTCGACTGCCTGTAGCACTCTCTCCGGTGTGAATGGTACCCTGAAAAGCCTTGCCCCGACAGCATCGAATATGGCGTTGCCGACAGCCGCGCCAACGGCAATGATAGCCGGCTCACCTCCACCTGAGCAATGTGCGCCACCCAGGTGCCGGCAATTGTCTTTTCCATCTCTTTTGATTATGTTTAGTTCATTCAGGTAATCTTCTTTTGTATCGATATCCCTAAGCACGGACGGATCATCAGTCTCTGCCTCAAGAACATCGTCAGGGTGCCTCTCCGCCAGCCTGCGCAGACCCTCCTCCTCAGGCAGGGCAAGTATCTCAGGGCGGTATTTCATGTCAACTAACAGCGGATGTCCCCGTTTGCCATTGAAAGACGGCATCACTATTCCCCTCCCGGACCGTCTCCATGCTTTTATCACCTTATTAATCTCGCTTTCACCTATCATCGGCTGGTCGCCGGGCATAACAAGCACAGCACGACATTCGTCAGCCAGGGAGGTGAGTCCGCACTGCACCGAGGAGAGCATGCCGCTTCTGTATTTATCATTATAACAATGTTTCACAGGATACTTCATTGCAGCCTTAATAATATCATCCCGTTCAGCTCCTGAAATTACCAGCGGTTCAGTGATCCCTGCTGCCAGAACATTTTCTATAACCTTTCCAAGAACGGTTGTACCGTTATATGCCAGCAGCATCTTTGGCGAGCCCATCCGCTTCGACTCACCGGCCGCCAGCACTATCGCGCATACCTCCTGCATCCCTGACCCTTGATTCATTCAAATTCGCCCCGGTCGCTTATTCTATTCTTAATTCTTATTTCTTAATTCTTAATTCTTCTAACCATTACCAGCTGTGCCGCGATGCTTACAGCTATCTCCTCAATTGTCTTGGAATCAATGTCAAGACCTATGGGTGTGAATATTTTCTTCCACTGGTCCTCCGTTGCCCATCCTCTGGCAATGAACTCCTCATGAACCTTGGCCACCTTTACCCTGCTCCCCATCATTCCGACATATGCCGCCGGTGATCCGATGCATGGCTTAAGCGCCTCAGCATCATGTCCGTGACCGCGGGTAACTATGATGATGAAGGTATTCATATCCTTTGATATCTCCCGCATCGCTTCGCCAATGTCCTTAACGATGATGTTATCTGCGTCCGGCAGGTTGACAGGATTGGCAAAATCCGCCCTGTCATCAATGACGGTGACCTCGAATCCGAGCAGCTTCCCCTGGTGTGATACCGCTTTGCCGATATGTCCGGCGCCGCCTATGATCAGGCGTGGAAGGGGGAAAACCGGCTCAAGATATATCTTAGCTGGTTGTTTTTCACCTGCTACCGGCATCTCAATCTCTCTGTAATCACCCCTGCTGCCTGCTGTGAGGATGCCTCTGACCTCTTTCAGCAGGTCAGCATCTGCATTGCATGATAAGGGTATCTCACCTGCTCCCGTGGTCCAGCACCGTTTTATCATCACGCTTGTTTCGTTCCACGGGATCACCTTGGTAACGAGCACACCCGGCTGTCCTGCCGTGATGCTCTGTTGCATCTCACTGAATACTGCCAGGTGAGCTCCCGGGTTACTGTCTGCAAGTATGGTTATCGTACCCCCGCATACTGCCTCTTCCGGTTCGGTGGTCTCCCTGTCGAGGGAGAAGTGAAGCAGTGCCGACTGGCATCCCCCGGAGCAGTTGCGGGCATACTCAAGCACCCTGTGTTCGACAATCCCTCCGCCCACTGTGCCGGCTATCAGCCTGCCGTCAAGAAGCAGTGCCGAGCTCCCCGGTTTCTGAGGTGTTGATCCGCTGGTGGCGGTTACGGTTGCCAGCACGAGACCCGGGCTTTGGGTGCCGGTCGCTGGTATCTGAAAGTATATGTTTTTCATTTGTCTGCTCCAGAACAAATATAAGAAAACTGGCGGATACAGATAAGGATCAGCGGTATATATCATTGCTCCCGGCAGGCTCCGGGAGTATGAGTTCAAGGTTTAACGGGCAAGTCAAATATATTTGGACGAAATATTTTGAGGAATGGAAAAATGCACTAATTTTGCATCGCTTTTGGTGCGGTAGTTCAGTTTGGTTAGAATATCGGCCTGTCACGCCGAGGGTCGCGG
>DZBJ01000140.1 GCA_022736275.1 Rikenella microfusus | reverse complement strand
CATATGGGGGTATATAATAAGATAGACGTTCCATTAAAACGGAACGTCTATGCAATCGAGTAGGAGGAAAATGAAATAGGTTTCCTCCTATTTCATTTTCCGACCTCTCACACCACCGTACGTACGGGTCTCGTATACGGCGGTTCCCTAAGATACCACTTTCACCTTGTTGAAGTGATCCGATAAGAAGACGTAGCCAGCAAGCCTGAGACGCTCTGTGGTAATAGTCGTGCCTGGGATGTAACTACCTGCAATATGCCAATAGCCTTTCCTTGTGTTCGCCCACTCGTAAGCCTTTTGTTTCTTAACGCCCAGCTTAACGAGGTTAGTTATCTTGGTCTTTATCCGTTTCCATTGTTTCCAAATGACCATGCGTAACCTCCGGCGATACCATGCATCAACCTTAATCAGCAGCTTCTTCATATCTGCCAGCTTGAAGTATTGCACCCAGCCTTTAATGTACTGGCTCAGTGCTTCCTTTCTCCGGTCATTACCCCAACCGTTACTCCTTGATGTCAGCTCCTTGATACGGGCTTTCATCCTGGCAACGCTTTTAGGGTGTACCCGCAGTCTGCCCTCCCCTTTTGCAATGTAGAAGGAGTAGCCAAGGAACTTGATCTCCCTGACATGGGCAACCTGGCTCTTGTCCCGATTCACTTTCAGGAACAGCTTCCCCTCTATAAAGGGGATGATGTTCTGCATAGTGCGCTCGGCACTCCGCCGGCTCCTGCAGAAAATGACCATGTCGTCCGCATAGCGTACAAACTTGTGCCCCCGTCTCTCGAGCTCCTTGTCCAGCTCATTGAGCAAAATGTTGCTCAGAACCGGACTTAACGGGCCTCCCTGTGGTACGCCCTCCTTCGTCTCTTCGTATTTGCCTTCATTCATCACTCCTGCATTGAGATACTTATGGATGAGTGAGATTACCCGCCCATCCTTAACCTTGTGTGACAGTACCTCTGTCAGTTTGCTATGGCTGACTGTGTCAAAGAACCTCTCGAGGTCAATGTCCACCGCATACACATAACCTTCAGTGATGTAGTCCCGGCATTTACCAAGTGCCTGGTGTGCGCTCCGCTTTGGCCTGAAGCCAAAACTCCACGGGGAGAACCCGGGCTCATAGAGCCGAGAGAGCTGTTGCGCTATGCTCTGCTGGATAACCCTGTCTACTACAGTGGGGATACCCAACCCCCGACGCTTCCCGTTCTCTTTGGGTATCTCTACCCTCCGGACCGGATTGGGGCGGTATTTGCCCCTCTCAATGGATGTTATCAACTCCTCCTTATACCTGACAAGATAGTCTTTCAATGACCCGACATCCATCCTGTCAACACCCCCTGCT
>DZBJ01000139.1 GCA_022736275.1 Rikenella microfusus | reverse complement strand
CCTTGAGGGTATCCTGAGCCATCAAATTTTTCATGGTGGCATTCGGCTATTTCAATGCCCACCTTAAAGATACTATGTCCAAGACTGTTCATCTGATCTTCGCAGCGCCGAAGGACCTGAGCTCCGATCAGGGGGTGACGTTCCATCTCAATCCGTTCGTCCGGATCAAGTCTTCCTGGCTTCAACAAAACATCATCCCGAATACCGACCTTTCCTATGTCATGCATCGGTGCAAAACGGAACACCTCACGGGTATAGGCCGGAGTAATTTGTTCCGTATAAGGGCCGCATACTGCCAGCTCTTCACACAACAGAGCTGCATAGAGGCTCATCCTGACAAGATGATCCCCGGTTTCCGGGTCGCGGCTCTCTGCCAGCTTTGCAAGCCCTTCCACCGCTGCAACCACCAATCCTTCCATCACCAGAGTTTTCTCCAGTATATGACTTATCTGGGCTGCAAGATTACCGAGAAATTCCAGATGATTTTCAGAATAGGCATTGCTATGGGATGAGGAAAAGACCAGTAACGCCTCGCTGCCCCTGGTATTGCTAAGAGGGAGCAGTACGGCAGATTGTTTTTGATCCAGCAGCAGGCGAGAAACAAAGGAATTCGGATCTTGATCCCTGGCAACATCGGCAAGGTTTGATACGGCAAACGGAGTACCGTCAGTCAATGAGTTGTCAGGGAGCCCCAGATCATTTGCAAATGCATCGTTTTCCTTCAGGGTTCCGGTCTGTTCTGTATAAAGGCGCTCCAGCAGATAGCGACTGCGTTCCGGGTTCAGGGTGAGCACACCGACCCATTCAACCGGCAGAAATGTGCGAAATTCAGTGCAGACAAACTGGAGAGTATCGTAGAGATTGGTGCCCTGGTTAATCCGGTCGGTCAGGTTGAACAGGCTGCGCAGACGACTGGAAAGCTGGTTGAATGAAACGGTCATACGACCGATCTCGTTATCAACATGTACTGGTATCTGGAAACCAAGATCACCGTTTGCAACCCGATCAAAGCCTTTAACAGTCTGTTGCAGAGGATGTGTGATTTTACGATATACACCAAGTGCAATCATGATCGTCAGCACAGCTGACAGAACTAGTGAAATCTGGTTAATCTGACGGAGCCGTGCAAGTTTTCCTTCCATCATCACCTGAAATGCACGGTTAAGATGATCAGATGAAGCAATTATGGTCTTGGAATGATCTGCAATGTAACGAGCTCCGGCAATAATGTCAGGCTTTTCCGGGGATGGGCCAAAAGATTGCGTGAGCTGTTGCCTGAACTGAAGCCATGCCACGGCACTGCTGTCTAGCTGGTCTTTTGATTGTTTATCCCAGCTGCATGTCAG
>DZBJ01000069.1 GCA_022736275.1 Rikenella microfusus | reverse complement strand
TGCATTTTTAATCTGCGCTTCAGTAACAACGACACATCAGTGAAAAAACAATATATTTAACAGCATATTGGTGAATACTGAATGGAAGTAAAGATCGAATCAAGCTGGAAGGAGAAACTCAGGGATGAGTTTGAAAAGGATTATTTCATCGCACTGACGGAGTTTGTAAGGCAGGAGTACCTTACGAGGCAGGTCTTTCCTCCCGGCAACAGGATTTTCAATGCTTTCAACCTTTGCCCTTTTGACAGGGTCAAGGTGGTGATCATCGGACAGGATCCGTATCACAACATCGGGCAGGCTCACGGACTATGTTTTTCCGTCACCGACGGAACAGAGTTCCCGCCGAGTCTGGTGAATATTTTCAAAGAGCTGAACCGTGACCTAGGGGTGCCCGTCCCGCAATCCGGGAATCTTGAACGGTGGGCAGAACAGGGTGTGCTTCTGCTCAATGCCATTCTCACCGTAAGGGCTCACCAGGCGTTATCGCATCAGAACAGAGGATGGGAGCGGTTCACCGATGCTGCTATCAGCGCCCTGAACCGCGACAGGGATAGCCTGGTATTCATGCTGTGGGGAAACTATGCCCAGAACAAGGGCGCATCAATTGACAGGGCAAGACACCTGATACTGAATACGGTGCATCCCTCTCCCCTCTCTGCTTCACGTGGTTTCCTGAGTTGCTCGCACTTCAGCAAATGCAATGAATGGCTGAAGTCCAGGGGTCTCGAGCCTGTAGCGTGGTGATCAGTTTTCCAGTCCGCGCCTGATAACCGGAGCGAGCAGATCACTGTTCTCAAAACCCAATGACATCCTTATCATTCCCGGCTCAGGATATTTTGCTCCCCAGACTGCTTCAACGGGCATCAGTATTGTATGATTGTCTCCGAGTGTAGGTATAAGTCTTATGTCGGGCCAGACAGCAGCGATAAACCGGTCGCGCCTCACTCTCTTTGCCTTAGGCGTGGTTCCGGCAAGATCGAATGTGACCATGGCACCGTATCCCCTTCCTCCGGTCAGCTCCAGCGCCGTCGCGTGTGTCTCATGTGTATCTAGTCCGGGATAGAGTACCCTCTCCACCTCTCCTGAAGCCTGCAGGAGCGCAGCCACACCGGCCGCATTGTCACACTGCTGTCTGAAACGCAGCTCGAAAGAGGCCATCTGCGTCTGCAGCCTGTATGCGTCATCGGGGGACAGCATATGACCTACAAACTTGCGGTATTCTATGGCGTCCTGCATCAGCTTCCTGTCATTGCCGCAGATGACTCCGGCCGTGAGGTTACCATGGCCCGACAGATACTTGGTGGCACTGTGGATGACCATATCAGCGCCGTCATCAAGAGGTTTCCACAGGAGAGGTGTAGCAAAGGTGTTGTCAACAATGACCATGGCCCCGTAGTTCTTTGCCATGGATATTATCCTCCGGCCTTCAGCCACTATCAGCAGGGGGTTGGAAATGGTCTCGAAATATACGATGTCAGGCCGTACCTCTGCAAGCATCCTTTCCAGGAGATCGTAATCATAAATTGTTCCTGATGGCCTGAAAAAACTTACCTGCAGACCCCTCCGCCTTTCAATGACACTGCTGATGTATGAAAGTGTGCCTCCGTAAATCTCCGAGAAAAAAAGCCATTTATTGGTTCTGCCTGCCTCCTGGAAGATGGAAAGAGCTATATCAATGGTAGCCATGCCCGACTGTGCCAGCAGGGCCCACTCCGAGCCCTCGACAGCCATGATGGCCTCCTCTGCAGCAACAACTGTAGGATTGCGGTACCGGGAATAGATATACAGGTCAGGCTCTCTTTCGTGGGATGTCTCTGAGACAAAGGCTCCGGAGGTTGTTCCGGCAGTTGGGAGCTCGAACCCGGAATCACGGTAGACCGGAGTCCTTGCGCTGTTTATCTCTCTCTTTTTCATATTCGGTATTGAAATGTTCAGATATAGTCTCTTTGATATTAACGGGATTGAAATCATAATAGAAAAGTACCCTGTCTGCAGCTATTCCAGCCAGGAAAAGTACCAGCGCCGTCGCATCTGTGACGGCACTGCCCGGATAGAGCAGAAGGAAGACCAGAGGAAGAGTCATGGCCCTGAAATAATAGAGATTGCGAACGAGGCCGGACCCGGCTGCTGATCCGTATCGCATGACGACAGAAATTGCAGCCAGCATCGAGAAGACAAGAAAGATATAGTCCGGTTTTATGAACCATGATACCGCGTATATTCCGGAAAAGAATGCCTGGCCGCTGTGCAGCCTGACGCTCAGCGACCTGTCGGCTGCGAAGAATACAAGGTCAATGGAAATAAGGGTCAGAATGGCTGCTATACCTCCGGCTACAGGCGGGATCAATCCGGGTAACACAAGGTTAAGAAGCGCAATAGCTGTCAGTATCCCGACCATCGCTATCTCACGGCTCAACGGTGAGGAGACAATATTGAGGAGAGCTCGCCACGCTTTGGCTGGCACGCCAAGGTGTGCCACAGACACTGCCATCGCCCCGGCCAGAAGAAGGGGAGGCAGAAGAGCTGATACTACGGTGCCTTTCAGTGCGGACAAAATCATCAGTGCCGAGGCTGAGACCACCATCAGAGAGAAGAGCATGAGGCTCCACTCCTTCTTCATCCTGTCGGGAGGCGGAATAATACCGTCGCTCTCTTCCTCATTAGAGACCATGTAGCTTTCCTCTTCGGAAAACCCGGCATCTGAGGGAATGATTTCCGGTCCCGTTCGACGATCAGCGTTTTTGATTATCAATGAGGGTCCGATGCCTGTATCGGGAAACCACCCTATGGCGGCAGGTTCAAATGTTTCCTGTTCTGCAAACCTCAGGGCGCCTGTCGGGCAGGCTGTGACGCAAGCCGGCTCTACCCCTTCGGCCACCCTCTCATGACACAGGTGGCATTTCTCTATATAACCTCTGGCCTCGTTGATCTTCGGAGCATCATAGGGGCACCGCCAGGTGCAGTAGCCGCAACCCATGCAGCGGTCGGCATGATGTATCACCACCCCATCACTGTTGATAGTGTATGCTATGGCAGGACAGCCTTCCGCACAGGCGGGTTTTTTGCAGTGGTTGCATGCGAGTGACAGGCTGATGACGGACATGAGCGGCAGGCCTGAGTCATTCCAGGTGTATATGCTCCTTGTTCCGGGCTGAAGACCGTTTTCTAGTATGCAGGCGGCACTGCAGGCCTTGCAACTGACACAGAGTGCAGCATCGAACACGAATCCTTTTCTCATGCCGGCAGTTTTTCAATGTCAACCCGTGTGTTATGAAACGCTGCCCCATGCCCCATGTCGGTTTCAGCCGGCTTAATGAGACTGTTCACCCCTCCGCCCTCTGCCAGCCAGATGCCATTGGGGAAGACCAGGCTTCCCTTCCGGACACGTGATGTAACTTTCACCCTTCCCTTCACCTCGCCGAGTGAGTTGAAGACCCTTATGCTGTCACCGCTCTTCAGTCCCAGCCTCCGGGCATCGGCAACAGAGATCTCCCAGGCGGGTTTCTCAATTACGCTTTTTACTACCTCAAGGTTTCCAAACTGCGAGTGAATACGAGATGCAATGTTTGGCGTCATCAGCCTGAACGGAAGATCTCCCTCACCAAAGTCGTCAGGGGGTTCATAAGCCGGCAGCGGATTCACACCCCACAGTTTTAGAGCCATGTCAGACCAGAGTTCGATCTTTCCGGAAGGGGTTCCGAACTTCAGGTTTCCATAAGCCGGATGCTCGTTATGCTCAGGAATGACCGGTTTCTGCATCAGTTCCTCCGGGTCGAATCCCGGGGTATGACTGATACGCTCCTTCAGCCACCCTTCATACCCTTCGGGGGCAGGTATGGCATCATCGCTGCTGATATTCATCCCCATCTTCTCCGCCAGGCGCCTGTAGATCGCGCTTTCAGGCATCACCTCCCCCGGAGGATCAGCTACGGCGGGTTTATATTGTGCATATGGATTCCAATAAGAACCAACCACGTCAGCCTGCTCAAAAATACCCTTTGCGGGCAGAATAATATCTGCCATCGCAGCGGTGTCGGTCAGGAACTGCTCCACTACAACCTTAAATGCTACGGACTTAAATGCACGAATCACCTCACCGCTGCCTGGGAGCTGGGTGACAGGGTTCCCCCTCTCTATCCATGCCACCTCTATGCCCGGCTCTTTCAGCGCAAAGAAATCAGGGCCGAATGTTGCCATCGAAATGGCACGCCTGAAGGGCTTGTCAGCTTCTGTGTCGGGGTAATAACTCAGTGGTTCCTTAACGTCATCAAATATGTAGCTCTGCAGGTTGGCGAAGTTGAATCCGCAACCGGGCTTTCCGATCATGCCTGTGATAATGGGTATGGATAGTATTGCCCTGATCGTCTGCCCTCCGTTGGTATACCTCTGCAACCCGTAGCCTGCCACCACGGTCAGACGCTTCGCTTCCCCAGCCATTACCGCCAGCCTGATAATATCTTCAGCCGGTATACCTGTGATTTCCTGTGCTTTCTCAGGTGTTATATCAAGTGAAGCTGTAAACTTGTCAAAGCCTGATACATACCTCCGGATGAACTCAGCATCAGCCAGGCCGCGGTCAATGATCACCTTTGCCATTGCCAGCGCCAGGGCCGCATCGGTTCCCGGACGGGGCCTGAGAAGGATATCTGCCTTGTCGGCAGTGGGGGTGCGTCGGGGATCTATAACCACCACTTGTGCGCCGTTTTCGCGTGCCCGTCCGATGTGGATCATCTCCTGCACGTTGGTCTCCGCAGAGTTCTTACCCCACAGTATTATCATACTGGCGCTGACAATATCCCACGGCACATTATGCTTCACCTCCCCCAGGGTCAGCCTGACGGCTTCAAGTCCTGCAGGCCAGCAGAGATTGCCAAAAGTAGTTGTGGCACCTCCAAAAAGCTTCCAGAAGTTACCTGCAATATCGTTGCTCAGTCCTGAATATCCGCTTCCCTTATAGAAAAGTACTGAATGAGGCCCGTACTTCTCACGGGCTTCCAGCAGTTTGCCGGAGATTATATCCAATGCCTCCTCCGTTCCAATCCGGGAAAATGTGCCATCAGGCTGCCGCCTGAGCGGATATATGATGCGTTCCGGGGAATACTCTCGCTCAAGATATGAAAGGCCTTTGATGCAAGGTCCTTCCGGGGTTGCCAGGTTGCCCTCATAAGGCAGAATGCGCTTCACCCTGCCATCCTCGGTGAACACCCTGAATGTGCATGTACTGTAACAGTTTCGCGGACAGACGGTGATGTGCTCTTTCATAAGAAAACCCTACAGGTCATCTATAGGCTCTTCAATTATGGTCTCAATCTCAAGGATCCGGTTCACGGGATCAGTTATCGTCAGACGGTAAGTGATGCGGTCCTGTCCTATATATGTGAGATAGTCAAACTGTGTCGCGGGTGTGGAGTATGTCAGGTTCCCTATTTTCAGTGTGATGTCAGCTTCCGTGAAAGCAATATCAAACCTGAAATATTCCGAATAGGCTCCGGCTGCAACGGACCCGAAGTTATGGAGCCTTATAGTATAATCAGGGTTATCAGTGGTCGTGACCGTCACCTCCTCCATAGTCTGTCCGGTATTGTTATATACCCGGACATCGGTTGG
>DZBJ01000138.1 GCA_022736275.1 Rikenella microfusus | reverse complement strand
TTTGTATCGGAAACGATATAAGGGGAAGTCAGCAGAGGTCATAGTAGTTGTGGAACACGAGCTGCGAACAGAAACCGCAGAGGTCTCACAGAACAATGAAGGGCTAAACGTTAAGTTGTTCCAAATTCGACAGGGAGGCAATGCCAGCCCTGTTTTAAGCGGGACAGGGTAAAACAGCATAATGCAAGATGATTGAGAAAGTAATTGTCCGGAGGAACCTCAGGCTGGCGGCGCAGCACGTAAAGGCCAATAAAGGGTCAGCGGGCGTCGACGGGATGGGGGTGTCGGAACTGACAAGATACCTGAAAATACACAGGGACAAGTTATGTTCTGATATTGTCCTGAGCAGACACCTTCCACTACCCATCTTAGGGGTAGAGATACCCAAGAGCAACGGCAAAACACGCCTGTTAGGCATACCGACGGTAATCGACCGGATGCTTCAGCAGGCAGTCAGCCAGGCGATCATGTTAAGGTTCGAGTCAGAGTTCAGGCCTCACAGCTACGGATTCCGGCCGAATCGCAACGCCCAACAGGCGGTACAGCAGGCGCAAGCGTATATCAATGAAGGTTACCAACACATTGTGGATATCGACCTGAAAAACTTCTTTGATGAAGTTGATCATTGTAAGCTGCTGCAACTATTGTACAACAAGGTTAAATGCCCGGTTACACTGCGGCTGATCCGCAAATGGCTGAGAGCCCAGAAAGCGGCATACGCCGTCCTGTTAAGTTTGAAATACTGGGGTACAAATTTGTTCCCATATTCGTCACGGGTGTAAAGGGCAAATACCAACTGGTGGTCAGTGACAAGAGCTGGAAGACGCTCAAACAGAACCTCAAAACCATTACCCGGAAAACTACTCCAAAATCTTTTTCTGAACGCGTGCGGCAACTGAAAATCACTCAACAGGGCTGGCTCAACTACTTCCGATTGGCAAGTATCCATGTCAAACTCAAGGAGATTGGCGGTTGGGTACGCAACAGGCTGAGGTATTGTATCTGGCACGACTGGAACCGAGCGAAGCGAGCTCATGAACACCATTGAAAATAAACAATCTGTGAATAACAAACCGGAACGGAGAAGGAAGAACCTGATCCGCCTGGGTGTCGACCAACGCCATGCCTATACATGGAGCAGAACGAGAATGGGAGGTTGGGCTGTGTCACAAAGCCCGATTTTGGGTACGACGATCACACTGATCAGGCTGAAAAAGAGAGGTTATGTACCGATGCTCGACTATTATCTGAAAGTAGCTCCACAACTTAATGAACCGCTGTATACGAGGCCCGTACGTACAGTGGTGTGAGAGGCGCACCCCGTCATGTTCTATTGACGGGGCCGTCTACTCGATT
>DZBJ01000137.1 GCA_022736275.1 Rikenella microfusus | reverse complement strand
TTAGATTTCAAATCAATACCCCAGGGGGTCGGAACCCGGCTGCTGACCTGCGACAGTGCCGATCAAACCGGCAATGATTGTGGTAGTCGCTCCACCTCCTGACGTTCCTGTAGAGTGCACATCAACCATTCTTCCCACCCCGGCAACAGTTCCTTGATCGGCATATTGAAGGAGTATGTCTGAGGGAAGATCAGCGGGTTGACTGGCAAGATTTGTTACAGTGCCCACCGGCCCTGATGGAAACATGGAAACACCGGCCTCAACAGCATAAGAGATACCGGCATCGGCATTATAAAAGGCCTGCTTGTAGGAGCGGTCGCTCCCCGAAATAAGAATTTCAGTGGTCGTGGTGGTGAGCGCGGCAATCCCAAGGAATGTCAAAAGCACCAGCATTACCAAGGCTATGATCAGGACAAACCCTTCATCATTCTTTACAGGGCGGAGGCAGGACAGCCAGAAGCAAGATTGTCTTTTTCTCTCTCCTTCGTTTTTTCCTTCACCCGAAACTGTTAAACATCCGCAACGGTTGCGCATACCATCCCCCGCTCAAAGCTATATTAAAAATAACTGTTTTCCATGCTTTGCGATGCTATCATCGTCAAAGGGATTGATTTTGCCACAGAACCTTCCTGCCAGGTGACGGTGACTGTCACATATCTGGCATTCGCAAGCGTGCTCCCCGACGGTGGATTGGCTATCACCTGGGTGACCGTGTATTGATCAACCGTTGCCGATGTAGTCCCTACGGTCAAAGCTGCATACGGGGAACCCATTATTCTCTCTATTGCGTCCTGGCCAATGGTCAGGGCCTGGGTACGATGCATCGCATCAGCATTTCCCCCTATGGAACGAACCTGCATCGCCATTACCGTTAGTATGCCAATGGTAAGAACGGCTAAGGCTATCATAACCTCAATCAAGGTGAAACCCTCCTGCCGTTTACCCGCATGAAATCTGTGGTTCATCTGTTTATCCTCCTACTGAAGTCCCAAGTTCCGGCACTTAAGCTTGACAAAAAGAAGCCGACGCCGAAAATGGTCATTGGCCGCAGGGGTAACGTTGTTAGCGCCAACTTTGTAGGTGTTGGTATTGACAAAATCTGGGTCTTCCCGGCCAGCTCGGGCAAGAATCCATATCTGCACGCCCCTTATATCGTCCCTCTGAGTCGCATTGGCCGCACCACCCGCAACTGTAGCGTCACTTTCATCAATATCCCCATTATCATCGGTATCCAGGTCAGTCCAGCCGCCCGCGCCATCTGGAATGGCCCAGCTTATGTCACCGCTGACAGCATTGATTTCAAGGGCGCCATCGTTATTGTTATCGTAGGCATAGGCAAACCCAATGGCCTCGATATTATCGGC
>DZBJ01000136.1 GCA_022736275.1 Rikenella microfusus | reverse complement strand
ACGAGCATGAGGGTATGGAGGGTTTGTCGGACAGACGATTAACTCAGGCCTCATTTCGTCGAGCACCGGTGGATGAGGTATGCGCTGTTTCAGATTCGTACAAGAGGCGACACCTTGGTTGGAACGTAAAGCATTTTTACGGGTGGTATCGGCGTGATGGGGGACAACGGAGCTACACCTGGGTGAAGAATACGCTTCAGGAGGCTAGGTTGGTAAATAAAGGCAGGAAGCGAGGTGCCCATCGCAAGCGTCGGGAGCGAGCTCCTATTCCCGGCATGATGCTGCATCAGGACGGGAGCAATCATGAGTGGGTTCCCGGCAAGAAGTGGGATCTGATCGTGACGATGGATGATGCAACCAGCGAGCATTATTCCATGTTTTTTGTTGCCGAGGAGGGAACGGTGAGCAGCTTTCAGGGGATCAGGGAGGTCATTGTTAATCATGGTTTATGCAGCTCTCTTTATACCGACCGAGGGAGTCATTACTGGTTTACTCCGGAGACAGGAGGCAAAGTAAGCAAAACGCAGCTCACCCAATTTGGAAGGGCCATGAAGCACCTGGGGATTGAGATGATCCCGGCCTATTCTCCGGAAGCAAGGGGGCGAAGCGAGAGGGCTTTTAAGACTCACCAGGAGCGGCTCGTCAAGGAGTTGGCCTTTTATGGGATCACCGATATGGAAGCAGCCAACCGTTATCTGGCCGAGGTATATCTGCCGGCGTTCAATGCCGAGTTCATGCAACCGGCTGCAGAGGAGGGAACCGCATTCATTAAGTGGATTGGCGTAAATCTCGAGGATATCCTTTGTGAACAGTATGAACGGACAGTGACGGCTGACAATTGTGTCAGTTTTGAGAGGAAAACGATGCAAATTCCTGCTGACAGATATAGATGCCATTATGTGAAGGTAAAGGTGAGGGTCCATCGCTATACCGATGGAAATATTGCTATCTTCCATGGTCCGCGTAAGCTGGCAGATTATGACAAACAGGGAAAACTAAAGGAAATAACAAAGAAAAAGGCAGCGTAAGTCCGCCGCTCGCCTTCTGTTTCAGATGAGATGCTCAGAACTCTCCCGAAACAGAAAAAGCGGACAATTCATTTGCTACAAAACCGGACAAATCTATTTGTTGCTAACACGACTATATTTTAAAGTTGACAGATATTTACACCTCATCTATTCTGATATCATAATATTGTTATTTATATCGGCTTATTCTGTAAATATCATCATTGCAGATAATCTATGGTAAAGATAGTAAAGAACTGGATTGCTACATCGAATTACGATATTCAAACGGCTGACGCCATGTACAGGGCTGGCAGATATATCTACGTCGTATTTATGTGTCACCTTGCTCTGGAAA
>DZBJ01000135.1 GCA_022736275.1 Rikenella microfusus | reverse complement strand
ACCTCTGACACCACTTCACTGGAATACAACAAGGGGGCCAACTGGGTGGGGGTACTTTTCGGCGTCTATAACGGATTCTCGGCGCTGGTGGCCTTCCTGCTGCCGGTGCTGGCCAGATACAGCTCCAGAAAGCTTACCCATACAATCTGCCTCCTGATCGGCGGCCTCAGCCTGATGTCGATAAGCCTGATTCATACACCCGGACTGCTGGTGCTTCCCATGCTCGGCATCGGTCTGGCTTGGGCCAGCATCCTCTCAATGCCCTATGCCATTCTTACCGGCTCGCTTCCGCACAATAAGATGGGTATCTACATGGGTATATTCAACTTCTTCATCGTCATCCCGCAGATACTTGCAGCCAGCATCCTCGGAAGCATGGTCAAGCATCTGTTCGATGGCAACACCATGCTCGCACTGGTATCCGGAGGAATATCCATGGTCATTGCCGCCCTCTCGGTGCGCTTCGTAAAAGACGTTGACGATAAAAGTTAGCGATGGAACTGAAAGGATGCATTTTTGATCTCGACGGCGTCATCGTTGATACTGCCAAATATCACTTCATGGCATGGCGGCGCCTGGCTAAGGAGCTTGGATTCGAGTTTACCCTTGAACATAACGAAGCACTGAAGGGCGTCAGCCGCATGGCTTCTCTCGAGATACTCCTCAAAACAGGAGGTATAACCGTGAGCGAGAAGGAGAAAGAGCGTCTCGCCGCACGCAAGAACGGATGGTATGTCGAATTCATCTCAGGCATGACACCTGACGAAATACTTCCGGGAAGCCTGAGACTTCTGAGGGCATTGCGGAAGGAAGGCATACTCACCGGCATAGGGTCGGCAAGCAGGAATGCAGGAACAATTCTTGACGGTATAAAAATCCGCGACATGTTCGACGTTATCGTTGACGGGAACAAGATACTCAGGGCCAAACCTGACCCCGAAGTCTTTCTGCGGGGCGCGCAGGAGATGAACCTGCTCCCTTCAGAGTGCATAGTCTTCGAAGATGCGCAGGCAGGCATCGAAGCTGCCATCGCAGGAGGAATGAAGTGCGTGGGCGTGGGCAGCCCGGAACTGCTCGGGAAAGCCAGCCTGGTGATTCCCGACCTGAAAAAAATTACTGTTAAACAACTGAGAAATCTATAGTTTGAAATGACGGATTCACGATTCCAGTCCGATGAGTGGAAAATCATCGAGACACGATTTGATCCCGGGAGAGGCCGTGACTCCGAGAGCATTTTTGCCCTCGGAAACGGAATGATGGGACAGAGGGCCAACTTTGAGGAGACCTACTCCGGTGATACCCTGCAGGGAACCTATGTGGCGGGAATATATTACCCCGACAAGACAGTCGTGGGATGGTGGAAGAACGGCTACCC
>DZBJ01000134.1 GCA_022736275.1 Rikenella microfusus | reverse complement strand
AAAATAAAGAAATTGGTGAACGTCTCGATTTGCCGCGGCAAATTATCAGCAAATGAGCTATGTTGAAAAAAGAGGACACCAATGTTAAGGCAGAAAACAACGACGGAGGTGTCAGAATGGAGAGAATACCATACGGTAAGTACACGAAGGAGTTTCGGGAAGAGGCGGTAAGGCTTGTAGTTGAAGGAGGGTTATCAATCCCTGAGGCTGGAAGGCGGTTATCGCTGGCCTCATCGACTTTAAGTAACTGGGTTAGGGCTCATAAGGCAGGCAAGCTTTCGGAAGTAGGTGGCAAATATAAGCCATTGGGCGAGAAAGAGATGGAGCTGGCACGTCTGAAGCGAGAGCTGGCTGAAGTGAGGATGGAGCGTGACATATTAAAAAAAGCGGCAGCGTACTTTGCGAAGGAGTCGCAGCGAGGTGCGCGATGATAAAGAAGCTGCGGCTCCGGTATTCAGTGCCTCTTTCTTGCCGGGTATTGAATGTATCTGAAAGCAGGTATTATGGATGGTTGAACAGGAAGCCTTCAGAGCGTGAGAAAGAGGATATGAGGCTGGGAGCGGAGATAGAGGCAGCGCATAAGCGTACTCGGCGGACGTGCGGTAATGAGAGGCTTCAGAGAGATTTGGCTTCTCACGGAGTGAAGGTAGGAATATACCGTATAAGGAAGATCCGGAAGAAACTGGGATTAAAGTGCAAGCAGGTTAAGAAATTCAAAGTAACGACTGATTCGAGGCACAATTTGCCTGTAGCTGAAAATCTGCTTGATCAGAAGTTTGAAGCAACGGCACCGAACCGGATCTGGGTATCCGACATTACATACATATCGACAGATGAAGGGTGGTTATATCTTGCCGGGCATAAGGATCTATTTACCGGAGAGGTTGTGGGACATGCAATGGATGCTCGGATGACGAAGGAACTGGTCAGTCGGTCTTTGTTCAGAGCTGTATCATCAAAGCGACCTGAGAAGGGACTTATTCATCATTCGGATCGGGGTAGCCAGTACTGCGCGTATGATTACGGGAAGTTGCTCAAACAGTTTGGGATGGAGGCTTCTATGAGCCGTAAGGGAAATTGTTATGACAATGCTCCGATGGAGAGCTTTTGGGGAACGCTCAAAAATGAGCTTATTTATCATCGGCACTATCTAACCAGGGAAGAAGCTATTCGGGACATAACCGAATACATTGAAATATTTTATAATCGGCAACGGTTACAGGCCAGGCTTGGCTACCTGTCCCCGGTTGCCTTTGAGAAGCAGTTTTACACTTTACAGAAAGCGGCATGAGGAATGGTTTGGTGTCCACTATTGACGACAGGGCTCACCTATTTCCGAATTGGAAACTTACATGTGTCCAAATTTGGTTTCCGGATGGACAC
>DZBJ01000133.1 GCA_022736275.1 Rikenella microfusus | reverse complement strand
CATTGGTCTCGATGCACTGCTGCATGCCGGCCTCACCAGTCTTGGTGCTGGAAGATGACTGATAGTACCAGGCATTTGAGGCGACTCCTGGAGCAGGTACGGAGACTTGAGTTTTCTTGATAACTGCATCGCCACGGAAAACTGCCTTGTCCAGGGTTGCGTGGGTGCCGGAACCGGCATGGCGATAGCAGACCTGTACGCCTTTGCTGACGGTAAAACCAGACAGTTTGTTCCAGTTTTTAACAAGTCCAGCAAATATATTGATGGCCTCGGTACGGGAGATACCATTAACTCCAGGGGCGACAGTGGCGATGGAGGTGTTGGCATAGAAGGCAAAAGGAACAACGGTAGGTTTATAATTGACCAGACCGGTGGTATCTTCAGGAGTGAGTTGAATATCTATATATGTTCCGCCGGCATGGCCGAACTTATTACCATGGGTTTCCTGATCAAAGCTTTCCCCTTCAACATCCGAGGTCCCAAGGTGGATGTCTTGGCAGGTCAGAGTCGTTGAGCAAGCTCCAACGGCACTTGTCCATTTACCAGTTACTGGATCAACAGTATAGGGATTGCTGAAGTCGCAGGTGGAGACATTGACAATCTTGCGTTGAACTGATGTGGAAGAGCAGCCTGCACTTAAGGCCGAGTCAATAGGCAGATCTTCCTTGGCAGCCTTGACGCCTTCTAAGGAGGCTACGGAACCGTAGGTGATATAGATATCATCACCTCCGGCATACTCGCAGCTCTCACCTTTGATTGCCCTGTAGTTACTAGAAGCTTCGGCACGATGGGCACTTACGCAGCCCATGCCGCCTGCGGCAAGTGACTTGGTCATAAAATCACCACCTAAAGAGTGCCAGTAATCTCTCTGGGCAGAGGCCCCGTACATATTAACGGTAATGTCAGCAGCTTGAGCGGTGACAACGGTGCCGGCAACTACGGCGGCAAACACGGCGAGGTTGATAATTTTTTTCATGGTGATCTCCTTAAATTGGTTGTTGTTTATCAATAGTTGAGGCTATAAAATTACTTTATTGTGAACCGGCTAATTCTACTTTGTCACATTTATCTGCGCACCCTTTAAACCCCCTTAATCCCCCCTAAAACAGGGAGGATTTTTATTCCCCTCCTTGATAAGGAGGGGGTAGGGGTGGTTGAGTAATTGATCTTTCAGGTAATGTGACAAAGTAGAACTGAGTATAAAATGAATCTAATCAGGCATTGCGACGGCGAAGCCCGATCAGGCCGAGTACGCCTGAACCAAGCAACCAGGCAGCGGCAGGAACCGGCACCGGAGCAGCGGTCGGGTTCAGGATTACCTCGCCGTTGGCTTTGTTAAAGCGAAGAACGGCGCTGTAATCTGCAGTGGCGCCCGGAACAAAGTAGGGTACGTAAGGGTCA
>DZBJ01000132.1 GCA_022736275.1 Rikenella microfusus | reverse complement strand
GCCCCCCTGCTGGCCAATCTATATCTGGACTCCTTTGACGAGGAAATGTCCGCTTTGGGCTATCTCCTGGTACGGTATGGCGATGATTTTGTGGTCATGACCCGATCCCGGGAAGAGGCTGAGCGGGCGCAGAATGATGCCACAGCCATCCTGGATGCGCTTTGTTTGCGACTTAAGGAAAAAAAGACCCTAATAACTCCTTTCGATGCCGGGTTTTCCTTTCTGGGGTTTGATTTCGGGCCGGAGCTGGATGAGGAATTCATCGAACGCACGGCTCTGCGAAAGACCGTGTTTGTGAGAAATCTGTATGCCTTTATCGGGATTGATGGAGAGAGCCTCTTTGTCAGGAAGGACAAACAGGTGCTTAGCCGTGTGCCTTTTAACAGGATCGGGGAACTGGTCATATTCGGAGACAATACACTTTCCAGCCGTCTTCTTCATCAGTGCAGCAAAAGGGCTGTGCCGGTTTCCTTCTGTCAGGCAGGTGGTAAATATATCAATACCCTGCGACCTGATTCGAAGCGTCATTTTGAGGTGGCTGCCGTCCATTCCCGTCGTTTTCTGGCCATGACGGAAGGACAGCGGCATCAGGTGGCGCATAAGATAGTTTCGGCAAAACTTGTCGGATATAGCAACTGGCTTGCGGGAAGATATGGGGCTGGGGCCAGGGAGATATGTGACCAGCTTCAATTGATCCAGAGAAAAATTAACCTGACTGAAAAGATCGAGTCTTTAAGAGGTTATGAAGGAGAGGCGGCGCAACAGATGTATGCCTTTCTCCGTACCGTTCTTGGAAGTGACCTCCTGAAAACCGGCAAGCGTGAACCGCGAAAAAAGAACGATCCCGGCAATGTCCTGCTGGACTTTGCCTCGCACCTGATTTTTTCCCGGTTGAATGTTCTGGTCCGCAGCCTGGGATTGAATCCCTACCTTGGTTTTCTCCATAGTCACAAGGATGATTATGAGTCGTTGGTTTGTGATCTTCAAGAACCTTTCCGGGCCAGGATGGACCGCTTTGTGGTGAAGATTGTTAATCGGCGGGTGATCAGGGACGAGCATTTTGAATATTCTAAGCTCCATGGCAATTATGCCATGACCAGGGAAGGCGCCAGGGTTTTTCTTGAGGCATTTGAGCGGGAAGTCAATATTCGGATGGCCGGCGACGGAGGAACCCTGCAACAGTTGCTGGTAGCCCAGGCCCAGGCTTTGCGGCTGTGGGCCGAGGGGAAAGTGGATGGGTTTATTTGCTACCGGGCAGATAATCTCA
Source organism: Rikenella microfusus (assembly GCA_022736275.1). Lineage (GTDB taxonomy): Bacteria > Bacteroidota > Bacteroidia > Bacteroidales > VadinHA17 > SR-FBR-E99. The sequence continues at coordinate 150 of DZBJ01000132.1, read as the reverse complement.
TATTGACAATATCCTGAGTCCGTGGCACAGTAATTGCGAAAAACGCTCATAATATATTGATATTTATCGATATTCATGATAACTGTTCTTCCAGAGTTTAACACCTGGGAGGTGAGCATGCGACCTGTAGAATTTATCATAAAAGAAGGG
>DZBJ01000131.1 GCA_022736275.1 Rikenella microfusus | reverse complement strand
GGCTTGCTGTTGTTCGTACTGCCGGTCATCTGCAGCGCCTGTTGCGAGATGGTCACCGTATCGGTCTGAGCGGCCTTGGCCGGTTTCTGGGCATCCTGATTACCTTGCTGGATTGCCCCTGCTTGTGTCTCTGTTGTCTTTGCAGACGGGTTAACATACGGGCTGTTGGTTGCTAAACTGTTGGGCGATATCTGACTGATTGACATGATAACCACCTCCTTCTTAAGCGGTTGTTGAGACGCTTTGTGTACTGCTACTCATACCTTGTGAACTTTGTAAACTCTGCTTATCAGCGTATGAGATATTTAATGGTGTCGGCACGATCATTCTCAATATCTCACGATACAATGCCGGTGAACTATCCTTCAGCAGCTTCAACTCCTCGCTGTTACCCATGTAGGGTGGATAGGCCTTGGTCATTGCCTTATACGGTTTCTTTTCTTCTGTCTCCGTTGCAGCCTGCTGCTTTACAGCTTCTTGCTTAACCGCCTCCTGCTTGATTTCCGTTTTTTGTTCATGCTGCTGAATCAGGGCCTTGCTCATATCTAAAGCAGTACTCGATAACGTTACAGAGTCCTGAGACGAAGTCTGACTGCTGTTGCTGCTCGTTGACGGTTTGGTAGTCGCTACAGACGCTGCTGGCTGTGTAGAGGAGGGGGCCTCGCTCTTAACAGGAACAGTGGGCAGATCAGGCATTGAAGGCGTTATGTTTGTGGTTACCGGGGTTACCATGGCACTCACCCACAGAATTCAGTATGTTCTTATGTATTATCCTATGCTCATTGCACCTGTAAATCAAGAGAGTTATTAGCACACACAGAGCGTTTGAAGAGCCACATGCGCACAGCTTTTTTGCAGCAGGTCAACAAACTGTATATTTCATCGGCAACCAGAGCTGGTGACAAGCTTGCAGGATACGACTAATTGACTTGTTTTTAGCAAAAACAGGCAATTGCGCTGTTGGCACGCCCAGTGCAAAGTCAGGTCACGGGCAGCAACGATGCCGCCTGTTGCGAGGTTACTATGGCAAAACCTGATTGGTACGATACTGACAATTGCGAGACCCATGATAAGGGGGCTCCAAAGTTCTGTAAAAAGTCTGAACCGGGTGAAGGGACTGAACGTTCCTGTGCCTATGACGGTGCCCGGGTCGTCTTAATGCCGGTGACTGATGCGATTCACCTGGTGCATGGTCCGATCGCCTGTGCCGGTAACTCCTGGGATAACCGGGGCGCCCGCTCATCTGATTCACAACTGTACCGGCGTGGCTTTACCACCGAAATGCTGGAAAACGATGTGATCTTCGGTGGCGAGAAGAAGCTCTACAAGGCGATCATCGACCTGGCGGCCCGTTATCCTGAAGCCAAGGGAATGTTTGTCTACGCCACCTGCGTCACCGCCATGACCGGTGATGATATTGAATCGG
>DZBJ01000130.1 GCA_022736275.1 Rikenella microfusus | reverse complement strand
TGCCATTCTTGTCATACAGCTTCATGGAAGAGAGTTCATTCCATTCACGGATGTCTCCGAATTTCGTCCTGGAGTTGTTGTCCCACAGGATGCCGTAGTTCTGATTCGAGATTATGAATGGAACCACAGCCAGGGTATTGTACTGAAATAGGTCGGCATCCTTGCCTTTCAGGTTCATGAACGAGGTCTGATTGACACCCAGTCCGTAGAGTGCCCAGCAACGTCACAAGTGCCCCAATTACTCTCATCTTCTTCATAACCCTTAGCTATTTAATTATTAACTTTTTTATTTTCGATTGGCTTCCGCTATGAATATCAGGCAGGAGAATCCCGGGCAGCAGCCCTGTATTCAGATTTGTCTCATCCAGCCCGCGCTCTGCATTATATATCTTAAACGTGGCCCTGGCAGACGCTGCGGTGACGGTCAGAAGAAAAAATGCATAAAAAAACATGCCAATAACTCTGTACATTCTTACAAGATACTAAATAAGGAAAAAATCCCAAGGGCACCCCAATTTATAGCATGTCAAATTAAGATACCCCCTGCTTTCAGCCTGACGGTTGAATAATCAATCGTCATTACTGGTGCACAAACCCAATGACACCCGTATAAAATCCTGTTAGTTCATGTTAGTGTAATTAATACACCAACATTCCGGGCTATGTGGTAAACTCCCTCAGCAACACCTGTACTCCTCCCGGAACTGCTTATCGGGTGGCATCCCTGATTTACCATATAATATAAGGCAGGCGTTTACGACCAGTCTCCGGAATTTTTTCCGGATTATATATATTATTTTGTCCGTTGATTTTGCTGTTTATTTACAATATCTTTGAAATCCTACATTGTACACTAAGTCATTTTATCTCCTGCCAGGTATAATAAAATGATAGCCCACAAGATTGTTCCCAACATTTCTGTCGACTGTGTAGTGTTCGGATTTGACTTTGAAAAACTCAATGTTCTGCTTGTTGAAAGGGAGCTCAGGGATGAGAAGAGCGGGGAGGTGATCTTAAGTGACCACACCCTGGCAGGCTATCACATCTTCGAGGACGAGGACCTCGACACGGCAGCAGGACGCATCCTGAAAGGACTTACCGGGCTCGACAATATTTTCCTGGAGCAGTTCGGGGCTTACGGGCAGCTCGACCGTGTCTCCGCTCCGAGGGACAAGACCTGGCTTAGCCATATCAACAAGGGCTTTGCCGACCGCATTGTCACTGTCGGTTACCTTGCCCTCATTGACAACACCAAGGTGACACTCAGGCTGAAGGAGCGGAACGTCTCATGGTTCCCAATTTCAATGATCAGCGATATGGATCTGGCTTTTGACCATAAGTACCTGTTCTACGAGGCCCTGGCAGCCCTCCAGCGAAAGGTCAAGGTCGAACCCATCGCCTTCGAGCTCCTTCCTGACTACTTTACATTAT
>DZBJ01000129.1 GCA_022736275.1 Rikenella microfusus | reverse complement strand
CGGTTTCACCCTGTAACGGGCCATTTTTGAGTGCGTAGGCATTTTTTAGGACATCAATGTTGAGTTGTATGGCAAGAATGCGGTCCGAGGCTTCTTGGTCAACCCACATCCCGCTGACATCAATGGTGCTCCCGGGTGCAAGTTGGATCCGATCTGCTGGTTGTGCTGTATTCACTGTCACTTTTCCGCCAGGCGAGCTTATGGCCCCTTGATGAATAAACTCCTTGGACTGCACGGTGATGGTCCCTCCGGGTGTGGAACTATAAGAAGGAGTCTGGCGTTCGGTAGATGTGCTGACTGGAGTAGCCGTCAGACTGTTTACGCCGGTTGATACCCGGTTGATGCCTTTTAGCTCGATCATGCCGTTGCGCATAAGCGCGGATGTAGCTATGGCTCGGCCATTTTGATTAACAATTCCTCCATACAAACCAATACGGCCGCTTTCTACGTTGATCAAACCCTGCACACAATCAGATACAGCAGTATTAGTGACTTCAGCAGTGCTGCCAGTGGTAGTGATGTCTGAATATAAACTAAATGTAAGGGTTCTTAAGGTAACGCTATCGCCCGCAGCCAAAGAAACTGTTCCCTGGGAAGCGGAAATGGTTCCGCTGTTGAGGACGCTGCCACCAATGAGCGTTACCTGTCCTCCGTTGGCGGCGGTGATGGTGCCTCTGTTTTCTACAGGACCGCTCGGTTTCCCATCTGAATTGAAGAAAGAGAGGGTTGAGCTGAATTTATCTTTTGTGCTGTACCCATTGATAAAGGCTGATGCTGGTCTTTGAAGTTCTTCAATATTCGTGAGCCCTTCAATAATTGATGAGGAGTCGAGATTCAGCGACGAAGCCGTGAGGCTGTGGACATTGACCTGGGCGCTGGGGCCAAAGAGAATGCCGTTCTGGTTGATGAGGTAAACGTTGCCGTCGGCCGTCAGCTTGCCAAGGATCTGCGAGGCTTTGGCGCTGCCGATGGTATTCAGGGCCGCCCATGTGGCATTGCCCTGCTGGTTGAAGTTGACCGAGGATCCGGAACCGATATCGAAGGTCTCCCAGTGGATGACCGCCTTGGGTTGATTTTGGGTGATCTCCATCTGGCTGGCTGACAGATCGCGGATTGAGTCGATGCCCTGAATAATGGTGCCATTATAGGGCAGTTTTATTGCCGGGATTGGGGGCAGGACATCGGCGGTGTTGCCGATAAAACCGGGGATCGTTGGGCTACCGCCGTAAGCATGAGACGCCATCAGGGAGCCGGAACAAAGGGAGAGAAGCAAAAACTGCTGTTTGAGGCCCACATATTTCTTTTTCATGATTATGGCTCCTGTTCGGAGGTTAAAAGCATCTGGAACAATCCTTGGTAAGTCAAACGAAGCCCCCTCTTTGGTTAAGAGGGGGTTGGGGGAGTTACGGGTTTACGGCGCGTTAGCCTTAATTTGC
>DZBJ01000128.1 GCA_022736275.1 Rikenella microfusus | reverse complement strand
ACGTGCCTGTCAAACGAATTGACGCATTCCGGTTCCTGTTTCTAGGACCGCCCTGAAATCATCCATACGGGTCGGGTTACGGTCCAGGTTCGCTGAGACAAGGCCGCCGATGACGGGATGTGTGAATGCCCGGTGCCGGGGTCCGGATAAACGTTCTCGGCATCTGAGAGGGGAACAGGTACGTGATGAATAGTCGAGTAGACCGGTTTCTTTGAAAGAATAGGAATGACGATAACAGATGACTTTCACAGACGCCTTGCCGCACGCGGCTACTACGTGTCACCGGCATATCGTTCCCTTTTCATCATTGTCCCCGGCCCCTCTCAGAACCGTGCTGGCACTATTAACGCACACGGCTCCTCATCAGTACATTCACTTCGTAGCAAACAGATTCACCATAATCCTCGGCTTAGGAAGAGGATATTTCTCCAAGAGCTTCTTGAACTTCTCCCAGGTCAAGCATCCACTTTTTCCACGACGGTTCAACCACTTGACGAGTAGTTTCCTGACCTCATGATTGAATTGACCGATTCCTTCCGAGTTGTCCGTCACCCCATAGTATGCAAAATGCCCCCGCAGCTTTGCGGCAGCCGTTTTCATCAGTTCCGGGGTGGGCAGAGTTCGGCTTTCCTTCAGCCATTCCTTGAAAGCAAGCAGCTTGGCTTTGAACTTCTTCCGGGATGTTTTACGCTTCATACGGAAACGCCTGCCATTCTGCGTTTTGCTGCAGAAATGCGTCAGCCCCAGAAAGTCAAACGTCTGGGGTTTCTCACCTCTTGCCTTGGCCTTCAGTGCAGCCAGTGGACCGAATTCCAGGATCTTGGTTTTCTCGGCTGCGACCTCAAGCCCGAACTTTCCAAGACGGCCGTCCAGCTCCATCCTGAATTGCTCCGCATCAGATCTGCGCTGAAAACACACCACAAAATCATCAGCGTAGCGGATCAGACGCGCCCGTCCTTCGCAGCTCTTGATGAAGCGTCGCGTAAACCACAGGTCAAGTGCGTAGTGAAGATAAATGTTCGCCAAAATCGGCGAGATGTTCCCCCCTTGAGGGGTACCCTCTTCCGTGGCCTTGAACAATCCATCCTCCAGAATCCCGGCTATCAGAAAACGCTTCACATAGCGCAGCATCCGCTTGTCGGCTATCCGGTGACCCAGAAAATCCACCATCCAGTCGTGCTGAACATTGTCGAAGAACCCCTTGATATCAGCTTCTACGATGACATGAACACTGCCACCTTCCACCTCTATGCTCAGCGTGCGCAAAGCGTCATGGCAGCCGCGTCCCGGACGGAATCCGTAGGAGTCATCTATGAAATCTCCCTCATAAATCGCCTCCAATATCCGGACGAGGCCAGCCTGCACCAGCTTGTCCTCAAGCGCAGGGATACCCAGCGGCCTCTGCTTCGTGCTTCCCGGCTTCGGGATGTACACCCTGCGAACCG
>DZBJ01000127.1 GCA_022736275.1 Rikenella microfusus | reverse complement strand
TGCACAGAAGAAGATCCAGGTTAAAGAGCAGGAAATCCAGGTCATCTCAGATGAGAAAGAAGCACTGCTGAAGAAGTTCCAGGAAATGCTGGAGAAATTCAGTATGATGAAATTCGAGCTTTCCCAGCTGAAGCGCCTGATCTACGGGTCAAAACGTGAGCGTTTTGTATCCGGGGCTGAGGACGGTCAGATGAGTCTGCCCTTTGATGTCGAGATTGCAACCCAGGATGAAAACAGCGAATCCACTACTGAAGAAGTCTCTTCTTTTAAACGTCACAAAAGAAAGAACCATCCTGGTCGTCTGTCCCTTCCGGATCATCTTCCGGTGGAGGAGATTATCATAGAGCCTGCGGAAGATGTTACCGGGCTGAAGTGTATTGGCCATGAGGTCACCGATGAGCTGGAATACCAGCAGGCTATTTTAAAGGTTAACCGCTTCATACGGCCCAAGTATGCCAGGGAGGATAACGAAGGAGTGATCTGTGGTGATCTGCCCTCGCGACCGATAGATAAGGGCATCGCCGGCCCAGGCTTGCTGGCTAATATCCTTGTCAGTAAATATGTTTACCATCTTCCGCTCTACCGGCAGTCTCAACGATTTAAGACCGAACACCAGATCGATATCCCCCGCTCAACAATGGGAGGCTGGCAAAGTGCAATAGCCAGACTGCTTCGGCCCTTGTACGAAGAGCAGAGGCGACAGGTTCTCGGTCAGGGCTATCTTCAGGTGGATGAAACACCGATCCAGGTGCTGGATCCAAAGAAGAAAGGAAAGACCCATCGAGGTTACTACTGGGTATACTACTCACCTATTCAGCGTATGGTAATGTTCGATTATCAGGAGGGTCGTGGCCGGGAGGGTCCCCGAAAACTATTATCAGATTTTAAGGGTTACCTCCAGACCGATGGGTACAAGGTATACGATTGGTTCGGCAAACAAAAGGATATTACACTTATGAGCTGCATGGCCCATGCCAGGCGCATGGTAGAGAAGTCCCTGGGTGATGATCAAAAGCGGGCCGAATATGTCATGACTGAAATCCAAAAGCTTTACCAAATTGAACGCCGGGCACGCGAGCAAAAGCTCTCTTCGGAGCAACGCCATGAACTCCGGCTGGATGAATCATTACCGATCTTGAATGAACTGGGAAAATGGATGGCCGCCCAGGTCAGAACTACCCTACCAAAAAGTCCCTTCGGGAAAGCATTGATTTATTCTGTGTCCCGGTGGGACAACCTGATGAACTATCTCAGGGATGGGCATCTGGAAATTGATAATAATCTCGTCGAAAATGCCTTGAGGCCCACGGCTCTTGGGAGGCGTAACTACTTGTTTGCCGGATCCCACGCCGGAGCACAGAGTGCTGCTATGTTCTATTCCTTCTTCGCAAGCTGCAAACACAACAATGTGGATCCCTTCACCTGGTTGAAAAAGGTCCTGGAAATCATCCCTGATTATCCCGCCAACAAACTATCTGAT
>DZBJ01000126.1 GCA_022736275.1 Rikenella microfusus | reverse complement strand
TGTTATACGTCCGGGCAGCGGAACTGTCCAATCAGATAAATCTGGCCGCAAGCAGCTGACATCAAGGCCGTACACTGTCTGTCGGGTAGGTACGGGAACAACCATTCCCCCAGTCATAGGTGGTTGAGCTGCCGCTGGTGTAGATACTTTTCGGGGCCTGACTGGTATCAACGTCCTTACAGGCCTCATCAACATTGCCGCATCCGGCAGCACACAGGAAAATCAACAGGGCCAGAACTCGCATAAATCCTCCTTCAACAAGCTGTAGTGCAGGAAATATTCCTGACGTACTGCCAGTATCTGTGAAGGGGATGACAGGTGATGTCGTTTTTTTGATTTATTTTGGGGGCGATGGTTCTGTGAAGCAAAAGAGGATGTTGTTGAAATATCAGTTAATTGCCCAGGATGATACGAGGCGATCAACTTTTTTGTTGCCACTAATAACGAAGTCCGTTACTGTTTTCGATATGATTACATCATTTGCCTGCCGTGAAACAGAGCTTGTTTTTGTGGGGCGATTTTCCCGTAGGCTTCCCAGTGACATAACCAGGGTTGCAGAGAGAAAATTGCGTCTGGTACATAGGGCAAAATCGTTGAACGATCTGAGAATCCCACCGGTAAACCATCTGGAAGCGTTGAAAGATGACAGAGCCGGACAACACAGTATTCGTATTAATGACCAGTGGCGTATCTGTTTTGTTTGGAAAGATGGTAATGCATCTGACGTTGAAATTGTGGATTATCACTAAGAGGATTGAGCATGAACAAGAGAGACTACCCTCCAATACATCCAGGTGAAATTTTGCTTGAAGATTTTTTAAAGCCTATGGGCATCAGCCAGTATCGCCTGTCCCAGTCAATTCATGTGCCTGCACGTCGTATCAATGAAATTGTTCATGGTACGAGGGGTATAACTGCTGATACTGCCATTCGGCTGTCTCGCTACTTTGGCACTAGCTCTGAACTGTGGCTAGGGCTCCAAGCTGACTATGATCTGGAGCGGGCACAAGAAAACCTTTCAGAAGTAGAAATTTTGCCTTTAGCGGCATGAACCAGCTTCAGGATATCCCTTGTGTGATACGCTTCGCTCGACCAAATAATAGCATCATGCCGAGTAGCTCTAGCATCATGATGTTCCCTCCTGACTCCACCGGGAAACAGCTACTGCACCAACGGCATTACGGTTTCTCTGCTGACATGCAGATACGCTCAACTTATCTGATTACTTCTGACCTGCCGACTTCGGCATGCCGAGCTTTCAGGCTAACCGTTTGAGATAATGACGTGTAATTCTAAAAAGCACCCATGTTTTGGGGAGATAGGGGCTGCATTCCCGCGCTTCCGCACGGGAGTGATAAACCGTTATGCCGCTTTCCGGTAGATCTGCTGCTGCATCTCCTTGCGCAGGATGGCGTTCATACGGCTCTGGTAGCCTTTGCCCCCCTGCTTCAGCCAGTTCAGCAGATCAGCATCAAGCCGGACAGT
>DZBJ01000125.1 GCA_022736275.1 Rikenella microfusus | reverse complement strand
CCGCGGCTGTCCTCGCAGATGCTTTTCACCCCTCCGGGTGCCAGGCTGTCAGAGGTGGAGAAATTCTCGAACCTCAGCCCGTCAAACCGGGTCACGCCGCTGCCGGTGCCGAGCCATATAAAGTCGTTGGCATCCTGGATAACGGTATATACCTTGGAAGCACTAAGCCCATCCTTGGAGCCGTACTGTTCAAAATAGTACTTCTGTCCCGCTGCATGGCGGGGCAGGAGACAGAGCAGCAGAAACAGCCATGCCGGAAAGGTTAATGAATGGGGCCGGTAATTACCGCATCGCACGCACATCAGGCTATTTCTTTACGAAGAAGAACGTACCGTCTTCATCCTTAAGCCCGGTTATCTTTCCAAATTTTGGCTTCTGCTGGTTGTTTTGCGTAACGGCTTTCGTCACCTGTGTCACTATCTCCTCAATTGCAATGCATGTATTGGGATTACCCCTCAGGGTGTTTGCAAAGGTACGGGTGAACTGTGAGTCATCAACGGCAAGCTCATAGCCGGCTGAAGAGAATATCTGGCTCGATTTGAACTGTGTCGCCCTCCAGTCAGTGCAGTTGCGGGACTTGATCTCAGACCTCATGGCCTGGTAAAAACTCGGACCTGATTCACAGGCGTCAGTTATCACGAGCACGTGTGTGAGATAATTCATATAAGTCTCCATCGAGGCCCTGAGAGTGTTCAGGCTGTAGTAGGTGAACTCCTCATCACGGCGGGCGTCGATGGGAATCCAGTAACCAATGTCATTGATGAACTTTCCATGACCTGCAAACCAGATCACCAGTGATTTGATCTGTTTGGCCCTGACCTCGTCACGAAGATCTATGGAGAAGAACTTTTCCATCTCCTGCTTGGTCTGGTTCCGCAGCCTGCGCACGGGCAAAACCTGATAGTTGTCCTCCAGTACCGTGGTAATCAGGTTGGCATCCTTGGGCGGTCCCTGCAGAGCTGCAAAATTCTGATAATCACTGTTTTCAATAAACACAATGAGCGTCTTGCCCATTGGATTTGATTCCGAAATTGTGGTACCGTTACGGTTCAGGACATAGTCCTTAATGGTTCTGTTGCCGTACTTGTCCTCAACAAGTATGGTGACCTTGTCATTGTTACTGATATCAATGCCTTTGGCAATAAAGGCCGGATTAAGATTATCCTGCGAGAACTGAGCGCTTATGTTTTCGATCTTCACGGATTTGATCAGGCTCTGGTCGAGCACCTTTCCTTCGATATCAATGCGGGTGGTGGTGCTGTCAATGATCAGCACATCATCACCAAGCATATAAGGGGTTATGACCTGTATCGCAGGCGGATCAACCTCGGTGCGCCTTATATGATATGTCATGACATTCTCGTTGTCATATACATCGCGGGCCACTAACCTCACGATACCGTCAGAAGCAATCTCCACTTCCGCGGTGAAGGGTATTGTTCCTCTCCCCTCGTACTTAACCGGCATATTATTGATGGAGAACTCAGC
>DZBJ01000124.1 GCA_022736275.1 Rikenella microfusus | reverse complement strand
TATAATGTGTTGAGCAACTGTTTCATGATTTTGCTCCCCCCTTCAGAAAGGGGGGGCGGTGGGGATTTTTCAGCCGTTTTTTGCTCTCCGGTTCATCCAGAAAATTTTCAGCCGTTACAACCTTATCGCCTGTCTCAATTTCCAGTTTTTCCCTCGCTTCACCGGCTATCCGGCCACCTTTGCGAGCCGCTACCCTGTTTTCTGGAAACCCTTGAACATCCTGCTTGCGGGCTATCTCGGTAGTGGCTGCCTCACCAAGCATTGAGAAGATCAGTTCCAGATCAGTCATATGATCCCGCAGGTTCTCTCTCTGAAGCCCTTTATGCTGTTTATACTCGGTTGGAGTCATGCCAAAGGCGGCCTTGCTTATTTCTGCCGTAAGGATGGCATACTCCGGCTCACCGTTTACCCCGCGATTTTTCCATTCCTCTGTCAACTCGGCTCGGACTGCAATGCCACGCATCCGCTTCTCTATCCAGGCTTCTGAGTACCCTTTAGCCCGGTACAGTTCCCGTGTCCTGGCTGTTGCAAGTTCAGGGTTTTCGATCTCCTGCACCCTCTCGTAGCCTACCTTTGCCAGCCAGCGCTTGAACGGCTCGGCCTTGGGTGAAGGGATGGATTGAATAATGCGGAAAAGGCCTTCAGTGTTGGCGCAAAGCATCCGTTGTAGTCCGCCTGCTGTCTCTATTGAAAGGGTATGTACAATTTGTACCCACCCTTTTCCAAGCTCAGGGTCTCGCTGTTTCATCCTCTGGATGTACTGCTTGGGGTCTTTTGAATCAATCAGGGCAAGAACAACATCCTCAACGACGAACCACCACTCGTTATTGTGCAGTGTCCGACGAATTTCTTTGCTCTGAAACACCACCAGTTTTGTATCCATCATTTCACTCCTTCAACCTGAAACAACTCTCTGGCTGCCTTGCTGTTACGTCCCTTGTCAGCAACAATAGAAGGGATGCAGGACTCCTTAAGTGAACAGCCTTCACAGCGTTTATCGTTTACCGGCGGCGGGGTAATACGTTGTTCCAGCATTTCATGTACCGCCTGCGTAACCCGCTCCACCTGCTCGCGCATGGCGTTGCTAAAGACGACCTCTTTACGCTCCCGCGAGCCGTGCCAGAAGATCGCCCCCTTTTCCACCCTAACACCGAACATTTCCTCCAGACAGAGAGCCTGAGCGCACAGCTGGATAGTCTCGGGATTTCCCCGTTTGCTACGGCCAGCTTTGTATTCAACCGGATAGGGGATATCCTGATGAAATTCCACCAGATCAGACCTGCCGGTCAGGTTCAGCCGACGTGACCAGATCGGCAGAGACCGTTCAAGACGCATCCCGGCCTGTTCATGGGATGATTCTTCATGCACCCGTTCATGCACGTCATTACCCCGCATGGTGTACAGGTTCTCGCTCCAGACCTGCTCAACATGGATCAGGGCGCACTGGCGCGGGCAATAGGCATAATGTTCAAGGGCGGAGAGCATGATGGG
>DZBJ01000123.1 GCA_022736275.1 Rikenella microfusus | reverse complement strand
TCAAAATTCGCAAATCGTAAATCGCAAATCTATAAGACTTTACAGACTTTATAGACTTTCGACTTTAAAGACTTTACGGACTTTCGACTTTAAGGACTTCGGAGACTGCTACATCGCTACTGCCTGATTCGCCGCCATGACCCGCATGAAGTTGCCGCCCCATATCTTTGCAATATCATCAGCACTGTAGCCGCGTCTGAGAAGCTCACTGGTGATATTCTTCATAAATGATACATCCGGGCAATCCTCCAGTCCGCCGCCGCCATCGAAATCCGACCCGATGCCCACATAATCGATACCTATAATGTCAACCACATGCTGGATATGGTTAACGGCATCAGCCACCGTGGCCAGTTTGACATACTTTTTCTTCAGTTCGGAAAATTCGTTCCACCGCTGCTCCTGGTCGGCTTCGGTAAGGGCCGGGCCCAGCTCCTGCCACTTTGCGCGCAGTTCTGCTCTTTTGGCTTCGTACTCCGGATTGGGCTCCGGTTGTTTCAGGTAGTCGCTGAGGATGCAGATCTGTATCACCCCTCCGTTTTGCTTCAGCGCCTGCAGCATCTCATCATTGAGGTTGCGGGGACTCTCGCACAGGGCCCTGCATGATGAATGGGAGGCTATCACCGGGGCTGTGGAGAGCTTCAGCACATCATAGAATGATTCATCTGAAATATGTGACACGTCAATGATCATCCCGTGCCTGTTCATCTCCTTCACCACCTCCTCGCCAAAGGCTGAGAGGCCGTTGTGTTCTGGTCCTGCTTTGTCGGTAGACGAGTCGCATATGTCGTTGTTGAATGAATGACAAAGGGTCATATAGCGTACACCAAGATCAAAATACTGCTTAATTTTCGAGATGTCCATTCCAATGGCATAACCGTTCTCGATGCCCATGAAAACGGAGATCTTGCCTTCCGATTTGAGTCTGTATGCATCTTCCGGGGTCAGCGCTATGCCTGCCATGCCCGGGTGACGACTGACGTTTGACCGTATGGAATCATATGTGGCAAGGACTGTACGGTGCACAGAGTAGTAAGCATCCGGGTTTCTCGGCCCCTGCGCGATAAAGATGGCGAAGAACTCGGCATCAAGTCCGCCCTCCTTCATGCGCGGGAAGTCAATTGTTCCCTTTTCATTGCGTATACCCAGGTCAAACCCGCCCCTGTAAAGGCGCATGGGGGTGTCACAGTGGGTATCGACAGTGAGCATTGTACCGTGCAGTTTGTCTGCCTTTCGGCTGATCTTGTCGTTGCTTGATGTGCAGGCCGCAGTGATGAAGAAAAGGAGTACCAAAAGAAGTTTTATCCGGATCATAATATGTTTTGTTGACCGTGCTAAGATAAGCATATCACAAACTGATTGTCTTCATGTTGGGCGGTATAAAAACATAAAAAAGGTTAAATGCGCAGATCAGCCGGCAGGCACAAAAAAAGCCCCTGATAAAAAAAATCAGGGGCAGCCATGAAAAGAATGGAAAAATTGCTTTTGGACAGTAAAAAGCAT
>DZBJ01000039.1:19417-23686 GCA_022736275.1 Rikenella microfusus | reverse complement strand
TCTTTCCAATAAGCCGTGCCATGCGGTCAAGTGAATACCTCACCACTGCTTTGTTAACCGGTGAAGGATAGACATCTGTAATCTCACCGGTTATCTCGCCACCGGTCAGTTCCTTCACCAGCAGGGCTGCTCTCTTGAGGGCATATATTGTCATCTCGGGGTCAGTCCCTCTCTCGAACCTGTAAGAGGCATCAGTATGCAGGTCATGCCGGCGTGAGGTGCGGCGCACTGATACCGGGCTGAATGTAGCGCTCTCGAGGAAGATGTCGGTGGTGGATACCGTAACGCCTGAGGTCAGGCCGCCGAAGACACCGGCGATGCACATTCCTTCCTTCGCGTTGCATATCATCAGGTCTGATGACGAGAGCTCACGCTCTGCACCGTCAAGGGTTACAAATTTGGTCCTGTCGGGAAGCCTCCTTACTATTACCCTGTTTCCGGTGATGGCTGCCACATCAAAGGCATGGAGAGGTTGTCCCGTCTCATGCAGCACGAAGTTGGTGATGTCAACCACGTTATTGATGGGATTCTGTCCTATTGCCCTTAGCCTGTTCTGGAGCCAGGCAGGCGACGGGCCAACGGTTACACCCCTGACTGTCAGTCCCGAATATCTTATACAGGCATCCTCTGCCTCAACGGTGACGCTGACGGCTCCGTCAATCCGGTCACTTCTGAAAGAGGTTATCGAAGGGAGATTCGCCCTTACCGGCTTCTGAAGGTTGAAGAATGCTGCCAGGTCACGTGCTACACCATAATGTGAACTGCAGTCTATACGGTTGGGTGTGAGCCCTATCTCGAAGACGGTGTCACTGGCCACACCAAAATACTCTGATGCAGGTGATCCTACCCTGGCTCTGCTGTCAAGGACGATGATGCCCTCATGGTCGGTGCCTATGCCCAGTTCATCCTCTGCACAGATCATGCCCTCCGATAGCTGACCCCTTATTTTTGAGCGTTTTATCTCAAACTGTTCATTTCCATGGAGGACCATCGTGCCTGGCAGCGCAACCGGCACAAGCTGTCCGGCAGCTACGTTGGGAGCACCGCAGACGATATGCAGCGGTTCGGTGCCCCCGGTGTCTACTGTGGTGACGCTCAGCCTGTCCGCATCAGGGTGTCTTTCACACGTCAGAACCCTTCCGACAACAATCCCCTTCATGCCTCCCCTGACGGAGACCCACTCCTCAACATCTTCCACCTCCAAACCCAGGCTGGTAAGAATGGCTGACAACTCCTCAGTGCCCGCATCGACGTTTAGATACTCCCTGAGCCAGTTATAAGAAATCTTCATCGCGGTATAATTATCTGTTTTTTATAACATGCAAAAGTAAGGAAAAAAGGTTAGAGGCATCATACCGGCTTTATTAATCGGATGATCATTATCGTTATATTTGCAAGTCAACAAATTGCCACATGAAAGCAGACGATAAGGAGAAGCTTATACTTATTACCAATGATGACGGACTGTATGCTGCCGGGCTAAGGACACTCATCAGCATCATGAAGGAATTCGGCAAACTGGTGGTCATCTCGGCCACGGAGAGCCGCAGCGGCATGTCACAGGCACTTACGGTAAAGCATCCGCTGAGGGTCAAGCTGCTTGAGGAGGATGAAGACAAACGAGTCTATGCATGCAGCGGCACACCCACTGACGGTGTCAAGCTGGCCGTAAACCAGCTTATGGAACGCAAGCCTGATCTGATAGTATCCGGCATAAATCACGGTTCAAACGCCTCCGCCAGCGTCCTCTATTCTGGCACAATGGCAGCAGCTCTTGAAGGGTGCCTGTACAAAATAACTTCAGTGGGGTTCTCTCTGAACAGTTATTCTTCAACTGCAGATTTCTCCGTATGCGAAGAGTACATACGGAAGGTGTGCAGCATGCTCCTTCGCGAGTCTCTTCCGCAAGGTATATGTCTGAATGTCAATATTCCTGCGCTGAAGGCGGGGGAGATAAAGGGGATGATGGTGGCACGCCAGGCAATGGGGAGCTGGCAGGAGGAATTCGAAAAGAGAAAGGACCCTGCCGGCAAGACTTATTACTGGCTGACAGGCAGATTCATAAACCATGAGCCCGAATCAACCGACACCGATGAATGGGCAATTCATAACGGGTACGTCTCGGTTGTGCCGGTAACCACTGACATGACTGCCCATTCTTTCATTGACATTCTCAAAACAAAATTCTGACATGGCGTTCAGACAACGGTACAATAACCTTATTACAGGTATCATCTCCGGCATTGTTATTCCTGTGCTGGCCTTTTTCATCTTCTTCTTCCTGACCAGGAAGGGGCTGACCCTTGATCACTTTATCCGCAGGATGATCGAAGCCGATAACGTCACCGAGATCATGAGCGTTTCCGTCTTTGCCAACATATTCATATTCCTCCTGTTTAACCGTCTTGACATGCTCAGCAGTGTCAGGGGTGTGCTGGGCATTACAATCGTCTGGGCCTTCGTCGTTTTCGGCATAAAGCTTTTCTAGGATGAAGTATTTTATCATAGCCGGAGAGCCGTCAGGTGATCTTCACGGTTCAAACCTTGTCAGAAACCTGATGATGGCTGATCGCGATGCCGTGATTGAATGCTGGGGAGGCGATCTCATGAGGGAGGCGGGTGCCGGGTTGCTCAAGCACTACAATGAAACGGCATTCATGGGAGCATGGGAGGTACTGGTGAATATCCGCAAGGTAAAGGCCAACTTCAGAGAGTGTCGCAACCAGATAGCAGAAATGAGACCTGATGTTGTGATCCTCATCGATTACCCGGGCTTTAACCTGAGAATTGCCCGCTATGTGAAGAAGATGGGCATAAGGGTATTCTACTATATTTCACCCAAAGTATGGGCCTGGCGTGAGGGAAGGGTCACGCAGCTGAAGAAATATGTCGACAGACTCTACATAATATTCCCATTTGAAAGGGAGTTCTTCCGCCGACACGGCTTTGGCGTCACCTACCTCGGCAACCCGCTGGTTGATCACGTAGAGTCATGGCACACCATGGCTCATGACCGTGATTCCCTCAAGGCCTCCCTCGGCTTAGACAGGAGACCGGTAGTTGCCCTGCTGGCAGGAAGCAGACAGCAGGAGGTGAACAAGATTTTGCCACCAATGGTAAGTGTGGCTGCAGGCTTCCCTGACTACCAGTTCGTTGTTGCAGCAATGGACCACCTGCCGGCAGAGCTGTATGACAGGATAATCGGATCGAATCCCGTCAGGAAGATAAACGGAAGGACATATGATCTCCTTTCTGTTGCAGAGGCGGCGCTGGTGACGTCAGGTACAGCCACCATGGAGGCAGCTCTTTTCAATGTGCCGCAGGTGGTTTGCTACAGGACCAGCTCACTGACATATTCCCTTGCAAAACGATTTGTCAGGGTGCGGTTTCTCTCCCTGGTAAACCTTATAATGGACAGGGAGGTGGTCAGGGAGCTGATACAGGATGACCTGACACAGGTCAGACTCCACTCTGAGCTTCAGGATATAATCGCTACAGGTTTCAGGCATGAAATAATCAGGAGAGACTACCGTGAACTGCGGCAGATCATGGGAGAGAGCGGCGCCTCTTCGAGGGTTGCGGAAGATATGGTGCGAAACCTTCATGAACCACTTGCAAAAAGATGATAAGAGCAGTTTTTGCCATACTGGTTGCCCTTTTGCCGATCACAACCAGGGGTGAGGTCTCAATACGAATATTCGCCCGTACCAGGCCCGTAACAGTAGTATTTACCCCTGTCCGGGGGGAGTATCTTCTCTCCGGCGATATGTCAGAAAGCATAAGACTGGCCGGCGGCGAAACAGTAGCAGTCACTCGCCATGAAGACCGGGTGATATTCATGACCCTGTCAGGCCATTCGGGCACGGCTGACTCCCTTGCCTTTACCCCTGTCACCGGCAATTCTGAATTCAGGCTGCGTGCTCCGGGCAGGGAGGAGGCTGCAAAGGAGCTTGATGGTGTTCTGAAAATAAAATCATTTCCCGGATCGCTTCAGATACTTAACTTAACCTCAATAGAGAGCTATCTGCCCGGCGTGGTTCGTGCCGAGGCGGGCAAATACGGTCCTCCCGATTATTTCCGTGCCCAGGCGGTTGTGGCACGGACCTATATTTACCGCAATTACAACAGGCATATGCTTGACGGCTATAACCTCTGTGATGACACACACTGCCAGGTCTGTCCCGGACTCATCAGTGAAATGCCCATCATCGATGCCTGTCATTCAACGGAAGGAGAGGTGGTCATTGACCGCGACAGCATGCTCATCGT
>DZBJ01000039.1:16349-19317 GCA_022736275.1 Rikenella microfusus | reverse complement strand
ATGGATCGGTCGGTTGCGGGAAGACACCTGACCAGTGAAGAGATCAGGCTGAGATTCGGACTGCGGTCGGCATTCTTCACCCTGACAGCGGCAACCGACAGCATACTGGTCAGCGGCAGGGGATACGGTCACGGTGTGGGTCTATGCCAGGACGGCGCCAGGAACATGGCGGAAAAAAAGGTGACCTATGATAAAATAATCGGCTTCTACTACCCGGGCACAACGATAACAGACATCAAAAATACCCGCATGCCGGTGAGGCCATGAAACTTTTAGATATTTTTACAGCAAACTCTAAGTTATGTTCACTCTCTTCAGAAAGGAGATAGCAGGTTTTTTCAGCTCGCTCACAGGCTACATTGTCATAATAGTATTTCTGCTGGCAAACAGCCTTATAATGTGGATCATGCCGGGTCAGTGGAATCTGCTGGACAGCGGATATGCCGGCCTTGACACGCTGTTTGTCCTCTCGCCGTGGATTTTTCTTTTTCTCGTTCCTGCCGTTACAATGAGGCTCTTTTCCGAAGAGCGCCGCGCGGGAACCATGGAACTCTTATGGTCGCGCCCGCTAAGCGATGGCGCCGTTATCTACGGCAAGTTCCTCGCCTCGGTGGCACTGGTGCTGCTTGCATTGCTGCCCTCTGTTGTGTTTGTGATTTCCGTCTGGATTCTTGGAGAGACACCCGGCAACCTCGACAGGGGAGCTACAGCCGGATCGTTCATCGGACTGCTTTTACTGGCAGCAGTATATTCTGCCATAGGACTCTTCGCCTCGTCACTCACTGAAAACCAGGTTATCGCCTTCATCACCGCTGCCGTGCTCTCATTCATCATGTTCACGGGGTTTGATTCGCTTTCACTGGTGCCGGGACTTTCATCTATAGGTGAGCAGGTCTCGGCGCTGGGCATCAACGAACAATACAAGTCAATCAGCAGGGGAGTCCTCGATATCCGCGATGTGGCATATTTTGTTTTTGTGACGGTTCTGTTCAATGAGGCGGCACGGCTGACTCTCCACCGCAGTTCACTGAAAAAGCCCCTTGCAATAACTGCTGCAGTGGGAGTGGTCTGTATCCTCATCTCCCTGCTTCATATCAGGGTCGATCTCACCGAAGACAGACGCTTCACCCTGGCGGAGCCTACAAGAAAGATACTTAAGGAACTGGACAGGGATGTTCAGGTTGACATTTTTCTCGACGGCGAGATGCCCATCGGTTTCAGGAAGCTCAGGCGCAGCGCTGCACAGTATCTTGATGAGTTCCGGATCACATCCGGCCGCAAGGTCTCCTATGACTTCATCAACCCCTCGCGGTCATCAGACCGCACGGAGCGTGAGCAGTACCACCAGCTTCTCATGAGTCGCGGCCTGATGCCCGTCAACGTAATGGCCTCCGACGGCGAGGGAGGCAGGACGCAGAAAAAAGTATTCCCGTCTCTCACCGTCACCTCCGGAGAGACGGTTATACCTGTCAATTTCCTGAGAAACAATCCCTCCCTTCCAGCGGAGACGAACCTTCTGCACTCAACAGAGGGACTGGAGTATGAGATCATACAGGCAATTTACACTGCCACAGCCGACACTGTCCATTCAGTGGCATTCATTGAGGGTCACGGTGAGCTGGAGGAGATTTATGTTGCTGACCTCACACTTGAGCTGGCCAGGTTCTATAATATTGACAGGGGAATTATTGGTGGCAAACCGGGCATCATAGACCGCTATGCCGCTGTAATAATTGCAGCTCCCGGCAAGCCTTTTGATGAGAAGGATAAGTTCATCATTGACCAGTACATCATGAACGGAGGGCGTGTATTGTGGCTGGCTGAAGAGGTGAAGGTAAATGCTGACAGCCTTACGGCCGGTTCCACAGTGGCTCTGTATGAACCTCTCAGTTTCAGTGACATGCTCTTCAGGTACGGGGCACGGATCAATCCTGTCATTATACAGGATGCCGACTGCGTGCTCATCCCTCTGAAAGTTACCAATCCCGGAGGTGAAGCCCAGTATGTGCCTGTCCCCTGGGTATATTACCCTTTGCTGAGGCCGTCCGATGCGCACCCTGTGACGCACAATCTCAAAAGGGTGAAGGCTGAATTCGCCGGTACCGTTGACACTGTTGGCCGTGACCCGGGCATTAAAAAGAGCATATTGCTTGCTTCATCCGGCCAGACCCGCACAGTGACGCCACCGCTGGTGATATCACTTGAGGAGGCTGACGAGACCATACCGCAGGAGATGTTCATTGCCGGAACGGTTCCGGTGGCGGTGCTTCTTGAGGGCACCTTCCGTTCTGTTTTCACCAACAGGATGACCGGGAGTATCATGGGAGACGCAGGAAGAGACATATTGACTGAGAGCAAGCCGACCAAAATGATCGTCGTGGCTGACGGAGATATCATCAGGAATGAGGTGAGCTGGTCAGGTGGAGTGGCAGAGCCGCTCACCCTGGGCCTTGACAGGTACACAATGCAGACCTTCGGCAACAAGGACTTCCTGGTGAACTGTATCAATTACCTGGTAAATGACAACGGCCTGATAGAAATGCGCTCGAGGGAGATCAAGCCCAGGCTCCTGAATCAGTCCATGATCAGGAGTCAGCGGACCATGTGGCAGCTTGTGAACACCCTGGCGCCGGTGATTGTCATAATCGTTGCAGGAGTTACCTACGCGGGGCTCAGGCGGAGGCATTATATTTCAGTGAAATAAATTTGTTTGAGGGTATGATTTTTTTTTGTAATATTGATAAACCGGCTTGTAAAGCAGACAATTCACTAAATCAATGAGTTGGCGGTTCATATGAAGATAATTCCGGATAACTTAAAATAATGACAATATGAAATTTGTTGTTTCAAGTACAGACCTGCTTGGTCATCTGCAGGCGATAAGCAGGGTGATCAGTTCAAAGAATACCCTTCCGATCCTTGACAATTTTCTGTTCAACATCAGCGGCAATGAACTGGAGATAACGGC
>DZBJ01000039.1:13697-16249 GCA_022736275.1 Rikenella microfusus | reverse complement strand
CGTAAGGTGCGCATTGACAGGCTGGAGTTTTACAATATCCTGCGCAGGGTCTCCGTCTTCTCGAACCAGGCCAGCAATCTGGTCAAGCTGCAGTTCACCCCCAACCAGATAACCGTTTCGGCACAGGATGTCGACTTTTCCATTTCGGCCTATGAACGTCACAAGTGCCTCTATGAGGGTGACGACATGGAGATAGGTTTCAAGTCGGTCTTCCTGATTGAGATACTCTCGAACATTGCATCACAGGATGTTGTAATTGAGCTGGCAGACCCAACAAGGGCAGGTCTCTTCCTCCCGGCTGAGGCAGCCAATGAAGAGGAGGACCTCCTCATGCTTCTCATGCCGATGATGATCAACACCTGACACACCTGAAAATATGGAGCTTAACCTGAGAAAACCCCTGGTCATACTTGATCTCGAGACCACGGGGGTGAGCATCGCTTCTGACCGCATCGTGGAGTTCTCCGCACTGAAGGTCTCCCCGGGTGGAGCAGAAGAGTGGCTTACCCTGAGGATCAATCCGGGCATTCCAATATCACCCGAGGCAACACGCATACACGGCATCAGTGATGCCGATGTGGCTAATGAGCCTCACTTCAAGGATGTTGCAAAGAAGATCGCTGCCTTCCTGGAGGGGTGTGACCTGGCAGGATTCAACTCGATGAAATTTGATATTCCCATTCTGTGCGAGGAGTTTCTGAGGGTGAATGTCGATTTTAATCCGGCACGGCACAGGTATGTAGACGTGCAGGTTATCTTTCATAAGAAGGAGCAGCGGACACTCAGCGCAGCATATAAATTTTACTGCCAGCGTGAGCTCGAAAACGCTCACAGCGCACAGGCAGATACTGCTGCCACATATGAAATACTCAAGGCACAACTCGACAGGTATCCTGACCTTGAGAATGACATAGAAAAGCTCTCTTCATTCAGCGCATTCAACAACAATGCTGATCTGGCAGGACGTATTGTCTTCAACGAACAGGGTGTGGAGGTCTTTAACTTCGGCAAGCACAAGGGAAAGCCTGTTGAGATGGTGTTTAAAGAGGAGCCCTCATACTATTCATGGATGATGAACGGCGATTTTCCGCTGAATACCAAGCAGGTTCTCACTGCCATCAAGGTTCGCTCGTTCGGGAAAGCCTGACAACCCTATGAAAATAATCTGCGTTGGACTGAACTACCGGAAGCATGCGGCCGAGATGGGGCGTCCGCTTCCTCCGGAACCGATGATCTTCCTCAAGCCTGATTCTGCGCTGCTGAAAAAGAACAAGCCGTTTTTCATTCCCGATTTCTCAAAGAATCTGCAGTTCGAGGCTGAGGTGGTGCTCCGGATCTCAAAGCTGGGAAAGGGCATAGACAGCCGCTATGCACACCGCTATTATGATGCACTGACGGTTGGGATAGACTTCACGGCGCGCGACCTCCAGAACAAGTTCTCACAGGCCGGTCACCCATGGGAACTCTCAAAGACATTTGACGGTTCGGCGCCCGTCGGCACATTTTTGCCGGCAGAACGGTTTCCAAACCCCTCTGACATCAGCTTCACCCTCGAGGTGAACAGCGAGACAAGGCAGGAGGGCAATACCTCAGACCTGATATTCAGCTTTGCCGATATAATTTCATATGTATCACAATTTTATACGCTGAAGACCGGTGACCTAATATTCACCGGTACACCATCAGGTGTGGGACCGGTCCGGAAGGGTGATAACCTGGTTGCACGACTGGCCGGTGAAACGGTGCTCGATTTCTTTGTCAGGTAGATATCGTCTTTCGGTCTCTGCCTGATACTACCCGGGCAAGCCCCCACTATAATATTACAGTGATTAACTCCCTTCTGTGACAGTTCCGGATGCAATCTCTGCACCGTGCCGCTTAACTGAATCCAGCAGCTGGTGCAGGTCGTTATCATCTGTCATGGCATTCATAAGTGCGGTGCGCAACCAGATAGACCCTTCAAGCTCAGTCTGGACGAGATAGAATTCACCGCTCTTTACTATTCTCTTTCTGATCATCCTGTTCAGGTCATTCAGCTTCGCGCTTCTGTATCCTGCAGGAGCGTACCTGAAACAGACGATATTTGATTCCGGGGTCACTGCCAGCTCCATGTCACTCTCAGTCCTGATAGCCTCAGAGAACCTCAGGGCCAGGTCGTAGCGACTTTCTACATACCTGCCCAGTGTCTCGCCGCCGTAATATTTTATCACTGCCCACGCCACGATTCCAAGCGCGCTTTTAGTACACTCCAGAGTTCGTCTGGCCCCGTTGAACCATTCCTTTTCGTCATGCCTGTCAAACAGGTAACCTGCTTTCTGGGCGAATGTCTCATATGAGCTCTCTCTATTACGGAAGAGTACCATTGTATTGAGTCCGGGCGTCAGCAACATCTTGTGAAAGTCGATGACCACGGAATCAGCCGCTTCGATGCCTCTGACAAGGTGCCGGTATTTGTCTGAAAACAGAACCCCCAGTCCGTGAGCCCCGTCAACATGGAACCAGATATTGTTCTCACGGCAGAAAGCACCGATCTCCTCCAGGTTATCATATGT
>DZBJ01000039.1:0-13597 GCA_022736275.1 Rikenella microfusus | reverse complement strand
ACCAGATATTGTTCTCACGGCAGAAAGCACCGATCTCCTCCAGGTTATCATATGTGCCGGTTGCTGTGGAGCAGGCATTGGCAGCCACGCATATCACCCTGATGCCCTTCTCCTCCGCCTTTTGCTTTGTCTGCCTGAGGAGCTTTGTCTGCATCGCGTAACTGCTGTCGTACGGGATGCGTATCAACGATCCACCTCCGAGACCTATCACCCTGGCATTGCGGGAGATGCTGTAGTGCGACTGGTCTGAGACAATGATGCCTGCAGGTCTGTCATGTCTGACCCCCTCCTCCCATATGTTGTATTCGCTCATCGACTGGCGAGCCGCAAGGAGCGCTGTCATATTGCCTGCACTCCCCCCGTGGGTGAAGATGCCGTCAGCATCACCACCGAAGCCAATTAGCCGTGACATGTACCTTATCACATTGCGCTCGGCTGCCATTGCGGCCGGGCCCATCTCGAAGACGGCCACCCCGTTGTTCAGCAGGGTAGTACACATTTGTGCGATGATGCCCGCCGTAAGCGGCGGGGGGTTCTGGTGGCCCACAAAGCGCGGATGATGGAGATGATTCATGCCGGAAATAACCTTCCTGATGAATCCGCCGAGGGGCAGGTCACGGTTCTCCGGATTGTCAAAGTCGAACTCCCTGGCCATTTCATCAGGCTCACCGCTCCCAAGCACCGGCATCTCACTGCGTGAGGCAGTCTCCCTGAGATAGTCAGCAAGGATATCTATCATTTCATGACCGTACCTGCGGAACTCCTCGCTGTCATATGTGGCACTAAGATCTTTCCCTGTCATGAAGACTCATTTATTGTCATGAATATCAACACCTGCCTGCATGATCCTGCCAACGGGATATAACCGTGTTCTTTTCTCAAGTTCGGATACCGGTGTGTTCTGGTAAAGCCACTGTAGCTGTACAACCGGGTCGGCAGCCATTCTCTCATCCTCGCTTCGGGCCCTGTCATAGGCAGCCCTCAGTTCGGGATCATGGTCAAGAAGCTTCTTCAGATGGCTCTCAAATCCCCACACTGAATACCAGTCCTGGCCCTCGAGGAACGAGTCGAAGAAATTCCAGGTGAAGAACCCGGATTCACTAAGCGGCTCCATCATCGTTACAATATACTTGTTCGCCCTCTGGTTCAGGGGTATGATATAGTCACCCGTGAGGTAGTCAACTTCCTGTGTCACTGCACGCAGTTGCACCTTGCTGTTGACGTAATGACCCTGCACTGCCCTTTTTGCCGGCTCGAAACTGTCAATATAATAGGTTTCAACCGCTATGGTCGTGTCATTCTGCAGCTGCCGCATCACAACTCCGTTGGCCTGCAACCGTTCAATGACCTCCTCCCACGCGAAGGGAAGAATATACGCTTTCGGGACGGTCACAGTGACAGAGGGATTGAAGTAGTTGTAGTATCTTATGGTGTCTGTGTAGGGCTTTTCGTGGTTATAAAAACCAGTCTTCCTTCCGGTGATGGGGGTGAGGGTCTCCTCATAACTGTATCCGTGATATTCGATCAGGTCCCACCGTGTGGTGTCCTGCTCCCAGTCAAGCACATACTCGCCTGCATTCAGGGTAAGGAGGTTGGCTTCAGCCCTCAGCCTGAGAATCTCCTTATGGTTCAGCGAGGTGTACCTTACCAGTTCGGAGATGAACTGCCGCGTTCCCTCAACCCGTTCAGGATAGGGCTTATAGACAAGGGTCTCGGTCATGAATCCGAAGGAGTTGAAGAGCGCTGAGTATCCGGTTGAATAGTATGCATGTTCCTCAAAACCGATAATGGTCTTTATCTCACCTCTGTCTGTGTACTGTACATATGGCACCATCTCATTCTTCTGTGCCGTTTTCATCCGGTCGTAAAGCTCAGGAAGCATCCGTCCCCGGAAGAAATCCTGCATTTCAGGGTGCATCTTCTCCGGCTGGGTGGCTATGAGCGTGACAGTGAACTGGTGGTCCGAGCCGTTGGTGGTGTGTGTGTCAAGGAAGACATCCGGGTCAAGATAGCTGTATATGGCGGCAAAGGCGCGGGCGTCACGTGAGTCCTGCTTGACAAAGTCGCGGTTCAGGTCCAGGAACCGGGTGTTGCGCCGGGCCCCTTTCTCATCGGGCCCGTTCTGGTTAATGCGCCAGTAACTGCTGCGGGCCAGGGCTCCTCCTATGTTATAGACCGGGATGATGGCCACCGTGCAGTTCCGGAGGTATCTCTTCGTTCCCTCCCTGTTGGAAAGGATGTCTGCAGCGAAACGTGCACTGGCATCAATCCCCTCGGGCTCACCCGGGTGGATGCCGTTGTTGATAAGCACAATGGCTTTCCCTTTGCGGCGGATTGTCTCCGGATCAAACTCCCCGTCACCTGAAATGATGAACAGATGGAGCGGCCTGCCGGCATCGGTCATGCCCATCTCAATCAGTTTCGCCTCAGGGTACCGGGCGTCAAGGTCGGTATAGAAGCTGATCGCCTCCTCCCATGTGAGGCTATGGTTCTCATCATACCTGAGCACAGGAGCAGCATTCCTCTCCTGGGCTGCGAGACTCAGTGCAATTATTACTGAAACAAGGGAAGCCAGTAGTTGCTTTTTCATTTTATCTTTTCTCTGAAATAGTCGGTTACTCTTGCGGCTCTCATCCTCTGTTCCGCGACGAGGTCAGGGAGCATATGGTAGGAGGACTCAAAATGGCGGAGGCGTGACGTGACATTGGGGATGATCAGTCCCGCCATCTCCTCCGGGGGAACTCCCCTCATTGAATAGATCTCGGTATATCTTTCTATGCCGGTCTGGCCAAATGCATCCATGTCGTCGGCTGCAGCCAATATGGCTTCAAGGGAAGCCGGGCCTGATGGCGCGGCATACTCCTTGTCGTCATGCCTCTCAACGGCGTTGAGAATCTCCTCCCTCTCCTCAGGACTGAAGTCACAGTCGCCCAGGAATGAGGCGCAGAAGCTGCGGCTCTCGCGACCATGATCAGGGCCGGGGTTCACCGTGAGTCCGGTATCATGAAAATATGCCGCGATGATGGCTTTGGAGGGAAGATGCGGGTCAGTCACCACCCCGGCATCGAACAGACGCTCGAGCAGGAGTGATGTGTTCATCCATACACGCTCATGGTGCAGATGGTCATGCGAGGGCATCTCTGTGCCGGCAAAGAGTCTCCTGCACTCTCCCTCAAGGATGCTCATGTATCTCTTTTCTGCAGCGGTGATATAATCGTTTTGCATTCCGGATGTAAAAAAAAGCAAAAGTAAGAACTTTTGCTTTTTGTCACCTGTCGGGTTGTGAATCAGCGTGGCAGCATACTTTCAGCCAGGTCCAGTACTGTTGTGTCTTCTATGGTGACTATACCCCCTTCGGGTCCTTTTTCTATGTGGATCCCGGCACTCTGCCCACGATCGAAGTTCCAGCCTCCGAAATAATTCCTGACGGTTTCCTCAGACATGTCAAGCTCATCAGCTATCTTCCTTATGCTCCCGTCAGGAAGCTGGTCCTTGATCTTCCTCAGATCTGAAAAAGTAATTGTTCGTGCCATGATTTTATATGGATAGATTTCTTCAAATATACTCAAAAATTATGGATTTGGGAAATTATAAAGTCTCTTTAAGGTTATTTTAACATTTTAAAGTTCAATCGATTGAATACTCCTGATGATATATACGTCGTAGTCGCCGAGATACTCAAATCCTGCCCTTTTGTACAGCTGCACTGCTCTCCTGTTTGTTCTGTGCACCTCGATCTTGACCTGATATCCCTTTTCCTTTACCCATCTGAGTGATTCCTTCAGCAGCAGGTGTGAAAGTCCTCTTCCCTGGTATGCCGGGCTGATCCCGAAATGATGAAGGTGGATGCGTCTGCCGTCGAAGGTCATCCAGGAAGTGCCTGTTATTTTGCTGCCGGCCTCCTCATCGCACATCACAAGCATTGCGCCTCCGAGTGCGA
This sequence comes from Rikenella microfusus, assembly GCA_022736275.1. Lineage (GTDB taxonomy): Bacteria > Bacteroidota > Bacteroidia > Bacteroidales > VadinHA17 > SR-FBR-E99. The sequence goes on along the minus strand of DZBJ01000039.1, from coordinate 9,657 downwards.
TGCTGCGCTCAACCGTGGGCTCATCGTCACCTCTCTCGGGCCTGCTGAGGCCGGTTGCTGTCCAGAGCTCCATAATGCCCGTGAAGTCACCCTCCGAATAATGTCTGACGGTTATCTGACCCATGGCATGTTAAGCCTTGGCGGCCTCAACCACATAGAGCTGACCCTGTTCCTCCCTTCTGACAATGATATCTGTTCCCCTGGAGATAAAACCGGTCTCAGCAACGGCAGAATAGACTTCGTCGCCAATCATCACCTTTCCCGAAGGACGCAGGACAGTGTGGGCCTTGCCGGCGCTTCCAACGAGGGCTGATAGTTTTTCAGTGTCAAAACTCACAAATCCGTCAGCCTGGTTGACAGATGTTTCCAGCGCCAGGCTTCCGAAGAGCTTGTTCGGGGCAAACAGCTTCCTGGAAAGCCAGAGCGAAAGGACGAAAGACAGGAATGCGGCCAGCACCACAATGGAAAAGGCCCCCACCACCTCCCTGACACCGTCACCGGAGGGACCGAACCTGAAGACAATCTTGTCAATCATGACAAATGCCAGGCCTGTCACAATGCCTATCACACCCAGCACGCCTGTAACGCCGAAGCCGGGTATGGCGAATATCTCCACCGCTACCAGGATTAACCCTATGATGAAGATCATCACGTGCCAGTTGGCGGCTATTCCTTCAATATAGAGCGGTGCAAAATAGAGCAGGGCTGCAAAGACCGCTGCTGCAAGGGGGAATCCCACGCCGGGCGACTGAAGCTCGAAGTAGATACCTCCGATGATCAGCATAATCAGCAGCCCTGACACAATGGGATTAATCAGAAACATTATAAACCTGTCAACACCTGACAGTTTCAGCTCTCTGATTGTATAATTCTCTATTCCGGCCATGGCTATCACCTCCTCAACAGTTGTGGCCTCTCCCTCGCAGAAGCCGTATTTAATTGCTTCAAGGGTTGTTAGCGTCAGTACCTGACCGGTATCGACAATACCCTGCAATACTATTGACGGGTCAACCATCGCCTGTGCTATCTCCGGGTCGCGGTGCCATACCCATGTGGTGTCACCCTCTTTAACCACGGGCTTTTTGCCATGGGCCTCCGCCGTGGCACGCATCATCCCGCGCATGAACGACTGGTACTTGTCAGGCAGTTTTGCCCCGGACTGATCAACAACCGTCGCCGCACCTATGCTGGCACCGGGCCTCATGTAGATGCTGTCAGCAGAGATGGCTATCAGCGCTCCGGCAGAGATGGCCTGGTTGTCAATGAAAACCAGCACCGGGATGGGGTAATTGAGGATGAGGGTGCGCATAGAGTCAGCTATGTCAACCTGCCCGCCGTAGGTGTTCATGTGGATCAGTATGAAGTCGGCGTTCAGGGTGTCGGCTTCAACGAAGCTCTTCTTCACGCTGCGCCACAGAGGAGCTGCTATCATCTTGTCAATTTTGACCTTGTACACAAGCGTGGTGGTGTCGGGACCCGACTGTGCCTCTGCTGCCGTGACAGTGAAAGAAGCGATGAAGAGCAGTGCAATCAGATTGGCAAAGAGCTTATTCATGGATTTATTTTTAGTTCCTTAATATAGTTGATGAATTTCGTAAGGGCCTCTCTCTTAAGGTTGTCGAGACGAAAGTCGATGTTGTGATTCAGATAATAGATGACCTCTTCCGGGGTGACTGGAGTACCCTCCTTCAGCAATGAGACAGCCTCGTTCCTGCGATCAAGGCCTTCACTGAGTGCCTTATTGAACAAAGAGGTGAAATCCTCAGGAAGTACCCTCGTTGATACCCAGCACGCGAAGACAAACGGGAGACCCGTGAATCTCTTCCACTCAAGGCCCAGATCAAGCCTGAATGAGAACAAATGTGCATACTCAAAGCAGCGGTCACCGATTATCACAGCCGCTTCTTCCGGCTTCATGGCCGTTATGTCAAACTCTTCCGGGGCAGGCAGCCATTCAAAATTGCGCTTCCAGGCTTTTGACGCCAGGATCCGGCACAGAGTCACCGAGCTCCTCGAACGGTAGTCGAGGTAGATCCTTGTTACCTGTTCGAAGGGGGTGTTGCTTACCAGCAGAACGGTGCGTACCTCGCCATCGGTGCTCAGGCAGTAGTCGCTCACAATATGATACTCCTTCATTGAGGCGATCATTGCCACCGGTATCAGCCCGATATCCGTATCACCGGCAATGAGCCTGTCAGCGCATTCGGAGGGATGGCATACCTCAAGGTCTATCATCCGGGCCACCTCGCCGTCGAGAAGGCCTATCATAAACGGATAACTGTTAATGTATTTGACTGCCGATACCCTTATCTTTTCCATCTCATTCGTTCCGCATGAAGATAAATGCAAAGGTTCAATTTTTTTACACCAGTACAAAATAGTATTTTTGTTTTGTGTTTGAATGATCAAATCACGGTGAGGAAATAATATCATGGACCGTTTAAAGGCAATTTCTCCGGTTGATGGCCGCTACGGTGAGCGGGTTACGGAGCTTATCCCGTTTTATTCGGAATTTGGACTGATGCGCTACCGTGTGCTGGTTGAGACGGAGTACTTCATTGCGCTCTCACAGGCCCGCCTGCCTCAGTTTGCAGGTTTTCCGGACGGGAAGGAGCAGGAGTTGAGATCGGTGTATCGTGATTTTTCAATTGCCGACGCCGGATTCATCAAGCAGAAGGAGGCTGTCACCAACCATGACGTTAAAGCCGTGGAGTACTTTGTCAAGGAGAAGGTCTCTGGGCTTGGTCTTGGCAGATGGACAGAGTTTGTGCATTTCGGCCTCACATCACAGGATATAAACAACACTGCCATACCCATGGCTGTCAGGGACTCGGTTAGGGAAGTGATGACACCTATGCTGGTTACCCTGCGCGAAATCCTTGAAGCGATGGCAGAGGAGTGGACTGATGTGCCAATGCTGGCACGCACTCACGGGCAGCCGGCCAGCCCCACCAGGCTGGGAAAGGAGCTGGCGGTCTTCAACGAGAGGCTCGGGTCTGAGCTTATGACCCTGATGATGACAAAATACAGCGGCAAGTTCGGCGGTGCCACAGGAAACCTCAACGCGCACAAAGCGGCTTACCCTTCCGTCAACTGGGTGGATTTCGCCAACAGACTGCTGAATGAGCAGCTGGGACTCGAGAGACAGCAGACAACAACACAGATCGAGCATTATGACGGCCTGGCAGCGCTGTTTGACAATCTGAGACGTATCAACACCGTTGTCATCGATTTGAGCCGTGACCTGTGGAGCTATATATCACTCGACTACTTCAAACAGACTATTGTGCAAGGGGAGATAGGTTCATCAGCCATGCCTCATAAGGTCAACCCGATTGACTTTGAAAACGGCGAGGGTAACCTTGGCGTGGCCAATGCACTGTTCGGGCATCTCTCTTCAAAACTGCCGGTTTCGAGACTGCAGCGTGACCTGACAGATTCAACCGTGATACGGAATGCCGGTGTGGCCATGGCTCATTCGCTCATTGCCTGGAAGTCTGTAAAAAAGGGGCTGTCAAAGCTCATTGTCAACAAGGAAAAGATTATGAGCGATCTGGATGAGAACTGGGTGGTGGTCGCCGAGGCACTGCAGACCATACTGCGCAGGGATGGCTACCCCAAACCCTACGAGGCTCTGATGGCACTCACCAGGACCAATGAGAAGATCACGCAGGAGACGATACAGAAATTCATAGAGACTCTTGATATTAGTGATGCCGTCAAGGATGAGATGAAGGCTGTAACTCCTTTTAATTATACCGGTTTCTGACAGGAAAGCATGAAGAGCATTAAGATTCTCCTGCAGTATCTCAGGCCATATAAATGGCTTGCAGTGCAGAATATGGGGTATAATATCCTGAGTGCATTCTTTGCTCTCTTTACCTTTACTCTAATAGTGCCTTTCCTCCAGATACTCTTCAGCAGGATAGGGGAGACTACCCATCCGGGTCCGTTTTCTTTTACAATGAAGTATTTCAGCGACCTGGCTGACTGGTTCTTCTCTTCACAGATAGCCAGGCATGGTGAGATGCGGACCCTCCTCGTAGTGGTCATCCTTTTTGCCTTCTCCAGCTTCCTGAAGAACCTCCTGGTCTTCCTTGCCAACAACTGTATGGCCAGCCTTCGGGCAGGCACGGTGAGGGATGTCAGGAAAAGGATATATGATAAGATACTGAGGCTGCCACTCTCATACTTCTCCGAGGCACGCAAGGGCGACCTCATGACCAGGGTCTCAAATGATGTCCAGGAGATAGAGGTTTCAGTGATGGCATCATTGTCAATGATGTTTCGCGATCCCTTCACGATAATTATTTTTGTCACCTACCTGGCTGTCACCAGCCCTCATCTTACACTCTTCGCGCTGGTGATGCTGCCGGTGAGCGGTTGGGCCATTGCCCGCATCAGCAGGTCTCTCAAGAGCGCTTCCTTTAAAGGCCAGCAGGCACTGGGGAGGCTTCTGTCAGTGCTTGAGGAGACACTGACCGGACTGCGCATCATCAAGGGATTCAATGCAGAGGGAAAGATGACAGGGCAGTTCGCCAGGGCAAATGAGAAGTATACCAACACCTTCCGGCGTGTGGTACGCAGAGCATACCTGGCGCATCCGGTCAGCGAGTTTCTTTCAACGGTGGTGCTGCTGACAGTGATCTATTACGGGGGCATGCTCGCGCTGAAGGGTACCGGAAACATGTCGCCTGACAAGCTGATTGCATTCGTGGTGGTCTTCTCGCAGATCATACAGCCTGCCAAGGCTATCTCCACCGCATGGTTCAATATTCAGAAGGGGATGGCCTCCATTGACCGCATCAACCAGGTCATGGATGCCGAGGAGACCATAAGGGAGAAGCCTGATGCGGTCAGGATGAAGGAGTTCGGGGAGAGCATCGAGTTCAGGAATGTCTGGTTTGCCTATAACCATGAGCCGGTTCTGAAAGATGTCTCCCTTACCATCAGGAAGGGTCAAACGGTGGCTGTCGTTGGCCGCTCGGGAGGCGGCAAATCGACCCTGGTGGATCTGATACCACGCTTTATCGATCCTGACAGTGGAACCGTGCTCATTGACGGCACCGACCTGCGCGACGTTAACATCAGGGATCTGCGTCACCTGATGGGGATAGTTAGCCAGCAGGCAATCCTGTTCAATGACACCTTTCATAATAATATCTCCTTCGCCCTTGATGAGGAGGCCGATGAGGAGAGCGTGCAAAGGGCGGCATCGATTGCCAATGCCCACGAATTTGTCATGGAGACACCCGGAGGATATCAGAATACTGTGGGCGAGGGCGGCAACAAGCTCAGCGGAGGGCAGAGACAGAGGATCAGCATAGCAAGGGCCATCATGGCCAACCCGCCGATACTCATTCTTGATGAGGCCACATCATCACTTGATACCGAGTCGGAACGGCTTGTACAGGACGCCATGCTGAAGCTGATGGAGAACCGCACATCGATAATAATTGCACACCGGCTTTCGACCATACAGCACGCAGACATAATAGTGGTTGTTGAGGACGGGCGCATTCAGGAGTACGGTACCCACGAGGAGCTGATCAGGAATCCGGAGGGCATTTACATGAAGCTGTATGCGATGCAGACGTTCTAGGGAGTAGAGGGGCGAGCGAGTAGTAATGGTCCGCCAGCTGGCGGATCATTACCGCGAGCAGCCAGATTGCAGGGTGGGCGGCAGTAGTGAGTCCTCTGGCTTCGGTTAAAAATGACCGCAGGACGGAGCGCAGCGACAGACCTTCAGACCTGAGACCTTCAGACTGAAGACGGACCAAAGGAACAATATCCCGGTGAATTGTTAAACAGCAAAATTATGACTGAATAAACCAAATAAAGAATGGAGACGAAAAGTACCACTGACATCCTGAAAGAGGCGATCCTGCTTGAACAAAGGGGACGAGCCTTTTATTCCAGCATTGCTATCCAGACAAAGAGCGATGCCGTAAAAAGGATATTTACAATGATCGCCGACGAGGAAGAACAGCACATTCGCTTTCTGTCGGAACAGTACAGGAACTACCAGACCAAAGGCTTCTTTTTGAACGTCACAATTCAGACCGCAAACACTCCTGATGAGGTGGCAAGGAAGGTCCTTTCCGATGAGATGAAGAGTCAGATAAGTGCAGCAGGCTTTGAAGCTGCAGCAATCAGCGCCGCCATGGATTTTGAGGCGAAGGCCGTGGAGCTCTATTCATCACGTGCCGAGTCGGCTTCTGACACCAATGAGAAGGAGCTCTACCGAATGCTGGCCGAATGGGAGAGGGGACACCACAAATGGCTGATGAGGATTGACAAGGATCTGAGGGAAGAGGTATGGTATGACAATAACTTCTGGCCTTTCTAGGGAGCAGAGTTGTGGCCTGAGTGAGACACGGAAAAAATACAAGCTTTTCTAGTCGAGTTTTACCATTCGCCGGAATTTCGCCGGAACCTTTGACTCAAACCGCATCTCCTTCCCGGTGAGGGGGTGGATAAATGCGAGCACGCTGGCATGGAGCCCCAGCCTTCCGATGGGACTGGTGGTTGCGCCGTATTTTTTGTCTCCTGCGATGCTGTGACCCAGCTCCTGCATGTGCAGCCTGATCTGGTTTTTCTTACCGGTCTCCAGCATGATCTCAAGAAGCGTATAATCCGTGTTGCTCTTCAGTTTCCTGAAGCGGGTGATGGCGAGGTCGCCCTTTTCAGGATTGCGTGTGGAATGCATCACCAGTGCCTTGCTCTCGTAGATATATGATTTTACCACCCCTTCCGGTTCGGTTACCTCTCCCTCCACCAGAGCAACATAGGTCCTGGCGGTGACATTATGCTTCCAGTCGCGCTGCAGAAGGCTCTGCACCTTCTCACTGCGCGCGAACATCATCAGTCCCGAAGTGTCTCTGTCGAGTCGGTGCACAATGAAGATCCTGTTTGATGGCTTCTGCTGTTTGACATAGTTGCTGAGGATATTGTAAGCCGTGAGATACTTTTCGTTGTCGGAGGCCATTGAGAGCAGTCCGGCATTTTTGTCTATGACTATGATGTGTTCATCCTCGAAGACTATGCGCATATTGCGCGCCACGATACCGTCAGCCTTCCGCTCGGCTCTGACTGCCACCTGGTCGCCTGTCTTAAGCTCATGGTTGAACTGTGTAACAGGTTCACCGTTAACCAGGACCTGTTTGTTGCGCAGGAGTGACTTTACATTATCACGGCTTTTATGTTTCATATTCTGAAGCAAGAACTGCATCAGGATGATCTCTTCCTTCACCTCCATGAAAGACTCATTTTTGTTTATTTGACCGGTTATGCCCATCTGTTTTTATTCTTTGTTTTCTATTTGCCGGGGTTATATATCCTGGTACTGTTTTTTTCAAGCTCTTCGCGGTAGAATAAAACGTCTTTAAACTCACCGTTGGCATACATATGCGCCTGGTTCATGAAGTAGGGTGAAGAGGGGTCACCGCTTACCCCTCCGGCAAGGGAACTCTTTGCTTTTACCTTATCGCCAAATTCAACAACTGCAACGAAGCTGTTGCCACGGGTTCCGTAGATCCGTTTTGTTCCCGGGAAAGTAGTTGCACCAAATGCTGCAAGCGATCCTAAGTTTGCAGATGCGAAGCCAACAGGTATGCTTGGTTCCTCATCGCTGAATTTGCCAGCTATATCACCTGTCAGTCTCTGGAATCTGTTTATCTCGCCCCATTGTGTTTCCCATGTTCCGAAGTCAGCTGTCAGGTTGTCGACAGCCCTGGTAAGGGCATTGCAGAGCTGTTTCTCCCTCGATTCAGGGGATATTTCCTCTCCGCCGGATGCTCCAGGCCGTGCCGATTGTACTATATAGTAATAGTATGCCAGCGACATCGGTATGGAAGAGACCGAAAACCTCAGATCCCAGTTCCGCAGAGCCTCAACAGGAGCCTTCAGTTTTTCCCTTATAGCCTTGTCAGTTTTTGACACAGCATCATAAGCTGCTATCACATCAGGAATCATCTCCTCAAATCCCGGAAGATACGAGTCGTATGCTGCCTCAATTACCTTATCAATAGTGAAATCTCTGCGGTCTCCGAGAACCATTACAGCATGTATTCCCCTCGCATTTTCAGAATCGTAAGACATATATGCGGGGTAGTCATCTTTTTTCGGACTGAATTCGGCGGCTGCTGTAAAAGGAGTTGAATTGCAGTTTTGAATCCATCCGTTCCCGGGATTCTTAATTACTATCATTTCCCCGATCTCGTGGAGTCCCAGCCAGTCTGTTTCGGGATCGTTTCCATCGATGGTACCCCTCCAGTCAAAATCCGGGCTCCTTCTTGGCATGAAGTTTCCGTGGTAATAGACAATATTGCCGTCAGCATCGGCATAGACGGTATTGTTTGAAGAATTCGTTTTCAGTTCCATAGTTCTGTTGAACTCCTCAAAGTTTGTCGCCTTTGTGCGCATAAACGACTGCGTCAGGGCATCGATATGCTCCACCATCAGTTTTACAGCAACCCATTTGCCGTCCTCTTCACGTATAACCGGACCATGATGTGTATAGTAAGCTGTTACTTCTTTGACAGCTATCTTGTCTCCGTCCTTATATGGTAAGGCAATGGTTTTCTCAGTTACCGGTTTGAGAACATCGCCATGGCGGTAGAAATATTTTCCATCCTCTTCCTCAACAGTAACGCTGTAGTGATCAATGACATCAGCCTGGCTGGAGGTATGCATCCAGCCACATTTCTCATTGAATCCCTGGTAGATAAAGAATTGTCCCCAGGTAACGGCTCCATAGGCATTCAGGCCCTCTTCCGAGACCATTTTGATTTCAGGCCGGAAATAAAAAGATGTATGCGGGTTAATAAGAAGGATTGACTTGCCTGAGGCAGTGACTGACGGGCCCAGGGCTATGCCATTCGACCCTGCCGGTTCCAGTTCAGTTGTTTCCTCCTGATAATAAGGGAGGTTATTTAGAGTTATTGTCTCCGGGCCATAGAATGACCGGAGCCGGGCAACAGAGATACTTTCGATATCGCCCCCGATGCTCCCCTCTGTAAAAGTAAGGGCCATCCATGGTTCGAAACGGGTGATGAGCTTTGGTTTAACTTCGGGATGAGTGTAGAGGTAATAGTTAGCGCCACTGGCGAATGCGTTCATTAGCTTTTTAAGCCATGCGGGGCTTTCGTCGTACTCTTTCCTGACAACTTCCGGGTCAATGAACAGTCTCATCCTCAGGTCGTTGTATATAAAACCTTCCCCCCCGACCTCAGCCATCCGACCCATTGAGTTGATATAGTTAACCTCAACCCTGTTAAAATCATCTTCGCACTGGGCATAGATCATCCCGAAGACCGCATCGGCATCTGACTTACCGTATACATGGGCTACTCCCCATTTGTCGCGTATGATTGTTACATTATCTGCATACCTCTTCCATTTTGCCTGTTCGCCCCTTGTTCCTTCCCCCTGGGAACATGAGACAAGCGTCATCACCAGTAGTGACAACAGGGTCATTATCTTCAGGTTACAATTAACTTTCATAGGATGGTTTTTGGTATTCTGTTAAAGAAAATGGAGTCTTCTTAAAGTTAGTATATAAATTAATACTCGGGAGGGTGTTTGGCTCTGCTATATAATCAAAGGGATTACTCACTCATTTCATTCGCTCGTGATCCCTTGCGGGAGAAGCAGCAG
>DZBJ01000122.1 GCA_022736275.1 Rikenella microfusus | reverse complement strand
AACTTCAGCCATCTCCGCGGACACGCTTTCAATGATGCCGCTCTTGAATATATGGGCATCCGCTACCGCGCTCACGGCGTTGAGAACCTTCCCACCGGCGGGCGTAACATCTTCGTCTCCAACCACCCCCTCGGCGGCCTCGACGGAATGGTCTTCATGAGCGAACTCTCCAAACACTTCCCGGCAATAAAATTTCCGGTCAACGACATCCTCCTTTACATTGAAAACTACTCTGATATTTTTCTGCCTGTGAATAAGGTCGGCACCTTCGGCCGCGAGGCCGCAAAACTGATTGAGGAAGCCTACGCCTCCGACTACCAGCTACTTAACTTCCCCGCAGGACTATGCTCAAGAAAGAAAAAAGGCGTGATAACCGACCTGAAATGGCAGAAGAGCTTTATTGTCAAGGCCGTGCAACACCAGCGTGACATCGTGCCGTGCTATTTCGCGGGACGCAACAGCTCCTTCTTCTATAACCTCGCCAACATCAGGCAGTTCCTTGGCTTAAAAATGAATATCGAAATGCTTTATCTCGCCGACGAGATGTACAAACAGAAGGGCAAGGATATCGACGTTTACTTCGGCGAGGCCATCCCCTGGCAGACCTTCGACAAGTCGAGGAGCCCCCAGGAATGGGCTGATGTGGTTCGTGAAAAGACTTACAGCCTTCAGAAAAAATACGCTGTGGGCTGATGTGCTTCGTGAAAAAAAATGCGGCCTGCAGAGAAAATATGCTCCCGGCTGATATGGTTCACCCGAAAACTAAAAATTTGCAGAAAAGAAACGCTGTCGGCTAATCAGTTTTTTTCTTAATTTTATTCCTCAATTCTTTTCCTCTGTGGAGAATCAGATGTCACATGATGCGATGGAGCCGCTAGGTGAGGCGGTGCCGGTGGATGAGCTGGTTGCTGAACTGGCGCGTATTGGTTACCTGAGAAAAACCAACAACGCCAACAACGAGGTATACCTCTTTGACAACCGCACCTCACCTCTGCTCATGCACGAGATAGGCCGCATCCGCGAGCTCACCTTCAGGCATGCCGGCGGCGGCACCGGGAAGTCGCTCGACCTTGATGAGTACGACCTCAATCCGGACTATCCGCAGAAACAGCTGATTATCTGGGATCCTGACAACCGCGAGATCATCGGCGGCTATCGCTTCATCTTTCCGGAACATAAGGAAAAGAATTTCTCGGTTGACCGTTTCGCCTCTTCAGCCTACTTCACCTTTTCTATGAAATTCATAAGAAAATTCCTGCCCCATACGATGGAACTCGGCCGATCATTCGTGAGACCCGAGTACCAGAGCGCCGCGATGGGTCGCAAGAGTCTCTATGCTCTTGATAACCTGTGGGATGGATTGGGTGCTATCATCATTGACCACCGGCAGATCAGGTACCTCTTCGGCAAGGTGACGATGTACACTCATTACAATTTGCAGGCGAGGAATATGATCCTTTGGTTCATGCTCAGGTATTTCCCCGATCCGGAAAAGCTGGCCATTCCCGATGATCCCATCTTTATTGAC
>DZBJ01000121.1 GCA_022736275.1 Rikenella microfusus | reverse complement strand
AATCTGCTTTATCCGTAACTGATCTCCGCCAACCACCTCCGGCAGGTCAGAAGCTGGTATCTGTGTAAGCTCCAGGTGCTTTTCAAAGGCGCGTGATTTCTGTGTGAGGATGATGTCCTGTATCGCCTTCCGTAATGAGAAGTCGGTAAATTCAAGCTCTACCTTGCCGGATTCTATCTTGGAAAGATCAAGTATGTCGTTGATCAACGACAACAGGTTGTCTGCAGAGGTCTCAATGCTGTCCAGATACTCCTGCTGCTCCGGCGTCAGTTCGGTAAAGCGCAACAGTTGAGCCATGCCCACAACCCCGTTCATCGGGGTACGGATCTCATGGCTCATGTTGGCCAGGAAGTCACTCTTGGCCCTGTTGGCACTATCTGCGGCCTCTTTGGCTTGCCTCAACTCATCTTCAGCCTGCTTGCGTTCGGTAATATCCTGGTGAGTACCAAACATCCATAACGGCTTCCCCTCGCCACTCCATGAAGCTACCTTGCCCCTGTCCAGAACCCAGACCCAGTGGCCGTTTTTATGCTTTATCCTGGATTCGTATTCGTAATACTCCGACTCTCCGCTGAAATGCTTCTGCAACAATTCATTGCTCTTCTCTAAATCATCAGGGTGTGCAAATTTTATCCAGGTTTCAATGGAAACAGGAGCTAGTTCATCCAGTGAATAGCCAATAATTCCAGCCCATTGTTCGTTAAAAACGGTTTCTCCTGTTTGTACATTCCATTCCCATGTACCTGCTCTTGTTCCGGCTATTATGCTTTGTAGCCGCAAACGCTCAGCAAGCCGTTCGGTAATATCATGCACCGTGCCCGTGCCGGAAAGCGGCTGACCTTGTTCATCAAAGACGATCTCCGCCCGTTCATGCACCCATTTAACCTGCTCACCCACACAGATACGATGTGCGATATCGTAGGGAGCACCGGAGAGAGCAGCTGTCCAGGCTGAGACAACCAGCTCGCGGTCATCTGGGTGGATAGCATTGATAAAGCCTTCAAGAGTGAGTGGTGTGCCAATTGGTAAACCGAAGATACGGTAGGTCTCATCTGACCAGGAGAGGATATTTTCTGGCATAGCAAGGTGCCAGCTTCCAAGCTGGGCGACACGCTGGGCATCAAGCAGCTTATGGTGTTCCTGCTGCAACTCTGTTGTCCGCTCTTCCACCAGTTGCAACGCCTCAGCACGGCTGTTCTGCAGGGTGCGAATCAGGAAAAACAGCAGCAGGCTGATGGTCAGACCACTGAACAGGGTGATCCATACCCGCAGGTACTCCACGGCTGCTAAAGTGCCACCTGTCTGGGTAAAGCGCAAGGTCCAGCGCTCACCATTAAAATCAAACGGTAGCAACCTGGTGAAACGGGCAGTACCATAAGATCTGTTTTTGCTGTCCGGATGACAGGAGTAGAGCAGGCTTTCAGATGTTGTCTGCTCGCCCTCAAAAATCTGGAGATGAATCGTCTTGCCGTTATCATAGTTGATAGTGCCCAGGATTCCCTGCATCAGGTCGTTCATCCGGTAGGGCCCGCTG
>DZBJ01000120.1 GCA_022736275.1 Rikenella microfusus | reverse complement strand
CTTTTTCTTAAAATCCAATCCTGTTACGCTATCCGCAAAACAACTGCTCAGTTTTTGAGCACACTGCCCCCTGGTGTCAGCTTTTTGTTCTGTTTTTATGCTACACAATTATACCGTCAATTTTCCCGCTACCCCTCCGGCAACGGTATCGGGTTATTACACAGATTCCATAGCTGTTCTATCTTGCACCTATCCCATAGCGCCTGTGTAACCAGCAGCTTGATCCGGTTTGCCTCCTTCACCACCTTGGCTGCGAAATCTATCAGCGTGCGGCGAAATGTTGTCGCATAACTGTTCACCGGTACGACATCTCTGGATACATCTTCCTTGTAGCTTTCATATAAAAAATGCGCTATCACCAGCATATAATAATATGCCCCGTTCATCCCGAAATTCTTGAACGGCAGTTGCTCCCGGCCGATGAACTCTTTAAATGACCGGTTGGTCAATTCACTTTTCCCCCGGCCATGGGCGAGCGCTATGATCTTGTCGGCCTTAAGATATTCACGGTTGCCGGTTGTTTTAAGCTGCTGCGTCAGGTCCGGGTCTGTTCCTATGTTGGTATACAGCACTGAATCGGGCCGCACAAAATCAAGAAGCAGTTGCTTTTCCTTCCTCACCAGTCGGGTATATATCGTCCGGCGCTGCGTTCCCCAACTGTCAAGCTTGCTCATGAAGTCATGGTACTCCCACTGAGCATTGCTGCTTCTGTAGGTCTCACAGCCCTTCCGGTGTGCCTGTCGGGCTGCCTCTTTTACCGTTTCATACTGCTTGCCGTAACAAATATAGTGTATCTTCAGCTCGTTCTCAAAATACCCGAAGTTGTCTTCATCCATAAAGCCACTGTCCGAGGTCACAATAATCGGCACATCCCTGCGATACCGCCGGCGTATCAACTGCACGACCTCTTTTATGATGGTCTTTACATCAGTGCCATGGTTTGAATGTGCGCTGCCCCGCCGAAAATACGCATCCACGATCTTGCCCTCCCAGCTTATCTGTAGCGGCTGATACCCCTTCCGGTTCTTATAGGTCACCGACACCCCCTCCCGTTTCTGCGCATCATCATTGTCCAGCACCATCGTATCCATATCAAGCACGATGATCCCCGGCTTCACTATGTTGAGCCGCCACACAAATAACTCCAGCAACACCTTGCGGTACACCTTGTACCGTGCCCCCCTGAACTTCTTGAAAAATCTCTTTACCGTATGGGAGGACAGCATCTCCTCCTGACTGACTTCCAGTGCCCCTGCATATCCTTCATCTTTGCTTAACCGGTCAAATCCCTGTATCGTTAAATCACTGCCATCTATCATCTTTGCCAGTATCTGCCGCAGTATAAACCCGCTGCCCTTGCCTTTCTTGCTTCCCCACACATCCCCAAGCAGCCGGTCTATAAGATGAAACAGCTTGATCTTTTCTAAATATCTCAGTATGAATGGTATACCACCGCGCCCGGTTATTTTATCGGTGGTGGTCTCTATGGTGGTGATCTGTTTACCGGTGCTTTTATGTTTCATCAATTTTACCCTCTGAGTGAATTG
>DZBJ01000038.1:15655-24218 GCA_022736275.1 Rikenella microfusus | reverse complement strand
TCAAAGATCTTGATGACGGTGAGATCGACGGCGCTGAGGTTGGCCGCCATGAAGGGGAAGACCAGGCTGCCCGAGGAGGGCATGATGACACCGCGTCCCGCTGACCTGATCCCCGGCGCTACAGGGTTGAAGTTGATGCTTCTGCTTACCGGCTCCCCCAGTCTCTCACCGCGGGTGTTGCGGAGCGAGCCGTCAACGGTCACTTCCAACTCCCCGACAATATTGTCGCCGGGGATGACAAGCAGCCTGTTGCCCTCGGCGCTGACAGAGAGCGGGTGGGAGGGCTCCGTTGTGATCAGGCCATCGAGCTCGTTACCTGCATCGAGCAGGTCAGAGAAGAAGATCTCTATGCTCTTGCTGTCGCCGGCGTTGATCCTGATGTTAGTCACAGTGAAGACCCCGGAGGCAGGTATGGTGATGATATGTTCTCCCTTCGTCTTAACGCCGAAGGCGTTGCTGTTCCATGCCACGGTGAGCTGACGCTCCTCCTTATCCCTGCTTATCTTTTCTATTGAAAAGGAGTGGATGTTTTTGTTGTCGTGATCCCAGATGATATTCTCCTCGCGCCTGCCAATACGGGCGGAAAGGTATTTTTCGACCTCTGTCCCGTCAATGTAATCGGATGTCACAACAGCGCCGGTGAGGGTATAGGTGTTTCCGTCAGGAGGATCCACGGTAACAGGATTAACAGTGACGGTGAAGTTCTTCTCAACGGTCCGGAAGCTAAGGGGGAACAGGCGAAAGCGCTCCTCCGCCTGGCCGAGCTTGCCGAGGTCGAGGGTCCCATGGAAGGATGTTCCGGGAGGCAGCGGCTTAGACGGCGTGAAGACCAGTGTGACGTCATCGGCCCATTCGGCAGTACCCTTTACAGCAGGAGTGAAGGAGAAGAGGCCCTGTGTGCGGCTGCGGTCTATGGTTGCTGCGAACTCCGGGGTGAAGACCACCTGCAGTGAACTGTTGGCAGGCACCACCCCGGAGGTATAGCCTGCAATGAAGCTGCTGAAGCCTTTGTCAATGGCGGTGACGGCTGACGGGAGGGTGGCGCCCTCATCCGGCTTTTTACCTTTTCCGCAGGAAATGACGATGACGGCAATGACAGCCGTTGCAATGATAAGACGACGGTTCATGATATATGTTTCTCAGGTTGTTCAGACAGCAGTGATCTCAGCGGTGATCGCGGCCCGGCGCCTCTCCGCAAAATGTTGTTCATGATTCAGTAATCCCGGCCCGGCGCCTCTCCGCACAATATTGTTCAGACAGCAGTGATCTCAGTCCTGAGCTTCGCCACGTAATCGCGTATCTCGTTCAGCGTCCCCACGGTGACGGTCATCTCCGTCCCTGTGGTGGTGATTACCTGCCGGAGAGTGTCAATGGTGACATCCCCCGGTTGGTAATAGATATCGAATGTATCAAACCAGCGATTGAGGTACTTCAGTTTCTTGGTGTAGAAGACGACCATGGGGTCATCGTAATAGTTCTTCATGAAGCTCAGCAGTGATATCAGCGAATACTTCTGCTCGGCAATCTTACCCACCACCTGCGGATCAGGGTCTGCCGGGTCGTAGGCCAGCTGCGTGGCGAGGTACATCGCCTCTATCCATCCGCCCATGAGCATCAGCCCCAGGGTGCCCTCGCTGCCCTCCTGGCGCAGGTGTTCGTCTATCTTGCCGTAGGCGTCATTCATCAGCCCGGTGAGTGAATCGGCATCGCTGATATCCGCATCGAGGCTCCTGATGGCATCGGAGAGAAAGGTATCGGGCATGTTCAGCCGCTCGCTGAGGGTTTGTATGGTACTGAAATAACTGACAGTCTGCCTGTTGACCCCGAACAGCTTCATGTAACCCATGTCGACGCCGTAGACACCGAGGTTCATGGCTGCCTTGTAGCTGCTCATGTACAGGTCGCGGTTTTCGGCAGGAAGGATGATGGTGTCATTGTACCTGATACCGAGCCTTTCGAAGATGTTGCACACCTCAACCGGCGTCAGGAGGCCATAGTATATCTCTCTGATATTCTTATTTTTACCGACAGTTTCAGGCTTATGGGTTGAGAAGACCGGAGCGGGCACACTGGCGGCCTTGTCTGTTCTGTTGCATGATGCGGTGATGATGGTCATCGCACACAATGTTATGACGACAGTAAGGATTTGTCTCATGACAGCAGAAATTTTTCACAAGTTAAGAAAAAGATCATTGCGCTGTCATCATAAGACGATCCGGCCACCGAGTCCCGTCGAAATTTTCTTCTGCAGCGAAGTCATCGCCTTGTACCTCTCCTGGAGGGTGGAGACCTTCTCATCGTCATCGCCAGCCTCGGTCATCGCCCTGCGCAGCTCCTTCTGCATTATCTTGATCTTGTCGCTCTTGAACTTCAGGACGGCGTCAGGAACAATATCCCTGAGCTTCATATCCTCGGTTTCGACATAGGCTCCGCGCGAGCTCCAGATGCGGCTCAGCGTGTACTGCTCGGTCAGCATGTCAACAGCGATGGCGCTGATGGAAGGTTCGGGATGGTGCACGAAGTGCCTTTCCCCGGCCACCAGTCCCTGTGACGCATTGAATTTTATCTCTGAGAAGATCGAAGCGAAGAGGGGGTTTTCAAACTCAAGCTCATCCTCGGTTATCTGGGAGATGATGTAGTCAGCCACGGTGGTGATGGTCTCCGTGCCCGTCTCCTTGTCGGTAAGGCGCGACAGCACCACGGAGCCGTAGCGTATCAGGAGACGCAGCAGTTCCTGCTCGGAGTAGTGCGAAGTCTCCTCCTTCTTCTTCTGCTGCCCGGGCGCCGTTGTCTGCGGGCTCACCAGGGCATCCTGCACGGGCCATGCGTTGCGGTCGCGGAACGACTGCTGTTTGCGCAGCTTCAGCACCTCGTCGAGGATCACCTCCTCGGGCATGCTGAGCTGCATGCTGCACTCCTTGACATAGACGGTGCGGGTGATCTGGTCAGGGATGACGGCTATGGAGCGCACCACCTCGCGCACCAGGTTGGCACGTCTGACGGGATCGCTCTGCGCCTCATCAAGAAGGAGCCTGGTCTTGAACCGTATGAAGTCGGTTTCGTTATCTTTCAGGTAGCGCCGGAACTCCTCCTCGGAGCTCTTTTTGGAGAAGGAGTCGGGGTCTTCGCCCTCGGGTAGCATGACGATGCGTACGTTCATACCCTCCTCCAGCACCATGTCAGTGCCTCTCACTGAGGCTTTTACGCCGGCAGGGTCGCCGTCGTATAGCATGGTGATGTTGGGTGTGAAGCGCTTGATAAGGCGTATCTGCTCCTGCGTGAGGGCGGTGCCGGAGCTGGCCACCACGTTCTCAACGCCTGACTCGTGCATGGAGAGGACGTCAGTATAGCCCTCCACAAGGTAGCAGCGGTCTTCCCTGGTGATGGCCTGCCGCGCCTGGAAGATGCCGTAGACGATACGGCTCTTGTGGTATATCTCCGTCTCAGGCGTGTTGACGTACTTGGCGGCCTTGGGATCTGTTTTGATAATTCGGCCTCCGAAACCCAGCACCTGCCCCGAGAGCGAGTGGATGGGGAACATGATTCGTCCCGCGAAGCGGTCGAAGAGGTAGCCCTCCCTGTCGATGGTGAGGCCGCTGGCGACGAGGTACTCACTCCGGTAGCCTGCCGCTATGGCCTTCTGCGTGAAGTCGTCACGCTTCTCGTTGCAGTAGCCCACCTCGAACTTGCGGAGGACGGCGTCAGCAAAGCCCCTCTCTCTGAAGTATGACAGGCCCAGCGCCATCCCCTCGTGTCCGTGGAAGAGGTTCTCGGCAAACTGGCGGGAGGCATACTGTGTGACGACGAGCATGCTCTCGCGTTCGTTCTGCTTGGCGATCTCCTCCGGGGTGACCTCTTTCTCCTCAACCTCTATGTGGTATTTCTTCGCCAGCCAGCGGAGCGCCTCGGGGTAAGAGAGGTGCTCATGCTCCATGATGAAGTTGACGGCGTTGCCTCCCTTGCCGCATCCGAAGCACTTGAAGATGCCCTTGGCGGGGGAGACGGTGAACGAGGGGGTCTTCTCGTTATGGAACGGGCAGAGACCCAGCATGTTGACCCCTCTGCGCTTTAGCGACACGAACTCAGACACCACCTCGGTGATCTGGGCAGCGTCGAAGATTCGTTCTATGGTTGAGTGGTCGATCATCGTCCGGTAAAGTTAATTAAAAAGGCAGTTGTTCAGTCTTCAGCCGGCAGTCTTCAGCCGGCAGTTCCCCAATTCTTGCACGTAGTGCATAAAGTACTGTAGAACTGAGATATAAATATATTATTTGCCTGTAGGGCATCAAGTATTGTAGTTGTTTATGCTTGCCTATATCTATTGCCCGTAGGGCATAAAGTATTGTAGTCGAAGATGCATGAATAAACCTATTGCTCGGAGGGCATTAAGTATTGTAGCGTCAGGTTGGCCAGATAATTTTCTTCCCGAATCCTAATCGATTATCTGTCAGCTTGATATAATTTAGGGTTATGGTCCAGAGGTGAAGGTCAACCAGGGCGGCGAAGGGGAAGCGGCGGAGATAGATTTTTCTGGCGCGAGTCAGGGTTTCACCTTCCGGTTCGCTGACGGTGCCGGTGAACTGGGCGCCACGGATACGACCCACACGCTTTGTCTCCAGGGCGATGGTGCCTGCAACCTGGGGATTACTGCGGAACTCCGCACCATGCCTTGTAGCCGGGTCGGTGGTGATGATCAGAGAGTTATCATCCTCATCCCATGTAAAGAAGCACGATGTGCACCACGGTCCCCGCTCGCTGACGGTGGCGATGCTCAGCAGGTGATGGCGCCGCAGCAGCGACTTTATACGTTTATGTAATGCTTGCTGTCCCACGGGAGGTTTCTCCATAATTAATTCTATACTTTTGCGGAACCCTCTTCGTTCCGTCGCGATGCGTCATTGGCAAAAACTATTCTTTTACGGAGTTCTTGTTGTGTCACCTGGTTGAGCTAATAGTAAAACCTATCTGTTTGGATTGTCATCCTCATTCCACCTGAATGTGTCAATGGTGAATCCGGCAAGCGTCAGCACCCTGTCGATGACTGTCATCACCAGTTCATCGATAGTCTGCGGCCGGCTGTAGAATGATGGAGTTGCAGGACAGATTACTGCCCCGGCTTCAGTCAGCAGCTTCATGTTGGTGAGATGGATGAGGCTGTATGGTGTCTCGCGGGGGACGAGTATCAGGCGGCGGCGCTCCTTGAGCATCACGTCTGCGGCTCTGGTTATGAGGTCGTCGGAGACGCCGTGGGCTATGCGTCCCACCATCCCCATTGAGGCAGGACAGATGATCATGGTGTCATATGATGATGATCCTGATGCAAAAGGCGCGTTGAAGTCGTTGTTGTCCCAGAGTTTCTCTGTGCCTGCCGGCTCGTACCTGGTGCCGGTCTCGTGGAGCATTATCTCCTCGGCATTGCCGGTGAAGATGACGGCTGTCTCGGCCGGCAGCTCAGGGAGTGCACGCAGCCGTTCCAGCAGCCTGATGGCATACACCGCTCCGCTGGCACCCGTGACGGCAAGTATTATCTTTCTGTTATTCATAACCATTTGCGATGGCAAAGATATAAAATGTTGCATCGTGCAATCCTACAATAGTCAAAAGGTCTACGACCTATGTTTTGTTCAGATGGCTTGCATGGCTACAATAATAAAAGGCCTACGGCCTATGGGTTAGTAGTTGTGGTATTTGTAGCTACAATAGTTGAAGGCCTACGGCCTACGGGGTGATGGGGTCGCTCTCTCTGCTACAATAGTTAAAGGTCTACGACCTAAGGGTTATCCTATAGCACTTGCCGCTACAATGCTATAAGGTCTACGATCTATAGGTTAGTAGTTGTGGTATTTGTAGCTACAATACTTGTAGGCCTACGGCCTCTAGCACCGACTGCTGACTGCTGACTGAAGACTGCCGACTGGACAACTGCCCTGATTACTCCTTGGCGAGGATCTGGCGGACAATCTTCGCGATGTACTTGCCGAGGATGTCAAACTCGATGTTGACGATGGTGCCAGCCTTGATCTGGTGGAAGTTTGTCACCTCCCAGGTGAAGGGAATGATGGCAACCTCAAATGATTTATCCTTCGAGTTGACAACCGTCAGGCTCACACCGTTCACGCTGACCGATCCCTTCTCCACGGTTATCTGCTCCGGCGAGGCGGGTTCGTATTCAAATGTGTAGTACCATGACCCCTCCGCCTCGCGCACAGAGGTGCAGGTGGCGGTGAGATCTACATGTCCCTGCACCATGTGACCGTCGAGACGACCGTCGAGGCGGGTGCTGCGCTCCAGGTTTACCTTGTCACCCGGCCTGAGCAGCCCGAGGTTGGTCTTGTCAAGTGTCTCACGGATGGCGGTGACGGTGTAGGTGTCGTCCGCCTTCTTAACAACCGTGAGGCATACTCCGTTATGCGATACGCTCTGGTCGATCTTCAGCTCATGGGTGAACGAGCATCGCATAGTTATGTGTATGTTGTCCCTGTCCTGTTCTATCCGCACCACCGGCGCGGCTTCCTCAACTATTCCCGAAAACATGTCGTCAATTGTTAATGTCGTGCAAAGATATCAAATGTTATTTCATCCGGCAGCAGGCCTTTCCTGTTAGGAGGTTCCGGACTGGCTGTTTAATGATTCTTGATCAAATGAATCCCCGGAACAACAGTACATTACCCGGAACGGACTCGTGAACAGTGAATTTCCGGAGTTTGATAAGATACAAAAACTAAAATTTAAGACTAATCGAAACTTTATAGTAGCAACGGTTACGGTAACAGCGGTTACGATAAATTGTTTAACTTTGCAGTGTTTTATAAACGTAACAGTTATGAAATTCATTGACCGCGAAAGCGAGCTGGAGATGCTCGAAGAGATAAGGAAAAGATCAGAAAAATCCGCAATGATGACTGTCATTACCGGCCGTCGAAGGATTGGTAAGACAACACTGACAATCAAGGCTTTCGAGGATCTGCCCCTTCTCTACCTTTTTGTTGTCAGAAAAAGCGAGATATTGTTGTGTCAGGATTTTATTGAAGAGATAAACCGCGGACTTAAAATCAATGTGTTAGGGGAATTCAGCAGTTTTGCCCGCCTCTTTGAGTACCTTCTGGTACTGTCGGAGAGCAAGCACTTCACTCTTGTTATCGACGAGTTCCAGGAGTTCTTAAATGTGAACAAGTCGGTATTTAGTGAAATTCAGAAGCTGTGGGACCTGCATAAGTCCAGGGCAAAAATCAACCTTGTCCTGTGTGGCTCGGTTTATTCAATGATGAAAAGGATTTTTGAGGATGAGAAAGAACCGTTGTTTGGTCGCGCCAACGAACGCATTTATCTCAGGCCATTCGGGGTCGATGTTATAAAAAATTTACTGACAGATCACTTACCGAAAATCAGAAATAGCGATATCCTGGCCTTTTATACGGTTACCGGAGGCGCAGCAAGATATGTCGAGCTCTTCTTTGACAAAGAGAAATTTACCATCTCAGCGATGGTTGATGAAATATTCAGGGAGAACTCTCTTCTAATCGACGAAGGAAAGAATGTACTCATTGAAGAATTCGGCAAGGACTATGGTACCTATTTTTCAATTTTGTCACTCATCTCATCATCAAAAACGTCAAGGCCGGAGATAGAATCAATAATGCAGAAGGATACAGGCGGGCATCTCGATAAACTGGAGAATGAATACATGCTGATCCGGAGTGTCAGGCCTGTGCTGGCAAAGCCCGGAGGAAGAATACAGAGATACATGATAAACGACAATTTCCTGTCGTTCTGGTTCCGGTTTGTCTATAAGAACCGCGGGGCACTCGAGATAGGTAATTACAGATATGTCAGGGAAGTTGTGAAGCGCGATTTCAGTTCATACAGCGGGGTTTTCCTCGAAAAATATCTGAGAGAGAAGATTGCCCTGACCGGCGATTACACATATGTGGGAGGCTATTGGGAAAAAGGGAACCGAAATGAGATTGATATCGTGGCTCTTGATGAAATGAACAGGAGAGTCCTCATTGCCGAGGTAAAGATGAAGAAAGAAAATTACAGACCAACGGTTTTGCGGAAAAGCGCCCAAAATCTGGTTAACAAACTGGGGGATTACCAGATCGACTACAAATCATTCTCCCTGGAGGATATCTAAGGAAAATATCTGATTGTCAAAATATAAAATATTATAAACCCCTGATAAGCCTAACGACTATCGGGGCAGGCTCTACGGGGTAGAAATGTGTTTATATATTGACGGCTACAATACTATAACCCCTACGGGGTATAATTGTGTTGGCGTGTTTATCTACAATGCTCAAACGCCTACGGCGTAGGGGATTGTTGTTAATTGCTGGACTACAATACTTTAACCCCTACAGGGTAAGATAACTATAGCGGTGGTTTGTGCTACAATACTATAACCCCTACGGGGTAGAAGTATCTTGCTAATGGCAGATATTTTCAGTCACAATTGCCTTCCCGACACTTCGTGTACGGGATTGAGCCTCCGACACAGGAGGAGGCTCAAATTGCCTGACTTTTGACTTTACAGACTTTAAGGACTTTCAGACTTTATCCTTTA
>DZBJ01000038.1:11106-15555 GCA_022736275.1 Rikenella microfusus | reverse complement strand
CTTTATCCTTTAACCTTTAACCTTTAACCTTTAACCTTTAACCTTCTCCACGAGGACCCTTACCATCTGCTCCTCG
This sequence comes from Rikenella microfusus, assembly GCA_022736275.1. GTDB lineage: Bacteria > Bacteroidota > Bacteroidia > Bacteroidales > VadinHA17 > SR-FBR-E99. The sequence goes on along the minus strand of DZBJ01000038.1, from coordinate 15,479 downwards.
ATGTCAGTCTCGCGGGCAGCGGGACCGGTGATGGCTGAAGCAGGCGCCAGAGATACATCCAGCGCCAGCGTTTGGGAGGCAATGTAATCAGAATGTTTACTGACGGCAGCCGATACAAAGGGCAGATCCTCAATCACCACCCTGATCTTGTCAGTCACCTCGAACCCCCTCTCCTTGCGTATGTTCTGGATGCGGTTGACAAACTCGCGGGCAATACCCTCATGCAGCAGATCCTCAGTGACGGTAATGTCCAGGGCTACGGTCAGCCTCCCCTCGTTGGCAACAAGCCACCCGGGGATATCCTCGGAAATGATCTCCACCTCGGCGGTGGTGATGGTGTGAGTCTCGCCGTCGAGCAGCAGGTTCAGGGAGCCGTTCTTTTCGAATTCGGCTATTTCGTTTTGCGTCAGTGCCAGGATGGCCGCTCCCGCCTCCTTCATCTTCTTGCCGAACTTTGGTCCCAGCAGCTTGAAGTTGGGCTTCACCTTGCGTATCAGCAGTCCCGAGGTATCATCGACATACTCCACCTCCTTCACATTCACCTCGGCAAGAATCAGCGGTTTCACAGCCTCGAAGCTCTTGCGGAAATGTCTGTCGGAAGCCGGCACCATGATCCTGGCCAGCGGCTGACGGACTCGAATGTTAACATGACGGCGCAGGGCAAGTATCATTGAAGACATTTTCTGAGCTATCTCCATGCGCTCCTCCAGCGCCTTGTCTATCAGCTTCTTATCATAAGACGGGAAGGCCACCAGGTGAACGGAGCCTTCATTATGTTTCCCGCTCACCGAGTTGAGGTCGGTGAAGATGCGGTCAGTGAAGAAGGGGATGACAGGCGCTGCCATTATGGCCACGGTCTCGAGGCATGTGTAGAGCGTCTGGTATGCCGAGAGCTTGTCGTCATCCATGCCTCCGCCCCAGTATCTTTTGCGGTTGAGGCGCACGTACCAGTTAGAGAGATTCTCCGTAACGAAGTCGGAGATGGCGCGGCCAGCCGGGGTGATGTCATAATCGTCATACCGCTCCGTTACCTCCTTAATAAGGGTATTGAGCAGCGAGATGATCCACCGGTCAATCTCCGGCCTGCGCTCAACGGGTACCTGCGGCTCGCTCCCCGTGAAGCCGTCGACGTTGGCGTAGAGGGCAAAGAAGGAGTAAGTATTATAAAGTGTTCCGAAGAACTTGCGCTTCGCCTCTTCAACTCCCGAAATATCGAAGCGAAGATTATCCCACGGCTGGGCGTTGGTGAGCATGTACCACCTGAGTGCATCGGAGCCATGCTGATCTATGGTGCTGAACGGATCGACGGCGTTGCTCAGGCGCTTTGACATCTTGTTGCCGTTCTTGTCGAGCACCAGACCGTTGGAAATGATGTTTTTATATGATACCGAATCGGATATCATCACGGCGATGGCGTGGAGGGTGAAGAACCACCCTCGTGTCTGGTCAACCCCCTCGGCGATGAAGTCGGCGGGGAACATTTCGGCAAAATTCTCTTTGTTCTCAAAGGGATAGTGTGCCTGTGCGTAGGGCATGGCGCCTGAATCAAACCAGACATCTATCAGGTCGGTCTCGCGGCGCATCGGCCTGCCGGTGCGGCTTACAAGTACGATTTCATCAACGTACGGCCTGTGCAGGTCAAGCAGCGAGTAGTTCTCCAGGCTGTTGTCGCCCACAACGAAGTTCTCCAGCGGGTTACGCGTCATATAGCCTGCGTCTATGCTGCGCGTGATCTCTATCTTCAGCTCTGCCAGCGATCCGATGCAGATCTCCTCCTGGCGGTCCTCGGTCATCCATATCGGCAGGGGCGTGCCCCAGTAGCGTGAGCGCGACAGGTTCCAGTCGACCAGGTTCTCGAGCCACTTGCCGAAGCGGCCGGTGCCGGTGCTCTCAGGCTTCCAGTTGATGGTGTTGTTCAGCTCTATCAGGCGGTCACGCAGCGCCGTGGTGCGTATGAACCACGAGTCGAGCGGGTAGTAGAGCACGGGCTTGTCGGTGCGCCAGCAGTGGGGGTAGTTGTGTATCTGCTTCTCTATACGGAAGGCTTTGCCGGCCTGCTTGAGCATCACCGCGATGTCAACATCGAGGGTGGCGTCGGCTTCGGTCAGGGAATCATTGTATTCGTTTTTCACATAACGGCCTGCAAACGGGCCATAGGTGGAGGTATTGACATGGGTAGCGATGAAGGCCTGGTCGAGATCACCCATCGGAACCATCCGGCCGCGACGGTCTACCAGCGGTCCCTCGAAGCCGTCGGACATCAGCACCAGCAGCGGAGGGACGCCATGCTCGCGCCCGGCGCGGTAGTCGTCAGCGCCGAAGGTGGGGGCTATGTGAACAATCCCTGTGCCGTCAACGGTGGTGACAAAGTCGCCCGTGATGACGCGGAAGGCCCCTTCGCCGGGATTAACCCAGTCGATAAGCTGCTCATAGTCAATTCCTTTCAGCTCGGAACCCTTGTATGTGCCGTTGACAGTGTATTCAAGCTTCTTGTCCGGGGCGAAGATCACCGGTATCAGCTCCTCGGCTAAAATGACTGTGATGGGTTCGGAGGTATATGGGTTGGTGGTCCTGACACTGGCATATTTTATCTCAGGACCGACGGCCAGGGCGGTGTTTGATGGAAGGGTCCACGGCGTGGTGGTCCATGCCATTATCTTCACTCCTTGGGTGTCGATGCCGCTGAAGAGGAACTTCGACTTATCATTTTTTTTGACGCTGAAGAGGGCGATGCATGTGGTGTCCTTGACATCGCGGTAGCACCCCGGCATGTTAAGCTCATGCGAGCTCAGGCCGGTGCCGGCGGCTGGAGAATAAGGCTGAATGGTGTAGCCCTCGTAGAGCAACCCCTTGTTATAGAGCTCCTTCAGCAGCCACCATAGGGTCTCGATATACCTGTTGTCGTAAGTGACGTAGGGATTGTCCATGTCGATCCAGTAACCCATGTGGCGGGTCAGATCCTCCCACGCGTCGGTGTACTTCATCACATCCCTGCGGCAGGCGGCGTTGTACTCATCAACGGAGATTTTGGTACCGATATCCTCCTTGGTGATGCCGAGTGACTTTTCAACACCCAGCTCCACGGGCAGACCGTGGGTGTCCCATCCGGCCTTGCGTTTCACCTCGTAACCCTGCATCGTCTTGAAGCGGCAGATGGCGTCCTTGATGGCGCGTGACATGACGTGGTGTATTCCGGGCATGCCGTTGGCTGAGGGGGGACCCTCGTAGAAGACGAATTCGCCTTTGCCGTCGCGACTGCGGAGCGACCTGCGGAAGGTGTCGTCATCGTCCCACATCTTAAGCACCTCGTTGTTCACCTTCGGGAGGTCAAGACCCTTGTATTCGGGAAATCTCTTCGACATATAAGTACTCTGATTTTATTGGCTTGCAAAGTTAATAAAAGTTAGGCAATAGGCCACCTTCGCCAAGGCTTCGGCGGCTGGAAGCAGTAGGCAGTAGTGAATCCGAAATTACTATCTCTGAGACATCCATGCTGTGAGCATTGTGACACTATTGCCTATTATCTGCTGCCTGTTCAATTTACTCAGAGCTGTGAGTAATTTTACTCAACATATTGAGTAAATATAAATTTCCTTCAGCAGATCAAGGCTGCAGCCAATAAGGAGATTGTACCCTGTAGCCAAATGGCACACTTGCAATCTGGCTGCTTCTTCGTGAGCTATTGGCTCTGCATCGTCCAATTTAAACAACTGATAATCAGTTATTAAGTTGACTGCCGACTGTGACTGCCGACTGCAGACTATTGCCTACTGCCTACTCCCTAATGCCTGCGAATTATATTGCAGAATATATCATTATTTTGTATTACATTTGCCGCATAATACTAACACCGGTAGCCATGGCAGAAAAGACAAGATATTCGGATGAGGAGCTGGATGAGTTCAGGCAGATAATCATGGCCAAGCTCGACAAAGCCAGGAAAGACTACGATGTTCTCAAGGCCAGCATCACCCATGAGGATAACAACGATACCATGGATACCTCGCCCACCTTCAAGGTACTTGAAGAGGGTGCCACCACCCTTTCAAAGGAGGAGGCCGGCAGGCTGGCACAGCGTCAGCTGAAGTTCATTCAGCACCTTCAGGCAGCCCTGGTACGCATAGAGAATAAAACCTACGGTATCTGCCGTGAGACGGGAAAGCTCATCAGCAAGGAGCGTCTTCGCGCCGTGCCCCACGCCACCCTGAGCATGGAAGCCAAACTAAAACAAAAATAGTCGAAAGGCTTAAAGTCGAAAGTCTTCAAGTCATAAAGTCTTCAAGTAAAAAGTATTGAGGTCACAGATTGTACAGTCTGTGGCCTTTTGCTATTCAGGCGGAGATGGAAACTGTGACCTGTATTATGTCACTGAA
>DZBJ01000038.1:0-11006 GCA_022736275.1 Rikenella microfusus | reverse complement strand
ATGTCACTGAAGATGTCACTGTAATGTCACTGAAGAAAACCGGGACTGATCTTCCGACTTTACAGACTTTACGGACTTTATGGACTTTAGACTTGGCAGTCTTATGCCGACCGTGCACTCCTGAACACAATATTGTATACACTCCTCGCGAAGTACCGCAGGTCGGTGCCGACAGGGTTTTTGTCCCATGAATCGAAATACCGCATCTCCGAGAGCTGGATGCCATCGAGCCCGGCAGGCATGTCGGCATAGTACGGTGGCAGCAGCCCCGGCTTGTACCTGATGCGCCTGTCGCGCAGATCCTCTTCGTACAGGTTGAAGTAGTGGTTTGAGAGCGGCCTCACGCCGAATATTTTTATCTCTCCCCTGAGGATATTGACTATCATTGGCAGCTCATCGAGCCAGACACGCCTTGCGAACCGCCCCCACGTTGTCACCCGGAAATCGTGCTTTATCTTGCCGCCCTCCTCGAGGTCGTGATGGTCATACACATAGTCCTGGATGTATTCCGAATAGGGATGCATGGTACGCAGCTTGTAGACGTTGAAGAGCTGGCCGTCGCGACCCACCCGCGGCAGGGCTATTATCAGCCCGTAGCCGTTGCCGTTGGCATGCGCCGGTGCTGACTTGCGCTGTGCCTTGATGCACAGCATGTCGCCGGCAAATTTCTCCTGCTTTATTGTGAACCCGGCGCGACACAGCCGTCCGAGCACCTCGGCCCTTGAGAAGGGAGGATTGGCGCCTTTGGTAAAATAATCCCACAGACCCTTAGTGATCCGAAGACGCGGAATGACCCGGGTGATCAGGAAGTCAGGGATCACAATAAGATAATAAACCGGGGAGGAATATTTTTTCTGCAGGCGGCGGGCACGCTGCTCAAGCGTCTCCACAGAGCAGAGGAAAATACCTTCCTCCTTCAGCCGCGCATTGACCTTGTCGAGGAAAGTGTCGAGCCCGGTGATGTTGTTCATCGGCTTCAGGTTGATGATGCAGCTGTAGTCTCCCTGCTCGAGGTTCTGTATGTTGAAAGCCTCGGCGGTCGAAACTATTGCCAGTCGTTTTGTCTCATCAATGCTCACCATCGACGAAAGCGTCTCTGCCCTCTCGCGTGAGCACCCCTCCTGGAGACGGATCGTCAGTTGCGGATCGGAAATGATCTCCTCAAGGGCTGATGAATGGGCGCGGGCCACAAGCTCGCGCTCGGATAGCTTCTCGGGAGCAGGTTTGAGCAGCGGCGCCTTCCTGAAGGCCATGTAAAGGGCCCCGAAGGCAAGCTCCACGATGGTGGCTGTAATGGCGGTGCCGAAGACCACCTGCCTCGAGTATCCCAGGTCACGCAGGGCAAAGAGCAGCAGCGCTGCAATACTCGTGGCGATGAGGTTCGCGGCAAGCACGTGTGTCAGAAGAGTACGGAGGTTGATGATCCTCCCCCGGCCTATCTTCCCGCTGGCCACAGAGACAATGATCCATAAAAGTGCCAGTACCAGAAAGAAGGTCAGATGCGACGGAATGTAATGCCTGACACCTGACGGCTTAAGCATCGTCATCAGGACATATGATATCGTCAGAATGACAATATCAGCAGTAATTGTGTATACCCGGAACCGGCTTTTATTCATTTCCCCCTTTGTTTATCGACAGAATACTGCAAATCTCCTTCAACCGTTATCTTTGTGAAAGGTCCAAAAGATGAACTATTCAACATACATAAGAACTTTATTAACACTGCTGTTATTGTGTTGCGGCATTACATCGTACTCTCAGGTCATTCCGGAACCGGTGGCCGACGAGGCTGTTTACCTCTTCCTCGACGAGCTGGCAGCTGATGGAATCATCGACCTCAACAGGGCGGTGAAACCTTACCCGCGGATGGTGATAGCCGAATGCCTTGAACAGGCTGATGATCACAAAGATAAGCTGACGCGAAGGCAACAGGAAGAGCTTGTATTCTGGCTCTTGAATTACAGCCCGGGCGAAGGCGACGGAAGGCTGAAATTGGTTTACAATCCTGCCACCGCACAGTACTGCGACTCCCTCTTCAGTGTCACCGTGTCTCCGATACTCGGTTTCACCGGAGCTGTAACGGGCGGAGACCAGAGCCAGACCTCCCTGAGCTGGAAAAACGGCGCGAAGGTTTACGGGAGCTATCGCAACCTTGCATTCTTCGCAGCGCTGCAGGACAACCATCAGGAGCCATTACTGGGAGACCCTGAATACCTGACCCGGGCACGGGGCGGGCACATCAAGAACGGCACCGATTTTTCCGAGATGACCGGAGGTGCAAGCTACATGTGGCGCTGGGGAGATGTTTCATTCCTGAAAGACTCCCCGGTGTGGGGAAGCGGCTATGCCGGCACAAACATCCTCTCCGGCAGGGCGCCGTCGTTCATGCAGGTAAGGCTTCACATCAAACCGGTGAAATGGGCGGAGATGACGTGGCTGTACGGATGGCTGACATCAATGGTGGTCGACTCGACCCGCTCATACTGGACCACAAACGCATACGGACTTGAATACCGCGAGGTCTACCACACCAAGTACATCTCCTCCAACCTTTTCACCTTCAGGCCTGTTCCCGGGTTGTATCTCTCAATCGGGAACAGCATAATATGGTCTGACCCCAGGCTGTCGCCCTATTATTTCATGCCCTTTTTCTTTTACAAGTCGGTTGACCACGGCGTCAACTCCGGCATTGACAACAGCAACTCGCAGATGTTCATAGACATAAGCTCGAGCAACATCAGGCACCTGCATCTCTACGGCACCCTCTTCATCGATGAGCTCTCCACGGCGAGGTTCACCACTCCCGATTATAATTTCTTTTCGTGGAAGGGTGGGCTCCGCACCGGCAACTTCAGCTTCCTGCCCAACACCTGGTTCACGGCGGAGTGCACCTTCACCTATCCGCTCACCTTCCAGCATATTGTGCCGGTGACCACATACGAGAACCAGGGTTACAACATGGGTCACTGGCTGCGAGACAACAGCCGTAGCTGGTTCCTGGCGCTCGATTATCGGCCTCTCAGGACGATGACCCTCCGCCTCTGGCATGAGTGGTCTGAACGCGGTCCCGATTACCAGAGCATCGGGGGGAGCAGGTTGGGGCTGCCCTACCTGGAGACAATCGAGTGGAAGAATGTCGCAACGGGTTTCTCAGCCAGTTATCTCATCACCGGCGACGTGCAGGTTAAAGCCTCACTGACAATGCGTAATGTGGAGGGTCGTGACGACTGGTACCCGTCGCATCTCTACGGAAAAACCACCACCGTTTCGGGCGGGGTAGTCTGGGGATTTTAGGTCTCAAGGCATCAGGGTCCGGATACTTCGTGTATCGGATTTGGTTTCACAAGGTTTACCGCCATCTGGTGCAGGGTTTATTCTCTTTTGGTATTCTAAAAAATTATGTATATTTGCAATTGAAATGCAAAACAACATAAAATGATAGTTGAAAGAAGAATAGTTCAACATCTGAAAAGAATGCTTGAAAAGTTTCCTGTGGTCTCTGTTACAGGACCAAGACAATCAGGAAAAACGACTCTTCTGAGAAATGCGTTCAGTGAGTATAAGTATTTTAATCTTGAGAGAATCGATATCAGGGAGATGGTATCAGCTGATCCAATTGGATTTCTGAATGAGGCCGGGACCAAAGTGATTTTTGATGAAGCTCAGAATCTTCCTTCACTTTTCAGCTGGCTTCAGGTTGTATCTGACGAAAGGAGAATGAACGGACAGTATATCCTTTCCGGGTCGCAAAGTTTTCTCCTGAATAATCAGATAAGCCAGTCACTTGCGGGAAGGGTAAGTGTCAATGTGCTTCTTCCTTTTGACACGAATGAACTCCTTGCCTATGGGGAAAATGATCCAACCAGAATGATCATTAATGGATTTTACCCTCGTATTTACGATCAGAAGATTCAACCGAATGATTTCTATCCTTCTTATCTGCAGACATATATCGAACGGGATATCCGCACACTAAGGGCAATTGAAAACCTCCGGTCATTCTCGGGATTTCTGGGTCTCTGTGCTGGAAGAACGGGACAACTGCTTAACCTGACCTCTCTGGCCAATGATGCAGGAATTTCCGTGAATACTGCCAAAGCATGGCTGTCTTTGCTTGAAGCCAGTTACATAATACTCCTGCTTCAGCCCTATCACCGGAATTTTAACAAGAGAATAATCAAGGCTCCAAAGCTTTACTTTTATGACACGGGAGTTGCGTCATCTCTTCTCAGGATTCAGGATCCGGGAATGCTTTCGCGACACTACCTGGTTGGAGCCCTGTTTGAGAACCTTGTAATCAGTGAACTGATTAAAGCCATGGTTCATCAGGGAAAACGTCCGTTGATCTGGTATTGGCGTGAAAGTAACGGGCGGGAGATTGATTGCATAATTGAAAGTGAAGGTAACCGAATTGACGCCATTGAGATAAAGGGTGGTCAGACTTACAATAGCGACTACCTTAAGAACCTGAAATCATTTCCCGCGATGTCAGCAGATAAAATTATCAGAAAAACAGTCGTTTACCGGGGCGCGGAATCAACAATTGCAGGGGAAATCGAGGTTCTGTCATGGGTTGATTTCGCCAGGAAAAGATTACCCGATACCTGATGTCAAGAAATTATTGAACAGAATATTTCCGAGGTGGCAAAAGATGATACTCTTGGCCGGAAGATTCAGGATGCCGGATTGACTGTCAAGAAAAGAGCACCTAAAATAAACCAGGCAGCATTCAAAGATCAATTGCGAAATTATCACGGTGATGGTCAGCTGTAAATTGTATGCCTCCAATTTATGACAGAGACCATGCAACTATAGTATCAGGAACCGCGAGAACGGGGAGAATGTTTGCGTTATACAATGGTCAGTTTTTTTCATAAATTTGAAGTATGAACATTATTGAAAAAAATATAGACAAAATCCGTGAACTGTGTAAGAAACACAAGGTTGCCAATCTCTTTGTTTTTGGCTCAGTCCTGACTGACAGATTCAATAAGGGTAGCGATATAGATTTTATAGTTGATTTTAAGGACGTGGATCTTTATGACTACGCGAATAATTATTTTGATTTTAAATTTTCATTGGAAGATATTTTCAAGAGGGAAATAGATCTTCTTGAAGATAAAGCAGTAAGGAACCCATATCTCCGCCAGACCATTGACTCATCAAAACAGCTTGTATATGGATCATGAAATCAACACATGGCTTTATGACATATTACAGGCCATTGAGGAAATAGATAGTTATTTTGTTGACACGCCAAGATCATTTTCGCATTACATCTCTGACAGTAAAACCAGGAGAGCAGTTGAAAGAAATATTGAGATTATCGGAGAGGCGGTAAACCGTATCGTTAGAAAAGACAGAGAATTCTATCTTGAAAATGCCCAAAAAATTATAGGGACCAGAAACCGGATAGCACATGGTTATGACAAGATTTCTGATGACTTGATCTGGAGCATCGTAATTAACCATTTGCCAAAATTGAAAGAAGAAATCTCCGAGTATATAAAATAGATCTTCATCCGACTGTCGAATACTGTTGTAAACACTATTTCCTCTTGCCTCTCCCTATTTTTATTATTTTTGTGTTCTGATTGAAAAGGACCATGGAAGAGACTCAATTGCAGCCGGCTATAACAGCACCGGAACCGAAAAAGCCGGAGCGAGCCTGGTATGCCGTCTATACCAACTCCAGGGCCGAGAAAAGGGTCAGCGAGAGGATCAGCGAGATGGGCATCGAGACCTTCCTCCCCCTCCAGAAGACCCTCCGCCAGTGGTCCGACCGCAAGAAACTCGTTGAAAAGCCACTGATCAGCTCATACGTCTTCGTCAAAGCCGTCCCGAAGGAGTTCTTCCCCATCCGCACCACCGACGGCGTGGTCAAATTCATCATGATCCAGGGCAAACCAGTTGCCATACCTGAGCAGCAGATCACCAACCTCCGCATCCTCTGCGGCAGCGATGCCGACGTAGAGGTGAGCAGCGACGTCTACGCCAAGGGCGACAGGGTGGAGGTGGTAGTCGGCTCCCTCACCGGACTGCAGGGTGAACTGATCAGGGTGGGACGCAAGCACAAGGTGGTGATACGAATCATCCAGCCCGGCATGAACCTCACGGTAGATATTAAGACCAACGCCATACGTAAACTCGAAAAAAAATAGGATATTTATTACGCCGTTCACCCGCAAGGAAATTAAGACCTTCAGACTTTAGACCTTCAGACCTTCAGACCGGGGCGAGCGTTAAAAATTGACCCGGTGGGTCAATTTAGCGAAGCCGCCAGACTGCAGGGAAAGCAATAGAAGTGATATCAGACAACAAAATACTTAAAATGAAAAACCCAATCCCCCTCATCACACTGATAATCCTGGCAACTGCATGCTCCACCCAGGAAGAGCTCTCCTATCTCAACAACCTTCCCGAGACGGGGGGAGAGCAGTATTTCCCCATGGATGTGCCGGATTACATGGTTCAGCCTCGCGATATCGTTTATGTGTCTGTTAAAGCACAGACACCTGAAGGAACGCTTACAGAAATGATCAACGACAGGAACGCATCAGCTGTCAGCAACATTGCAAATGAAGGTTCAGCTTACGTGCTGGGTTACACCATCGATCCGGAGGGTGTCCTGACACTGCCGCTGATCGGCAGGCTACCCGTGGCAGGTCTGACAGTCTACCAGATACGTGATCTCCTGCAAACAAGGGTTGATTCTCTCTTCCGGCATGCCTATGCCGATGTGAGGCTCATGAGCTATAAATTCACGGTGATCGGCGAAGTCAGAATGCCTGGCAGTTTCGTCAACTACAATGACCAGCTTACTGTCCTCGAGGCGATAGGTCGTGCAGGAGGCATCTCCGAGGGTGGCACAAAGGAAAAGATACTGGTGATCAGGCCCCTGGGCGAAAAGACAGTGACTTATCATCTCGACCTGCAGGACCAGAGTCTCCTCTCATCGCCTGCCTACTTCATCACCCCCAATGATGTGGTGATTGTTCAGCCCAACCCCAAGAAGGTCTTCAATGTTAACCTTCCAGCATTCAGCTTCATCCTGGTGGCCATCACAAGCACCATTACCACCACCCTGTTGCTGATCAACTATTTCCAATGATTAATATGATCACCTGATGGAAAACGACGACCAGAACTATTACATGCCTGAGAGCGAGGGCATTGACTTCCGGAGGTTCTTCTCACTGTTCATCAGCAACTGGTATTGGTTCGCCGCTGCTCTATTCGTCACTCTCGCCATCGCCTACGGTGCAAACCGCTGGGGCGAAGAGGTCCATACCGTGCAGAGCACTATGCTCATCAATGATGAAGAGTATGGTGGCGGGTTTGCCGAGATGGACAAGGTCATCCCCGGCGGCGACATCTTCCGCTCGCGGCAGAACCTCCAGAACGAGATCGGAATACTTAAATCGTTCGGACTGAACCATCAGGTGATGGCCGATCTTCAAGAGTTCCACGTGATCTATACCGCCGTGGGAAAGCGTGGCATAGCGGAGAGCCGCATGTACCGCAACTCCCCGTTCGTGGTCAACTGTGACAGCATATGGATGCAGCCGGGCAAAAGGGTCGACATCAGGATACTCTCTGATGAGAAGTACCTCATGAATATCGGAGCAGATGAATATGAGGGGGAACACAGCTTCGGAGAGAGGTTCGAAAGGTTCGGCTTCGACTTTGTCATTATGCCCCGCGACACGATAGGATCACCCTTCGCGACCGACCGGTCGAACAAATATTACTTCTACGTCACCTCGCCCGCATCGCTGGCCAACATATACCGCTCGAAGCTCTCGGTGTCACCCATAGAGGAGGAGGCCACCCTGGTTACTCTCACCGTAAGCGGCCTGGTGCCGGAGCAGGAGGCCGATTACCTGAACACACTTATGCAGGCCTATATCAACCTGGGCCTGAGCTGGAAGAACGCGGCGGCACAGCAGACCATCAATTTCATTGAGGAACAGCTTGGCTTCATCTCGGACTCACTTACAAGGGCGGAGAGCAATATGGAGAATTTCCGTTTCAGCAACCGTTTTGTCGATCTGACTGCAGAGGGAAACCTTATTCTGCAGCGTCTCGAACGGTATGAGATGGAGAAAAACACTCTCAACCTCCAGATGCAGTACTATGAGTACCTGAAGGAGTACCTGACCTCTCGCAATGAGACCGGACTGATCGTCTCTCCAAGTGTGATGGGTGTGGGAGACCCGATGCTGGTGAGGCTTGTAGAGGAGCTCTCCAGCCTGCAGCTTCAGCAGAAACAGGTTGGGTTTGTCCTGAAAGATGAGCTTCCTGCAACCGATCTCATATCAGGAAAGGTTGATCAGGCCCGTAATGCCCTTCTCGAGAATGTCACAAGCAGCATCAGCCAGCTGAAGATATCAATGGATGATGTGGATGGTCGCATTGCCGATGTCAACAGGCAGCTGGGCAGGCTCCCGGGCACGGAGAGGCAGCTGATTAAGATTCAGCGTGATTTCGACCTTAACAGCACGGTATACAATTTTCTTCTCGAGAAGAGGGCTGAGGCAGGCATTGCCATGGCCTCCAAGGTTTCCGACAACAAGATCATCGATTATGCTGAGCCGTACAATGCCTGGCTCATCAAGCCCAAGACCAGGCAGAACTACATGATGGCGCTGATCCTCGGGCTGCTGCTGCCGGCGCTGGCGATAATCCTGATTGACCTGATGAACAACAAGGTGATCGACAAGAAGGATATAGAGCGTGCGACCAAAGCTCCCATCCTGGGTTTCATCAGCCACAGCGCCTACAAGTCGGAGGTGCCGGTTGTTGAGAAGTCTGGCAGCACGCTGGCAGAGAGCTTCCGGAGCATACGAACGTCGCTGAAGTATTTCACCCCTGAAGACCAGCCCACAGTGATAGCCGTCACCTCCACCGTCAGCGGCGAGGGAAAGACCTTTGTGGCGATGAACCTCGCTGCCATCATCTCGATGCTCGGGCGCAAGACGCTGCTGGTGGGGCTCGACCTCCGCAAGCCGAGGATAAACAAGGTCATCAGCCTTGACAACACGGTAGGGATGAGCACGTACCTCAGCGGCAACAGCAAGTTTGAGCAGGTGGTGCAGAAGACCCCGATAGAGAACCTCTGGTTTGTCTCATCCGGCCCCATTCCGCCCAACCCCTCGGAACTTATTGAGCGGAAGGCCATGAGCGAATTTCTTGAGAAGGCAAAGAAGGAGTTCGACTATATCATCATAGACACTCCGCCTGCAGCAGTCGTAACTGACGCACTCCTGCTGGCGCAGCGTGCCGATGTGACCCTCTTCGTCGTAAGGCAGCGTTACAGTGCCCGTAGCACCCTCCACCTCATTGATGAGATCTACCGGAACAAGGAGATAAAGAATCCCGGTATCATCGTCAATGACATCTCGATGTCGGGCTACTACGGTTACGGACTGCGGTACGGTTACACCATGGGTTACTCGTACGGGTACAATTACGGGTACAAGTACTACGGCCACACATCATACGGCAAGGGTGCGCGTGACGGTGCCGGCTCGTACTATACCGAAGAGTGACGCCTCCAAAAACCTGCTCAACCACCTGGTTATCAGAAAACTCACTATTGCCTACTGCTTCCAGCCGCCGAAGCCTTGGCGAAGGTGGCCTACTGCCTGAACAAAACTTTAACCTTTAACCTTTAACCTTTAACCTTTAACCTTTAACCTTTGTCCTTCTCCGGTTTTTTGCTATCTTTAAGCATGTCAGAATCGCGGCATAACATAACAGATCTTCTGAAAAAGAGCTATTTCTGGGATATTGCTGTAACTCCGGGTAAACCGGTTTCAGAGAGGCTAGTTGTAGAAAGAACATTTAATTTCGGAACCGTTGCGGAGGTTGCCCTGGTCATGAACTATTACGGCAGGGAGGAGGTTGAAAGAATCCTCCTTAACCTTAATTATCTGGACCCCAGGACACTCAATTTTGTGGCAAGGTTTTTTGACAGGCCAAAAAGTGACTTCAAATGTTACACAAGGAAGCAATTGACGGTGCAACACTGGGACTACTGAAATCCTTGCAGTCAAAGCAGTACCTGAAGGGATTTTACCTTGCCGGTGGTACGGCATTGGCATTGTACAACGGGTACAGGCGGTCTGTTGACATTGACCTGTTTTCAGATTATGCTTTTGACACATCGCAGATGATGGAAAACCTCTCGCAGGACTTTCAGTTTAAACTTATGTTTGCAGCGCCCAATACTCTTAAAGGTACCATTGACAGCATAAATGTCGACATTCTGGCACACAGGTACAATATGATCAATGAGCCTTTACGCGAAGAAGACATTGAGATGCTTTCAGAAGCTGACATAGCAGCTATGAAACTTAATGCCATATCAACCAGCGGGCAGAGGATTAAAGATTTCATTGACATTTATTTCCTTTCTGAAAAGTATGATCTTAAATCCATGTTGGAGTGGTATTTCCGGAAATATAGTCAGACGAATGATCTTCTGATCCTTAAGAGCCTCATTTATTTTGATGATGTGGATGAATCGGAGTGGCCCATGATCATAAAAGAACCAGGCCTGAAGTGGAAAAAGGTCAGACAGAAGATTGAAAAGACGGTCTTAAGCTATGCCCGCCAGATTGCAAAATAACAATGATCCTAGAAACCTGTCAGCAGGCGTAGCGCTCCTGCCTGAACAAAACTTTAACCTTTAACCTTTAACCTTTTAAACTTTAACCTTTAACCTTTAACCTTTAACCTTTTTTAATATATTTGCACGTCGCTACCGCCGTAGGCGGAAAGTCCAATAACTTGGGGAAGGATTGACATAATATAGGAGCCATTAACCACTGATCGGCTCACGATTTATTTAACTGACCTTAAGCTTGTTAGGCACTCAATCTGATGTGACTGACCAACCGGAGGAGTTTATAAAACCCAAATAACTGGACCCCCGTCCAGGAGCAAAATATATCCACAAATCGCAAAGCGGCAATCGCAAATTCACCATTGCCTTTTGC
>DZBJ01000119.1 GCA_022736275.1 Rikenella microfusus | reverse complement strand
AAACAAAACATGGCTCATTACCAAAAGATGCCTTTGGAAAAACAGGCCCTGCAGATCATCAGGGAAGCCTATAACGGCACATATCCACCCAGTTATCGAATAAGCCAGTCAACCAGAACAGTATCCCTTGCCCCTCAACTGGAAACAAAACTCATCCAGGTGGTCGATGTAGACGGCGTTGGCCTGCGTTTGAATAAATACCTCGTTAAATCCCTTGCCCTAAAGGAGATTGAGGTGGATGAGAAACTTTTCCTGTCATCACCCATCAGTCAATCGATCTTTGCCGTTGCGGTGGAAAATCACCGACTACATCCCGGCCAGTCGACCCAGGCCTTCGTCGTCGACCAGAAGGAGCGGGAACAATGAGTCTTAAAGAAAGATTCAATGATCTTGAGCCCAAGCAAAAAAAGATTGTTATCTGGTCGTGCATTGGAGCCATTTTTCTGATTCTGGTTTCAACCGGCTACAAAGCATCCCAGACAGATACATCCGAAGGGTTTTTCAGCCAGAAAAACTCCAGGGAAATTCAGTTGGAGCCTGACCTTATCCAAAAAACAATGCTCCGGGAACAGAGACGACAGCTTGAATCTCTCCAGGATGCCGTAGACAAAATTATACAGGAACAAAAGCAATCGGGACAATCAACCATTGAAGAAGTGCTTCCTGAAATCCCGACTGCAGACCAGGTTACAGGAACAAACCAGCTTCCCCAATTAGTGCCTGAAGAGCAACCATGGCCGCTTCCAACAGTTGTCTCAAGAACAGCAAATGTACCAGCACATGCAAAACCTGAGCCCCGGTTATTCGGTGAAATCAGCGTCTTGTCAAATCCAGCCGGCAGGATTGACGGATCCGCAGAGGAAAATTCTAAAAAAAAAGCAAGAACAGTCTATCTCCCCCCTTCCTTTATGGAGGCGAAACTGCTCACCGGGTTCGACGCTTCTACATCAGGGAAGGGAACGAACAACCCTGAACCCCTCCTGCTCAGAATTCAAACTCCGGCAGTTCTACCAAATGACATCAAGGCTAACATGGCCGGTTGCTTTGTCATTGCCGAAGCGGTCGGCAGGCTGGATAAAGAGCGGGCAGATGTACGGCTGGTATCTCTGTCGTGCCTCAGTAACGAGGGCAAAGCCATCATTGATACACAGATCAAAGGTTTTGTTACAGACTCTGACAGTAAAGTCGGCTTGTCAGGCCGGGTAGTCTCCAGAATGGGTTCGGCCACAGCCAGAACCATCGTGGCCGGATTTTTCGGCGGCATGGGCGATATGTTGAAATCGACTGCCACTACCCAATCCACTTCCGCACTCGGCACAACTACCACTATTGATTCCAGTCAGGTGGCAAAATATTCCATTGGAGGCGGCCTGTCAGATGGGGCTGCAAGTTTGCAGGAGTTTTATCTGAGCCTTGCCAAGCAGGCTACTCCGGTTATAGAGGTAGGGGCAGCAAAGGAGATTACCGTTATTGTTTCCGAGGGCAAGGAACTTGAGATCAGGGAGTTTGAGGGTGACACCCTTTGAGCCATAAGCAGTCATCAGCCATAGTTC
>DZBJ01000068.1 GCA_022736275.1 Rikenella microfusus | reverse complement strand
AGTATCAGGAGCAGCGAGGCTCTCTGCGAAGGGGTGGTGATCACCATTGCAGATTCATCGAAGCACCGCTTTGTCACTGAAGCCGACATCATGAACGCACTGAAGGCTACCGGCATACGTGTCACCGGAACGAAGGTGAGTGAAATACCGCTGTCAAAGCTTGAAGCCAGGGTGAAGTCGTTCAAGGAACTGAAAGTGGCAGAAGTATTTATATCCGAAGACAGGAAGCTTCATGTCTATACCGACCAGCGCGAACCGGTCATGAGAGTGGTGGCGTCATATGGAGGCGATTTCTTCATTGACCGCGAGGGTGTCATCATACGTCGCCATAATCTGTACACCCCCAACCTGCATATTCTGGAGATTGACATGGTATTTAATGCCGACCAGATGACGGGAACAAGCATTTACGATTCGGAAAAGACAGAAAACCTGGTTCGGGCCTTTGAGCTGGTTGATTACATACGCAACCACAGTGTCTGGAATGAGATGATAGACCAGCTTGAGATGACGCGTGACGGCAGGATGACGCTGGTGCCGCATGTGGGCAATCACACCGTCAGGCTGGGCCGGACCGATGACTACAAAGAGAAACTCAATAAACTCCTTGTCTTTTACCGTGAGGCTATGCCGCATGCCGGATGGGACAGGTACAGGGTGGTGAACGTGGAATACAAGGGGCAGGTGGTCTGCCAGAGAAGATAATAGTTGAACAACCATATATGAGAATTATGAACAGCAAAGAACAGTTAGTAGCAGCAATCGACATCGGCACGACGAAGATCGTGGCTATCGTCGGGCGTAGTGACGGCAACGGGGGCATAGAGATCCTCGGCCTTAGCAACACACCATCAACAGGGGTCAAGCGTGGAGTGGTGCTGAACATTGAAGAGACGGTGAAAGCCATCAAGACCACCGTCGATGACCTCGAGGAGAGAACTGGACTTGTCCTCTCCGATGTCTTTGTTGGTATCGCCGGCAGGCATATCAAGAGCAAGATGGCACGCGGTTACATAACCCGTGACTCGCATGAGACGGAGATCGACATCAATGACATCCGCCGCCTCACTGCTGACATGTACAAACTCCCCATCGATGTGGGTGAGGAGATCCTTCATGTCATTCCGCAGACCTACATCGTTGACAACGAATCAGGGATCAGCAATCCTGTAGGCATCTGCGGCAAACGGCTGGAAGCAAACTTCCACATTGTGATCGGGCAGATCGCCTCAGCACGAAATACGGAGAGGTGCATCAACAGGGCCGGGATGAACCTGATGAGTCTTGTGCTTGAGCCGCTGGCATCGTCAGAGGCAGTGCTGACCGACGAGGAGAAGGAAGCCGGCGTTGTGCTGGTGGACATAGGTGGGGGCACCACAGACGTCGCCATCTACTATGACAACGTCATCAGGCATACTGCGGTCATCCCCTTTGGCGGGAACATGGTGACCCAGGATATCAGGGAGGGATGCTCCATCCTCCAGAAGCAGGCTGAAGACCTGAAGGTCAAGTTCGGATATGCCATCGGCGACATCGCCCCTGAGAACAAGGTGGTATCGATCCCCGGCATAGCAGGTCGCGAGCCTAAGGAGATATCGTTCAAGAACCTGGCCTATATCATACAGAGCCGCATGGAGGAGATCCTTGACGCGGTCAACTTCGAAATACAGAACTCAGGCTTTGCCGAGAAGCTAACTGCAGGGGTGGTCATCACCGGCGGCGGAGCCATGCTCAAGAACCTGCCGCAGCTTGTCAAGTTCAAGACTGCCATGGATGTACGTCTGGGTCATCCCAATGTACACATCTCAGGCAAGGGCAAGGATGAGATCAACCAGCCGATGTATGCCACCAGCGTGGGACTTATTCTCAAGGGGATGGAATACATTGATGAGAACAGGGTGGTGATAAACATTGGTGAACGCAGGGCGGAGCCGGTGGCAAGGCATGCGCCTCAGCCCCATCCTCAATCACAGCATCAGCCTCAATCGCAGCCTCAGGCTCAGCCCGCTCAGGAGCCTGCACCCGCGATGGTGACGGAGGAATTTCAGGAGCCCAGGAGTCAGAAAAGTCCGGGGAAACGATTTACGGACAAACTGAAGGATCTGTGGGACGGCATCATTGATGTAACCGACGAGAAGCTCGACGATAACAACTCAAATAATAACTGAAATCATGTCAGAAGATCTGATGAATTTTGACCTGCCAGTAGAGCGGTCATCCATTATAAAGGTGCTGGGCATCGGGGGGGGCGGCAGCAACGCTGTCAACCATATGTTCCGCAAGGGCATCAGGGATGTGAATTTCATTGTCTGCAACACTGACCAGCAGGCTCTCAGTCACAGTCCCGTGCCTGTCAGGGTGCAGATAGGAGAGACCACCACCGAGGGCCTTGGTGCCGGCAGTCAGCCCGAGAGAGGTCGTGCTTCAGCCGTTGAAAACATCGATGATGTCCTGAATGCATTGTCAGGCAACACCAAGATGGTCTTCATCACTGCAGGCATGGGAGGAGGCACCGGCACCGGTGCTGCCCCGGTAATTGCACAGGCATGCAGGGAGGCCGGCTATCTTACGGTTGCCGTTGTGACCATACCGTTCAGGTCGGAGCTGAACCAGCGCATCAAGCTGGCTATCAGCGGGATCAATGAACTGAAGAACAAGGTTGACTCGCTCATCGTCATCAACAATGAAAGGCTCAGGGAGATCTACGGTGATGAGGGTGTCTCGGCCGCCTTTGCACGCGCCGATGATGTGCTGGCCAATGCCGTCAGGGGCATTGCGGAGATAATCACCTGCACCGGTTATATCAACGTTGACTTCGCCGATGTTGACACGGTGATGAGAGACTCAGGCGTGGCGCTGATGGGCATCGGAACCGCATCGGGCGAAGATCGCGCCACAAGAGCCATCGAGGCGGCGCTGACATCGCCGCTGCTCAGCTCGAATGACATCACCGGCGCCCGCAGCATCCTGCTCAATATCAAGTCAGGCACGGGTGCCAATGAGATCACCATGGATGAGCTGGGAGAGCTCACCGATCAAGTCTATGAGGCTGTGTCGGATGACGCCCTCATCATCAGGGGTCTCTCAACCGAGGAGGAGCTTGGTGATTCCATCAGCGTTACCGTTGTAGCCACAGGCTTCGAGGCGAGCGCCGATCTTGACGGCTATAAGCCTGACAGGCGCAGGGAGGTCATCAGCCTGAGTGCACCGCAGCAGAACTCACTCAGCGAGAACACCTCAGAAGGAGACACGCAGTACACCGTCCGTCCGTCGCGCACCACTGACCGCGGCATCGTGCAGAAATCGACGGTGATCAACCAGGGTGTGATTGACTTTGAGCCTGACGGCGACATAAGTATTTCTCCCGCGCCTGCCCGTCAGGTGCATCCGCCGGCCGACAAGAACGAGGGGACGCTCCGCAAGCTGAAGCATATGCAGAATGTCATCAGGAACGAAGGTCTCTCCACGAGGTCGATGAATGACAACATCGAGGATTTTGAGGAGGTGCCGGCTTATGTCCGCAAGAAGATCGCCATTCATAACGCCAACAAGGCTGCAGGCAGCAAGGTGTCAAAGTTTACCCTGAGCCTCGATGAGGATAACCAGCCGGTTATCAGGGAGAATAATGCTTATCTGAATGATAATGTAGATTGATTCTGTTTTTTCCATTATGGTTGTTGTTCAACGGGCCGGTCAGATTTTTCTGCCGGCCCATTTTTCTGTCCGGATTCTACAATACTTAATGGCCTACGGCCAATGGATTTGTTTGTGCGCTAACGCTACAATACCTGAACCGCTACGCGGTAAAGGGTCCATCTTCCTTGTGCTGCAATACTTTATGGCCAATGGCCAAAAATACCCCGGAGGGGTTAGAGTATTAGAACAACCGATGACCCTTTTTTGCCTTTCAACATTACATTATCAGCTCCTGATGTCACTTTTTAAGTAAATTTGCCGCTGATGCGCCATTGGCTGGCATATATTATCCTGCTGATTCTGCCCCTGACACTTTCTGCGCAGGAGCCTGACACCATGCCATTGCGGAAAGGTCCCCCTTCCGGCGCTATCCCTCAGGAGGCTATTGTCAAGCAGCGGCTCATGTCCGCCAGGAAGCCTGATACAACCATTGTGAAGGTCTCGAGGCAGTGGACCCTGTCGGCCGACTTCACCACAGAGATTCCTGTTCCACTTGACACCGCCTTCTCACTCTTTAACAGGTACCGTCTCACCGATGATCAGTCTGACTTCAACGCCTACCTGGGCAACTACGGGCTTCCACTTTACCAGATAAATTTCTTTGACCGCGACTGGAACCCTGACCGGTTCCTCTGTTCACATTATCTGCCCTTCATGCATACTCCGGCCAGAACACGTTTTGTGAACACGATGGTCCCGTTCACCGAACTGGGCTGGAGCAACGCCGGTGGGCGGAGCAAGGCCGAGCAGACATTCAGGGTGAGGCACTCGCAGAACATCAACAGGTTCATGAACTTCGGGCTCATCTTTGATATCGTCTACAGCATCGGGCAGTACAGTTTTCAAAAGGCCATCGACAAGAACTTCCTGCTGCACGGCTCATATAACGGCAACGCCTACACCGGATACTTCTCCGCAGGCATCAACAACCATGAGTCGGAGGAGAGCGGAGGCCTGATCAATGATGAGGACATCAGCCGGTACTCTCCTGAGGATACCCCTTTTGTTCTCAATGACCTCAATAATGCCCAGAGCCGTCTCAAGAACCGTTATATCATGCTTGTTCAGCGATATACACCCGGCGGGAAGCGTGATACGATAACGGGTGACATGGCAAAGACCGGTCCCGTAACATTCTCCTATATAGGGTTGTATGAGTGGAATAAGCGGAGGTACCTTGACAGCTACCCTTTATCTGCTCTTTATGATACGGTTATGATCAGTCGCACCTCCACACAGGATTCGCTTCATCAGAGCCTCCTGTCGAACACTGTCAGGGTTGACTTTGCTGCCGGCAGCACCGGTCGTTTCAGGATAGGCGCCGGGGCAGGGGTCAGGAGCGAGCTGCGCGGCTTCGCGATGGTGGCACCGGGAGACAGCCTCACGAGGCAGGACACGGTAACGAGTAACATGAATTCGCTGGTTCTGACCGGAAAAGTTTTCAACAATATAGGCGATAAATTCGGGTGGAGTGCCTCCGGTGATCTCTGGTTTCAGGGATACAGGGCAGGTGACTTCGTCGTAGACGGGCGCATCTACAAGGATTTTTTAACCTCGAAGAAGGGACTTATCACCTGGGATGCAACAGGCTCATTTGCAAGCTATACGCCCTCATTCTGGTATTCCACATGGGGCTCGAACAACTTCACCTGGCAACTTGATCACAACAGGGAGCTCAGGCTCACGGTCGGATCATCGCTTCTCTGGCCTGAGCGGAACATGAGCCTCAGATTCGATTATGCCATTGTTGATAATTTCATCTATATGGGGAGTGATGCCACTCCGGCCCAGCATGAGGGCGGATTATCAGTCATCTCGATATCGGCCCGTAAAGACATCATATTCTGGAAGTTGCATTTCGATAACACTGTGCTTTTACAGCAGAGCAGCAACAGCGACGTGCTGAGCCTTCCCCTGGCGACGCTCCGGAGCGCATTTTTCTTTGACCATCTCTTCAAGTTCAAGTCTACTGCGGGTGAGATGAACTTCCAGCTGGGAGCCGAGGCGATGATTCACACTCAATATTACGCAATGAATTACATGCCTGCCACAGGCAGATATTTTAGCCAGTCGGATAAAGAGATTGGTAACTATCCGTTTATCAACGCTTTCCTCAATGTGAAGATAAAAAGGACCAGAATCTTCATTATGGTCGACCATCTGAACTCCGGGATGACGGGATACGAGTATTTCCTGGTGCCAAGTAATCCACTGAATGTCAGGATGTTCAGGTATGGGTTCGCCTGGACTTTCTATGATTAAAATAAAATCACTATCTTTGTGGCGCGAACAATTCCTGCAAAGGATTGTTAGATTGTCGGACTAATTGTTTTAGTATTGAGGAAGTTTATTTCGTTCTTGTTTATTGTTTTTATTTCAGTCGTCTCCTGTGAGCAGGAGAATCGGGTGGGCCACGCAGTTGCAGAGCCGCCACGTGATCTTGACAAAATCCTCGCCGACGGCAAGATCAAAGCGGTCACCAACATCAGCCAGACGAGCTACTTCATCTACAAGGGAGAGCCGATGGGATTCCATTTCGAATTACTCAAAAAGTTTGCCGATCATCTTGAGCTTGAGCTTGAGATAATTACAAGCAATGATATCGATGAAGCTCTTGAGTATCTCCGTAAGGGAGAGACTGATCTTGTAGCCATCGGGTTATCTGTCAGCGCTGACCGCAAGGAGATGATGCGTTTCACCGAGCCTCTCATGCAGACAACTGAGGTGCTGGTGCAGCACAAACCCAACGGATGGCCGAGGATG
>DZBJ01000014.1 GCA_022736275.1 Rikenella microfusus | reverse complement strand
AAACATTTCAAAGAACTTATATATTATGGCACTATGGCTGCCTAAAAACTTAACGCACTATTGTATTATGTAAGATAAACAAAAATCGGCCATGAAAGTTCTGTGAATAATAATCTGCTTCAGCCGGCCGGATCATTATTAATGTAATAATTCCTTAATACTATTGTAACCTTTATGTAATATGCTGATGGTAGTTTTGTCGTGAATTTTAAAATGAATCTCATGACACGATTGAAGTCTTACTTATCAATTCTTCTGGCAGCATTAGCAATATCTTCTCAGGCGCAACAATCCGGGATTATCAAAGGAAGAGTCCTGGATAGCGACAACCTCTCAATGCCAGGTGCAGCTGTAGTATTAAAATCAATTTCCAAAGGTGCCGTCAGCGATAACTACGGTTATTATACTATTACCGGAGTTCCCACGGGGACATATGAACTGATGGCGACATACATCGGCTTTACCCCCGAAACAAAACAAATATCAGTCGAGCCCGGCAAAACAACTGTTGTCGAATTCAGTCTGGAAGCAGGTATTGAATTATCCGAAGTAGTTGTGACCGGACAGTTACAGGGGCAGTCAAAAGCCTTAAATACACAGATGAACAAGGGTAACATCACCAATATTATATCATCCGACCAGGTAGGCCGTTTCCCCGACGCCAATATCGGTGATGCACTGAAAAGAATTCCCGGTATCAATGTTCAGTATGACCAGGGTGAAGCGCGCTTCGGGAACATAAGGGGAACCGCACCGCAATATAACTCGGTGATGGTAAACGGTGAACGCATCCCCTCTGCCGAAGCTGAAGACCGGACGGTGCAGCTCGACCTGATACCTGCCGACATGATTCAGGCTATCGAAGTGAACAAAGCCGTCACACCTGAAATGGATGCTGATGCCATTGGTGGTTCGGTTAACCTGGTTACACGCTCGGCTCCTTACGACCGTCGTTTGAGTTTGACACTCGGATCCGGGTATAATATCCTGGCTTCAAAGCCAATATATAATGGTGCTGTTGTACTGGGCGACCGTTTCTTCAACAATAAGTTAGGCGTAATTGCAAGTGTCTCTTACCACAATCACCGACTGGGAAGTGACAATTTGGAATCGGAATGGGATTATCTGGATGACAACAATAAAGATGTCTCAGCCTTTGCGGAAGAAATTCAAATACGGCAGTACTATTTACAGCGTATCCGTCAAAGTTATTCATTGAGCCTCGATTATAAACTTACCGAGAACCATACCTTGTTTGCCAATGGTATATACAACCATCGTAACGACTGGGAAAACCGTTACAGGACCGTCTATAAAGATATTGAGTATGATGAAGACAGTGATTCATGGATAGGCGTTATAGAAAAGGAAACAAAAGGCGGCAATAGTGACATCAAAAATGCGCGTCTGGAAGACCAGCGCATGATGAATTTCACGCTGGGTGGAGAACACCAGTTCGGCAAAGTTAAAGCCGATTGGACGGCATCATACAGTAAAGCCTCGGAAGAAAGACCCAACGAAAGATATATTGTATATGAGGTGGAAGATTTGACTTTTACAACTGATTTCTCAGATAAAAGCGCTCCAAAGATTACCGGTGTTACTCCCGCGTCATCAGCCGATTTCAGTTCTGACTATGGATTTGGTGAAATTACCGAAGAGTTCCAGTTGACAGAAGATATCGATAAAAACTTTAAGGTGAATTTTACAATCCCGCTGCTTGAGAATAAATACAAAAACAGCATTAAACTGGGAGTGCGTTACAAGGGTAAGGATAAAATGCGTGATGACAGGCTGTTCGAATACAGTCCTGTTGATGAAGATGCTTTCAATGCAGCTACCATGAATAACCTGGAAGACTTTACAAAGGATAACTTCCTGGTGGGCGACTATGAAACCGGCATGCAGGTGTCATCAGAATATCTGGGGGGGCTTGATTTGACCAATTCATCTCTGTTTGACGAAGAAAGAAGTGCTGAAGCAGAAGCAGGAGATTTTAATGCCACAGAGAATATTATGGGCGGATATGTTATGCTAAACCAAAACCTTGGTCCTAAGTTATTTATAATTGCCGGTGTACGTATCGAAAACACCTCACAGGAATACCAGGGGAACCAGTACGATGCTGATGAGGATGAAAACACACTTACCGACATTGTTTCCGATTCATACATAAATATTCTGCCAGGCCTGCACCTTAAGTATGATTTTAACGCAACTACGATATTAAGGGCTGCATGGACAAATACCCTTGCGAGGCCAAACTATTATTCACTGGTGCCTTACAGGGAAATAACCAGGGAAGACAACGAAATAGCCATAGGGAACCCCGGATTAACCCCTACCACTTCAATGAATTTCGACCTCTCGTTTGAGAAATACTTTAAAACCATTGGTATTGTGTCTGCCGGCGCTTTCTATAAGGATATAAAAGACTTTATTGTTACTGAAACCCGGGAAGACTACCTGTTCGAAGGTACAACCTGGGATACATACAGTCAGCCTATCAACGGCGGAAACGCTGAAATATTCGGCATTGAATTGGCAGCCCAGCGACAGCTCGATTTCCTGCCCGGTTTCTGGAAAGGTTTTGGATTGTATGCCAATTACACTTATACAACAAGCTCTGTAACCGATTTCCGTATCGAAGGCCGCGAAGACGATGATATTTCGCTCCCCGGAACGGCAAACCATACCATTAATGGGTCCTTATCATATGACAGCAAACGCTTTTCTTTCAGAACCTCTGTCAGCTATTCATCGGCTTATGTTGATGAATTTGGTGAAGAGGCATTTTATGACAGGTACTATGATCAGGCAATCCACCTGGATGCGAACGCCAACTTTTCCATTACCCCAAAATTCAGGGTGTATGCCGAAGCAAACAACCTGTTGAACCAGCCATTGAGATACTATCAGGGCATTAGCGACCGGCTGATGCAGGCTGAATACTACAATGTGCGCTTCCAGTTTGGAGTAAAAATTGATTTGTAATACATCCAGTACAAATGATCTTGAGAAAAATCGGGTATCTGTTTATTCTGTCATGCCTGCTGACCGATGTTTCCAGTTCAGCATTCATCTTATGAGTATTTAACAGATCAAAACATTTTTTACCGGATAGATGTTCAATTCCTTAATGCCTGCAGCCATTTCAAAACGATGAAAAAACAGGCATTATTTCACGAAGCCAACAGTGTATCTATAAACAATAAAACGAATCAAACGAAAAGCCATGACTCAATTTTTTAGAATAGTTATTATACTCCTTGTTTTGCTATGGAGTGGATGTCAGAACAGTACTGTAAGAAATGCTGAGATCAGCAATATTGATTCCATTTCTGCAGATCTTGATACACTGACATCAGATCAACAGCTACCGTTGCTGGACGATTATTATACTTTCATGATTGGATGTGACCTGGGGCGCAACGGATATTACGACCAGCAGATAATTGCAGAAATTATGGGTGAAGCAGCAAGCATTACGGGTGCGGAGTTTGTGGCTGCATTAGGCGATGTTCACCATTATATGGGTGTTCAGTCTGTAAATGACCCGCTTTGGCTTACCAACTACGAATTGATCTATAAACACCCTGAATTGATGATTCCATGGTTCCCCATCCTGGGAAATCATGAATATGAGGGAAATACCGATGCTGTTATAGCATATTCTGAGGTGAGTCGCCGGTGGCAAATGCCCGGACGATACTATGCAAAAGTATTTGATGTAACTGACAGTACGGAGGTATTGCTGGTTTTCATAGATACTGCGCCTCTGATTGATAAGTACAGGGTTAGCGAAGAACACCCTGATGCCCGCAAACAGTCTGTGGAAAATCAGTTGAGGTGGATAGATAATACTTTGAAAAATTCTACGGAGAAGTGGAAAATTGTGATGGGTCATCATCCCATCTATGCAGGAACAACAAAGGATGAGTCGGAAAGAACTGATCTTCAGACGCGGCTATTACCCATTCTGGAGAAGCACAAGGTAGATGTATATTATAACGGACATATCCATAACTTCCAGCACATTGACACTGAAGGGTCATCAATCGATTATTTCGTGATTAGTTCAGCATCACAATCCCGCGAAGTAGTTCCGTCCGAAGGAACAGTTTTCACGAGTTCAGCCACAGGCTTTGCATTGTGCAGCTTAAATGATTCAGTGTTGATTACAACACTTGTTGACAAAACCGGTAAAATAATTTACCAGCATAAAAGGTAATAACATACATAGGGTCAGTATTTTCTGTAATACTCATCAATAAACAATGAAGAAAAAAGTGCTGATAATCGGGGGTGGAGTTGCCGGATTGCCACTACCGGCACAAACAGGAAGGCGGGTAACTCAACTAAGTTAGATTAT
This sequence comes from Rikenella microfusus, assembly GCA_022736275.1. Classification (GTDB taxonomy): domain Bacteria; phylum Bacteroidota; class Bacteroidia; order Bacteroidales; family VadinHA17; genus SR-FBR-E99. The sequence goes on along the minus strand of DZBJ01000014.1, from coordinate 61,051 downwards.
TCTCAGGATCAAAAGGCCGACTAAAAACAAACCCGCTTTACCACTTATTACTCATTTGGAACTTTCATTAAAATGTCTGAAAAGAGTAAGTAAAAGTGTAACAAAAATGAAGCAGAGATGTAATGTCTGTGTTACATAGTTATTTCACTTTTACAGCGTTATAAACCCTTTAAGAAAAATAATATTATGAAAGAGACAAAACAAAGAAAGGAAAAGAAAATCCCTGTTGAAACTACTGAGAAAGGAAAGCTGAAAGCTATGCCTACGCGTTTTCCCGCTGAAGAAGAAATCAGATTAAAAGCCAATGAGATATACAATCTGCGCAGGGAGTTTGAGATCGAAGGGACACCTGAAGATGACTGGCTTCATGCTGAGGAGCTTTTAAGAGATTACAGTGAGCCAGCTATACAATAAGAGAACCTCTCCCAAAGAGAGAAAAAATATGCCGAACTCTTATGTAAAGAAGATACACGAATGGATAATCAGGAATAACAGGACCAGATATGCGGTCCTCATTCTCTTTGTATTGGGGCTGATTGACGCCACACTCTATCCTGCTCCTGTTGCCACGCTCTTTGTACTGTTTGCTGCCTGGTTTCCCGAAAAAAAAACTGTGCTGATTATATGTAGCGTAACAGGCATAGTTTCAGGATCAATTGTTTCGTATTTCATAGGAAACCTATTGCTTGATATCACTGCAGCCAATTCGCAAGAGCTACCGGCTCTCGTGACAGGAATTATCCCCGGGCTGACACGGGAAGGTTTTACTGAAGCGGTCAGGCTGTATTCGGAATGGAACCACTGGGTCCTATTCTTTGCATCATTTACACCTTTTCCATATTTTTTGTTTGCCCTTGCTTCAGGGGCCTTGCATACAAATGTGTTCTCCTTTGTCCTCATAGTAATCATTAGCCAGTTTCTAAAATTCATGCTACTTTCTCTGTTTATCAGCAAACCCATGAAGCAGCTGATCCTGATCAGCAAGCTTCGCATGAGATCAATCACATCAGTCAGGTAATATTTGACATGATGCGCTTTATTTCAGAAAAAGATATTTGTCAGATTCTTAAGCAGGATTCCGAATCCGCTGACGGAAAAGTGGACCTGATCATGAGACTTTTATCAATAAACAAACTGAATCTTCTCTATGATGAGATAAGCGAAAACAGAGGAATGGCCTTCATTGATAAAGCAATTGAGAGGCTTAATATAAAGTATGATGTATATGGTGATTACAATAATACCGTACCCAGGCAAGGGCCATTCATCATAATTTCCAATCATCCTCTTGGTGGAATTGACGGTCTTATTTTACTCGATATCATCTGCAGAATACGGCCTGATTTTAAAATTCAGGGCAATTTCATTCTGACAAATATTGAACCCCTCAGGGATTACATCCTGCCGGTGAACCCATTTGAGGGATTGAAATCACTAAGTTCTTCGTACAGTGGCTTAAAAGGCGCCTATGAGCATTTAGCCGCCGGTAAACCGGTAGGGATATTTCCTGCCGGTGAAGTATCTTCATTTCATAGTCAGACAATGGGAATATCTGACCGTGAATGGCAACTGTCGTCGATCAGGATGATCCGGTCAGCCGGGGTGCAGATAATACCCGTGTTTTTCGATGCAAGGAACAGCATGAGATTCTACATTGCCGGCATTATAAATCCTTTATTCAGAACCGCCCTGCTACCCTCAGAGATCATGAAATGCAGGAACAGAAAGATCAGATTGTTTTTTGGAGCAGCAGTTAAACCTGATAAAATAAACAGTTTCAGTATGATAAATGATCTATCCAAATTCCTCAGGGCTGCAACCGACTCATTAAACCAGCCTTCCGGAAAGAGTTACAGCACTTTCTGCTTACCGGGTAATATTTTCCTCCGTAGGAGCAATGTTGCAGATCCTGTAAATCCAAAGTTTTTACAGGCGGAAATTGACAGTCTGCCCGAAGGATGTCTTCTTCTGCGGAAAAACAATCTCATTGTATATTGCAGCAATTCGGCACGAATACCCAACATCCTGAGGGAAATAGGACGATTACGAGAAATTACCTTCCGGGCTGTTGGTGAAGGATCAAACAAGAATCTGGATACTGACAGATTTGATATTCATTATTATCATCTTTTCATCTGGGATCAGAGCGCCCGCAAGATATGCGGGGCCTATCGTATCGGACACGGTAAGGAGATCATGTCAGAATTTGGGCATACAGGCTTCTATATAAGTTCACTGTTCCGGATAAAAGACGGCTTTGAAGATATACTGTGTAAATCAGCCGAATTAGGCAGATCATTTATCATTAAGGAATACCAGAAGCAACACTTTACACTCCTCCTTTTATGGAAAGGTGTTTTTCTGTATCTGAAATCAAATCCTGATCTCAGATACATTATCGGACCGGTGAGCATCAGTGAGAATTGTTCGCAAAGAAGTAAAAGCCTGATTGTTGATTATATCAGCAAGCACCATTATGATCCGGAGCTGGCATTATATATAAAACCCAGAAAGCAATTCATTATACCCAGGCAAATGCAGAGAGAAAATGAAATGATACTTGAGAATACCGGAAATGATATCAGGTCCCTGGAAAAAATACTTACCACTCTTCAACCCGGTTTTGAAATGCCGGTATTACTAAAAAAATATATGGGTTTGAATGGAAAGATAATCGGCTTTAATATTGATGTCAATTTTAACAACTGCCTTGATGCGCTTATGATAGCCGACATGAAAGATATTCCATTCGAAATGCGGATTCAACTGTCGAAAGATACAGGAAAAATACCTTCTGTCTTAAACCGGCTGTTAACTGATCAGGCTTATTATAATAATCACAATATAAGGAAAGCATCGATGCTAAATGGTGTAGAACCCGTATCAGAACACATTGGTGAATTCAATCTTAAATGACTATTCTTATATTTTCTGATCTGCACATTGATACCGGAGACACTTTCGGGACTTTTCAATGGAATGAGAAAGACCTTATCTGTCAGATCGAAAAGATCAGGAGAAGTTTCTCAGTCGATAAAATAATACTGAATGGAGATATTTTTGAATTACTGAAATACCGTTATGAAGCTATAGAAAAAGCTAATTCAGGGCTGATAAAGTATCTTGCACAGAAGGATTTTATATACATAAAAGGGAATCATGATGTCCTGAACAGGTATGGGTTCAACCATTACCAGATCACAAATTCTCACGGACAGACCATTCATATTGAACATGGTCACCAGGCTGACTGGTTCAACGGTTCGAAATTTGGACAGACTATCAGCAAGATTGGATTTTCATTACTCAAAACACTGTCCGGGAGTAAGACATTAATGGATATTTATCTCAGAATAGTCTCTTATAAGGATGATATCAATACTATTCCAAAGAAATACAACAGGATCAAATATCTGAGTTATGCCCTGAGACTTCTTAAAGAACACGATGTAGTAATACTGGGACATACTCATAAGCTTGAGTCACATCATACATATTATTTGAACAAAAAGAAGCGATACCTCAATTGCGGTTCATGTTCAATGGGGCGTTTTCAGGCTATTCTTCTCGATACTGAAAGGCTTCAATATGAAATGATTAAGGAAAGTAAGGCATCCGTTATGGAAGCCTTCGCAAGGGATACCCTGATTAACAGCACATTAAATTGATTATCAGCTTAAAACTTCAACTGCTCCTTATCATTGTCAGGATTATCATGGTTGGCTCGGAAGGACACCGTTTTGCAGCCTGGGGATTAAGGCTCGATGACCTGAACTGGGAAAAACGAAGATATACGGGATTGAAGAGTTACGGTTCCGCCAAAACAGCACAGCTTCTCTCTATGATTTTATTTGATGAGTATTTCAGGAACACGGGTGTATCAATAAATACAATGCATCCGGGGGCTGTAAGAACCGATACAGGTCAGGGAAACGGTCCTGTCTGCCGGTGGTTTAAAAGAAATTTCTTTGACAAAACATTGAAATCACCTGAGATATCAGCCGAAGCATTATACTATCTCGGAGCATCAAAGGAGGTTGAAAATGTAAGCGGAAAATTCTTTAACCTGACAACCGAAGAGGAGCCGGCACCGCCGGCACTCGACAGAGAGGCTGCCTGCGAGCTCTGGGAAAAAACGGTTGAGATGACAGGTCTGAATGATCTGTCCGGCGAGAAACCCGTCCGGAACCCGGTTGACGAAATCACTCACTGAGGAGGTCATGACTGACAATCATTACGATACAATCATTGTTGGCGCAGGTATTGCCGGCCTGACTGCCACCACCTACCTGGCCCGCTCAGGCCGGAAAGTGCTGCTGATTGAAAAAAACAGGGAGTGCGGAGGCCTGGTCAATACGTTCACCCGGAACGGATTTCATTTTGATGCCGGAGTGAGGGCACTGCTCGACGCAGGCATTATTTTTCCAATGCTCAAGGATCTGGGCATTCACCTCGAGGTTGTGAAAAGCCAGGTTTCCCCGGGTATTGGCAATGAGATAATGCATTTTGAGAACCCCGAAAGCCTGTCGGAATACAGCGACCTCCTGAAAAAATTCTACCCTGAAAGTGACGGTGAGATTGATGAGGTAATAGGGATCATCCGGAAAGTGATCAGGCACATCGATGTGCTCTATGGCATTGAGAATTCTTTTTTCAAGGACCTGAAACAAGACAGAGGCTTCATCTTCAAAAAGCTGCTGCCCTGGCTTCCCAGGTTCATTATGACCATCAGGAAAATAAACGGCATGAATGCCCCGGTTAAGGATTATCTGAAGAGCATCATTAAAGATAACTCACTGAGGGACATGATCACCCAGCATTTTTTCAAGAACACTCCCTCATTCTTTGCCTTAGGCTACTTTTCATTGTATCTCGAGTATTTCTATCCCAGGGGTGGTGTAGGCAGGCTGACCGTGCAGTGCTGACACCGATACCCTCAGTGTATCAGGCCGGACAGTGAGTTTACAGTCCCGGAGGCGTTCCGATGTCTGTCCTTACCGGCAAAATTGCAGCTGACAGAGTACTGAAGAAGTAAGGGTCATGCCTTTGCGGAAGCCCCCGCCAGGTGTATCACTGTGTGGAAGCCCCGGCGAATAATAATGCATTTGTGAAAGCCTCGCGGCTATTAGCAAAAGGCAATTTGTTTGCGGGAATTTTTATATCTTTAGAGGACAATACATCCCGGAGAAGAGCCTGAATCCCGCAACGATGAGCGATAGAAATATTTACAAGGATGTGCTTTTAGGTGTTGCCGTTGGCGATGCTCTTGGTGTTCCCGTGGAGTTCCGGTCAAGGGAGGAGCTCCGCATAGACCCGGTAGTGGATATGAGAGGTCACGGGACACACAACCAGCCTCCAGGGACATGGTCAGATGACAGCTCTCTCTCATTCTGCCTGGCGGAGGCGCTGACGGAGGGATTTGACCTCAACACCATCGGGCAGAACTTTGTCAGGTGGCACCGCAAGGGCTACTGGAGTGCCCACGGGAAAATCTTTGACATAGGGGGAATCACATGGAGGGCGCTCTCACGCATACATTCCGGGGTAGATCCGGCGACAGCCGGCGACGACGGCGACTGGTCGAACGGCAACGGCTCGCTGATGAGGATACTGCCTCTGCTGTTCCATATCTCCGGTATTCCTGAGAAGGAGCGTTACCACCTGACAGCACAGGTCTCTTCATTGACCCACAGGCATATACGGTCTGTAATCTCCTGCTTCATTTATCTCGAGTTTGCCAGGTACATTTCAATGGGCATGGATAAGACCGAGGCTTACAGGTCGCTCCGGACCCAGACTACTGCACAGCTGGCATCGTTCAGAATAAGCGAGGTGGAGATTGGTCACTTCAGTAGGATCCTGAAGGCGAACATCCATGATCTTCCCGAAGAGAAGATAAGAAGCTCAGGATATGTGGTTGATACGCTTGAGGCTGCCATCTGGTGCATCATGAAGACAAAGAGCTACAGCGCTGCAGTGCTTAAGGCAGTCAATCTCGGCCGCGACACCGACACAACGGCTGCCGTAGCAGGCGGCCTGGCAGGGCTGTTGTACGGTTATGAGACAATCCCTGCAGAATGGCTTGATGTACTTGCCCGAAGGAAGGAGATTGAGCATCTTGCACTCAGATGCGAGGCCATAAGGCAGAGACAAAGGGAGGCTAACCAGCCGGGTTAACGCCGGAACACCGGTCTGCAGACAAGTCAGCCTGTGTAACCATCGGACACCCGTGCGCCGGCGGGGCAGACTTTAATATCCTGCCTCAATAATGTTGGTCAAATTTCTCTCCGCCAGAAAGATTACAGGTCAGTTCATGAGGTGTGGTACCGTCTAAGCAACAGGCGGCTGAGTGCGCCCAGACCACTGCAGGCGAGGGTGACGCTCACGCTTCCCAGGTAAGGCAGCACTCCCTCCAAAGGCAGGAGCTCTGAAAGGTTCAGTGCACTGGTCTGTGTCATCAAAAGAAGGGCAATACCAGCAACGGGCATTATTATCAGAATGAAAATGATTGCATACAGCCAGAAGGGCAAATTGTTCCCTCCGGCCAGGATCCCGGGCATCAGGTACAAGTAAAACAGGTAAAAGCTCCCCAGCATCCAGAATGACAGTACCAGGGTTGAGAATAATACGTACGATGGTCGCATTCCCGGGAAACTGTCCGAGCTGAAGAACCAGGCAACAAGAATTGCCACGATCCATACTGCGATATGGAACAGAATCAAAGTTCTACTCTTTTTCATTAATTCATTTTTCAGTTGATTAAATCCGGCGCCGGCAACCCGGTGCATTTCCATGATCAAAGCTAAACCATAATTTGCTGCGCAAAAAATTATTTTATCACCCGATAAATTTCATGAACTGAAAATTTATTTAATATTGGAAGCTGATCGGAATGCGCATCGTTATAATTCATGGGACTTAAATGACAGAGACAAATCGTGTCGGATTTGACAATGAGAGATACCTCAGGGAGCAGACATCTGCCATCCTTGAGAGGGTAAATCGTTTCAACAACAAGCTTTATCTCGAGTTCGGGGGCAAGCTGCTGTATGATTTTCACGCAGCGCGGGTGCTGCCGGGGTTCGACCCCAACGTCAAGATGCGCCTCCTCCAGATGCTCAAAGACAAGATCGACGTGATCCTCTGCATCCATGCCGGTGATATTGAGAGGAAAAAGGTGAGGGCCGACTTCGGCATAACCTATGACGTTGATGCACTTAAGACCATTGATGACTTCCGCGAATGGGGAATAGAAGTGACGGCGGTGGTCATCACCCGCTACATGAACCAGTCGCCCGCGAAGGCATTTAAGAACAAGCTGGAGCACAGGGGCGTCAAGGTCTACCTTCATTATCCCACCAAAGGTTATCCCACCGATGTTGACCAGATAGTCAGCGATGAGGGATACGGGGCGAACGAATACATCAAGACCACCAATCCCATAGTGATAGTAACGGGTCCGGGGCCGGGAAGCGGCAAGCTGGCGACATGTCTCTGCAACCTCTACCATGAGTACAGGAGGGGTGTCAAGGCCGGATATGCCAAGTTCGAGACCTTCCCGATATGGGATTTGCCGATTGATCACAAGGTGAATATCGCCTATGAGGCCGCCACTGTTGATCTCAGGGATGAGGTGCTGATTGACGAGGACCATCTGAAGGCATATGGCGTTAAGATTGTCAATTACAACCGTGATATAGAGGCGTTTCATCTCCTGAAGAGGATACTTGAAAAGATCACCGGAGGGGAGTCGATGTACCAGTCACCCACCGACATGGGGGTTAACCGCGCCAGCTCGGGCATAGTGAATGATGTTGTCATACAGGAGGCGGCGCATCAGGAGATCATCCGCCGCTACTTCAGGTGTGCCGTTGAGTATGCTCTCGGACTGGCAGACAAGGAGACCCTTGATCAGGTTGTCATGGTGATGGCTAAGATAAAGGCGAAGGGTGAGGACCGGGTGGTGGTGCTGCCTGCCAGGAAAGCGTCAAAGGAAGCCGAGAAGGGCGGCAAGGGCAACGCCGGGTTCTTCTGCGGGGCGGCGATAGAGCTGCATGACGGGACGATCATCACCGGGAAGAACTCGCCGCTGATGCATGCTGCGGCAAGCCTGGTACTGAACTCGACGAAGCATCTGGCGGGGCTGCCTGACAGCCTGCTGCTGCTGCCAAAGACGCTAATTGACTCTGTCACATACCTGAAGAAGGACATCCTTAACGGCAAGATTGTCAGCCTCGACGTTGAGGAGACACTGATACTGCTGGGGATAAGCGCCTTGTTCAATCCTGCGGCCCAGGCGGCGCTGGAGCAGCTGAAGCTGCTGCGCGACTGTGAAGTGCATCTGACTCACATACCCACTCCGGGTGATGAGGCCGGGCTGCGGAAGCTGAATGTCAACCTGACCTGTGACCCGGAGTATTCAAGCAAGAGCCTGTTTATCTCCTGATCAGGTCCCCGGTTATTTATTTCATCCGCAGAAGGGCGACTCTCTGACCGATCATTGCCTGATGCTGCTCGTCGGATGTTGCAGGATCCTTCATCTGAAGGAAGGTGGCGCAGGGCAGCTCGGTGCAGTCGCCGCAGTCGTTGTAACCCCGCTGGTTCACCGCGCAGTCATACAGAGGGCATACCTTTGAGGGCATCATCTCAACGGCCCAGAAAGTGGCTCCTGTGACGTTGCGGCAGCCGGCACAGGTCTTATTGTAGAATTCGCATTCATCGCATTTGAGTCCGCAGGTGCTTAGTACCATAGTTAAGTGATTTTAATGCAAGATACTGAGAATCCCGGTTTTTGCAGAAAGTTCATGAGAGGAATAAACGATGTTAATGCAGAGATTGTTGATTCAGTATGCCCGCCAGACTCACCGGCCCGTGCCGGCGGTGCATGCCCGGTCCGTCATTGTCCCGCAGCGGGATACCGGTCACCTTTTAGTATGTGGAATCAGCCGGTGTCGGTTACGGGCAACGAGGCGGTAGAAGAAATCGCGGATGACTGCCGGTACCAACTCCAGCGACCAGAGGAGTCTCCATCCGCCGCCAAGGTCCCTGAGTATGCCAAGGACAGCCGTAGAGCGAAGGAAATGACGGCCGGATTTTGCATAGACGACTGTATCGAGCTCATTATCCGGCAGTCCGGCCTCTCGCAGCATCTCTCTGCCTTCCCCTGACTGCAATGCTACATAACGAAACCGGTTGCCCCTGTCACGCTTTTTTATGAACCGCACCTGGCTGTTGCAGAGATTGCATTGGCTGTCATACACTATTGTACCACTCCTATTCAAATAACACCTTCAGGCGAATTTTGTTCCATTGACTAAATGCATAATCGGAAGAGCAATCCACTCTGTTGCCGGCACCTGAAACCGCTATACTTTTATGTGTATTTCTTATTTGTATACTACCGGTTAGTAAATTCTGGTTGCTGATTGACCGGACAGGTGCGGTCAGGCTAACCGGAACTGACTTCAGTATAATACTAACTGGCATATATATTTATGCGTGATTTATCTCAAGGAATTTTTCACTATCTTAATCCGCTGAAAAGGACTCAAGTTATATGACTGATATTCAGACACTCTACCAGGAAGCCATCAGGTTTGCGGCTGAAAAACACGGGACTCAGAAGGTCAAAGGCTCAAAAAATTCATATGTGGTACACCTCAGCAACGTCGCGATGGAGCTGTTCGCCGCAGCGTCTCACACCCCCGGGTTTGACCTGAAGTTTGCCATCCAGACAGCCTTGTTGCATGACACCCTTGAGGATACACCCACCACCAAAGCTGAGCTGGAGAAGGTTTTTGGCGACGAGGTTGCTGAAGCGGTATGGGCGCTGACAAAGGATCCCAAGCTGTTGAAGGATTACAGGCTGACCGACAGCCTGGCCAAGATAAGGCAGTGCAGGAAAGAGGTGTGGGCGGTGAAGCTGGCCGACAGGATCACCAACCTGCAGAAACCGCCAAAAAGATGGAGCAAGACCCATATCACTGAATTTTACTATGACTCGAAGCAGGTACTGGAGGCGCTGAGGGAAGGCAGCGAATACCTCGGGCAGAGGCTGGAGAAGAAGATCGAAGAGTACGCCACGTACATGGAGGGTTGAGGGATAAAGGTCTGAAGTCTGAAGGTCTTGATTTTCTGTCAGCAGTCAGCAGTCGGCAGGACCAAATGACTGCTTATATTTCCGACTGCGGACTGTCGGTTGAACCCCAAAGCCCTGAAGTTCATGGTTTCAAAAGAAGTCTCGATTTTGGCATGAGGATGGTGAATAAGATCTGTGATTGAAGTGATTAAAAGTACTACTGTCCTGGAGATACTGGTTTTGCTGATGCTGATTCCTGCTGCGGGTCTGGATGCGCAGAATGTGGAGGTCAGCATCACAGGCATCAGGTCAGATAAAGGGCAGATCGCCCTGGGCATCTTTAAAGACCAGGAGAGCTATCAGAAAGATGAAGCTTTTCTTGAAATCCAGTTCCCCAAGAAAGAGATTATAAACGGCAGCATGACTGTCTCGTTCAGCCTTGAGCCGGGAATCTACGGCATAGCCCTGCTTGATGACGAAAACAACAATTATCTGATGGAATACAATTTCCTCGGGATGCCGAAGGAGGGATTCGGATTCTCCGGTTATTACCATACCGGACTTTCAAAGCCGTCATTCGACAAATTCAGTTTCGTTCTGGCCCGGGGCCAATCAAAAAACTTTAAGATCAAAGTCCGGTATATCCTCTGAAAGTTCCCGCCTATTGCCTGAAAGAACCGGGAACTGAAGGCTTTGAACATGATAAGTAATTAACATTATGGGTAATAACAGTATCTGGGAAAAGAATAACCTGAACATTTCTTCATCGCCTTACCTGAAGCAGCATGCCGGCAATCCGATCTGGTGGCAGGAATGGAACAGGGAGACTCTTGATCACGCCGTTTCGGAGAATAAGCCGCTGCTTGTCTCGGTAGGGTATGCCACCTGCCACTGGTGCCACGTCATGGCAGCCGAAGCTTTCTCTGACCCGGAAACTGCTGACTACCTCAACGCCAACTTCGTCAGCATCAAGATCGACCGTGAACAGCGGCCTGACATTGATCAGTACATGATGCATTTCATCCAGGCTCAGACCGGTAGCGGCGGATGGCCGCTGAATGTTTTCCTCACCCCTGACCTGAAGCCGGTACATGCGCTGACCTATGCCCCGTTGCGCACCTCCGGTAACCGCTATTCATTCCTTTACATCGCACAGGCAGTGAAGGAGTTCATGCAGTCGAGGGGCGACAGCATAAGGCCCTTCAGCCCCTCAGAACAGGAGTCGCCCCCGGCCCACCCTGAGAGGCTGACTGAGAGCCTGGGAGAATATTTCGATTCTGAGAACGGCGGTTTCGGATCAGGACAGAAATTCCCTCCCCACTCCACCCTCCTCTTCATGCTGTACTACATGGCGGTTAATAGCGAGGATGGAACATTTAAGGAGATGGTCACCACCACCCTTGACGCCATGATGATGCGCGGACTGAATGACCATCTGCAGGGAGGGATTTACCGCTACTGTGTCGATCCTGAATGGACAATACCTCATTTCGAGAAGATGCTCTATGACCAGGCGATGGCTTTGTGGAGCTACTCGCTGGCGCACAGGGTAACGGGCAAAGAGCAATACAAAACGATGGCGGAAAAGATTGTGAAGAGCCTCTGCGAGACATTCCTTCATGACGGGATGTATGTCTCGGCCTTCAATGCTGATACCGACCACAGGGAGGGTGCCACTTACCTCTGGAGTGAAGATGAGCTTGCCTCCCTGCTGACACCTGAGGAGCTGGCCGTGTTCCGCGAGGTCTACAAAATAAGCAGCGGGGGCAACTTCGAGGGCCTCAACCACCTCATCAGGAAGAACAATGACAGCATAGATGCCATTGAGGAGAAGCTGCTGGCAGCCAGGCTTAAGCGAAGCCAGCCCTCGCGCGACGACAAGATACTTTGCGGCCTCAACGCCCTGACGGCTGTGGCGCTGATCCAGGCAGGAAGACATCTCGATCGTCCTGACCTGGAGGCCGATGCGGTTACACTGGTGTGGCGACTGATGGAAACCTTCAGGGAGGGTTCTGCTCTTGCCCACTCATACTGTGACGGGGTGCTACAGCGCCAGGGCTTCCTCTCAGATGCAGCGGCACTTCTGCTGGCTGTCACCATGCTCTATGAGACCGATGAGTCGTGGGGAGAGACAATGGCCAGCCTGGCTGAGCATGTCAGATCTTTCCGCGAGGACGGCAGGTGGATTGAGTCGGAGGCTGACGACTTCATGAAGATCTATGCCTCATGGTTTGATCATCCGGTTCCATCATCGGTGAGCCTGGCGGAGATTGCGCTGACACGGGTGGCACTGCTCACCGGAGGAGATGTTGCTCCTGCGGTATGGCGCAGGACCTACCAGTCAGATTTCTATAATATCAACGTGCTGCTTGCCGAAGATCTCTTCCACCTTTACACCACCCGGGAGCCGCTTCCGTGGAGTGCCATCCCGGTCAACTCGCTTCAGAAGAGAGGTGAACCGGAGTCCGTCTGTCATAATAAAACCTGCACTCCTTTCAGTCGTGCAGGTCAGGCAATAGGCAGTAGAGGGGCGAGCGTTAAGAAATGATCCGGTGGATCATTTTAGCGAAGCAGCCAGTTTGCAGGGAGGGCAATAGTGTAGTCCTCAGTCGGCAGTTTGAGTCTGCGACGCAGGAGAAGGCTCATTCCCTCATCCGCCGGCTGGAGGATCGGGAGGGTAGTCTTCAATCTATACAACTTATAATGAAGATCGCTTCCCTACTCAAGCACCGCGTTGAGTTTCGGGAGATCCTCATTTCTTGGAATCATATTCCAGCTGATGAAGTCGAACTTCCATCCATCACCAGTCTTCACCACTTTATCTATGCACCTGACAGCAATTTTCGGACTCATTAACGGTACATAAAATTGCTCCACAATAATGGCGGAATTGCCATCCGCTGCAACCCGTATTTCCCGTCTGTCAATCTCAAATTCAAGTATCGTTGTGCTGTCAAACCCGGACGACAAGAAATAGTCTATAATCTGATTCTTGTCCCATATCTCCGCCGGATCAGTTCCAAGAAACAGTGCATCGTCGTTGAATAATGCAGTCATTTTATTGATATCTAATACTTTATATGCCGCATTATATTCATCCATAAAAATTGCCAGCTCAGCTTTTACAGCTTCAGGATCAACAGCGACAGGCGCTGGTTTCTGCTGGCACGATGTCAGCAGCATCACCAGAACAGAGACAAGAAGAGGTGCTTTTTTCATAACTTGCTATTTAAGGATTTAGCTATGATAAAGTTATGACATCAGAAAGGCCATGTCAAGTTTTTCTTGCCTGAGAAACAACTATGAGAAGAATTAAGAATTAAGAATTGAATGTCAGGTACTTAGGTCGCAGGTTGAGGGTGCAACGACGAACCGAATCGCCGGTAGGCGGTGAGCTCGGCGAAGCCAAATCCCGATAACGAAGTGTATCGGGACTTTAAGGACTTTATGGACTTTAAGGACTTTCAACTTACTAAAACAGATTGCCGAGCAGCCCGCTGGCCTCCTTGCCCCTGTTGACTCCCATGGGTGCCAGGGCACGGATCAGCTTGCGGATGGGCATCGACTGCAGCCATACCTTTCCCGTTCCCTTCATGGTGGCCAGGAAGAGCGACTCTCCGGTGAGTATCCTCGAGCCGGCCTGGAAGATCTTGTCCATCATGCCGCGGTCGGGCGAGGCACCGTCTCCCATCCTGGTCTAGAAGGTTATTCCCTGCTCCATGTACACCATGGTGCCTGCCTCAGCAACAATAGTTTCATTCTGATCAAGCTCTATCTCAACGAACTGTATGTCGTCGCCATAGATGCGGTAGTCAATTTCGTGCGATATCATATGATTAAAGATTAGCCGGATTGGGAATTATGCAGATGAATTCGAAGTCGCTCTGGTAAGGGTTCCTGAACTGGTGGAGGTCGCCTGCCCTGACGAAAAGGCTCTGCCCCTCCTCTACTGCATGTTCATTGCCATGTTCATCCACGGCGATGCCGCGGCCGCGTTCGACCTTGATGACATGTTCATAGTTATGGTGGTGAAAGGGGGTGTTGCCTCCCGGGGCTACAAAGAAATGACGCATGATTATGTTTCCTGAGCCATCCTCCGGGCCGACGAGGATCTTCATCCTGACATTGCTGGCACCCTCCACCTGCACCCCGGCTGCAGGTATTTCCGAATTTACATTGATTTTCATGATAGTCCCGTATTAACTGGCTGTCAAAGTTTACTCCATAACACTTAGCATGGCCTGAATGTTCCGCAAAGGTAATATTGTCAGAATTATGATAATATCCTTCCTATGCAACCAGACCTAGTCGCTTTCGGAAGAAGGTGAGGGTAAGCACTGCTGACACCAGTATCATGGCCACGGCTGCACTGAGGAATATCGATCTGACGTCGGACGAACGTTTTATCATAATGCCAATGAATGCCCATACCACCGAGAGTCCGATAAAAGGATTATCAAACCGCCATATGGCAAGAGCCACCACGAGTGTACCGATGATGATCATGATTATGGTCCAGGTCTCTTCAGAGATGCCGAAGCCGCCCCAGCCGTAATTGACCAGCAGGGCCGTGACATTGGCAATGGTGGCAATACATATCCAGCCGAGATAGATACCGAAGGCCGCCTTAATGAATCCGTATGGCATATCCTTAATGAAAATGTTGATCCAGATGAGTGACACCAGGAGTCCGAGCATCAGTATGAGAGAGAGCGGAAGCCTTTCATAGTGCCACGCAACAATCCATAGGGCATTGAACAGGCATGTAATACCGAAGAGCCATCCGAAGCGCGATATGACAGCCTGATTTGCTGTGGTGAACTGCACCACGCAGAAAATGATCAGCATTATGTAAATGATACCCCATATCGAGAATGTGACACCGGCCGGGACAAAGAGGTTCGGGTAAGCATCAGAGAGCTCACCCGTGGTTTTTCCATTTAGAGGTAGCGCATTTGCCAGGTAGTTCATGACTATCATGGCGGCGAAGAAAAGGATGTTAAGATATTTCATGATTTGCGGTTTGACCTGTAGACTAGCCTTGCTTCTTTCCTTTCAGCGACTCCACAGCCCTGAACCAGTCGTCTTCCGGGGAGCCGAATTCTCCCCTGCCGACTCGCTCGTTGTATATCTCCCTGGCCCTGGCCCTGATCTCCTCTTCAGTCGGTTCGTGCTTCACCACAGGGGCTTTCCTGGTGCGGGATGTTTTTGCCGGCGCCTTTGCTGCTGCTGTAACTTTCCCTGATGTAACTCTCTTTGATGAGGCGGACTTTTTTGCCGGGGTGCTTTTTGCGGCCTTCTCAGTCTTTTCAGGAGTGGCAGCTTTCTTGGGGCGGCCGACACTCCGCTTTGGTTTTGAAGTTTTCATTATCCTGTTTTTAGTCGATTGTAGTTTGTAGCTCTATTACAAATTTAACCCAAATATTAGAAGATAGTTTAGATAATTATCAACCGGGCCGGCCTGAGACAAAACAGGGAAGGGGTCATCATCTGCACCCGGCCCGTCTACTGACCGGGCATGAGGATCAGTGTATATTTCGTCGCGGCTGACACGGCCTCCTTTGAAAAATGGTCCTTGTAGAACCTGCCCTCAACATATGCATCAGCCTGTGAAAGGTAGAACTCGCTCCAGGGCACACCTGAGTTTCCGCCCGGGATGACACAAATCGACTCATCCCAGTTGGCAGTATTGTAGATGTATCTCATCGAAGCCCCGTTTACTGCCTTAAAATCAGCCTTATATGTAAAATAAGGACATACTGTATGATCACTTCCTCCTACCGGATATTCCGGGGAATTGAGTTTGAACAGTGACTGCAGTATCCTGACTGAACCCATGGGGTGCATCAGGGTGAGGGTATGGATTTTGCCCCAGCTCCAGCCGGAGGGATCACTGCCATATTCTCTTGCCAGTGACCTGACAGCCTCGCTGAAGCTCAGAAGGACAATATCATCGAGTGTTTCCTGCTCCGTGGTATTTACATTATTGACCCATCTGTCGGGCTGGCCGGTCAGGATCCTGTAGATATAGAATTCACCCCCTATGTCCCAGAGCTGATCATAGAGCCCGCCCAACTCGTCTGCCAGGAGATTCTGCATGAAATATCGCCTGAAAATCTCAAAGACAGTGGGTGCTGTAAGTGACGGATCCATTTCATAGTCCCACTTTCTAAAAGCATCAAGGGCCTGCAATTCAAGAGATGTCAGCTTGCCCTGCCTGTCGTCAATCCTGAGTATGTATGGGACCACCAACCGGGCATAATCAGAGTGCTGGTCAGCCAGCATGGTTTTAAAGTTCTCTATTCCAAGTATCTTTTTTTCATCAAGCATCTCCCTTATACGGTTTATCCTGTAAGGCAGATCGTAACTGTGGCTGATGAAGTACGGATAATCATCTCCCGCCGTCCGGTTATTTGCTGAGGCAACTGTTCCGTTTTCCGGGTTAAGGGAGAAGGGCATCTGTGCAAAAGACACATACCCTTTCCAGTCAAACTGATCTGTCCTGCCGTCACGTATCATGATGCCGCTGCCCTCCCTCAGGGGAATACCGCCCCCGGCATACATCCCGATGTTTCCCTCTGTATCGGCATATGCAAAATTCTGGCATAATGACCTGAAGGTCTTCAGTCCCTCCCTGAAGTCATCCCATCCCGCTGCCCTGTTGAGAAGGTAGACTGACCTGATCTCATCACCTTTATCAAACCCCGCCCACTTCATGCTCAGTGCCATCTCTTCAAGATCTCTCAATCCCCTGAGATAATTAAAGCCCAGCCATTTGATTTTGGATGAGATCCTGTCGAGGTCAATAAAGCCGGATATGACCGGTCCCCTGTGAGTGAACCTGATATTCACAGTATCATTTTTACCACCCTTGACGCTGATTATTTCAGTCACATTCGTAACCTCCCTCCATTGGCCGTTGAGGAGGTACTGATTACTGTTCTCCGGGTTTAATGTCTCAGAGTAAAGGTCAATGGCATCGACCCTTAAGTTGGTCAGACCCCATCCGTCGGCATATGCCTGCAGCACTCCGGCGTACCAGGTCCATCTGCCAGAGGCGTTCCTGGGCTGTGACATAGCCCGTTGTCATGTAGAGGTCATGCTCACAGGAGGCATATATGTGCGGCATGCCCTTTTCATCGCGAAAGACCGTTACGCTGTCAGTCAGACCCGGCAGTATGACTGTGGCATCATATTGAGGTGATGGTTTGTTCCTTTTATCAGGGACCGTCACAGAGCCGGATAAGAGAACTGACGTCAGAAGAAGAAGTCCTGAGACTAATGATCGTTCAGGAGTTTTCATGTCCTCTTTCAGATTATTTGCTAAAAGTTAGGAAAAATCTGTTACATGGAAATATTTTTAGGCAATAGGCAATAGTGGAGTCGGCAGTCAGCAGTTTGGGACTCCGACGCAGGAGAAGGCTTAATCCCGGCCACGAAGTGCGTCGGGACAACAGGTATCTGACAACTGTTTTAGGTATGTTTTTATAAATCAGCTAATTCATATCCATTTTGCGATATAAGCATTCATGGCTCAGTGTGTTTGTCTGGCAGCAATGATCAAGTAAATAACCATACTGATCAGCGCAGCGAAGAAACACCACACTGATGTGAGAAACTCCCTGAAAAAGATGCCTGTGATGAGACAGGAGATGGTCATGAGGAGACCCAGGAGCCACATCTTTCTGACACTTGAGACAAACAACGGGGTCAGGGTTGCAATAAGGTAAAGGATAAATATCGAATTTGCCGGCGGCCTGGGAAACTCATTGGCATATTTAATATGATGGCTGCTTATCTGAGGAGTGACATCGAAAAGCAGGATCCCTATGGCATAATAGAGGGCCGCCACAAGGCCCGTTATAAACAGAAACCAGATGATCTGTCTTCTCAGTTTTGTTTTTTCCATGAGCATCACGGAAAGCGGCAGGTAGACAGGCCACAGGATAACTGCCGCAAAGAGGAAGAGATAAGAGGCAATAGTGAGCATCAGATCATTTCCTGACGACTGCAGGGCAACCCAGACGAAGCCTTCAGATATCTGCTGTACGCCGAAGATAAGCGGTATGGCGGAGAACATGCGGCGCGACGGATCACTGTTCCTTCTGACTGTCATCACACCGATGGCTGTTATCATAACACCTCCGGCAAAACTTGCACCTGCTGAAAAACACATATCGGGACTCCTTATTGATTCTCATACCAAATTACTGTTTTTTGTGATTTCATGGTATCTTGCCTTTTCAAAAGCAAAATATCATGAAAAAGCAGATTCTCCTACTTACGTTGATCATATGCCTGGTATCTGCAACGGCCCTGGGCCAGAACGGCACTTTCCACTTTGCCCAGATAACTGACACTCATATAGGAGGCGCGGGTGCTGATGAGGATCTCCGGCGCACCGTGGCAGACATCAATGAGGGTGACTCGCTGGCCTTCGTGATCATCTCAGGTGATGTGACGGAGTTCGGCTCTGACAGTGAGCTTCTGCTTGCGAGGGAGATCCTTGACGATCTACGCAAACCATGGTACATCATCCCGGGCAACCACGACACGAAGTGGTCGGAGAGCGGCGCCAACAGCTTCCGCAAGATCTTCGGAGCCGAAGCCTTTGCCTTCAGGCATGACGGCTGGCTCTTCCTCGGGACCAACTCCGGCCCCAACATGAGGATGGGTCCAGGGCAGATACCGCGCGAGAATCTTGTATGGCTTGACTCGGTGCTGAGTGTGCCGGCCAACATGAATCTGAAGGTGGTATCAGTTAATCACTACCCTCTTGACAACGGTCTGAACAACTGGTACGAGCTGACTGACAGGCTTAAAAAGCTCGATACGCGCCTGGCACTCTGCGGCCACGGTCACTCGAACAGGGTGATGAACTTCGAGGGCATACCCGCACTGATGGGACGTTCAAACCTGCGAGCGGACAAGGAGTATGGGGGATACAACATCATGACCATAATGGGAGATACCCTCCTGACGGCGGCTGTACGTCATCCCGGAGCAGTGACCATGTCACCGTGGGCTGCAGTAAAACTGGAAAAACACAACTTCTTGTCTGACACAACGTTGTGGCCAAGACCGGACTATTCGATGAACGATAAATATCCGGTGGCAAAACAAGCCTGGCACCTGCAAGAAAAGAGTGACATAGGCGCCGGAACGATACCGGCAGGGAAACGGGCCATCACCACCAACACTGACGGCGAGATCAAGGCTCTTGACCTGAAAAAGGGGAAGGTGCGCTGGACATTCTACACCAGGGCCAAGATTTACAGCACCCCGGCAAGAGACGGCAAAAGGGTTATTGTCGCATCAGCCGATGGAATGGTGCATTCCCTGGATCTGAAGAGCGGGAAATCAATGTGGCGCTTCGACTCGGGACAGCCCATGGTGGCATCACCGGTGACGGCCGGAGGCAGAGTATTCATTACAGGCTCTTCAGGAAAATGCTATGCACTTGATATCACTGACGGAAGGCTCCTCTGGAGCAACAGCCTTATAGACGGGTTCGTGGAGACCATTCCGGTTGTGTATAAGGGATTGCTGATCTTCGGCACATGGAACAACCGCCTGTATGCCATCGATACTGCGACAGGTCTGACAAAATGGGTGTGGAACAACGGTTACACCAACAGAATGCTCTCACCGGCCGCATGCGTTCCGGTGGTGACAGGAGGCAGGGTCTTTGTGGTGGCTCCGGACAGGAAGATGGCATGTCTCGATGCCTTCACCGGAGAGCTGATATGGCATTCCGACCTCGGCGGGGAAACTGTAAGGGAATCAATGGGCATCTCAGCCGACAGCACCCTAATCCTGGCAAAAACCATGAACGGTGCAGTCATCGGGGTTGACACAAAAGGCACCGAAGCCAGAATAGTCTGGAAATCGGGTTTCAACATAGGATATGACATTGCTCCGGGGGTGATATCTGAAAAGGGAGGTGTGATTTTCATCCCATCCGACAAGGGGATAGTTCACGCTGCTTCAAGGAGCGACGGCAGTCTGCTCTGGAGCCACAGGATATCGTCGTGCCTGATTAACAGCATCGTGCCGCTGGACGGCAGAAGGGTACTCTGCAACGCCATGGACGGCGTGGTAGTGCGGCTGGAGTACTGAGGAAGTCGAAAGTCCCGATACACTTCGTTATCGGGATTTGGCTTTGCCGAGCTCACTGCCAGCCGGCGGTTCGGTTCGTCTCCGCCAAAGGCGGATACTCAATCTGCAAAGTCCGCAGAGTCGACAGAAAATCCGTAAAAAATGCTATATTTGTTATTCCAGGGTGTGGAATAATTAAATATATTTCTAAAACGGAGGAGCTGATGAACTTCAATGAAGACTTTTTGTACAAGCCCAGGAGCCACAGCAAGATTGAATTATGGAAAGATGTCACTGATGATCAGTGGAATGACCCGGCATGGCAGAGAAAAAACTCAATAAGGTCAGTCGACCAGCTGAAGAGGATCATAAAACTCAATGACCACCAGGAGGCAGAGATAAGAAGAACCATAGGTACTCTGAGGCAGGAGGGCAAGGAGCCGCTCAGGATAACACCCTATTATGCCTCGCTAATGCAGGAAGATCCGTTCAATCCGGTCTTCTTCGGTGAGGCCTCGGAGAAGCGTCTCGATCCCATCTTCTGGCAGAGTGTTCCCACTCCTGCCAACCTGATGTTCCCAGACGCCGGCGTGGAGGGAGCCATGAGTGAAAGGTCACGCAGCTACGGTGCAGCCTACCAGCGCTATCCGAACAGGGTAGCGCTTTTTGTGGCTGAGAACACCAGCTGTGCCTCTTATTGCGTGCACTGCCAGCGGGCCAAGTCGCTTGATACCTCTGCCGATGTCAGCAGACGGGAGGTGGACAAAGGGCTGTTCTACATCGGCTACAACAGGAATATCAACGAGGTGCTGGTCACCGGCGGAGATGCGCTGATGATAAGCGATAAAAGGCTGAAGTATATCCTTGAGGAGCTGAGCCGCATACCCCATCTCCGGGTTATCAGGATAGCCACCCGGGTGCCTGTGGTGCTGCCGATGCTCATAACCGACCAGTTGCTGGAACTGGTTAAGGTGTCAGCCAACAGGCACAACAAGGGGCCGGGGAAGTATGTCTATTTCATGACCCATATCAACCATTTCCAGGAGATTACGGCTGAACTTGCAGCGGCAGTGAAGAAGATCACCTCTCACGGATTCACCATCAGAAACCAGACGGTGCTGCTCAACCACGTCAATGACACATACCATATCCTGGCCGAGACCTTCAGGAGAATGTTCTGGACAGGTGTGCATCCCTACTACCTGCTGCAATGTCACAAAGAGAGAGGTATAGTGCATTTCATCACCCCGATCCAGGTAGGAAAGATATACATGAAGCACCTGCAGGGATGGATAAGTGGTATCACCATGCCCCGGTATGCAGCCAACATCGAGGGAGGTGGCGGCAAGGTGCTGCTTATGCCGTCAGGCCACGACACCCTGAATGAGGAGGTGAACATCGACGGCAAGATCTCGGAGAGCTTCGCCAATGTCTTAACCTGGGATAACAAGAAGATCGTGCATTATGAAGCACTGGGTCGCGCCACAAGGAAGGAATTTGACAGTGCGGTGAAGGTCATGGATACCTTTATAGGGAGGAAAGGGGTTTTTCTGCCAAGGATCATCATTGTGGACGGGAAGGGCAATCACCTTGAGACTACCAACCGTACAAAGCTGCCGACTTTCGAGAAAAGCAGGAAAGCAAGCCTTCTGGGATATGATCTGTTCAGCAATGATATGCCACTTACCAACCCGGTTGATGCGCATGATCAGATCGAGGCTGCCTTTTCCCGGTCAAAATTCGCGAAATAACAGCAAAAGAGACCGCTCCGGGACCAGCCTCGGAATTGGCGATGGCGATTGGCGATTGGCGACATGGGCGATTCGCAAATAGCTACTGCAGCGGGGTGACCACCTCGATCACCTCCGGCAGATCCATTCCGATCTTCTTCAGGTGTTCTATGGTGGGTATGCCGTTATTGTTCCAGCCGCGGCGCTTGTACACTGCATCGCGAAGCAGGTCGTACTGTTTCTCACGGTACTGCCTCATGACCCTGACCTTCTCCTCCGTGCTTTTTCCTTCCGGATCAAAGCCGACCTTTTCTTTCAGCTGCTTGTCATAACGTTCCTCCCTTGAGAGATACTCCTCAACGGTCACCGGCCCGCATGCCCTGTAAGGCTGGTCATCGTCCTTGCGGCGTCCGAAGCCCCGGCGGATGTTGAACACCCTCTGGAAGTTATAGACCCTCTCGGAGTCTTCCACCAGCCTGTGCTTGTCGAACTCCCTGCCTGTCACTGCCTTATAGATGGTGACGTAGTTATCGACATGCTCAGGAACCTTGGCGGGCTCGTCAGTCTGTGCGTTGGTCTCCGGCTCGACGTCGTTCCATGGCAGCTTGCAGAGGCCGACCAGGCCGAACCATGTGCGGAACATCGGGAAGTAGTGGAGTGCTTCGGCCTTGTTCTCGAATGTAGGTATCTGGTTGTTAACCATATCCATAAAAATCAGCCAGGCTTCGTCGTGCTGCGGTCCCTTGTTGGTAAGGGCGTATCCGCCCTGCTGGGCAAGTGACTCCTTCGACATGTATTGTGAGTACTCGAGGCCCTTGTTCTCCATGCCGATGTCCTGCATGAACTGCGGGTCGCCCCACCCCTTCTCCGCAAAGATCTTCTTCATGCGGCGTACACCCTGTCCGGCGATGAGGCCGAAGCCTTCACCGCGGGCGACCATGTGAAGCAGCTCAAGTGCCGGGGGGATGTTACCAAAGGTCAGTTCAAGGCCCCCGGTGCGATCCTTGTTGAGGATGCCCTTCTCATAACACTCCTGCATGAATGCCAGGCTGGTGCCCCATGTGATGGTGCAGATGCCGTAGGTATCGCAGTAAAAGTTCGTTTCAATGATATACCGCGGGTCAAAGAAACCACCGTTGGAACCGAGTCCTGCCGCTGTCTCATACTCCGGTCCGTCAACTATAACCTTTTGTCCCCTGTAGGGTCCGGTACTGATCTCGTAGTCATCTACCGCCTTGGAACATGCCATGTTACATCCTATCCAGCACCCGTCCGGTATGTTCTGTGTGAAAAATGATTTCCACACGCCTGAGTCAATCCTGGGAGAGTCTTTATGTGACCCGAACTTATAATTATGGGTTGGCAACAGGTCATGGTCATCCATGATCTCCATCAGGTGAGCAGTCCCTATCTGGCGCATCTTGCACTGTTTGTCATCCAGCTCGCGCATCTCGCGGTTGAAACGGCGGCCGCGTTCCTGGATGGCCTCGAGGTCAACGACGTTGTTCAGGTTGCCCTTTACGCCGGGTATTTTGCAGACCATGGCCTTGATCTTCTTGTTGCGGAAGACAGTGCCGATGCCGCCGCGCCCTGCCTGCTTCATCCTTATCTTTCTGCGCTTTGGATCATAGAAGGTGAAGTTGAGCATGCCTATAAGCGAATGGTCAGCGGCCGATCCGGTGGAGACAATTCCAAGATTCCTGCGGTCTCCTTCATCATCAGCAAACATGTCATAGAGCTGCTCAGCCAGAACATGGCTGTCAAGCGCCTCGGCGGGAGCTTCGAAGATCTCGACGTAATGATCGACACCGTTGATGAATACGATAACGTCAGCAGCAGCCTTGCCCTGCAGTTCTATCGCATCGAAGCCCGAAAACTTCAGGAAGGGTCCGAAGAAACCTCCCACGTTGCTGTCCATGACAGAGTCAGTCTGCGGGGAGATGGTTACCACCAACGACTTGCCGCTGCCGGAGTACTGCGTAATGCCTCCTATCGGTCCCGATGAAATGACAATCTCATTCTCGGGGTCATCCCATTTTGTGTCAGGTTTTGTGGCATCCCACAGGTACCTCAGTCCGTAGCCTTTTCCTCCGATGAATTTCTCCTTCATGGCAAGGGGGACATCTTTCTCCTTAATCTCCCGGGTGCCGACGTTGATATAGAGAGTCTTGTCGGTATAGCCTTTAAGGAGTGGGGTCCAGCTGTAGTTCCATCTGTTCAGAAGCGTGTGCTTTGACTTGATTTCGCTTATATCCATATTATTATGTTTAAATGACTTTTTATGTGCCAGATACAAATTACGAGTATAAATATCCGCATTCTAATGATAATAGTCAATATGCAGACGATTGCCAGTCGGATTCAGTCAGCAGTCGGCAGTACCAGTCGGCAGTGAAGAATTAAGAATTAAGAAATAAGAGTTAAGAATTGATTATCAATTTATTAGACCTCGATACCGCAGGATCGCCCCGACGCTTCGGTCAGGATCTCCGCTTCGCTACGACAAGACCTTTTGACAATAGACCTTCAGACTTTACAGACTTTCGACTATCTTTGCCTGTCGCGAACCAGACGGAGATCACTGAAGAGATGAATATCACCCTTAACAATGAGCCCTTGACCATTGACGCTGAGAGTATCACCGTGGAGAAGCTGCTTGAGCTGAAGAGATACACCTTCAGGCTCAGGATAGTGAAGATCAACGGACGTCTCATTGGCCGTGACAGTTACGGCAGGGAGGTGATATATGACGGTGACACGGTGCAGGTGATCTATCTGATGAGCGGCGGATGAAAAAAGCAGAACCATTTAGTCCATAAAGCCTTGAACTCGGATTTCTGGCACCGGTTTTCTCTTACAGGCCTGCGCGACAGGATGCCCGCATGGATGAAGAACAGGTACGTACTTACGGTACTGATCTTCCTTCTCTGGATCATTTTTCTTGATCCGAACAATCTCATCTCGCGTGTGCGTGAGATAAAGACGCGCAACAGGCTTGAGCGCGAGAAGGAGTATTACATGGGGCGCATCGAGGAGGACCGCCGCAAGCTGAATGAGCTCAGGACAAGCAACGAGAACCTTGAGAAGTATGCCCGCGAGCAATACCGCATGAAGAGGCCCGACGAGGATCTCTTCATCATTGTCACCCCGGAGCAGGAGCGCAAGATAAGGCGTGACCGCAAGGTGTCAAAAACATCGAAGCCCGCCGTTAAGCGGGCTACGAAGCCTTCAGATGACTGAAGTTATTTCGTGTTTTTCTCCGCGTTGTACTTGGCATTCAGGCCGGCGATAACATCAGCGGTGACATCAAGAGTGGAGTCGGCGAAAAGAACGGGGCCGGGGAACTGCCTGGCAAGGATGTACTGATAACCATGCTCAGCATTGTATTCAGCCAGGTACTGGTTAATATACTCAAGCACCTGTCTCTGTGCCACAACACCCTCTTCATTCAGGTTATAGGCCATCTGGTCACGCAGGGCGATAAGGCTCTGCTGCTGCTGTGCAAGTGTCTGCTCCATCTCAGCGGCAGTAGCCCTTGTGATAAGTCCCTTCTGGGCTTTGTTCTGGTAATCCCTTACGTCACGGTCAAAGGCCTGCGACTTGGCTGTGAGCTCAGCCTCGGAGTTTTTCGTTTTGGCCTCAAGCTCTGAGGACTTGTCTGTTGCCATGTCAAAATTGGCAATGATGGAATCAAGTTCAACGAAAACGATGCCTGCCGTCACCGTTGAAGATTTGCCTTCAGCATTCGCAGTACCTGTTTTGTTGCAGCCACCGGTGACAAGGATTCCGGCAAAAACCAGTGCTGATATTGTCAGGGTGTTCTTTAATAAAGATGATCTGTTCATTTCAGAAATTAAGGTTATGGTTCAACAAATAGTTGCACAAACATACACAAATTTTAAATATGAAAAAGCAGAATGGGAGGTGCCGGCGAAGAAAGCGGTGCCGATCGTCAGAACTCGGGACAGGGAATAGCGTGTATCTTCTGTCCTCGTTTCACCTGTTCCGATGTGAACGTATAGATGAGTGATATCTCGTACGCTCCGCCCGATGAAGTTATGAGGTTCGATATGGTGAAGTCGTAACTGAGGCCTATATTGAGCTGATCGGTTTTAATGCCGAGCATACCTATGACTGCATCACCGGCCTGTGCTGAGACATCGTCTGAGGTAGCAAACGGAATGCCCCTGTACCACACACCGAATACGAGCGGATGCTTGAAGTAATAGAGTCCAATGTCTGACTGGTAGAAATCGCCCTGGAACATCACGTTTGCGGCCACCGACATCACCTCCGTGAGTTTCTTTTTTAGTCTTCCGCGGCTGATGATCTGAAATCCTCCGAAGAGGTCAACCTTGATGGGGATGGAACTGCTATTTCCCCAGAACGAGACGCGGGGTCTGAGCAGGTGGTCAACGGTAAATCCCCCCCATATCTTCTCATTGAAGACAAGAGCCGATGCCGCGAAGTCGATGTCAGCCACGTTGTCGAAGGGTGGCGGAGTGATCGGAGGCAGGGTCCCTCCTGTTGTTATCTGGCTGTTCCATGTCAGTTTCATCAGGTCGAGCCCGAGGTAGGTAAACTTGAAATTCACGCCTGGTCTCAGGTGCCACTCTTCGTTAATCTGGATGTCATATGAGTAGAGCAGTCCCAGGTTCGTGGTGCTGAGATCGCCTGAGCCCGCCACATCATAGGTAGCGAGTATGCCGATGCCGGAGTTGAAGTTCGGCACGGCCTTGTCAAAGGAGACACTGTAAGTGTGAAATACGCCCGGTATCGATGGCCACTGATTACGCCAGTTCAGTGCAACCCGGTAGTCTTCTGTGGCACCTGCGAATGAAGGCGCAAGGTAAAGCTGATTTGCATAAAACTGCGAGAACTGCGGATCCTGCCCTCTGGTAAAAACCGAGACTGAGAACAGCAGGGTGATCAGATATTTAGTTCTTGAGGGCAATCCGAATCAATTTAGTTATATCAAAGTAGCTAATTATACGGCTGAACTCAAGGAAGGTTGCATCTGATAATATCAACAGTGATCCCCGCATGCGGGGAAGATATTAACAAACCCAATTAAAATACTATATATCAGTAGTTTATAAGCGTTACGTCACCTGCCATTATTATTGATTGACCATTGCGATAGGTGGCTCTCACCTTCCACACGTAGACGCCGGAACTGCAGAGCTCGCCCTTGTAGTAGCCATCCCAGCCCATTGCGATATCGTCACATTCGAAGACCAGCATTCCGGCCTTGCTGTATATCTTTAGATTGTATGAAATCACGCCTGATGCAACCGGATGAAAAACCTGGCTCTCCTCGTCTGTGCGCTGATTGTAATATCCTCCTGTCGGTCCGGCCCTGCTGGGAACAAAAGCGTTAGGAAACCTGAGATACAATCCCCTGTCAGTGAAAATGTCATTGACGGTGACAGAGTCGGCACATCCGTCTGCGGAATATGATAGCAGTTTGACGTCATACCTGCCTTCGCGTTTATACCTGTATGAAGGGTTGTCAAGTGTTGAGAAGGTTCCATCACCGAAGTCCCAGAGATAATGGACGGCTCCCTCCGAAAGGTTCATGAATAGCACCATGTCGCCTTCACCGTACGACTCATTCTGTTGGATTTCGAAGGCTGCCCTGGGATTATCGCGGACTACAATGGTTACCGCGGCGGTGCTGGTGCGTCGCCTGCCGTCAGTGATCTCAAGTGTGACCCTGTAGGTGCCGGGGATGTCATAGATATAGTCCGGGTTTACAACTGCAGATGTTCCGCCGTCGCCAAAGTTCCATGAGGCGGTCAGTCCCTCCCCGGCATTGCTTCTGAAGCGCACATTGAGAGGCACGCATCCCGATGTGACTGACGGCTCTATGGCTGCCATTACCATGGGGCCGGCAACTGACATCATCTCTTCTCCGGTCCTGGCAACCGCAATGCCTTCCACTGCCGTGCTGCGGGGAGCAATGATTGCCTCACGGTGCAGAGGGGTCTCAACGGGTGCAGTCACAGCTTCTTCTGCGGCGATTAGAGCGCGGTTGTCAGTTACAGCAGCAGAATCTGTCTCAACAGTCTGAGTCACTTTGTTCTCCGCGTTGGCATCAGTCAGCACCGCCACTTTCTCCGGCAGATCCTGCCGGGGTGCGAAGCTACCAGCCCCGCTCCCGGGAGAGCTGAGAAGCAGCATCCCGCCTGCTATCAGTCCGGCAGCGGCTGCCGTTACGTACCAAATATTAAAACGGGTCAGATTGAACCTGAAGAACTCCCTTCGTTCAAGACGTCGCATAATGCGCCCGGTAAGGTCGCTTCCTGCTACCAGCTCATTATCTTCCAGCTCACTGCGGAAGAGACTCTCAAGACCGTTATCTCTCTCCTCTTCTGTCATTCCCTTTTCAGGTATATTTTCCTTTCAGCCGTGCCAGCTCCTCAAGTTTTTTCCGTAGTATGGCCCTGGCTCTGCTGTATTGCGATTTTGAAGTATTCACGTCAATGCCCAGCATCTCTGCTATCTCGTGGTGCTTATAGCCTTCTATTGTATAAAGGTTAAAGACCATTCTGTAACCCGGTGAAAGTTCGCCAAGCACCCTGTACAAATCCTCTGCAGTGCAGAAATCCTCTTCAAAACCTGCCGTCCCCGTCTCTGTGCTCACATATTCATCTATGTCAGCGTGATGCTTGTGGCGCAGATTCCTGTGATAATATGTGATGGCTGTATTCACCGTCACCCTCCTCAGCCAGCCCCTGAAAGAACCCGTGCCCGAATATTCCCCGAGGTTGAAATATATCCTCAGAAATGCCTCCTGCAACATATCTTCCGCCTCAGGTCTGTCAGTCGCATATCTCATGCAGACGCCCAACAGATAACCTGAGTATTGTTTCCAGAGCATCTGCTGTGCCTTCCTGTTGTGCCTGAGACAGCCTGCAATGATATGTTGGTCACTCATCATCAGCCGAGCACACTGGTTTGACCCGTATTGGTTCCAAATGGTTGCACTGTCTGTGATTTTTTTTCAAAATAACGGAAAAATGTGGCAAACTAAGCAGGAGTGATGATAAACATCATTAGTATCGGGGTAATTCACAGTTAATTTTGGAGATCATAAAAAACCTGAAAACAAGACGATGTTCAATAAGTTTATCGCAGCAATTCTTCCCTATTTTCCGAAGAAATTCATCTGGATTTTCTCACGTGCATATATCTCAGGTGTTACGATGGCAGATGCCATTCGTGTATCAAAGGATCTCAATACCAAAGGCATGAGGGTTACCCTTGATGTCCTGGGCGAGTTCATAAAGTCGCTGGATGAGGCTGAGGAGAACAAACAGGAGTATCTTGACCTGATTGAGGAGACACAGAAGCAGGGCATCAACGGCAACTATTCGCTCAAGCCCACGAGTTTTGGCCTTCTCATTGACAAGGAGGTCTGTTACAGGCTCATGAGGGAAATAGTAATGAAGGCTGCCTCATACAACAATTTCTGCAGGATAGACATGGAAGACTCTCCCTGTACCGATATGGAGATCGAACTGTACAGGCGTCTGCACAGTGAGTTTCCGAAGAACATGGGGCTGGTGGTACAGGCTTACCTGAAGAGGACCTACAGCGACCTGGAGAAGATGCATGACATGAACACTCCTGAGATACCCACCAACTACAGACTTTGCAAGGGTATCTATGTGGAGCCGGCGGAGATCGCATACAAGAAGTACGAGGAGATCAACCAGCATTTTCTTGAAGACCTTGAGTTTATGTTCAGGAACAAAATATTTGTTGGTATCGCCACCCATGACAGGCCTCTCATAGAGGGTGCCTACAGGTTAATCAAACAGTACAATGTTCCGAAGAACATGTATGAATTCCAGATGCTCTACGGTGTCACCCCGAAGCTGAGGCAGAGCATCGTTGATGCCGGGCACGGACTGAGGGTGTATGTTCCTTTCGGGGAGAAGTGGTTCGGTTATTCAACCCGCAGGCTGAAGGAGAACCCGAAGATGGCGGAGCACATTATTAAGGCTATTTTCTACAAGGGATAGCAATACCAGTTGGTGGTCAGCAGTCGGCAGTCGGCAGTCAAAATCAGCAGGCAGCAGGCAGTAGGCAATAGACAATAGACAATGGGATAACTCATTGATTTACTGAAGACTGAGGACTGAGGACTGAGGACTAATTCAATACCGTGGCGTTCGGTAGAGAAGGGAGTCGTGGACGGCACGGAGCCGTTCCATCTCACGGACAGAGATATAGGGTACGGGCGGCTCGGGCTCTTCAGGCAGGCCGACAGCAAGCACATATATAAGAGGTATCAGTATCAACGGACTTACCAACAGAATCTGTCCTGAGGGAATCTGCCCCTTTTCATAAGCTTCATACCGTTGTTTCTGTCTCAGCAGCTCATAGTTGGAGTCAGGGTCGCCAAGCTCGCCGGCATTAGTCAGACCCTGGTAGGCAGAAATCCTGAGATTATTCGATGCATTGACAAGTTCCTGGTTGGTTGACGGCCCTTCGGCCATGATCTCCGCCCTGAAATTTCCGATGCGTGGTATCACCACCACCGCAGGTATCATAAGGGTATCGCTGCTCATGTAAATGCCTGTAATATATTCTCTGGCGACAAGGGTATCGTGAACGGTCATGTGGTACTCCTTGTACCCCATACAGGTGAAAGTTATTGTGTCATGGTGCCGGGCATAGAGTGAGAACATGCCCCTGCTGTCGGCGGCGCCTCCCGTTCTGCCGCTGACCAGGTAATGTGCTCCCGTAAGCGGCTGACGGGTTTCAGCATCGAGTATGACCCCGTGAAACAGAACCGGTCCGGTCTGCTGGGCCTGAATACTCTGCGGAAGAAGGAATAAAACAAGAAGTATTGAGCGGATGCCGATGCCTGATTTACCTTTGAAGGATGATCTCGTCAAGCGCCCTTTTGGGAACGTGATGAATACGCTCTTCATCTCTCCAGTATTTTACATTATTATTGGCAAGTGTTTCAATGACTACCTTTTCAACAGGTTTTCCGAGGGCAAGGACAAGAAGTACTTCCATCTCTGCGGGAATATTGAGCAATGCCCTGAGCTTCTCTTTTTTCACCGATGCAATTATGCAGCCTCCCAGGCCGGCTTCGGTGGCTCCGAGCATTATGCTCTGGGCGGCTATGCCGTGATCAACGCCGAACGAGTCTGATATCTCCTTGTCGCCCAGGATGACAATATATCCGGTTGGTCTCTCGCCGGGGTCTGGTCCTTCCCATGTTGTAAGGTACCCTGCCCATGCGAGACAGGAGTAGACATCTGCGCGTTTTGCCGGGTCAGTTACCAGGATAAATTTAAGCGGCTGCCGGTTGGCGCCTGAGGCTGACAGCCTTGCGAGCTCGACAAGTGAGACGAGGGTCTCCATTGTAATCTCGTGCCTCTCGTCAAACCTGCGGTATGTCCTTGTTTTCTCTACTAGCTGTCGGAAGTTCATTTTCATAAATTTTGGTGGCAAAGATAGATAAAAATAACGGGGTTTAAGAATTGAGTCTTAAACCCCGTTCCCCGAAATTAACTTCAGGGTTATGGCAGTGCCAAATGGCTCTCCCCGTTACGGATGGGGATTATTCTGCCGGTAATTTATTTCTTCAGAGCCTCATCGTAACGCTCGCCTATGACTTTCCAGTCGAGCATATCCCAGAAGGCTTTGATATAGTCAGGGCGCCTGTTCCTGTAATCAATGTAGTAGGCATGTTCCCACACGTCGCACGTCATAAGGGGCACCAGTCCCGAGCGTATGGGGTTTCCGGCGTTCTGTTCCTGTGTGATGGTGAGCCTGCCGTCAGGCTTCATGCAGAGCCATGCCCAGCCTGACCCGAAGAGTGTGGAGGCTGCCTTGGTAAAGGCCTCCTTAAAGGCTTCGAAGGAGCCATATTCGGCATCAATGGCTTTGGCCACGGTGCCCGATGGCACTCTTTTGCCTGAGGGTGAGAAGGAGGCAAAATAAAAGGTATGGTTCCAGACCTGTGCAGCATTATTGAATATTCCGCCCTCAGCTTTCCTGATCATCGTCTCAAGAGTAGCCTCCTCAAAAGGTGACCCCGGCAGAAGGTTGTTCAGGTTATTCACATAGGCAAGATGATGCTTGCCATGGTGATATTCGATGGTCTCGGCGCTGATAACGGGCGAGAGATCACCAGCAGCGTACTTAAGGGGGGGTAGTTCGAATTTCATGACCTGGTCAGATTATTTAGATTAAAAGTAAAGATACTAAAATGAGATCACCTCTGAAACAATCAGAGGTAAAAAATCCTGTCAGGCAGCGGTTCAATGACACCTTTTTCCCGGGCCACGGAATAGAGGCGTTCGATAGCCGCCCTTCCCTCCTGTCCAAGTGACAGGCTGTAGCTGTTTACAAATAGCTTTATATGTTCCCTGGTCACCTCCGCCTCTGTCTCCATGGCATGTTTCCTTATGAACTCGGCTGACCCGGCAGGGTTTGCCATGGCATATTCAATGCTGCGCCTCAGGGCCCTGCTGACTCTTCCTGCAGTAACCCCATCGAGTCCCCTGTTAACCACAATACCGCCCAGCGGTATGGGCAGTCCTGTCAGCTCCTCCCATTTTTC
This sequence comes from Rikenella microfusus, assembly GCA_022736275.1. Taxonomy (GTDB): domain Bacteria; phylum Bacteroidota; class Bacteroidia; order Bacteroidales; family VadinHA17; genus SR-FBR-E99. The sequence continues at coordinate 28,554 of DZBJ01000014.1, read as the reverse complement.
ACCAGTGTCTGCCACCTTTTTCAATCCCATAGCCTGGTAGGTGAATCTGGTCTCGTGTATTATCAGGCCGGCGTCAACCTCACCTGAGAGCACGGCCCCGGGTATGTCGGAGAAGAGATATTCGCGCTTGCGCGATGCTCCCGGCCAGAAGATGCTGAACAGGAGGTTGGCTGTGGTATATCTGCCGGGGATGGCGATCAGCGCATCATCAAGGTCATCAGGACTGAGCGGCTTTTTGCTTACCACCAGTGGGCCGTTGTTGCGGCCGAGGGCGCTGCCCGCATCGAGGATCAGGTAGCCGGCGGCCGCACGGGCATAGGCATGATAGCTCATCTTTGTGATATCGACCTTACCCTCTATGGCCCTGCGGTTCAGCTCCTCAACATCGGCGAGGAACCAGTCGAACTCCAGTCCCTCCGTGTCAACCCGGCCGTGGACCATAGCCTCAAAGATAAAAGTGTCATTGGGGCAGGGCGAGAAGCCAAGCGTGAGTTTCATACGGCCCTGACTATGTCGGTAACCTGTATCATCGCCTCCTTCAGACTGCGGAGGGCAAGAGGTATATCCCACCGACTCAGGTCGCGCGGTTCAACCATGTTTGATACCGCTCTCAGTGAAACCCATGGGACATGTGAGAGAGCGCAGGCATAGGCAAGCCAGGCTCCTTCCATGGTCTCTATGTCGGGGTCCCATGCCTTTCGTATCCGGTCAATAACTGCCTGTGAGCCTGATGACATGTTTACCGTAGCCCCTTTGACAGCACGGAATCTTACCGAGAGCTTTTCAAAAAGCTCCCCGCTGCAGTGAATCCTGCCACCGCTGAACGGTGGCCTGTCAGGGTCGGCAAGGTTTGACGCGAAAAGTGTGCGGAAGTTGCCATTGTCATCCACACCCATATCGGCGAAGCAGTCTGACCGTGTTATTACCGCATCACCCGGAGCGACAGAGGGTATGTAGCTGCCGGCGATGCCTGCCCCGATAACCATCCGTGGCAGCGCTCCTGCCGAAAAACGTTTCTGCAACGCCCATGACATGGCAGCCCCTCCCACACCCGTGACAATTAGCTCACAGCTGCAGCGGACAGATGAAACGGCCTTCCGCACGGCCTCCTCCTCCGAGGGGTGAGCCACTGCAATAAGTATCTCTCCGGGAGTTTTATCCATGCTGTGCATCAGTGTTTGGAACCTTAAATATATTATTTTTGAACAAATTAGTCCTCATAACTGTGGACCAATTAATTTAGCAGTCATGATCTACCTGACAAGAAGAGAGCGCTTCAGCTCTGCGCACAGAATGTTCCGGCCCGGTCTGAGTGATGACGAGAACATGAAGATCTACGGCAAGTGCTCCAATCCCAACTGGCACGGGCACAACTACGTACTGAAGGTCACCGTGAAGGGTGAGATGGATCATGCAACGGGCTATTTCATGAATGCAACCAGGCTGAAAGAGATCATGAAGGAAAAGGTGGTGGAGAAGCTTGATCACCGGAACATGAATTTGGAGACTGATTTCATGGCCGGCAGGGTTGCCACCACCGAGAACCTGGCGATAGCGATATGGAATGAGCTTAAAGCCCCGCTCTCGGCTGAGGGTGCCACCCTGCACTGTGTCAGGGTCGAAGAGACCGAAAATAATTATGTTGAATACTACGGATAAGATGGAAAAACTAAACGACGGAAGCGGCAGGATGTCAAACGGCTACAACAAGATCGAGAAATGGAATCCCCAGGTCATCGAGGAGATCTCGGGGTATTACTATAAAATACTCAAGCTCCTGGGTGAGGATCCCGAAAGGGAGGGTCTTTTAAAGACCCCTGAGAGGGTTGCGAAGGCGCTGAGTTTCCTCACCAGGGGTTACCAGTCTGACCCTCAGGAGATCCTTCACAGTGCCATGTTCAATGAGGAGTACCGGCAGATGGTGTTGGTGAAGGACATCGACATTTACTCTATGTGCGAGCATCACATGCTGCCATTCTTCGGCAAGGCTCACGTGGCCTACATTCCTGACGGAAGGATTACCGGTCTGAGCAAGATAGCCCGTGTTGTCGAGAGCTATGCCTCCAGGCTGCAGGTACAGGAGCGGCTGACGACGCAGATACGCAACTGCATCCAGGATAATCTCAAGCCGCTCGGGGTGGCGGTAGTCATCGAGGCTCAGCACATGTGCATGCAGATACGCGGGGTACAGAAGCAGAACTCAGTCACAACCACATCATCCTTTACCGGCTGCTTTCTTTCGAATCTCAACACGCGTGAGGAGTTCATGCATCTCATAGCATACAAGCTGCATTAGCAGTCAGATACTAATACTTTTAATTAAGCTCATGAAAGCATTCGTATTCCCCGGACAGGGAGCGCAGTACCCCGGTATGGGAAAAGATCTCTATGACAGTTTCCAGGCAGCGCGGGAGATATTTGAAAAGGCAAACGATATTCTCGGCTTCCGCATCACGGACATAATGTTTTCCGGCACCGATGAGGAGCTCAGGCAGACCAGGGTGACACAGCCAGCCATCTTCCTTCATTCGGTGGTGCTCACCTCCGTGGCAGGATCTGCTTTTGACCCGGCCATGGTGGCCGGCCATTCACTTGGCGAGTTCTCGGCGCTGGTTGCTGCCGGCGCCCTGTCGTTTGACGACGGGCTGAGGCTTGTCGCCGGCAGGGCATCAGCCATGCAGAGGGCCTGCGGCATCAATCCCTCCACCATGGCCGCCGTACTGGGGATGCCTGATGCCGTTGTGGTAGAGGTGTGCTCGTCAGTGTCAGCAACCGTGGTCCCGGCCAACTATAACAGTCCGGGCCAGATCGTCATCTCCGGCACCGTGGAAGGTATAAGGGAGGCGACGGAGCAGCTTAAGGCGAGAGGTGCAAAAAGGATTGTGCCCCTCTCTGTCAGCGGCGGATTTCATTCACCGTGCATGGAGCCCGCGAGGCAGGAGCTTGAGGAGGCCATCAGAACAGCCCGCTTCAGCCGTCCGGTGTGCCCGGTCTACCAGAATGTCTCAGCCATGCCGGTGACAGACCCGGGAGAGATAATGAATAACCTGGTGGCACAGCTCACATCACCGGTACGATGGACACAGACAATAGAAAGGATGATAGCTGACGGCGCCACCTCGTTTGTCGAGGCCGGGCCGGGAAGTGTGCTGCAGGGACTGATCAAAAAGATAAACCAGGAGGTCGCCGCATCGGCACTGACGGTCAGCTGACAGATATCACGGCCATACCCTTCCTGCCGTCCATCCTTATCACCAGGGGCTCATCAAACCTGATATGCCTGAACCAGTTGCCATTGCTTATGGTCTTCTGCTTCTGCAGCCTCTCCCACAGGATGGTGCCATCGCCTGTATACTGGTTGACAGAGAGATAGCCGATATTCATCGATGTCACATTATGGAAGAAATGAGAGCCCTGTGAGGCATCAACGTGGTAGTCAGGCAGGCTGACCTCAACGATGACCCTGGCGTTTGATATCTGGGGCCATGCAACCGGTATGCCCAGGAACCTGTCCTTGGTACCCCACCTGCCGGGGCCTATCAGAACATATTTCCTGCCTTCAGACATCATTTTCCTGTTAATGGCGTCAATCTCCTCAGCCATCTCGTTGGTCTTAAGATTATCGAACTTTTCAGGTTCGACAAAGATGATGTCAGTGATGTCATCTATCAGGCCGTTGCCCATGCTTTTTCTTGAGACCAGCAGCATGTCATCAGTATATACTGTTTCAGGGTCAATGGCATAACCGGCGCCACTGCCGACCAGGGGTTTGATCTGCAGCAGGTAGAATGATGCCTTATCGTTTTCATCTCTGTTGAGGTCGACTGCAAACTCAATCTCCACGGGAGCTCCGAACGCCTCCCTGACCACCTCCAATACCTTCTTCAGCGTGGGGGCAAGGGGAATATAATCATACTTGAGGATGTTTGCGAAGTTGATGACACGCGGACCCGGCACATCGAGCCCCGGGGAGAGGGTGTCATTGTCCATGCTGAACACCGATGCACAATGCTTAAGGGTGCCGTCAGCTTCGGCCCTGCTGATGTCAAGCTTTACCAGGCCGGCATTCTCTCCCTCCAGCAGGTCAACCTCATTGCGCGCCAGGTTGACAGCATAGAATTCGACCTGTGAAAAACGCACCAGGTCTTCAATGGAGACAATATCAAGAGCCGGAAATGAGGGAGAGAACCTGAAGGCTCTCTCGCCGTCAAGAACGTACTGGCCGAGTCCGACAGCGGCAACGGCAAAACCGTCATGGGGGGTCATGTTGGCCACCGGGTAGAAGTTGAATGACTGTGCCGTTCCGCTGATGTGCGGGTAGAAGATGTCATCATACCTCCTGCCCACCACCGCCTGGATCACGATAGCCATTTTCTCCTGCTCGATCTTATAGTTGATGGCTTCGAAATAGATACGCGAGTTATCAGAATAGATTGAGGCGAAGACGAGCTTGATGGCGCTCATGAGCTGCCTGAACCTCACCTCCGGGTCAGGGTGGTTGTTCGGAAGAAGGTATGTTCCGAAGACACCAGAGAATGGCTGGCTGAGAGAGTCTTCAAAGAGGCTTGATGAGCGCACAGCCAGGGGCTGGCTGTAAAGCTTGATGAAGACCCTGAGCTTGCTTTCCAGGGCACTGCTGAGCGTTCCCGAGAGGAATATCTTCTGCAACGCTTCGAAGTCCTTCTCCCTGTTGACCACATCCCACATCCGGTTGGTCTCCATGAAGTAGTTAAACTCATCGGTCCCGATGATGGCCGTAAGGGGAGTCCTGATGTTTATGCCGGGCAGCAGGCGGCCGAGCTCGAAGCTGTGTATCAGTGTGCTGATGAATGCCAGGCCGCGTCCCTTTCCTCCCATTGAGCCGCCGGCAAGGCTTACCACGTTTGACTCATCGATCATCAGTGATTCGTCAAAATTGACCACCTTCCCCTTGTTCATCTCCCTCCTTCTGCGCCGGATCACCTCAATTAGGAACTCACGCATCTCCTTAAGGCTCCGGAAATCGGATATCTTGACGGGATTAATGATTTTGGCAATCTTTACCTCTCCCCTTGCCATGAGCCAGAGCGAGAAGTGGTTCTTCATGGCGTGATAGACCAGTGAGTCTTCGGGAACGGTTTTAAGGAAGGCTTCGAACTCCCTCATTGACTTGGCCACTGCTATCTGTCTTCCCTTGGTGTCACGGTAAACGAAATGCCCGAAGCCGAGGTAGTATGTAATGAACCCTTTCAGGTCCTGCAGGAGTGTCTCGGAATTTTTATTGATGAAGCTTGCCTTGAGTTCAGCGGCATACCTGGCATTGCCGGGGTCTGATGACTGCAGCAGGGTCGGGAGGTTTGTCTGCTCCTCGCGTATATGCCTGATAAGGTCAAAGCCTGCCATGTCATTGAGTACGCCGTTGCGCGGGAAGCGCATGTCAGAGATGACTCCGAGGAGCCTGTCCTTGTAATTGTCATAGACTGACATTGCCTCTTCCCAGGTGGTGGCCAGCAGGATCTTGGGTCTGGCCCTGAGCTTGAGCACCTTGTAGAGCTCATCGGACGAGACGTCCTCTATCAGGATCCTGGTCTGTTCAAGGACCAGGGTGTAGAGCATCGGCACATAAGTAGAGTAGTAGTCAGCAGAATCCTCTATAATAAGTATTACACCGGTAAGTCCCTTTTTGGTATCATTTTCCACATTGACCCGGTCTTCGAGCAGTTTGGCCATGGCAAAAAAGACCTTTGATTCGCCTGTCCATACGAAGTAGTTGTCAAAGGGTACACCTATGGTTTTCTGCTCCTCAACGAAAGGTATATCACCCGGGTTATTGAGAAGGAGGAATGTTGGGATGTAGGGGTATTTCTCCTTGATCTTGCGGCATAGGCTCATGGGGTTGGTCTTGTCAACACCCACCATTATGATGATCATGTCATAGTGCCGCGCCCCGAGACGCGAGAATGCCTCATCCTCACCTGATACACCCGTTATCCGGGGGAGGGTTGTAAGGCTCATCTGGTAATACTCGCCGAGCATATGATCAGAGAAACGGCCCTCACCCTCTATCGAGTATGCATCATAGAGGCTTGCGACGAGAAGTATCTCCCTAACCATGAATGGCATAAGATCATGAAACACATCTCTCTCCGCATTATGACGGTCAAGGAATTTCTGCAGGAGCTTGCGGCTTGAGAGAGCGGTGATATCCTCATTATCTTCAGAGGTGCCGTCGGGCCCGGAGCCGGTTCTGCCGGCTGCGAGGCTGTTGATATACCCTGTTATCAGTCGTGCAAAGTTCCTTATCAGATCGCGCTCCTCCTTGAGGAAGGGGCCTTCATACTCGGTAAGAAATTCACGTGTATAATAAATCTCAATGGTGCCCCTGCCATCAATGGTTGTAAAATCCTGTGCCAGTTTCCAGCTTGTTTCCACGAAGCCGGGCGACTCGAATGATCTCTGGTGGTACCTTATCCGCGCGACGGCATAATCAGGATACTGCCATGCATTCGGCAGTTCAAGCACGAGGTGCATGAGAGTCTCTTCAAGAGGCTTCCTCTCCTTGAGTATCTGTGTTGTGCGGTTGATGCATGCCAGCTCCTTCAGGCGTTCCTGCTGGGCATGTATGTCACGGTCAAAACCTTTGCCGGTATCGCCAGGTTCAGTCATTCGGGCATCAGTGAATTCAGATGCCAAAATTAGTAAAATAGATTAAGATAGCCGGCACCTTTCCGTGAAGCATAAGTATTACTTCACCTTCCAGGTTGAACCGCTCATGAGGAGATCATCCACAGATTTTATTTTGGATTTTCCCTGAACCTTAGTGTGCTGTTCAAGCATGGCCGCGTCATAGGTCTGATCGCTGATGGCCCTGATGACACCCAAAGCAACCGGGTATTCCGGGTAGGTCATTCCGGCGAGTCTGTAATGGATTCCGGGATTGGGTTCGTGAGCGTCATGGACAAGCAGGTCTTTCTCGGTTATGCCTCCCTCTCCAAGCCTGACGACCTTCAGTTTGAGGTTTACCAGGATGATGCCCTTGTCGCGGTTCTTCCCGAATATCATGGGCTGGCCGTGATGCAGCACAATGGTGTTATCGTCTCTTGTCTCCTTGTTGGTGAAGGCATCGAAGGCCCCGTCATTGAATATGACGCAGTTCTGGAGGACCTCAACCACGGCGGTGCCGTGGAACCTGGCAGCCTCCTTGTAAACCTCGTTTGAGAGCTGAAGGTTATAGTCGACGGTGCGGGCAAAAAAGCGTCCGTGTGCGCCAATGGTCAGTTCTCCGATCTTGAAGGCTTCCTCAATGGTTCCGTAGGGAGAGGTCTTTGTAACCAGGCCTTTCTTTGATGTAGGTGAATACTGCCCTTTTGTGAGACCGTAGATCTCATTGTTGAAGAGGATGATCTTGATGTCTATGTTTCGGCGTATGGCATGGATAAAATGGTTTCCGCCAATGGCCAGTGCATCTCCGTCACCCGTCATCTCCCAGACCAGGAGGTCAGGGTTGGCAATCTTTATTCCGGTGGCGATGGCAGCAGCCCTGCCGTGGATACCGTGAAAGCCATAGGTGTTCATATAATAAGGCAGACGCGATGAGCACCCGATGCCTGACACAAACACATACTTCTCTTTTGGGATGTCAAGTTCTGCCAGTGTCTTCTGCAGTGAGGCCAGGATACCGTGATCACCGCACCCGGGGCACCATCTTACTTCCTGGTCGCTCTTGAAATCCTTTGCAACGTAGTGATTATTATTTGTTTCAGCCATGTTATTTGCCCTCCAGTAATTTTTTGCAATAATCCTTGATCTCTCCCACGGTGAAGGGGAGGCCCTGCAACCTGTTGTACTGATGATAAGTAAATCTCTGATGTTTCATGCGCAGATAGTTGGCAAACTGTCCGGTGTTGAGTTCACAGACAACCAGTTTCCCGAAGCCGGAGAAGACCTTTGCGGTATTTTTCGGCAGGGGTCTGATGTAGTTAAAGTGTGCCGCTGAGATTTTATATCCCTCTTCCCGCAGTTCGGTGACCGCGGTATAGATATGTCCGTAGGTGCTGCCCCAGCCAATGACAAGCATATCACCCTTCTTATTGCCTGTGACCTCAAGGTCAGGAACTTCATTTACAATACGTTCTACCTTCTCATCGCGCATTCTGACCATGTATTCATGGTTCTCGGGTGTATAAGAGACGCTTCCCTTTATAGTCTTTTCTAGTCCGCCGATGCGGTGTTCGAGGCCCGGTGTACCGGGTATGGCCCATGAGCGTGCAAGCTTCTCCGGATCTCTTTCGTAAGCCTGGTACTCCTTATCTGTCTTGACGGCATACGGGACCTTTATTGCAGGCATATCCTTCATTGATGGTATCTTCCACGGTTCCGAGCCGTTAGCAAGGTAGCTGTCAGTGAGAAGAATCACCGGTGTCATATATTCGACGGCAATCTTAGCAGCCTGGAATGCATACGTGAAGCAGTCTGACGGGGTTCCGGCAGCGATCACAGGCACGGGGCTCTCTCCGTTGCGTCCGTAGAGAGCCTGCCACAGGTCTGACTGTTCGGTCTTTGTGGGCAGGCCTGTTGAGGGGCCTCCTCTCTGCACGTCAACAACCACCAGCGGCAGTTCGGTCATCACAGCCAGGTTGAGTGCTTCTGACTTGAGGGCGAGACCCGGTCCGGAGGTGGATGTAACGGCAAGGCGGCCGGTGAAGCTGGCTCCGATGGCCGTGCATATGCCTGCTATCTCATCCTCGGCCTGGAGACTCCTGACACCAAGGTCCTTTCTCAGGGCCAGCTCCTCGAGTATGCCTGTTGCGGGGGTAATGGGATAGGATCCGATAAAGAGTTTCAGATCTGCTTTTTCTGCAGCTGCAAGGAATCCCCAGGCCGTCGCCTGGTTGCCGTTGATGTTACGGTAGGTACCTTTGACAATCGGTGCCGGGCTGATATGGTATGAGGGGGTAAGAGCTTCGATGGTTTCGGCATAATAGTAGCCGGCCCTGAGAACCTTGCTGTTGGCCTCGGCAACGAGAGGCTTCTTCCCAAACTTTTCCCCGATAAAATCTTCAGTGTACTTGAGCTTGCTGTCAAAAAGCCAGTAGACCATCCCCAGGGCAAACATGTTCTTTGTCCTCAGAACGGTCTTCGGATCGATCTCCATGTCCTTAAGTGCCTCCTTAACCATTGATGTGATAGGAGCGCCTATCAGGTTCATCGAGTCAAGCTTGTCCTCTGTAAAGGGGTCCGCCTTGTAGCCTGCGCGCTGTATCTGTTTTTCAGTGAAGTTATCTGAGTCATAGATAATGGTTGAGCCGGCCTTCAGCCACATTGCGTTGGCTTTTACGGCTGCCGGGTTCATAGCCACTAGAACATCGGTAAAGTCGCCGGGGGTGTTGATAAGCTTATGCCCTATGTGAACCTGGAAGCCCGAGACGCCTCCGACAGTTCCCTGCGGTGCCCTTATCTCGGCCGGGTAATCGGGAAAGGTGGATATGTCATGTCCGAACAGGGCCGACGTGTTGGAGAAGAGGGTGCCGGTGAGCTGCATCCCGTCACCGGAGTCGCCTGAGAACCTGATCACCACAGCATCCCGCTCAATGACCTTTGATCTTTTTCCCATGATAACAGTAACGTGTTTGTTTATTTGAGTAGTTCAATAATAATAACCAGTTTAATGAAGCGAAGTTCAGCAATAGACTGATATATCTGTATGATTTTGGTCATGTTTGGCAAGATGTGTTAAATCATTTATCAGCAGGAAGATATCCGGGCTTCGGAGGCGGCATGCAACAGATGCCGCGGAAGCTTCACGACCAGATGTCAGCCTTCCTGAGGTTTATGGCGCTTTCGAAGAACATCCGTGCGATCTTCTCAAAATAATCTGTATAATCGGAGACGAAGAACATATCCTCCCCGGTGCCACCCCTGCTGACCAGGTCATGCTTCTCAAGCGTCTCCTTCAGTCTCGCCGCCACAATGCGTGCCGAATCAATCACCTCAACGTCAAAATTGAAAAACTTGCTTATCTGGTTGCGTATGATGGGGTAATGTGTGCATCCGAGGATCAGGGCATTGATCTTCTGCAACCTGCCGTCTGACAGATAGGTGCGGATGATGGCGTTGCTGATGTCATCAAAGATGAAACCCTCCTCGATCATCGGCACGAGAAGAGGTGTGGCCAGTGACACCACATCTGTCGAAGGAGAAGCCTCGCTTATCTTCTTCTCATAGGTACCCGAACTGATGGTTCTCTTGGTGCCGATCACACCCAGCCTGTCATAGTTGTGTGATGACACGTACTCAACCACGGGATTGATCACATCGAGGATGAGCACCCTGTCGCCATACTCTTCCAGGAGGCTCTCGTAGGCCGAGGCTGAGGCTGAGTTGCATGCGATCATCACCAGCTTGGCATCATACCCGATGAGAAAATCGGTGATGCGCCTTGAGTAGTTCCTGATAGCCTCCTCGGACTTGTCACCGTAGGGAAGATGGGCGGTGTCACCAAAGTAAATGATGCGTTCACCAGGGAGAGTCTGCCTTATGGCATGCGCTACCGTAAGGCCTCCTACGCCTGAATCAAAAATGCCGACCGGCCGGTTCCATGCTTCCATATTGATCTAAAATAAAGGCTGCCCGTCTGAAGAGCAGCCATATTATACTGTTAAACAGTGGTTACCTGACCCCCAGTTTGGTCTTCACCAGAGGACTGATGTCAGTACTCTTCACCGTATCAACGTAGACAAGGGTGCGGACATCATATATATAAATGAATCCTCCATCCTTTGCCACTGCGTTAATGGCTGCGGTTGCCTTTTCAATGATTGGATTCAGGAGCTCTGCCTGCCTGTCCTGAAGCTGCACCTGGGCCTGCTGCTGGAAATTGTTTATGCGGTTCTGCATGTCTGCCAGTTCCTGCTCCTTGTTGGCCTTCACCAGGTCAGTCAGGTTCTTGCTGTCCTTGACATACTGATCAAGCTTGTTGTTATACTCAACCTGCATAAGTTCCAGGGCATTGGTGAGTTCCTGTCCATAAGCATTGTATGCCTTCATCGCCGTGTCATAATCAGGCATCGACATGATAATCTCATCCCTGTTGATATGGCCTGTCTTCATAGACTGTGAAAATCCATCCTGCGCGGTAAAAACCAGTACTGCAAACAGGAGTATACCAAATACTTTCTTCATCTTCTTCTTTTCAATTTTAACGTGCAAATGTAATTATTTAATTCTTATAACCTAATTTCTGAAGGACCTGGTCGGAGAGGTCATATCTCGGGTTTGCAAAGAGGATATTTGATCCGGCGGATGTGTCAAAAATGACCGCATAGCTGCCCTCGACGGAGATATCCTTTATGGCTTTCAGTATCTGATCCTGGATGGGTTTTACCATCTCCTCGCGTTTCTTGTAGAGCTCACCCTCCATGCCGAAATAGGTATTCTGAAGGTCTTTTGCCTCTTTCTCCTTTGCGATAATAGCCTCTTCCCTCTTCTTCTTCTGATCCTGTGACAGAAGCACCACCTCTGCCTGGTAATCCTTATACATCTGCTCAACGGCAGCATATGCGTCAGCAACCTCTTTCTCCCATCCAGTTGATAGGTTGTCAAGTTGCTGCTGTGCTGCGGTGTATGCAGGTATATTGTTCCTTATATATTCGCTGTCTACGAAAGCGAACTTCTGTGCCATACCGCTGAATGATGCGGTGAGCACCAGGACTGTCATGATAATGATTTTCTTCATTGCTTTAATGTTTGATTGTTATATCTGTCAGAATTGCTGTCCTATAACAAAGTGGAACTGACTGCCGGAGTTGTCTGCTCCTCCCGTCACGGCTGGGTCAAAACCGTAGCCCCAGTCTATGCCGAGGAGTCCGAACATAGGCAGGTTGGCTCTGAGGCCAAAACCTGCGGAGCGGTTCATTTTAAATGGGTTGTAATCACGTATGTCATACCATGCTCTCCCTGCCTCAGCAAATGCTAAAGCATAGATTGTAGCCTGCGGATTGAGGGAGATGGGATAACGGAGTTCGAGGGTCACCTTTGAATATATGTTTCCCGCCTCGACAACCCTGCCATCCTTGTAAACAGTCGGAGTCAGCGATCCGTTGGTATATCCCCTGAGGGCTATGACCTCGCGGCCATAGAAGCTGTAGCCTGTCATACCGTCACCTCCCACATAGAAGTTCTCGAAAGGGGATGGGCCGATATCAGGATTGTAGTAACCCAGGTATCCGAATGCAGCCTTGGCATTAAGGATGAGCTTGTCATTGGACGAAAGCGGGTAAAAATAATCGGCTTTGAATACCACCTTCCAGAACTCAATCCATGCGTATTTCTGTTCATCGGGGAGATTCGACATATCCTTGCCGCTGAGGTATGAATAGGGAGGTGTCACCTGTCCGTAAAGCGAGAATGTTGATCCGTTGCGGGGGAAGATTGTGTTGGGGCCGGCGGAGAAACGCGACAACTTGGCGCTGATTGTGGCCAGGTTTGAGTTACCGTTGTCAAAGAGGAACTGGAATCGCGAATAGTTTTGCATGCCGTACCTCTGGTAGCTTCCCTCATAGTAGATCGAGAAATAGTCATCAGGCCACTCCAGTCTTTTGCCAAAGCCCACTGAGGCGCCGTTGATGATCATGTGCTGTCTGCTGTCCTCTGTTGGTGCTGACCCGTTGGTCATCACTGTGTGGAAGAGGGAGAGCGAGAGTGTGTTAGGCTTTTTGCCGCCGAGCCACGGTTCAATGAATGAGATGTTATACGACTGGTAGACCCGTCCGTTCGACTGGGCCCTTATCTGTACTGACTGGCCGTCGCCTGAGGGGTATGGTCTCCATTCACTCCATTTGAAGAAGTTGCGCATAGCGAAGTTGTTGAACCTCACCCCTATGGTTCCCACGAGCATGCCTGCACCCCATCCTCCTGATATCTCAAACTGGTCATTTGCCTTCTCCTCAAGGGCATAGAGGAGGTCGACGGTGCCATTCACCTGGTCAGGGATGGGCTGTGGGTTGATCTTCTCAGGATCAAAGTGACCCAGCACAGCCACCTGTCTTACCGAGCGGATTATGTTCTCCTTGCTGAAGAGGTCTCCGGGATTTGTATAGAGCTCGCGACGCGCCACATGTTCGTTGGTGCGGGTGTTGCCTGAGATGATTACGTTATTGAGGTTGGCCGGGTCTCCCTCGAAAATACGCACCTCGAGGTCAATCGAATCACCTTCGATATTTTTCTCAACAGGAGTAACCCGTGAAAAGAGGTAGCCATAATTGAGATACAGGGAGTTGACGGCGTCCTCATCCTCAATGAGCCTCTTGCTGATCATGGTCTGGTTGTAGACCTCGCCGGAGGGGAAGTTGAAGACCCTGGTGAGCTGATCCCTGGTGTATATGCTGTTGCCCACCCAGTCGACATTCCTGAGGTAATACTGGTTGCCCTCATGGAGCTTGATCACCAGTACCATTCTCCCGTCTTCAAGACTGCAGGTAGAATCCTTCTCAATGCGGAAATCACGGAAGCCGTTCTCGTTATAGAACTCAACGAGGCTGCTGCGGTCCTCTTCGAACTTGGACTCTATATATTTCGAGCCCTTAAAGATGTTGAGGTCTTTCTGCTTGGTGTTTTTCAAAATGCGGCGCAGTCTCTTGGCGTCAAAGTATTCGTTGCCCTCGAACTGAATCTGTTCTATCTTGACCTTTTCCTTTTTGTCAACCAGAACATTCAGCACCACGTTGTTGGGCATATCCGGGTCATCCTTCTGAATGATATTCACCTCAGTATTCAGGTAGCCTTTTTCAATATAATGGTCCTTGATAGTACGCTCTGCCCTGTTGAGCAGGTGGGCGGTAACCTGGGAGCCGTTTGGCAGGCTCAGTTTCTCCTTCAGCTCGGTCTCCTCCGATTTTTTTATCCCCTCGAACCTGAGCATGGAGAGCCTGGGACGCTCCTGGAGGTAAATATCAAGCCAGATGTTTTCTCCTTCCCTGCCCGTTACCGTTATCCTGACATCAGAGAAGAGTCCCTGTTCCCAGAGTTTTCTTACCGCGGCAGTTACCTGGTCGCCCGGTATGTCTATCTTCTGTCCTATGCGGAGGCCTGAGATGCCAATGAGCGCATTGGGTTCAAGGAATTTAACCCCGGATACGGTAATGCCTGCCACAGTATATTCATCGGGGTACACGTAATTGACATACTTATCCTCAGTCTGGGCTGTGGCAATCAATCCTGTCAGCAACAAGGCAAAAAAGAAAAATATCCGCATAGGTCTAACTCTCATCATCTCATCTGTTATCAGCGATCTGCTCACTGGTCCTTCCATATCTCCTTTCCCTTTTCTGGAAGTCTGCCACTGCTTTGTAAAAGTCCTCCTTGCCAAAATCGGGCCAAAGTTTTTCCGTAAAATAAAGTTCTGCATATGCAAGCTGCCATAAGAGGAAGTTACTGATGCGCTTCTCTCCGCTGGTACGTATCATCAGTTCCGGGTCAGGCAGATCCGATGTCTCGAGGTAAGCGTTTACGGTCTCCTCGTTTATATCTCCGGCGCTGAGCCTGCCCTCCTTAACCTCGACGGCTATCCGGCGGCATGCTTCGGATATCTCCCATCGTGAGGAGTAGCTCAGTGCAACAATAAGTTTCATGCGTGAACCGGCTGAGGTGATCCTCATTGTTTCGAAGAGCCTGTTCCGTACATTCTCCGAGAGGCGGCTGAGGTCGCCGATGACCTTGAGCGAGATATTCTTATCAATAAGGGTTTGGGTCTCATCATTAAGTGACTCGACCATCAGGTCCATCAGTGCTGACACCTCCTCGTCGGGTCTGTTCCAGTTTTCCGTGGAAAATGCATAGAGTGTCAGGTACCTGACTCCCAGTTCTGCTGCTGCCTCGACGGTCTCACGGACAGCCCTGACGCCCTGGTGATGACCGAAGATCCTCTCCCTGCCTCTCCTGCCGGCCCACCGTCCGTTTCCGTCCATAATGACAGCAACATGCTGTGGCAGCCTGCTGGTATCTATCTGATTCTTAAAGGTCAATGTTATCTCTTTCTTTTTGTCTCTTTACCCATTTCTGCAAAAGCCGGACAGCCAGC
Source organism: Rikenella microfusus (assembly GCA_022736275.1). Lineage (GTDB taxonomy): Bacteria > Bacteroidota > Bacteroidia > Bacteroidales > VadinHA17 > SR-FBR-E99. The sequence continues at coordinate 13,499 of DZBJ01000014.1, read as the reverse complement.
CAGCTTGTTGTACATCTTCCAGGTGACCGAGATCCCCATGAAGCTGTACCAGTCATTGTTATGAGTCCACGACTGAACATCAGGGGCTTCAGAGCCACCCGGAGTCGTGACTTCATATTGGCCGTCAAATTTATCATAAAAAGTCTTACGAAAACCATATTCGAACTCAAGGCCGATGTGATTTGCCACATTTACCTTAAATCCGGCAGAGAATGGTATAGAAAAGAAAGGGTGGAAATTTGTCGTAACGCCATCCAGGGTTACCTGTTTATAAACTGCAGTGAAGGCTGCACCGGCAGCTATGTATGGTGTATAGTCTACCCGCCTGCTTCTGAAAGTGGAGTAGGGGAAGAAGTTGAATTCATAAGTTGCCCCAAGCTCTCCGATGGGTGATCCGAGAGCCGACAGGTATCCTCCCATAAGATTGGCCCTTACAGCCTGTCTCGGATTGAAGTTATACCTGTAGAATAGCTGGGCTGCAGGGCCGTGCTTAAACAGTACGTTTGAGGGGTTATACTCCCCGAGGTAATTGACTGTCCCGAGCGAGGCGCCGTAGTCGGCGGTGCGCTGCGTCATTGCCGGCAGGGCTGTTGCAATCAGTAGTATGAGTATTATTCCTTTTCTCATTCCGGGCGGTCAGTTGAGCATCATCTGAACGAAGGCAGTCCGTTCCTGGCTGTTTTGATGCGGTAATTGAATGTCACGCTGAAGGTGTGATAGATATCGTTTCTCTCAGACCACTGTGATGTATATCCGTCAAGGAAGTCGGTAAACGTGTACCGGCCGGTGAGTTCCACGCCGAAGAGAATGTTTGGGTCGAAGGCCAGCTTTGCCCCCACTCCAATGGGTATCACGGCTGTGAAACCGCTGGTCTCGAGCTCCGGAGTGTTTATCCATTTTTCCTCCAGGAGGTCATTGCCCTTCACCTTGAAACCGGCGCCTCCCACCCCCGTGAGGGCATATACGTCAATGCTCCTGAAGAAGTCCTTTATCCTGTTCCTCGACCGTCCCCTGTAGGTCTGGAAGAGAAAGCTGTTTCGCTCGCGGTTTCTCACGAAGTAATACTCACCGATGAGCGCAGGCTCCCAGACCGAGGTGGTAGCCTCGTACCCCCTGTCAGGGTTACTGCCGCGTTCATCCGTGGCGTGAAGCATCAGGTAGGAAAATGAGAGTCTGGCGGCAATGGCATCGGTAAAGAAATACCTGAATGCCACGTTTACGTTGAAGCGTGTCTGCTTGAATGTGAAATCCTTGATCCCCAGTGCGTTCTCTCCCAGGGTGTATCCTCCCACATCACCATAGAACTGTGATGTGCCCAACCCAGCTGTTGCCTCGTACCTCTTCATCTTCCACAACTGTGCAGAAGCAAAAGGTGCGCATGCTAGCACCGCCAAAGACAATATTATCAGACGTTTAATCACCAGTTGCTTTGCAGTTCAGGCTACAAATATAAGGAATGTCCTATATTAGAAACTTAAATATTCCTTAATTATTGTCAGTTACGGGGGTCTGCGCCCCACATAAGCTTGTTCCTCAGGGTTGAGAAAAAATCGTTTCCCGCGGGGGTCACCGTCTTCAGCCTCGAGGCTGCCTGGCGCACCACGGCGGTGGTACCTGAAGGAATCCTGACCGCCCTTGAATCGCAGGTCAGGAGACACTCCGGGATTCTGCCTGCGGTTTCAAGGGTGATGGTGCTGCCTCCCGTGACTATTATCGGCCTGACAGTCAGGTTATGCGGTGACATCGGGGCGATGATTATGCTGTCATCAGTGGGTGACAGTATAGGGCCGCCGACGCTGAGGTTGTAGGCTGTGGACCCGGTGGCAGATGATATTATCAGTCCGTCAGCCTGATAGGTATTGAGGAAGATGTCATTGACCCTGACTGTGATGGTGATCATGCTCTGGTCAGCCTTCTGAATTGTCACCTCGTTGAGTGCCAGGGCGTTGCCTGCGCCGAAGAGGTCAACGGGAGAGACAACCTCCAGCATCGAGCGGCTGATGACCTCAAACCGGCCTGAACACAGCAGTTCCATTGAGCTCTCCATATCATCATCAGGGATATTCGCCAGGAAGCCGAGGCGGCCGGTGTTTATGCCGGCTACGGGGATACCGGCAGAGCGGACTCTCATGGCAGTCTCGAGGAAAGTGCCGTCGCCCCCCACGCTCATGATGAGGTAGATGTCATCAGGCAGGCCTGAGAGATCGCTGAAGAGATTTACCCTCGGATCATTCCCGAAATGATTTCCGTCCGGATCCATAATATTGAGATAAATGGTTGCTCCGCGGCGGTGAAGCACATCAATGAGACGCAGCAGTCCGGCCGTGGTTTTACCGGTAAGCCCCTTGCTGTACAAAGCTATTTTTCTGGCCATCAGAATATGCGGTTACATATTGAGGTATTTCATGAGGAGGTTGTACCTGTCTGTATAGAAGCGGTCCAGCTCATCATCGTCAGTGACCCAGGTAGTCACCTCATAAGAGTATCTTTCAAAGGTTTTGACGATAGATGTGAGGTCATTGGTGTTGACCTTGAGGGTAATCTCCAGGCTCGTCGAGTCAGGGTTTGAGGTGATATGCATGCTGAGTATCCGGGCGTCATTGCTCTCCACGATCTGCGAGATGCGGCTCATGGAATAGTCGCGCGAGATAACCTTCAGGATAATTATTCCGCCGGGCTGGTCAACGGAAGAGAATGAGGCTATTCCGCTGATCATCTCATTATAGGTAATTACACCCCTGTAGTGGTTATCCTCACCGACCACCGGCACCACTGTCAGCCTATGCCTGGCAGCCAGTGCCAGCACCTCAAAAATATGCTGGCTTCCCTTCACTGACGGACGCGGCAGTGAGAGAGGGTGGTTGCCTAACGGCTCCTCAGGCTGGTTGAGATCATATATGTCACTGTCAGAGATGAGACCGAGGTAATCGTTCTCGTTCACAATAGGCAGTTGCGAGACCCTGAATATCTCCATCCAGTTCAGTGCAGTCTGCCCTGTATCAGATGTTTTCATGGCAGGGACCACATCGGATATCATCTCCTTTGCAAGCATTCTCTCATTCAATTAGCGATTAAAAGTACAAAAAACTACGGATCGTTATAACTTTGCAGAGATAAACAGCAGTGAGAGCCATGACAAGACTGAGCGTGAACATCAATAAAATTGCCACTCTTCGCAATGCCCGCGGAGGCAATGTGCCTGATGTCAGGCTGGCTGCCATAAAATGCCAGAGTTTCGGAGCCGAGGGCATCACCGTTCATCCGAGGCCTGATGAGAGACATATCAGGTACCGCGATGTCTATGAGATAAGGGATGTTATCACCACCGAATTCAACATAGAGGGCAATCCCGGGAAGGAGTTCATAAAGCTGGTACTTGATGTCATCCCTGATCAGGTGACGCTGGTACCTGATGCTCATGATGCGGTCACCTCCAATGCCGGCTGGGACACCCGGGCCAACCTCTCATTCCTTACTGATGTCATCGCCGGTTTTCATGAGAAGGGCATCCGCACCTCCATTTTCACCGGAACCGATCCGGAGGTGATCGAATATGCTGCACTGACAGGCACCGACCGCATCGAGCTCTACACCGAACCGTACGCTTCAATGTTCAGCGCCGGCCGCGAGGCTGCGGCAGCTCCTTTCGTCAGGGCAGCGGAGGCAGCGAGGGAAGCACAACTGGGAATCAATGCCGGTCATGATCTTGACCTGAGCAACCTGGCGTGGCTGCACAGTCAGATCCCGTGGCTGCTGGAGGTGTCAATAGGACATGCCCTTATTTCCGATGCGCTTTACTTCGGTCTTGAAAACACAATCCAGATGTACCTCCGCGAGTTGCGGCGCAGCTGAGGAGTGACGAACAAGGCTTGCGTGTCCGGACGACGGCTCAGATGATGCCTTTTACCTGAGGTGCTTCTCCACTATCGTTTTAAGAACCTCGATACCTACCAGGTTCTCCCCTCCCCCGGGGATGATTATATCGGCATATCTCTTTGAAGGTTCGATAAACTGCAGGTGTGACGGTTTTACTGTCATGTTGTAGCGCTCCAGCACCGCCAGAACCGATCTCCCGCGCTCAACAATGTCGCGCTGGATTACTCTGCCCAGCCTGTCGTCAGCATCGGCGTCGACAAACACCTTGATGTCAAGCATCGTTCTCAGCCCGGGGTCAACCAGCACGAGGATGCCCTCAACAACCACCACCTCGGCAGGCTTGATGGCGATAGTCTCCTTTGACCTCAGGCAGGTCAGGTATGAGTATATCGGCATCTCAATGGGCCTCCCTTCCCTCAGCTCAGCGAGATGGGCCATGAGCAAAGACCACTCAACCGAATCAGGATGGTCAAAGTTTATCTTCTGTCTCTCTTCAATGGAGATGTGGCTGTTATCCTTATAATAGCTGTCCTGAGGCAGTATCACAACCTCTCCCGGAGGTAGCATTTTGATAAGCTTTCGTACAACAGTGGTCTTTCCTGAGCCTGTTCCTCCGGCAATCCCGACAGTAAGCATAAAATGATTATTTTTGTATCAAATGTAGGAAAATATCCTTATGGTAAAGCACATTGTGATCTTTAAGCTCACCCAGCCATATACACCTGAAGAGAAGGAGAAATCTGTCAGGAAGCTCAAGGAGGCCTTTGGTCCGGTCGGCAACAGGCTGAATTACATTATTGAGTACAGGACAGGAACAAACATCCTTGAAGCCGATCATGCGGGCGACTTTGTAATCGATGCCACCTTTGCCTCTCTTGAAGACCTGAGGCGGTATCAGAACAGCGAGCCCCACCGTGATGCTGTCTCAGATGCATCGGCTGTAAAGAAAGCCAAACTCGTTGTTGATTATATAATCTGATCATGAGTTCACTTTACCCCATCCGGTTCAAACCTGTTCTCAAGGAGACACTGTGGGGAGGAAGCGCCCTGAGAGAGCGTTACGGAAAGAGAGCCAGGGCCGGGACACTGATCGGGGAGAGCTGGGAGATCAGCGGCATGCCGGGAGCGAGTTCAGTGGTGGCTAACGGCTTTCTGAAGGGGAACACCCTGGAGGAGATAATGGAGGTATATATGGGCGACATTGTGGGCGAGGCCGTCTTTGAGAAGTACGGTAACGAGTTCCCTCTGCTTGTCAAGTTCATTGATGCCCGCAACAGGCTGTCGATACAGGTGCACCCTGACGACAGGCTGGCGGCGGAGAGGCATCACGCCTGGGGCAAGACCGAGATGTGGTATGTCATCGATGCTGCACCGGGAGCCGTTATCTATACGGGATTCCGGAAGAAGACCACAAAGGAGGAATACCTTGAGCACCTAAGCTCAAAGAGGCTTGAAGAGCTCATCAACGTCACGGAGGTAAGCCGCGGCGACGTCTTCTTCATCCCGGCCGGAATGGTACATGCCATCGGCGCCGGAGTACTTCTTACCGAGTTACAGCAGAACTCTGATGTCACCTATCGCATCTATGACTGGGACCGTTCGGACGCCTCCGGCAAACCGCGCGAGATGCATACGGCACTGGCGCTTGATGCCATAAACTTCAGCCTTGACACAACCAACCTGATAAAGAAGACCCCGCAGCTGAACCAGCCGGTGATGCTTGCCGAATGTCCTTGGTTTCGTACCAGCCTGCTCCGTATTGACAGTCCGGTGATTAAGGATTACAGCCTGACAGACTCATTCATAATCTACATATGCACTGAGAGCATGGCTATAATTGAATGTTTCGGGCAGAGAGAAGAGCTTAAGGCAGGCGAAACTCTGCTCATTCCTGCCTCAGCCGACAGCGTGACACTGATCCCGCAGGGAACGGTAACTCTCCTTGAAGCATTTGTACCACAAAAAAGAAAATGAGATGAAACAACTGACAGCCATCACAGCCATACTGATAATGATAATTGCAGCCTCATGCGGAGGAGGAACCGGTGATGCCGGAGACAGGAACAAAAATGCCGGAAATGTACCCGACACAGGATTTACAGGGGTCAGAAACTACATTAACGATAATGTCAAGGTCAAGGAGGTGGAATTCCGGAACGGTGTCATGGGGGGAATGACCCGCACCTACTACAAGGGAGGGGTAATTGAACAGGAGATCCCTTATGCTGACGGAAAGAAGAACGGCGAGGCAAGATGGTACTACCCTGACAGCAAGCTCTTCAGGGTAACTCCGTATCTTAATGACACAATCCACGGTTCACAGATACAGTATTACAAGAGCGGCCGGGTGAAGGCAAAGATTGATTTTGTCGACGGGAAACGTCTGCCCGGGCTCGAGGAGTACAGGATGAGCGGAGAGAAGGTGACAGACTATCCGGGTATAACTTACAGAACCAACGACCGGTATGATGAGAGAGGCATGTTCAAGCTCTTCATTGAGATGACTGACCTCTCTGAGAATGTGAAGTATTTCAGGGGAGACCTGGTAAACGGACTGGTGGATATGGATTCCCTTAAGCCCCTGCTCCAGACGGCCACCACAGGCTACCTTGACCTCCAGAAGACCCGGGGTCACATGGCAGATTCGGTTGTGGTGGTGGCATCATGGCTGACAGGGTTCGGCAACAGGCTATACTACCGCCTTGCAATACCCCTGCGCTATAAAGATCTGAATTAGAGGAGATGATAATCAGGTCAGCATCTTTCATTACAAGCAGTGCGAAGATCAGTCAGCTGCCTCCGCCTGATCTCCCCGAGTATGCCTTCATTGGGAGGTCAAACGTAGGCAAGTCATCGCTGCTGAACATGCTGGCAGGAAGAAAGGGCCTTGCCAAAATATCAGGCAGTCCGGGGAAGACCCAGACAATAAACCATTTTCTGATCAACGAGAGTTGGTATCTTGTAGACCTTCCCGGCTACGGTTATGCACGCGTATCACAGAAGATGAGGGGTGAATGGGACAGGTTGTTCACCACCTACGTCACCAAACGCGAAAGTCTTGTATCACTGTTTGTGCTGATTGATGCCCGGCATGAACCGATGGCCGCTGACCTGGAATTCATGGAGAGGCTGGCGCTGAACGGTGTGCCGTTTGTAAGGGTCTTCACAAAAACCGACAAGGTCTCCGCCGCTGAGGCCGGGAAGAACAGGGCTCTTCATGACAGGGCCATGCTCGACAGGTGGGAGAGCCTGCCTCCCTCCTTCGTCACCTCTGCAGCCAAAGGCACCGGCAGGGATGAGCTGCTTGATTATATCCGTGAGAACATGAAATATTTCAAAAGAGAAAAATGATTTAACCTATTAATATTATTTTTACGGAATCGTTCAGTGAAAACTCCCTTAAACCTCCACTTATGATCGGCAGAGCTCCTTTTAAGATTTTCTCATGCACTTCATCACTAACCATAGCGGAAAAGATAGCTGGTCATCTCGGTATTGAGCTTGGCAAGAGCTCCCTTCTCAGCTTCAGTGACGGTGAGTTGCAGCCCTGTTTTGATGAGTCAGTCAGGGGCTGCCATGTTTTCATCATACAGTCTACCAATCCGCCTGCAGAGAACCTTATGGAGCTCCTCCTGATGATTGATGCCGCCAAGAGGGCTTCGGCATACAAGGTCAATGCCGTTATCCCGTACTACGGATATGCGCGTCAGGACCGCAAGGACAGACCGCGGGTATCGCTGGGGGCCAAGCTGACAGCTGACCTCCTCACCAAAGCTGGTGTTGACCGCATCATCACTATAGACCTTCATGCTGACCAGATACAGGGTTTCTTCGATGTACCCGTTGATCACCTCTTCGGCTCGGCTCTGTTTGCACCCTACATCAGGAATCTCAATCTGCCCAACCTGACGGTATCGGCTCCCGACATGGGCGGCTCGAAGAGGGCCAATGCCTATGCCCGCTACCTGCAGAGCGAGATGGTGCTCTGCTACAAGCTCCGGAAGAAACCGAACGTGGTTGAGGAGATCTCGGTGATAGGTGAGGTGGAAGGGCGCCATGTGGTCATCATTGACGATCTGGTGGACACTGCCGGCACCCTTTCCTTTGCCGCCACGGTGATGAGAGACCGCGGCGCCCTGAGTGTCAGGGCGGTGGCAACACACCCCGTGCTCTCCGGTGATGCCATAGACAAGATTGACAGGTCGCCGCTTGAAGAACTGGTAGTCACAGACAGCATACCCTTAACAGGTCACTCACCAAAAATCAAGATACTTTCAGTAAGCGAGATCTTCGCCGGAGCAATAAAAGCAGTGTATACCAACAGCTCTATCAGCTCAGGTTTTGTTTTTTAACTTTTTTAGCTACATTTGCAGGCCGATTTTTTTGAAAACGTCAAACGTGTGATGGGAGGTTGCCGGGCAAGTAACTTTGAGTAACACAACAAATTAAAGACTAATGAAGAGTATTGAGATCAAAGCCGTCTCACGCGATCAGTTCGGGAAAAAGAGTTCCAACGCCCTGCGGGCAGAGGGGAATGTACCATGCGTCATGTACAGGGAAAAGGGAAATCTGCATTTTTATGCGCATCAGAACGCATTCCGCGGACTGGTTTACACCCCTGAAGTATTTATCGTGAACCTCATAGTTGACGACAAGAGTTATAATGCCGTCATGAAGGACATTCAGTTCCATCCGGTGACTGATCATATCCAGCATATTGATTTTATGCAGGTATCTGATGACAAGCCTGTAATAATTGATATCCCGCTGAAGATCACGGGAGAATCTTCGGGTGTGAAAGCCGGGGGCAAACTCAGGGTAAAACGCAGGACCCTGAAGGTCAAGGGCCTGGTTAAGGATTTACCCGAGGATCTTACAATAGACATCACAAACATCGAGATCGGCCAGTCGGTGAAGATTGGCGATCTCTCCTACGACAAGCTCGAGGTCATTGACAACAAGCGTGCAATGATTGTATCGGTTGATGTATCGAGAGTATCGATCAAGGATGAGGAGGCTGCTGCAGCACCTGCTGCTGAGGCTTCTGCCGCTGAAGCTCCTGCTGAGGAGTAAGGAATAAGCACTCCGCCGGAAAAAATGAAATACCTTATCGCCGGTCTGGGCAACATAGGCGAGGAGTATAAAAACACACGGCATAATGTCGGATTCATGGTACTGGATTCTGCTGCTGCAGCATCCGGTATCTTTTTTTCGGACCGTCGCTACGGCTTTGTGGCCGGGATGCGTCACAAAAACGCCCAGATGATCCTTCTCAAGCCCTCCACCCTTATGAACCGAAGCGGCAATGCCGTACGATACTGGATGCAGAAGGAGAAGATACCCCCGGAGAACCTGCTGGTAATAACCGACGATATAGCCATCCCCACCGCGAGCATCAGGCTCAGGTCAAAGGGAGGCCCCGGCGGGCACAACGGCCTGCTGAGTATCAGCGATGTACTCGGAACAGATGATTACGCCAGGCTTCGGATTGGTATAGGCAACAACTATCCCCGCGGAGGACAGGTTAATTATGTACTGGGTGAGTGGACGGCCGATGAGCTGGGCCTGATCAGCAAACGAATCCCGCTGGCAGTTGAGATGATCATGTCATTTGTGACTGCCGGCTGCGAGCTAACGATGACGGCATACAATAAAGCGGGGAAAAAACTCAGTGATGACGACTCAGAAGCAGGAAAGAATTGATAAGTTCCTCTGGTGCGTCAGGCTCTTCAAATCGCGCAGCGCAGCCACGGAGGAATGCCGCAGGGGAAGAGTTACAGTGGCGGGACAGCCGGTCAAACCAGCACATATGGTCACCCCGGGAACTACAATCCTCGTCAGGAAACCACCGGTGACATACACCTACCTCGTGACAGGCCTCCCGAACAGCAGGGTAGGCGCAAAGCTGGTGGCTGAGTACATCAGCGACCTTACCCCGGATGAGGAGAAAAGCAAAAGCATTGCAGGCAAGACCCTATCCGGATACAGACCGCGGGGAAGCGGTCGCCCGACAAAGAGAGAACGAAGAGACCTGGAAGATTTCATCGGGTAATTCGCCGTAATGTCAACCAGGATGGTGGTATAAATACCTAAAATTCGGCCATCCGCCATTAAGAAACAGCATTTTTGATTTTGAGGGTGGAACTTTTCCTAACTTAGTCATGCGGATAGTTCTGTAGATTTCATTTTAATGACTAAGAAGCTAAAACTGGTTGCGGAATGGGGAAGAAAAACATCGAGAAGTATGATATTTTCTATCAGCTTCTGAAAAAATACGTTGATTTCTGGCACAACTATATCTACTACCGGAAAGTACTTGCATACGGGAGAGACAACATCAACTTTTCGGTACCGACCATCTTTGCGCCCAACCACCAGAACGCACTCATGGATGCCATGGCAGTCATCGGCACCCTCGAGAGACAGCTGATATTCCTGGCAAGGGCAGACATATTCAAAAACAAATTCGTTGCACGGATCCTCTACTTCCTCAAGATGCTGCCTGTTTACAGGATCAGGGACGGCTTTGAGAACCTGAAACAGAATGATGGCACTTTCCTTGATACGCTGAGGGTTATGGAGCACCGCAACGGAGTTGTGATACTTCCTGAAGGAAACCACGCCAACTTCAGGAAACTGAGGCAACTGAAAAAGGGAATCTGCCGCATAGCCTTCCAGACAGCTGAGGCATCAGGTTTTACCAAAGAGATTAACATAGTGCCCGTGGGACTGGAATACTCGCACTACTGGAGATTCAGGCAGGTGCTTACAGTAGTCTACGGCCATCCCATAAATGTTTCCGAATACTATGACTCATACAGGGAGAATCCCAACAGGGCTATAGTGGAGTTGCGTGACAGGCTCTCGGCTGATATGAAGAAGGTAATGGTTCATATCGACAATGAACAGGATTATGAGGCCATTAATGAGATGAGGAGCATCGTCAATGAAAAATACAGTGACAGCATCAGGTATCCGAAGCTTTTCCGCGACCAGAGGCTGGTGGCCAGGATCAATGAGCTGCAGGCCTCGGATCCGGAAACATACAATGATATCTGCGCTGACACTCTTACCGTCAGGGGTATGGCCACAAAACTGAGGATCAGCTACAGGCACCTGAGGAAGAAGAGGCATCCCCTAGGCTGGCTTATGCTCTCATCAGTGTTCCTGGTGCTCACCCTGCCCCTGTTCCTGCTGGGAGTTGCGCTGAACATACTCATCTTTCGCATCTCATACCTGCAGGCAATTAAATCAAAAGATCCGGCCTTCATAAGCACAGCCAGGTATGGTTTCTTTCTCGGGTTCAGCTTTATCTTCGGCCCTCTCTACCTGGTACTTGCCCTGATTTTTATCAAACCCTGGTGGATCGCTTTGCTTGTCTTCCTGATGATACCCGTGGCAGGTATCCTTGCCTGGAACTGGTTTCTCCTCTTTCGCAGGACTGTCGGAGGCTTCAGGATCTGGAACCTCAACCGCACCAAAGACCCGGTTTTCATCAGGTTGCGTGATACTTACAACAGGCTTGTCAAACGGGTTGCCGCACTCTGATCATGAAGGATATCTTCACAGGAAAGGTTGTCTGGATCACCGGAGCCTCATCAGGCATCGGCGAAGCGCTGGTGAGAGCCTTTGCCGGCGGAGGCAGCAGGGTGATAGCTTCATCAAAGGACGGTCCCGGACTGGCAAGGGTGGCAGAATCATGCTCAACGATGAAGGGCAGTGTAACACACGTCATCTTCGACCTCAGCGATATGAATGGCATTGATGAACTGGTTGCAAAAGTGGTTAACCGGGAGGGAAGGGTTGACATGCTGCTCAATATTGGTGGAATAAGCCAGCGGGCCCTGATCAGGGAGACACCGCTATGGATTGACCGCAAAATAATGGAGATCAACTACTTCGGCACCATCGCCATCACCAAGGCACTGCTGCCCCACATGATCCGGAACGGCGGCGGACACATTGCGGCCACCAGCTCGATATCAGGAAGGTTCGGCTTTCCTCTCCGCTCGGCATACTCCGCATCAAAACAGGCACTGCACGGTTTTTTCGAGACTCTGTTGCTGGAGCACCGCAAGGATAACATCAGGGTGTCAGTTCTGATACCCGGAAGGGTTCGTACTATGATCTCACTGCATGCCCTTACAGCCTCAGGCGCTGAGCATGGAAAGATGGACGAGGGACTGGCAGGCGGGGTGACACCCGAAAAGGCAGCCCGGCAGATCATAAGAGGGCTGAGAAGGAACAGGCGGGAGATACTGGTCGGCGGCAGTGAACTGGTGATGCTGAAAATCAGAAAATACATGCCTGCCCTGTTCTTCACGATAGCAGGGAAGATCAAACAAACGTGAGTGAGAGATGAAGTTCAAGGGTTACACAATCAGAGGCATACAGCAGATGGGGGTCGGTGTGCATGACCTCAGTGAAGCATGGGACTGGTACATAAGGGCATTCGGAATGGACTGCCGCATTTTTGAGGATGAGGCTGAAGCAAGGCTGATGCTCCCTTATACCGGAGGCGAGACACGCAGCAGGCACGCCGTGCTGGCTATGAATATGCAGAGCGGCGGAGGGTTTGAGGTATGGCAGCATAAGGGAAAGGAGCCTGAATACCGTGACCGCGAGACAAATCTCGGCGACCTGGGCATATTCGCCTGCAAGATGAAGGTGAAGGATGTTAAAAGTGCATGGAGGTACTGGACTGATAACGGTGTGGAGGTATTAGGCAGACCGGCAGAAGATCCTGCAGGGAAAAAGAGCTTCTTTGTCAGGGATCCTTTCGGGAATATCTTCCATATGGTGGGAGCCACTGACTGGTTCATGAACCTGAAGAAGATATCCGGAGGGTCGTACGGTGCGCTGATAGGCGTTACTGACATTGACAGGTCGAAGCAGCTCTATTCCGGCATCCTCGGATACGACACTGTTGTATATGATGTCACCGGCACCTTTGAAGATCTCTCATCAGTGCCGGGCGGCAGCGGACGCTTCAGGCGGATGCTGCTGGCTCCATCAAGGCCTTTCCACGGCGGGTTCAATCCCATTTACGGACAGAGCGTGCTGGAACTCATCCAGTCCACCGACCGGACCCCCACAAAAATCTTTGAAGGAAGGTTGTGGGGTGACCCGGGATTCATACATCTCTGCTATGACATTAGCGGTATGGATAACCTCCGCAGTTACTGCGCCGGGACAGGCTTTCCGTTCACCGTCGACAGCCAGAACAGCCGTCACGGCAACAGCTTCGACATGGGCGAGGCAGCAGGTCACTTTGCCTATATCGAAGATCCTGACGGTACCCTGATAGAGTTTGTTGAGACACATAAGGTGCCCATCATCAAAAAACTGGGATGGTATCTTGACCTGCGCAAACGTGATCCGAACAAGCCGCTCCCGTCGTGGATGATAAAGTCATTGCGGTTTTCAAGGGTAAAGCCTGGTTCAGGCAGTCACCAGTCACCAGTCGGCAGTCGGCAGGCAAAATAAGTCGGCAGTCGGCAGTAAGTCATATAAGGCAATAGGCAGTAGAGGGCCGAGCGTTAAGAAATGACCCGGTGGGTCATTTTAGCGAAGGAGCCAGATTGCAGGGAAGGCGATAGAATTTTCGATTGCAGATTTTCGAT
>DZBJ01000118.1 GCA_022736275.1 Rikenella microfusus | reverse complement strand
CTACAAAAGACGACTCCTCATCATTTTTGATGGGGAGTTTTTTATGGGTGCCCGGCATGGGCGATAACTATAGGGTGAAAGTCCCGCACGCACCCTGACAGTGGGAAGCGTTAGCTGAAGGCAAGGGTGCCCGCCGTGAGGTGGGATCTGAAGGAAGCCGGAGGCAAAGTCCTGGTCTGACGAACAGGAACTTCATATAAGGCCTAAGGCTAGCGGATGAGTTTGCACAACAAAACGAAGTCCAGTACTGTCCGGAGCAGCCAAGGTAAATGAAGCAGACATATGGGACGAAAGTTATCGTTCTTACCCGGGGATATCTCACGGACATGCGGAAGCAGAGTAAGAAGCATGGGCGAAAGAAGGTTAACCGTGAGAAGTCAGCCGAGGCCATAGTACTGAGGGACGACACCCCGCAGGAAGTGATTATGATCCTGTCACAACGCACGCTCTATTTCAATAATAAACCGGCGAACGACCTTCATAAATCACTCTTTCTTTTTGAAAATGGCGGAAACGATACAGTGTATACAGAAGAATGCTACAATCTTATAAAGGAAGTGGCTGACAGCTTCCCTGGCTTTATGGATGACCGCTGTTTGGTGCTTCTGGTGGCTGCTGCCGCCAGGTCGTACTCGCTGAATATAATTGATACCACGGAGGTACTGGCTGCTTATAAAAATGCTGTCGGAACAGTTGAAACACAGCTTGAAATTCATCCGGGTGATTCCCGCTATATCGCAGCTGGAAATAAGATAGATTAAATATTCAGGACATGCGGAGCAATGACCTGCAGCAGCATTGAGGAAATTTATTCGCGGAAGGTTGACCAGGATTTCCATGATACTGTGCTGATCAACAAAGTCTTCAACCTGCTCACGGAAACGGACTGTACCCGTTCGGATTTTTATTACAGAATAGCTGTCAGGATTTACGCAAATAACCGGTCCGCTGAAAATGCTGTCAGGCTGGCTGAACTGAACATTGCGCGTAAAAACACTGATAAGGCTGTGGGGTATTTCACCGAAGCCTTCAAGGCTGACAAAAGTAAGGCGGTCGAGTCTGAGGTTCTTACCAGGGTTGCCGCTTGGGAGCTGTCATCAGGGAAGAGGCAGGAAGCAAGGGATCGCGGTGAGCTCGTCTGGGAGCTGAACAAAAAGAACGGGAAGGCGCTTATGATCATCGCTGAGGCATATGCGGGCAGCAAGATTGGAGATGCTTTTGACAATCACTCGGTATACTGGGTGGCAGTCGACTATCTCATGTTCGCCAAAGCTGTCGATCCTTCCCTGAAAGAAACAGCTGATGCAAAGATAAAGGCCTGGTCCGGGCTTTTCCCCGCAAGAGAGGAATGTTATTACAGGAACATTACAGATCAAGGTATAGTATACAATGTCGGAAGCTGGATAAGTGAAGTGACGAAAGTCAGGTTCAGGAAAGAGTAATCAGATATCCAATGCCGAATCGCTCACTCGCCCTCTCGTCCTATCGCATATGACTCCCCTGCAACTTTAAGGTCCTGCAGCCATGAAGTTTGTTGTCAGTTATCGGTTATCGGATATCAGTT
>DZBJ01000117.1 GCA_022736275.1 Rikenella microfusus | reverse complement strand
TCCGGTGGTGTGGTACGCAGGCCTGCAGCGATGTTGAAATTGATGTTAATCACAATATCAAGTTTATGCAGATCATTGGGGAAGGCCATTACTTCAAACAGGCGCTTATCAATGAACAGACTCATATTCAAAATATCCTCGCGAATGTTCTTGGGAAGCGGATTGTCCGGCATGGATAGCTCGCTCTGAAAGAAGCTCCAGACCTTCTGATTGTAGCGAATCGCCTCATCCAGCAGTTTTTCCCGCTCGGGCGTGTCCCATTTATCCTGACATATCTTCAGCTTCAGAGCGGCCTTGCTCAGAACCGATGCCTCCAGTTCTCTGGGGGATAAAAAATCCTTGCCTTGCTGTTCATAGATCGTTGTGTACTGGTTCGACATGGGTAATAAGCTCCTTCTCGTAGTCAATCAGGGTGCGGGCTGTCTTTAATGCCTGGTAGAAACAACTGACGGTCACCTGTTCGCAGATAGCCAGAATATACTGACGGGTACTGGGTGCCATTTCCATTAGATCATGGGCCAGAGAAAAGAACGATTCAATATGGGCCTGACGATTCTCTTGATCAATATACATTAACTGTACGGCAAAGTAAATCCGGCGGGCAGGGGTGTCAACAGCTTCTTCCGGCAGGATATCCTTTTCTCGCAATATCGGTACGTTATTTTCAATGGACAGATCAGCATGCCGATTGCCGTTGCGGATCACAGCACCGCCGATGATGACCCGCTCATCCGGTTTCAGGTTCAATTTCAGTGACATCGTTAATCCTGAAGGGAAGCGCCGATCGCCTCACGAAGCTGGGTTACTGCGGCACGGGTAAAGGTTAATTGCTCATCAGCCTGATGTACCTGGCTGTCAGTTGCGTTGGCACTTAATGCCGGTGTATCAACGGCATTTGGTTTGTTTGAAGAAAATAGCTCCTTCCACATAACCTGCACCCGTTCGTAGACCGGAGCCGGTGGTGGCGGTATGCTCATCTTGTCAATCTGTTCACGGATAGCCTGGTAGCTCATCAGGATGTCGCGACGCTCGGCGCTTTCAGGTGGAAAAGGTGGGAAATTTTTAGTGATCTTACCCAGTTCTTCCTTCATTTGCGCCATCAGGTCTGACGATTGTTTGAGTGTGGTGCCTGTTTCACGCAGATTTTTGGCCGTGGTGTTGAGCAGGTCGGTAACACTGCCGATCTTTTCAATGGTTTCCATGGTCTGGCGGGGGACCGTGATATTAATTGAAATCTGGTCGTTGGGTGTTTCCTGCGGTGCTGTGCGCTGAACAGCCTGTTTTTGTTGTGTCTCTTGTGGTTGGGCGGGCTGGGTCGCCTGGGGTGATGACAAAGGCTGTATGGCAGGCGGGACAGCAAGGGCTGATTGCAAAATGCTGGATGCTGAATCTATTTTCATGTCACACCTCTCATCCTGGTTATTCTTAAAAAATACGGGGGAGAGATCTGATCTCTCCCCCGCAGGATACTACTGAATAACATTAGCTTGCTTCAGGATGTATTAGAACAGTCTCAATACGGCCTGGGCTGCCTGGGATGCCATGGAGAGGGAGGTGATGCCCAGGTTCTGACGGGTCTGCA
>DZBJ01000037.1 GCA_022736275.1 Rikenella microfusus | reverse complement strand
TCCGCTTCGCTACGACATGACCGCCCCGACCTTTTAAATATAGACCTTCAGACTTTTGACTTTATCGACTTTAGACTTCTAGAACGGATATCCTATCCCGATCACCAACGTCACGTCGGACTTATGATCAAAGGTTCCGTTCACGGGTATCCATTTAGAGCCTTGATCAATACTGGGGTCACGGAGCTTTATTCCAAGATCAGCCCTCAGGAGCACGAACTTGATGTCAAACCTCAAACCAACCCCCGATCCTACCGCAATGTCATTGACAAAGGTGTTGAACCTGAACTGGCTTCCGGGCCTGTCCACATCAGGCTTGACGGTCCAGATATTGCCGGCATCAACAAACATAGCTCCCTCCATGATCCAGAAGAGCTTGAACCGGTATTCGACATTGGCCTCCAGCTTCATGTCGGAGGTGATGTTGATGAATGAGCTCTCGGACATTACATAAGAACCGGGGCCCAGGGTGCGTGCCACCCATGCCCTGATATCATTTGCCCCTCCGCCGAAATACTGATCTTCAAACGGCATTACCTCAGAGTTCCCGTAGGCCCATCCCACACCGGCATATGCCCTGTAGACGATACTGCTGATGTCATTTATCCTGTAATTATAGGCAGCATCTGCCTCCACCTTTATGAACTGTGCGAAAGGCTGCCCGAAGAGGTGGTAGGCTCCGTCCGAAGCCTTCTCTGCGTTCCCCAGCTTGTACAGCATGTTGAGCAGGTTTCCGGCCACGTCAAATCCCAGGCGTATGTTCCAGTAATCCCTTGACTTCTGGATCATCTGGTTATTAAAAACGAAATTGTACCTCCCTCCCACAATCCTCACGTCGCGGTAAGAATTGGCAAGGTATGAGACTGTATCAATCATGGCCTGAAACTCAGGGTCAATGTAATGCAGCTTGACCACATTGAATGACAGCGGATTGATACTGAATTTTGTGTATTTGTTGCCTGTCCAGTTATAACCCAGTGTGACATTGGCGACCGAGCGGGCATAGACTGGTACCGTCTGATAGTTATACCCTGCCTGGAATACTGTCCTGGGATCATGCTGCCGGATGAACTTCTCCTTTTCCGGGATTGGAAGGAGGAATTTCGGCAGGCTTAGAGTGGCATCAAAACCGTACTGCTGGATATTCTCTATTCCTGACGTGGCTTCTGCCCAGGTCTCATAGGCTCCCTTCAGTTTCATGCTGAATACCTCGGCACCTCCGAAGAGGCTTTTGTTCTGATAAATCAGGTTCACGGCTCCTCCCAGGTTACCACCCGAGTTCGTTCCTTCGAGCTCCACGGTGAAAGACTGACTCATCATGGGAGTGAGCTGGATGATGCAGTCAAGCATACCATTGTCCCTCCTGTCTCCCGACATGCTCTCCGCATCGACATATGAGACATTCACGAGCCTGTGGTTCTTAAGATCGGTAAGGTGAGTTTCCGTCTGCTGCGTATTTGTCAGACTGAAGAGCGACCCGGGAGTGACATATAGGGCCTGGGCAAGCACCTCGGGTTTGACCAGCATACTGCCTGGCGGTACAACGAAATGAATCCCGCTAAAGAAAGTCGTGTCAAAAGTCGAGGTGTATGCGTCTCCCTCGGTGAGGGCCAGCCTGGGATCAAAATCAGGGAAGACATAGATATCTCTTATCCGGTACATTTTATGATTGCTGTAAACCGGGCGGCGCTGAATGTCAAGTGTTGTCCTGCGTGAAACAACATAGTGCACAATTACCTGCCGGTTCATCAGTGCACTGTCAATCCGGAAATAGATATTCTCTGTTGAGAATGTGTAAAAACCGATGTCCCTGATAAACCGTTCCAGCCTCAGCCGTTCTCTCTGGAGAAGGTCTACGTCGTATATCATCCCCCTCTCAATGGCGCAGTTAACCGTGTCTATCATCACCAGGCTGTAAAGAAGCGAGTCCTGTATGTCATACTGTATGTCGGCGATGGTATAGGGTCTTCCAGGATCAATGTCATACTGCACACTGGCCTCTCCCTTTGAGCTTCGCATAGTGTCTTCAACAATTGCATTGAAAAACCCCTTCGACGACAGGTAGCTCTCTATCTGGAGGGCTGATCTTTCTGCCGCTGTCGGATCAAAGACCACCGGCTCTTCTCCGATTCTTCTCAGCCATCCGTGGGGCCACTTCTCCTTTTCGATATCTGACAGGTTATACAGTCCCAGGTGAAACCTGGTGCCAAAAATCTTTTTGTTTGGCTGCTGCCTGATATAGGGTTTGATTGTGCTCCTGCTCACCGTAGAAGGCAGCGGCCCGGAGTTCTCCTTCAGCAGCAGTTCGTTGCTGTTAAGCAGCAGTTCACCACCGGGTACATATTTTGTAGGATGGCAGGATGCTGCCGTAAAAATAATGATCACCAGCATCAACAGTTTGGGAACAGTAATTTTTATATTTGTTCTCTGGCGGATCAATTCAACGTTAAGAATAGTGCTAGCAAATATATCATTATAAACTCTATTTTCAATCAGTGAATATGCACAGGATGATCACCCGGAACCAGGCCAAAATGATACTCTCGTTACAAAAGAGGAAGGTAAGGGAGGAGAACTCGCTTTTTGTCATCGAGGGTGATAAAATGGTTCGGGAATATATCACCTCCGGAAACAGGGTGTCGATTCTGGCAGGCAAACCGGAGTGGCTCGACGGCGAGTCTGAAACGGTCATCGGCGGGGCAGATGAGATAGTCACCGTGAGCTATGAGGAGCTCAGGCGCATCAGTTCGCTCAAGACACCGCATAATGTCCTGGCCGTTGCTCCGATGGCAAAAAGGGATTATGCTGATCAGCTCCTCGCCGGGAGAATCACTCCTGTTCTTGAATATGTTCAGGACCCGGGGAATCTTGGAACCATCATACGCATCGCCGCCTGGTTCGGCATCGGAAACATTGTCTGTTCTCCCGACTGTGTCGACTTCTATAATCCGAAAGTGATTCAGGCCACCATGGGCGCCTTCATGCATGTGAATGTATGGTACCGGCCACTGGAGACATTTCTGGGGAAGGCTGTAAGTGAAGGAATCCCTGTCTACGGGGCTACCATGGACGGGCGTTCGGTTTACGACACCGATATCGGGGGTGAGGGTATTATTCTCTTCGGAAATGAATCGCGGGGCATCTCCGACCGGCTCATCGGTTATGTCACCAGGCGCATCACCATCCCCGGTCCACCCAAGCCCCTTGCCGGGATTGAGTCTCTGAATGTAAGCATGGCCGCTGCCATCATTTGTTCGGAGTTTGCAAGAAGGAAAAGGCAGGGAAGTCTGAAAGTCGAAAGTCTGTAAAGTCGAAAGTCCTTAAAGTCCAGATTATTTGAGATTTGCGATTCCCGATTAAATCGTCACTTTGAGCCGGCGACACAGGAGCAGGATCAATCCCGTACACGAAGTGTCGGGACGAAAATCGTCAATCGAAAATTCTCTAATGCCTATTCCCTACTTCCTGCTGCCTGCAAATTGATTCTTAATTCTTAATTCTTCATTTTTAATTTTCACAACTGCCTACTGCCTGTCCCGGTATTTCTCCGCAATTCTGCCGGCAGCGAGCATACCATCAACTGCCGAGGAGACAATGCCTCCTGCATATCCGGCTCCTTCGCCTGCTGGGAATAATCCCTCTGTACCGACGGCATTGAGCTTCTCAGGGTCACGGGTTATGCGCACCGGAGAGGAAGTTCGTGATTCCACTGCTGCCACGAGAGCCTCATCTGTCAGGTATCCCTTCATCTTCCTCCCGAAATCCCTGAATCCTTCGCGCAGGCGCAGTGCGATCTCCGCCGGCATCCACTCGTGCAGCGGTGAGGCCGTTAATCCCGGGAAATATGACCCCTCCGGCAGCGTGGAGGAGGCTCTTCCCTCAACAAAATCAGTAAGCCTCTGTGCCGGAGCACGCTGTGTCATTCCTCCCTCCCTCCATGAGAGCTTTTCAAGGAACAACTGGTATTCGAGTCCTGCCAGCGGCCCGCCGCCATACCTGAGTGCATCCTCCTCCCTGATCTCCGTGACAATGCCGCTGTTGGCCCACCGCGAGTTTCGCCGTGAAGGTGACATGCCGTTTACCACCACCTCACCCGGACTGGTTGCCGCGGGCACAATGAAGCCTCCCGGGCACATGCAGAATGAGTAAACACCGCGGCCACCGGCCTGTGTAACAAGATTGTATGCTGCGGCGGGGAGGTACTCTCCTCTTGCTCTCCCGTGATACTGGATGCGGTCTATCAGCTCCTGCGGATGCTCGACCCTGACCCCCATTGCAAAGGGCTTGTATTCGAGCTTCACTCCGGCCGAAAGGAGCATATGGTAGATATCCCTTGCCGAGTGTCCTGCAGCAAGTACAATATCATCAGCCCTGAAAACCTCATCGCCGCTGACTCTCACTCCCCGGAAGATGCCGTTCTCAATAATGATTCCAGTAATGCGCCTGCCAAACAGTATCTCTCCTCCTGCACCGGTGATGGTCTCCTTTATTGCCCTCACCACTCGCGGCAGCCTGTCAGTCCCGAGATGAGGGTGAGCCTCATAGAGTATCGCCGGATCGGCGCCGTGGAGCACAAGCAGTTCTGTAACCCGGTGGTTGTCGCCTCGCTTCTTCGACCTGGTATAAAGCTTGCCGTCAGAGAAGGTGCCTGCGCCACCCTCGCCAAAGCAGTAATTGGAGTCGGGATCAACAATGTGCTTTGTGCTAATGGCTGCCACATCTCTCTTCCGCTCCCTTACCTCCCTGCCGCGTTCCAGTATCACCGGTTTCAGTCCAGACTCTATCAGGCTAAGGGCTGCAAAGAGACCCGCAGGTCCGCTGCCGGCGATAAGAACCTCTCGTGCCCGTGAAACATCCATGACCTTCATGGGGGGTATCGTTTCAGGAGGTTCGTCAGTACCGATGATCTGAACTGTGATGTTGATTTTTATGTCAGGCCTGCGGGCGTCAACAGAGCGCCTGATGATACGGATGGTGAAATCATGCCTGCCCCTCTTCCTGATAACATAACTCTTAAGGGCCTCTTCATCAAAGGCGGTCTGCGGAGGAAGAACCAGGTTCAGCTCCTCAGCCATGACTATTCAAAATGGAACGAGAGAACCCAGATCTGGGATCTGAGTGACTTGATTGAGCTGGTGTATTCAGGATAACTTTCGTTAGGCTCATGTACCAGTACGTCAAACAGACCGTTTGACATCTTCGCTTCAATGGTAAGCTTGAAATAGGGAAGGTAAAAGTCTAGGCCGGCCCCGACCTCATAGTAGAGGTCGGCTCGCTTCAGCCTCATATAGACGTTTCTCTCGTCGTCATATTCTTTCTTGCCTGCAAGGTCATACCTGAAGTTCACACCGCCGATCAGATAGGGTCTGGAGTTGTTCAACCTCATCCCCTTGGCCTTCAGTAACAGCGGGAACTCGAGAAAGGATGACTCAAGAACCTGCGTCTCCCCCCACAATGTGCCTGTCGAATCGTAAAAATTAATGTTCCGCTGTCCGAATGATACCCCCGGCAGGAACCTGAAGTCAAGATAGGTCGATGGACGGTAGTCGGTGACAATCTGTATGTTCAATCCAGGCTTGAGGTTCACCACATTTGCAATGAGATCCGATTCACTCTCCATTTCGATATTGAAGTCCATGGTGTTGGCTCCCATACTGAACCCGAAATGCAGCAGCCTCTCGTCGTAATTCGAGTCGTTCTTGGGTTTCGCCTTCTGAGCTATCATAACAACAGGGATCAGAAGAAGGAGAAATATGGCGGTACTTTTATTCACTGGCACGAAGAGTCCTAGAGATTACAACGAAATTAAGGCATGTTAATTGTGTAATTTGAATTCAAGGCCTGAAACCGTAATAAATACTGGCTATCCCGCCTGTCAGCCTCGTCTGTTTCACCCCTGTGAAACCCGCATGGAGCATCAGTTCCAGGAACCTCTCGTTGTCGGGAAATGACATCACCGAGTCAGGCAGGTACGTATATGCGCCCGGATCGCCTGACACTCTCCTTCCTATCCGGGGGAGCAGTTTTCTGAAGTAAAGTCCGTATATCTGTTTCAGGGGGAATCCTGAAGGCCTGGAAAACTCGAGTACCATTATCATTCCGCCAGGTCTGAGCACCCTTAGCATTTCACGCAGGCCGGTGACCGTATCTTCATAATTCCGGACACCGAAGGCAGACATCGCCACATCAAAGGTTCCCTCGCTGAATCCGATAGCCTGGGAGTCTCCCCTGAGCAGCTCTATTTTTTCTTCCAGACCCAAACGGGTGATTTTCCTCCGCCCCTCTTCAAGCATCTTTGTACTTATGTCGATCCCGGTGACCTTGCGCGGTCCCAGTTTTAGGGCCTCTATGGCCAGGTCACCGGTGCCTGTGGCCACGTCAAGCATGGTTTCCGGCCTGATATTCTGTCCGATGATGCTTACAGCCCTGCTCCGCCATCGCCTGTCAGTACCCATGGAAAGGATCCGGTTGAGCCTGTCATAAGACCCCGAAATGGAATCGAACATAGCCTCCACCTGTTTTCCCGAAGCCCCCTTATGTTCTGTTTTTTCAGGCATCATTTCCCAAATCCGCGCCAAAGATACCCTTTAAATTGATTACATTTACCCCTCTTAAACAGATATCCCATGAGTAAGACAGTGCTTATTACCGGTGCGACTTCAGGCATAGGTGAAGCCACCGCGGTCAGGTTCGCAAAGGCATCTGACAGGCTTATTTTAACAGGCAGGAGAAAGGAGAGACTTGAAGTTTTATCGGCTCATCTCGCCGGGCAGTACGGCGTGGAGGTACTTCCTCTCTGTTTTGATGTCAGGGTAAGGAGTGAGGTCATGAGTCATCTCGGCAGCCTACCTGATGACTGGAAGAAGATTGATATCCTCGTCAACAATGCCGGTCTGGCCGTCGGACTGGGCCATATCTACGAGGGAGACACCGACGACTGGGACCGCATGATCGACACCAATGTCAAGGGGCTGCTCTATGTTACCCGGGCTGTATCTCCGGGAATGGTGGAGAGGGGTTCGGGGCACATAATAAACATCTCTTCCATTGCAGGCAAGGATGTCTATGAGAATGGCTCCGTTTACTGTGCCTCCAAGTATGCCGTCGACGCTCTCTCGAAGGCCATGCGCATTGACCTCCTGAAGCATGGCATCAAGGTTACCAACATTGCGCCCGGGATGGCGGAGACAGAATTCTCTCTCGTCCGCTTCAAGGGTGACAGAGTGAAGGCAGCATCGGTTTATACCGGCATTGAGCCTCTGAAAAGTGAAGATATTGCCGAAGTGATCTTCTATTGCACCACCCTGCCCGACCATGTATGTATTAATGACCTGGTGATAACACCGAAGGCACAGGCAAACGCCTTTTACAGTCACAGAAAAACAACATAACCTGGATTTAAGATGTACGACCACAAATACCTCCTGGAATTCACCACCGAGGTCTTCATGCGCATCGGCTGCAGCCGTGAAGATGCCGGCGCCGTTGCCGCTGTTCTGATAGCGGCCGAACTGAGAGGCCACTCATCGCACGGCATGATAAGGGTCAGGGAGTATTATGAGCTCTGGAAGAGCGGGCGCGTTAATGTCACCCCTGATGTGAAAGTTGTTCACCAGACTCCTTCCACGGCTGTGGTTGACGGTGACAGGTGCTTCGGGATGGTGGCAGGTATCCGGTCAATGAGGCTGGCTATCGACAAGGCTGCCACAACCGGTACCGGATGGGTGGCGACACGCAACTCAAACCACTTCGGTATAGCAGGTTATTATGCAATGATGGCCCTGCAGCATGATATGGTAGGTATATGCGTCACCAACGCCAACCCCCTGGTAGTACCAACAGGATCGGTGAGCCGGTACCTCGGCACCAACCCGCTTGCAGTGGCCGTGCCGGCTCTGCAGGAGCCTCCCTTTGTTGCCGACTTCGCCACCACGCCAATAGCGCGTGGCAAGCTGGCCGTGGCAGAAAAGAAGGGTGAGAAGGTGCCCCTGGGTTTTGTTCAGGATGCCGATGGCAACCCGTCGGATGATCCCGGCATACTGCGCCGTGGCGGCGGGATGCTCACCCTGGGAGGCGACCTCCTGCACGGGAGTCATAAGGGTTACTGCATGACGGCAGTTGTAGATATTTTCAGCGCGATCTTCAGCGGTGCCAACTTCGGACCGTTTGTGCCTCCCAGCGTTGCCTACCTGCCTGTGCCTGAAAACCAGCCGGGCGAAGGAACAGGACATTTCTTCGGCGCGATGCGCATTGACGCCTTCAGGCCGGCGGAAGAATTCAGGAGTGCTATGGATCAATGGATCAGAACATTCCGCAATGCGAAACCCATAAAAGGCGGAGTAAGGGTTCTCATCCCGGGCGATCCTGAGAGGGAGGCGGAGGAACGAAACGGTGCTGCAGGTATCACTCTGGTACCCGCCGTGGTCGAAGACCTTAAGGCCATTGCTGCCGGGCATGGATTTGAATTCAGGGAAAAGAAATGAGGACCTCCGGAAGAGGTCACCAGGTCTGAAGGTCCTGCGGTCATGTCGTAGCGAAGCGGAGATCCCGACCGAAGCGTCGGGGCGGTCATGTCGTAGCGAAGCGGAGATCCCGACCGAAGCGTCGGGGCGGTCATGTCGTAGCGAAGCGGAGATCCCGACCGAAGCGTCGGGGCGGTCATTCGGTTTGATTCTAAATTCTTAATTCAGAATTCTTAATTCAACTGCCTACCCTGCAACCTGGCTGCTTCGCTCAAATGATCCGCCAGTTGGCGGACCATTTGTTAACGCTCGCCCCTCTACTGCCTATTGCCTCTTGCCTCAAAAATAGAATCCCTGCCTTCTAATGACCTCCAGGTATTTTGCAGAGAAGAACTCGTTGTCTGACTTCTTGTAACGCACATCGGTGAAGACCTGCGCGAGAGTCTGTTTTTTGTTTTCGGCGATGAACTTAAGGTTGTCCTCACGTGCCTCTTTTGCCCTGTAGATGTCATCAATCATACCAGCGGTATAATCGCGGTATGTCTCATGATGAACCACTGCTTCCAGCGGCAGCCTGTCAGGCTGTTCAGGCACCATCGCCGGCCAGCCCATGGTTACGGAGGCAACAGGCACAACGCCACGCGGCAGTTTCAGCACTTCGATTATTTTATCAGCATTATAGGTCACAGTGCCAAGATAGCATATGCCAAGACCCTCCTCCTCTGCCGCGTTGCACACCGTCTGTGCCGCAAGCAGGGCATCAATGGCAGCAGTCATGAATGACAGGAAGTTGTCATAGCCCGGCTCAGCCTCGCGCTGATGGCACCAGCGGTTGAACCTGTTGAAGTCGGCACAGAAGGTGAGCACCACCGGCGCCTCCGTAACCATGGGCTGGTGAAAGTGCGCCGGCGCCAGCCGCCTCTTCATCTCCTGATCGCGGGTCACTATAATACTGTATACCTGCATGTTTCCTGTTGTGGAAACCCGCGTTCCGGAAGTAAGAATCCTTTCAAGAAGGGTGCTGTCAACCTCCCTCTCTTCATATTTCCTGATTGTCCGCCTGGTTAAATATGTGTTGTTCATTCCTTCTGATGTTAATCAGCAGCAAAATAATTAAATAACGTTAAAAAAAACTCTGACAAAATTCCTTATCTTACCTTAGCGTAACTAAAATACAAACCAAAACACCCTTTTATGAAAAGAATTCTGACCCTAACATTGTTAATTGCGCTGGCCGGATCATTGAGCCTGCCGGCACAGAAGAAGGAGGCCAGGAAAGATGTTAAGGGATCTGAAGAGCAGATCAAGCCGTCCGTCCCGACCTCATTTTTCAGCGGTATAAATTTCAGGTCTGTGGGCCCTGCATGGGCATCAGGGCGTATTGCCGACCTTGCGGTAAATCCGCTCAATCATTCCGAGATATATGCCGCAATTGCTTCAGGCAACATATGGAAGAGCGTAAACAACGGAACCACATGGCAGCCGATATTTGACAAATACGGTGCATATGCCATTGGCTGCATTGTCATTGATCCGGGCAATCATAATGTCATATGGGCCGGAACAGGCGAGAACAATCACCAGCGCGCACTCGGCTGGGGAGATGGTGTATATCGCTCAGACGATGCCGGCGCCAGCTGGAATAACATGGGACTTAAGGAGTCACGGCAGATCGGCGGAATAGCAATCGATCCGCGCAACAGTGATGTCGTATATGTGGCTGCCGAAGGATCAGTATGGGGACCCGGAGGTGAGCGCGGATTATACAAGACCGTAAACGGAGGCAAATCGTGGGAAAAGATCCTGAACATAAGTGAAAATACAGGCGTCAACAACGTGGTTCTCGATCCGCGTAATCCTGATGTGATCTACGCTACCAGCGAGCAGCGGCGGAGGCATGTAGGACTGAAGATCAGCGGCGGTCCGGAATCGTCAGTTTACAAATCGACCAACGGAGGCGTCTCCTTTGACAAGATCACAAAAGGTCTGCCATCAGGAGACCTGGGCGGCATGGGTATAGCAATCTCACCCGTCAACCCTGACGTTCTCTACCTCATAGTCGAGGCACAGGGCGAGGCTGGCGGATTCTACAGGACGGTCAACAGGGGCGCTTCATGGGAGAGAATGAACTCATACCATGCCAGCGGACAGTACTACAACAAGATCATATGTGACCCGAAGGACGTCGACCGGGTATTCAGCCTCGACACATACACACAGGTCACAACTGACGGCGGCAAAAGCTGGTCAAGCGTCAGCAACGATGGGCGCCATGTTGATGACCACGCGATGTGGATCGATCCGGATGATACGAAACATTTCTATATAGGTGGCGACGGCGGAATCTATGAGACATGGGACAACGGAGTAAATTTCATCTTCAAATCGAACCTGCCCGTAACCCAGTTTTACAGGGTGGCTGTTGACAACTCCTACCCCTTCTATTATATATACGGCGGCACCCAGGACAACAACTCGATGGGAGGCCCGTCGGCCAGCACAAGCAACGGGGTGACCAATGACGACTGGTTTGTGACACAGGGAGGCGACGGATTCTGGGTGGCTATTGACCCTGCCGACCCGAATATCGTCTACACCGAATCACAGTACGGTAATGCAGCCCGCTGGGACCGCAAGAGCGGACAGAGCGTAAGCATCAAGCCATTCCCGGGTGAAGGTGAACTGACCTATCGCTGGAACTGGGATACACCTATACTTATAAGCCCGCACAATAACAAGCTTATTTACATGGCAGCCAACTTCCTCTTCCGCAGCGAAGATCAGGGAAGCAACTGGAAAACGATTTCTCCTGACCTCACCCGCAACGAGAACAGGGATAACTTCAAGGTGATGGACAAGTACTGGCCGGTGGATGCCGTTGCAAAAAACAGGTCGACATCACTCTGGGGCACAATCGTGTCACTCACCGAATCAAAGGTTCAGAAAGACCTGCTTTATACAGGGAGCGATGACGGCATGATATCGGTATCGGAAGACGGCGGCGGAAACTGGAGGATGATTAAAACCTTCCCGGGCGTGCCGGAATACACTTACGTGAGTGACATCCTTGCTGACAAATTCAACGCAGATATTGTCTACGCCACATTCAACAACCATAAGCGTGACGACTTTAAGCCATACGTTCTGAAGAGCACCGATAAGGGGAAGAGCTGGAACTCCATAAGTGCCAACCTTCCGGCCAGCGGACCCGTTCATACCCTTGAGCAGGATCATGTCAACCCGAACCTTCTGTTCGTTGGGACGGAATTCAGCTTCTTCGCCTCTTTTGACGGCGGAGCCAGCTGGACTGAGTTCAACAAAGGGCTGCCGACAATTCCTGTCCGCGACATCACCATCCAGGAGCGCGAAAATGACCTCGTCATTGCAACATTCGGAAGGGGTTTCTACGTGATCGACGACTACACTCCCATGCGCAATTATAAAAAGGAGATAGTCGGAAAACCCGGATACATCTTCCCGGTCAGGGAGGCAAAGATGTTTGTCCAGAACAGTGAATTCGACAACCAGGGATCAATGTATTACATAGCTGACAATCCTCCCTTCGGTGCGACAATAACCTATTACGTCGACACTGTTCCGAAGACAGACCGTGATATGAGGAAGGAAAAGGAGAAGAAGCTCATTGAGAAGGACGAGTTCATACCCCAGCCTACCGCGAAGGAGCTGAGCCTTGAGGAGAGGGAGATCAAACCCTATCTCATCTTCACCATTACCGATGATGAGGGGAACATCATCCGCAAGCTGTACAAGTCAGCATCAAAGGGGGTGGGCCGCATTACCTGGAACTTCACCCATGCCGGTTATCAGCCTGTAAGGGCGACGGAGAGATTCAACCCGGTAGCTGAGAGCGGCGGACGTGGCAGATGGGGTGGCGGAGGCATTTCAGTCATGCCAGGCAAATACTTCGTCTCGATGGCACTTTATGCCAAGGGAGAGGTGACAGAACTCGCCGGTCCCGAGCCGTTTGTCTGCAAGCCTCTTGACATCGTGACAATGCCTGTCACCAATGCGGAGGCAAGGGAGAAATGGATAAAGGAGATGACCGCCTTCGCGAAGACAGCCTACGGTGCCATATCGTATGCATCGGAGCTTGACGGCAACGTGAACACGATCATGCTGACTATCCATCAGATGCCCGATGCACCGGTGTCACTGATGGAGGAGGCAGCAGCGCTGAGTAATGAGATGAACGAAATAACGTATCTCATAAGGGGAATTTCGGTTGGCGCAAGCACCGAGGAGACACCGCCCTCACCCGTATCGCTGTCAGCAAGGCTTTCAGCAATATCGAGAGGACTTTACGGTAGTTCAGGTGATATCTCCGGTATCTCTGACCAGCAGTTCCATATCCTCAAGAAGGAGTTCCCTGTACTGCTTGAGAGGATACTGAAGGCAGGTGAGTCGGTCAAAGCACTGAACGGGAAGCTTGACGAGATCAGGGCCCCGTGGACATCAGGCAGGGTCCCGAAGCTCTGACGGCATAAGCCCATCAATGAAAAACCGGCTCTGGAAACAAGGCCGGTTTTTTGTTAAGTCATAAAGTCAAAAGTCCATAAAGTCTAAAGTTAAACGGTCTTGCGGTCTGACAGTCTTGCGGTCTAATAAATTGATTATCAATTCTTATTTCTTAATTCTTAATTCCTCACTACTCCCTATTGCCTCCTGCCTGCCCTAAAACCGTTTTGTAAATGCATGACAATATGGAACTTTTCCGTTCCTGAAATAGTAATCCTGGTGGTATTCCTCAGCGGGATAGAACTCTGAAGCCTTTGTCACCTGTGTGGCCACCTTCAGTCCCTTTGACTTCAGCACCCCCAGCAGCTTATCGGCCACCTTCTTCTGCTCAGTGTTCTTGTAGAATATCTCCGAGCGGTACTGGTCTCCAATGTCAGGGCCCTGTCTCCCGACCTGTGTAGGGTCGTGTATCTCCAGGAAGAGTGTCAGCAGTTTTTCGTATGTAGTTTTTTTGAGGTCATAGGTCACCTTAACGGTCTCGGCATGACCTGTATTGCCGTTGCACACCTCACGATAGGAGGGATTTTTGACAGAGCCACCCGTATATCCCGAGACCACAGCCACCACTCCCGGCTCCTTCTGAAGAAAGTATTCCACTCCCCAGAAGCATCCGCCTGCGAAGAGTGCAGTACCGTAGTTACCGGCAGGCAGGACCTCGGAAACAAAATCGAGTGAGACGGAGTTGACACAGTGACGGGTGTCTTTAGGTGTAAATCCCTCACCTGTAAAGACATGCCCCAGATGGCCGTTGCAAGATGCGCACACTATTTCAGTGCGCATTCCGTCAGCATCGCTGATACGTTTTACCGCACCGTCGATCTCATCGTCAAAGCTGGGCCAGCCGCAACTGGCATCAAACTTGGTGTCGGAGTGGTACAGCGCATTGCCGCACTGCTTGCAGAGATAGGTTCCCTTACCGTTGAACTTTTCATATATTCCCGTAAACGGATATTCCGTTGATTTACTGATTATTACCTTTGATTCGGCAACAGTCAGATCATTATATGCAGGTCTCTCCTGCGATGTCATTTCCTTTTCCATTGATAGCAAAGCTGTCATTAAGAACAATATGTAATAAAATCGAGATTTCATTGTCTCTATGTTTTCAAAATAACAATTCAATACCTTAAAGGTTTAAAAAAACCTATGTATCAAAATAATAATATGGCACAAATGTTGTTATTAAAATAAAGTTAATTTTGTCACAGACTTAAAGGCAGGTAATATGAAAAAGGTTAGTCTTATAGTTGTTCTCGCTTTTATTGCTGCGCTTGCGCTCAGTTCATGCAACCGTGAAGCATGCCCGGCATACAGCAGCAACGATACGGAGACGACGGAGCAGGCAGGCTGAACAACCCCCTCTCCCTATTGCCAGTCTTGATATCTGCGGCATCATGAAAATGAGATTGTGGCATATTGTATTATTTCTTGTTGTCTGCGGGCCGCTCGCAGCACAGGGAGATATTGACCCGCAGTCACGACTTTTCTGGCGCAATGAGAGATCACTCGGCGGTGCTCTCAACTCTGACGGCTGGTCGGTTATATACCGTGACCTGCGCCAGATAAAACCATCACACAGGTATTTTCTTGAAGGAAGCGTTGAAGGCTTCAAACACCCCAAGGAGCTTAAGCTCACCAACTATTATTTTCAGGGTTCCGGCACCTTTGTCTTCGGCAAGCTCAACTCGACATGGACGATAGGGGCCGGTGCAGGCTATCAGAGAGAGATCTTTGAGAAGCGTGATCTTGGTGGCGTAGCAGTCAGCTGGTTCGGCAGCGGCGGAGCCACGCTTCTGTTTGCCAAGCCCATTTACTACGAGATCATTGTCCTCGTCGGGCAGGACTACTACACCGTTGAGGAGCAGAAGTTTGACCTCACGATCCATCAGCCCCTTGATATACTGAGCAAGGCATCGTTCTTCAGAGGCTTCGACGAGATTAAACTATACCCCGGATTGTATGCCCGAAGCGGTTTCAGTTTCGAGTACAGCAAGAATGACCGGGTTACACATGCCATTGAGGTGGGGGCTTCCATTCATGCCTTTGCAAAAACTATTCCCATAATGGCCACCGAAGACAACAAGCAATTCTTTCCACAGGTCTTTGTAAGTTACCGCATCGGAATGATCGTTGATCCGTTGAACCCCGGCGGTCTCTTCAGACTTTTCCGCCGGCAGCCGCAGGAATAATTTTCATCCTTCTTTGCCCTCTCCTTTTTATTTTATACTTTTGTCGATCATTTCAATAACCATATTAACGTACTAACAATGGCAAAGATTAAAGTAGCAATCAACGGATTCGGAAGGATAGGCCGCAATGTGTTCAAACTGGCATTTGAAAGGCCCGATATTGAGATCATTGGCATTAATGACCTTACCGACACAAAAACTCTTGCTCATCTCCTTAAATATGACTCCACCCAGGGTCAGTTCCCGGGAGTCACCCATGATGAGCAGAACATCATCGTAAAAGGCGATAAGATCAGAGTGCATTCAGAAAAGAACCCTGCAGCTATTCCATGGGAGAGCAAACCTGACATCGTTATTGAATCGACAGGCATCTTCACAAGCAAGGAGAGCCCCAAGGGAGGCTATGGCGATCACCTGAAGAACGGAGCAAAGAAGGTTATTCTTACCGTTCCTTCAAAAGACGCCATTGATGCAATGATTGTGGTAGGGGTCAATGATGACATGCTCAAGCCTGAGCATAGCTGCGTGTCAAATGCATCATGCACCACCAACTGTCTTGCTCCTGTTGCAAAGGTCCTCAATGACAACTGGGGGATCGAGATCGGTTTCATGACCACGATTCACTCCTATACCAATGACCAGCGTATCCTTGATCTGCCGCACAAGGACCTGCGCAGGGCCAGATCAGCCGCCCTGTCACAGATACCCACCACCACCGGTGCAGCCAAATCAGTTGGCAAGGTCATCCCCGAACTGAAGGGCAAACTTGATGGTATCTCGGTGAGGGTCCCTACACCTACCGGTTCACTGGTCGATTTCGTGGCAGTTCTGAAGAAGGCCGCCACAAAGGAGGAGATCAATGCCGCAATGAAAAAGGCGGCCGAAGGCCCGATGAAAGGCATTCTCGAATATACTGAAGATGAGATTGTCTCCGTCGACGTGATCCATAACCCTGCCTCATCAATATTCGATGCACAGAGTACCATGGTTAACGGCACGATGATCAAGGTGCTTGCATGGTATGACAACGAATGGGGTTACTCAGCAAGATGCGTTGACCTCATTTCAATAATGGCCAAATCGCTTTAAGGCCTTTCGGCATTCAGAGATAAGAAGAGACGCCCCCGGGAGCGTCTCTTCCTGTTTTAATACTCATCATCCGTCAGAGGACCATCTGTACCTCCATGTTGACGCCGGCAGCGTCCCGGTAATGCTCACCGAGCTCATGCATTGACTCATCATCCTCCTCATAGAGCCAGGTGATCCTGATCCTGTAACGGGGAGCCTTGTATTCGCTGATCATTCTCAGCACATCGCGCAGGGCCTTCGAGGAACCGCTGTTTATATATTCAAGGAATATTACCACCCGCAGCTGGGTGAACCTGCTGAGATGCGAACTGATCCATTCCGCCAACGGATTGTAGATCACCTCAGGCCTCTCGGCTATGGAGCGTCCTGTGATGCTGAGAACATCGTCATCCGGATCATAGGTGATACGCGGTATATTGTTTGATCCCGCCTGAATTATCTCCATATTCATGCCAACTTATCCTTGTTCAGACCCTTCAAACCAGGTAACGTCCGTAAATTATTCATAACGCAGTGCCTCAATCGGATCAACCGCCGAAGCCTTGACAGCAGGGAAATACCCTGATGCTATACCCACAATGAAGCAGGCGATAACGCCTCCAATCACCCAGAGCCACGGTACGGTGAAGCTTGATCCCATGCCGAGCGATACCAGGTTGCCGATGATTATGCCGGCGATAATGCCCAGCAATCCGCCCATCTGACCTATGATCACAGATTCAAAGAGAAACTGCTGCCTGATAACTGATTTCCTTGCTCCCAGCGCCTTGCGCACACCTATCTCCCTTGTGCGCTCCGTGACAGAGACAAGCATAATGTTCATCAGTCCTACCGCTGCACCAAACAGGGTTATAAGTCCTATGATGGTTGCAGCAAGCGTGACATACTTGATGTTGTCCATCAGTATCTCAATGATGGAGTCACTTTTCTGCACGTTAAAATCAGATTCATCGCGCGGATCAAGGTTGCGGATGATGCGGAAGATGCTTTCGGCCTCACTCGTCATCATGTCAAGGCTAACCGACGGATAGGGCATCACTCCTATATTATATGTGATGTTAGGCCGTGAAAAATACTGCCTGGCAGTAGTGATGGGTATGATGGTCACCTGGTCAGTGCCCATCATGCTGCTGCCTTTTGACTTAATGACCCCGATGACTGTCAGTTTAAGTCCCGGAAGAATTATCTCTTTTCCCAGCGGATCTACGCTGGGGAAAAGGAAACGTACTATATCCTGCCCTATTATCACGACGTGTCTGCTGTTAAGCAGATCCTCCTGTGAAAAATTGCGCCCCGACTCAAACTCTTCGCCAGCAATGGTTAGATAGTTCTCATCCGAACCGATTATGTTGATATTGGGATTGGTCTTATTGTTCCTGAAACGGTACTCAGCCAGTCTTGATGCGCTGAACGAGATTGAGACCCATGCGGGCTCCTGGAACCTCTCCTTGAACTCCGCTGCCTCCCTGTAAGATATGTGTGCATGATTCTTCGTCCGGTAGTCTCTGGCGCCCATCTGCACCCGCATCGACCGCGAGGTTATAGAAAATGAGTTGGCCCCCATCATGGTGAACTGCTCCGTCAGCGTGCTCTTCAGCCCGTCAATGGCTGTAAGTATGCCCACCAGGGCCATGATCCCGAATGCAATTATGGCCATCGTCAGGACTGCCCTCACCCTGTTCGACTTTATCGCCTTGAATGCAACCCGTATATTCTCATAAAATAAGGTAATCCTGCTCACACTCTTCCTCTCTCTTTTATCAAGGAACTAAGATACATCTTTTATTAATTTCTGCTTACAGCCTGATACAAAATGAAAATTCCCGAAATATATTTAAGTAATTAGTTGTATATTTAATTTTTTAGTTATATATTCGTACTTATTAAAAGTAAGCAATTATGGAGATAAAGGAACTGACAAGGGCTGAGGAGGAGGTAATGCAGATACTATGGAGGCTTAAAAAGGGCTTTATCAAGGAGATACTCGAAAAATTTGACGAACCCAGGCCTGCATATTCAACCGTAAGCACCATAATTAGAATACTGGCGGACAAAGGATTTGTTAATTACCGGGCTTATGGCAGGACACACCAGTACTTTCCGGTCATATCAAAGGACGATTACCGCAAGTCGCAGATGAGCAGCTTTGTTAGAAACTATTTCTCAAACTCATACCAGAAGATGGTGAGTTTCTTTGCCCGTGAAGATTCCATAACCGTAAAGGATATGGAGGAGATTATGGCGATGATGAAAAATGAGGACCGAGATAAAAAGAGGAGATGATGAACGGCATGCTGGTTTATGCAGTTGAGAGCAGCATCTGCCTGACCCTGCTCTGGGCTTTTCATGAGATCGCCCTCAGGCATGACACCATGCATAGGAGGAACAGGTACTTCCTCCTCGGTTCAATGCTCTTTTCACTGGTGGTGCCCCTTCTGAACATAAGGGTAGATGCACCCGGCAGCATGTTGCAGTCGGGAGGCCTGGTCTCTTTCCTGCTGCCGGAACTGGTAGTCACCCCCTCCTCTTCAGCGCACCAATCAGGCATCTTTGCCGGTATTCTTCCCCGTTTATATGCCGGCGGTTTGATTATTGCTGCAGGATCAGTAATCGCAGGCTCTGCACGACTGATAAAACTTACCCTTGCGGGGAAGAGGAACGGAAGGGTGATAACCTTCGAATCTGACAGTCCCGCCTGTTTCTCAGCATTCGGGTATATTTACATCAGCAGTTCGGTTTCGGATGGCGATTCCGCGCGTATGATAAACCACGAGATGAAGCATGTCGGGTTCGGGCATCACGCTGACCTGCTTATAGCCGGTTTAATTACAATAGTGCAGTGGTTCAATCCCGCAGCATACCTCATACGGAGGTCGCTTCAGTCGGTTCACGAATATGAGGCTGACAGTGAATGCATTACAGGTGGCGAAGACCTGGCCTCATACCAGGTGCTTCTGTTTGCATATGTTTTCAGAAGTCCTGCTCCCCTCCTTTCAAATACCTTTTCAAAAAGATCACTCCTTAAAAACCGAATAATCATGATGACAAAGAAAA
This sequence comes from Rikenella microfusus, assembly GCA_022736275.1. Classification (GTDB taxonomy): domain Bacteria; phylum Bacteroidota; class Bacteroidia; order Bacteroidales; family VadinHA17; genus SR-FBR-E99. The sequence goes on along the minus strand of DZBJ01000037.1, from coordinate 5,462 downwards.
AAACGGGAGGCAGTGCTTCCCTGAAGATGATCCTGGCAATTCCGCTTGCCCTGGTGATGTTACTCCTGTTTTCCTGCAAGGATCGCAGCGGAGGACAGAAAGAAACTGACGCGGTAATAGAGAAGGCAGCCCCCGCGGCTGAGGAATATGTGGCCCCTGACGAGGTATTTATGGTTGTTAAAAAAATGCCCGTCTTCCAGAATGATACCACCTACGATGCACTGAGGAAGTGGATAGGTGCGAATGTAAAATACCCTGAGGAGGCTGCCAAAAAGGGGACGCAGGGCCGGGTATTTGTCAAATTCACCATTGACTATCATGGTAATGTTACTGATCCGGAAATTGAAAAGAGTGTCGACCCGCTTCTTGACAAGGCTGCCCTTGACGTGATCTCCGTTTGCCCGCAATGGAGCCCCGGTACCCAGGGAGGCAAACCGGTAAATGTCAGCATGACCGTTCCCATAATCTTCGCGCTGAACTGATTTTTACAGTTTGGTGAAAAGAGGCCCGGGGGGCTCTTTTTTTTCACATTATCATTTTTGTACATTTGCCCGCATGGAAACGGGCATTTTTTCATACGAAAAGAGGGTCGGGGCCTTCGCGGCCCTGGGGGAAGCCATGCGCAACGGAGCTGAAGGCATGACATCCGGAGATGCCGGACGTTTTGCAGGGCTCATTGAGACCCTCCACCTGTCAAATCCCTGGTTCACACCTGACAACGTAAGGCGCGCCGTGACATCCATCGGCAACAATCTTACCGCTGAGAAACTGCACCGGTGGCTTTCGTCCTACCCTGAGCTGAAACAGGAGCGTGAACCCGTTACCGTCGGTGTGGTGATGGCCGGTAACATACCGCTGGTTGGCTTTCATGACCTCCTCTGCGTACTGGTAACCGGTAACAGGTTGCAGGCAAAGCAGAGCACCAAGGATGAGCTTCTCATAAAAGCAGTGACTGATACCCTGGTATCAGTTGAACCCTCATTCAGCAACTTCATTGAACTCACTTGCGACAGCCTGAATGGATTTGACATGGTCATCGCCACAGGCAGCAACAACACCTCAAGATACTTCGAATACTATTTCAGAAAAATCCCGTCAGTAATTCGCCGCAACCGCAACAGCATCGCGATACTTGACGGTACAGAAACCCCTGCTGAACTGGAGCTGCTCGGAGACGACATCTTCAGCTATTTCGGTCTTGGCTGCCGCAATGTCTCAAAGCTTTACCTTCCGGAAGGATATGACCCGGCAAGCCTGCTGAAATTATGGCACAGACATGAGCTTCTGCGGTCGCACTATAAATATTCAGTGAACTATGACCACAATAAGGCGATCATGATTGTCAACAGGCAGCCTTTTATTGACGGAGGATTCGTTCTGCTCATGGAGGCCCCCTCCCTTACACCTCCAATGGCAGTGGTTCACTATGAGTTTTACAGTGCCGGAGATGCACCGGGTCAGGGGTTTGAATCGGCCGAAAGCATGGTTCAGTGCGTAACCGGACACGGCCACCTTCCTTTTGGCAAATCGCAACAGCCCGAATTATGGGACTATGCAGACAATATTGATACAATTGACTTCGTTCTAAAAAAATAGTATGCGGTGAACGTATATTAAAAAACATTAAATTGCACGAGTTGAAACAGAGAGTGACATGGTTTACAGGTTTGTAGTGTTAACTGATGAAGATGAGGCATTTATCCGGGAGTTCGAGATCCTCGAGAGCCAGACTCTGCTCGACTTTCACCTGGCCCTGCAGGAGGAGCTTGAGTTCGACAGGTCGCAGATAGCTTCATTCTACCTGGCAACGGAGAGTTGGGAGAAGGAGGAGGAGTTTACCCTTTTCGATATGGGCGCCGGCTCATCAACAATGGAGAATGCCGTTCTGGAAGATGTCATCTACCGTAAGAACCAGAAACTCCTGTATGTATTTGACTTTTTCAATGACAGGGCTCTCTTTGTTGAGTATGTAGGTGAGGCAAACGAGGAGGACGACAGGGAATACCCCTTATGCACCAACTCAAAGGGTTTGCCTCCCAAGCAGGTCACCTTCGGCGGTGTCGCCCGCAAGAAATACAACATTCTCGTTGTCACCGATGAAGACGATGACGATGTTGAGGAGGAGGTCGTTGACGACGAGATCTTCTTTGAAGGTGAAGATGAAGAAGACTTTTCGGAATTCGACAATATCGAAAAGACCGACGAGGAGGAGGAATAGCTCCTTCCATTTCCTGGACAAATGAAAAACACCCTGATTGTTCTTCCCGGCCCCACAGGCGTTGGAAAGACGGAGTTTGCCATTGAGCTGGCCGCCAGGCTCCGTTGCGACATCATCTCATGTGACTCGAGGCAATTCTACCGTGAGATGAGGATCGGCACCGCAGTTCCCGGCGATGAGCAACTTAAAAGGGTTAAACACCATTTCATACGTTTTCTCTCTGTCACAGATTACTACAGCATAAGTCTCTTCGAACGCGATGTGATGAATCTCCTGCCGTCGCTTTTTTATGAGAACCCGGTGGCGGTGATGACCGGAGGTTCGATGCTCTATATGGATGCCGTTTGCCGGGGGATGGATGATATCCCCGATACTGACCCGGTTGTCAGACAGAAATATATCGCGATGTATCAGAGAGAGGGTATCGCGGGCCTCCGCCTGGCGCTGAAAATGGTTGATCCTGTTCACTATGCCAGGGTTGATCTGCACAATCCGCGCCGGATCATGCGCGCCCTCGAGATCACTGAAAGCACCGGCAGACCATACTCCTCCTTCCTTACTGCAGCGGAAAGGGAGCGCGATTTCAGGATAATCAAGGCAGGACTGACGCGTGAGAGGGGTGAGTTGTACCGCAGGATAGACAAAAGGGTTGATGTCATGCTCGAAAAGGGACTCGAACAGGAAGCGGCATCTCTTGTCAGCTTCAGGGGGCTGAATGCGCTTAACACTGTGGGCTACCGCGAAATGTTCAGCTGGTTTGACAGACTCATCACCCGTGAGGAGTCTGTCAGGCTGATTAAGAGGAACAGCAGGCGCTATGCGCGCAAACAACTTACATGGTGGAACAGTGACAAAGAGATAAAATGGTTTGATGCCTATGACAGCGGGAAAATAATCTCCTGGATAGAACGACGGCTGGAAGAGTAACCTCCGCTTTAAACAGGCTCCCTGAGCCTGCGTATAACCTCAACGGGGTCAGACGACGAGAAGACGGTATTGCCGGCGACAAGCACATCAACCCCTGCATGAACCAGCACGGGAGCATTCTGAAGGTCGATTCCTCCGTCAACCTCAATCAGGACATCATATCCGTCCTCATCTATCATGCTTCTCAGCTCACCGATCTTGTTTATGCTGCCGGGGATGAAGGTCTGTCCGCCATATCCCGGATTGACGGTCATCAGGAGCACTATATCAATGTAGGGGAGGATATCTTTCAGGAGTATCACAGGCGAGTGCGGGTTAAGCGTCACACCGGCCTTCATGCCCAGCCTGCGTATCTCGGTCACTGTCCGGTGCAGGTTCTGACAGGTTTCATAATGAACCGTCAGGTTCGAGGCCCCTGCATCCCTGAAGCGCTCAAGATACCTGTCGGGGTCAACTATCATCAGGTGAACATCAAGAGGCTTGACTGACAGATCACGCACTGCTTCAATTACCGGGAACCCGAATGAGATGTTCGGCACAAAGACGCCGTCCATGATATCGAGATGCAGCCAGTCGGCCAGACTATCGTTGATCATCTCTACTTCAGAAGCAAGGTTGGCAAAATCAGCTGCCAGAAGTGACGGGGCTACCAGGTGGCTCATGATAAACGGATATGAATTACATTATTACCCCAGGTAAGACTTGAGAATGCGGCATCGTGTGGTGAACTGAATACGTTTTATGGCCTTCTCCTTTATCTGTCTGACCCGTTCACGGGTGAGCTTCAGCTCCTCTCCTATCTCCTCCAGTGTGAAGGGGTGCTTCATGCCAATGCCGAAGTAGAGCTTAAGCACCCTGGCTTCACGCGGTGAAAGTGTATTCAGGGCTTTCTCTATCTCATAGGAGAGTGATTCATTGATCAGATTGCGGTCAGGACTGGGGGTGTCGTCGCTCTGCATAACGTCATACATGGTGTTGTCCTCTTCCGAGCTTATCGGAGCGTCCATGCTCAGCGTCCTGCCGGTGGTACGTATGGCTTCCTTGACATCCTCAGGGGCTATCTCCAGAAGATCAGCTATCTCCTGTGCCGATGGCTCTCTCTCATACTCCTGCTCGAGCTTTGAATATGCCCTGTTGATCCTGTTTATAGACCCGATCTTGTTAACAGGCAGCCGCACTATCCTGGCCTGTTCGGCAAGCGACTGCAGAATGGCCTGCCTGATCCACCATACGGCATACGATATGAATTTGAATCCCCTGGTCTCGTCAAACCTCTGGGCAGCCTTGATCAGACCCAGGTTGCCTTCGTTTATCAGGTCAGGTAGAGTCATGCCCTGGTTCTGATACTGCTTTGCCACTGACACCACAAACCTGAGATTGGCCTTGACAAGCCTTGCCAGGGCATCATGATCTCCGCCGCGTATGCGCCGCGCAAGCATAACCTCCTCATCGGGCGAGATCAGCTCAACCTTGCCTATCTCCTGCAGGTATTTGTCAAGAGAAGGAGTGTCACGGTTGGTGACCTGCTTGGTTATCTTTAACTGACGCATTGACAATAAATTAGAAAACTTGTCGCCGTTTTTAAAGCAAATGCCTACAATTCTAATAAATTTTTCTCAATAAAACAACAGATGTGCATGTTTTTAATAAATATGGCTCATTAACCTGTCATATTAACAATTAACAATGCTGTCTGAACTCTATTTCTTGCACTGGTAATTTGCATTTTAACGATTTAATGCTTACACTTGCACCGGAATACTGACGCGAGTCGGTTACTCAGTCGGCGGATCAATTTCATTCCCCACTTCACCAAAAAATCAATCTTACTTAATTTTCTACACATTTTCAAAACATGCATGATATTCTTGAACTGAGCGAAATGCTTGTTCCCGAATTGCGGGAGATAGCCAAGCAGCTCAAAATTAAGAGGGCAGAGCTCCTCAAAAAACAGGATCTTATTTACAAGATCCTTGATCAGCAGGCAATAGATGCTGCTGATACCCGCAAGGCAGGCAGAATTGACAGCCCCGTATCAGACAGGCAGACGCAACGTCCGGGTCAGCAGCAGAACCAGCCCGAAAGACCAAGGCCTCCGCAGCAACGGCAGAAGCCCAGGGGCCCTAAACCACAGGGTCAGCAGCAGCGTCAGCCCCAGTCGCCCGACCAGCGGCAACAAAAACCACCGCAGCCCCAGGGACAAAAGCAAGGCCAACCGCAGCAGCAGAACCAGCAGAGGCCACCGCAGCAAAACCAGCAGCAGCAGCCAAACCAGCAGAGGCCGCCGCAGCAAAACCAGCAGCAGCAGCCAAACCAG
>DZBJ01000116.1 GCA_022736275.1 Rikenella microfusus | reverse complement strand
CGGAGTCATCAACCAGAATCCTGATCAGCACATTGGTATCAACAGCAATCATATCCTGCTGCCCCGTGTTCGAACAGATGCTTCCATGTCTTCAAGGCTAACGGAGCGAGATGATGACAGGACACCAAACGCAGGTGTCTGCTGCTGGCTGGCAGTATCAGCACGGTGGCCCACAGTAGGAAGAATCGTAAGTAATGCCCTTGATTTCCCCTTGATCGGCAACGGCAATTGCTCAAGAGGATGGATATGTCCTTTGACATCTATTTCCACTTCTATCGTTTGCAGCATGGAAACTCCTTTCCCAACATTTTGGCTAAATGATTCTGGCTTTTGCCGGTTACAATAATCCGCGTATCATCAATCACTTCACCAGCGCTTGCGGAAAATTGGGGCTTTGCGGATTAACAGCCAGGGTGCGGGTTGCGGGGATTACGACCAGATCCATATCCTCCATCGGCACTGCTCCCAGCAGTACTTCATCACCCAACACCAAGGCCCCTACAAAGGCAGTACGATTCTGAAACCGGACCATCACCGGACCGACATACGGCACCAGGGCTTTCCTGCCATCTGCGGTGGTTATTTCCCGTTTTTCAGCTTCATCCAGATTTAGTTGCAGACGGACATGTTCCGGTATGCAGAGCGTCAGCGCGCCGGTATCAACCAGAGCCACGGTAGTGAGTCTGCCGAGATTGCCTTCCTTGGGGTTTGAGAGTTCAATTTCAGCGTGTACATAACCCATGACATTCTCCTCTCACGATTTCATCAGATTCTTAATTCTTTCAGGAGATCAGGGTGGTGATCCAGTAATTTGAACAGATTTATAACCGCCTGAACCGGCTTTGCCTCACCACGTTCATATCTGGAGAAGGCATTATGTCCACCACCTGCAATCTTTGCTGCCTCCTGCTGGGTGAGTTTTAACTTTTTACGGATTCTTGCCAGTTCAGCTGCATCCTCTGCATCAACCTTGTCACGGAAGGCTTCCCAAGCAGACTCTTCCTGAACATCATGATCAGGAAAGCCATCATTGCAGTGGTCACAGAAGGCGCCATGAGCTACAAACTCATACTTACGCCCCCGATAATCAAGCATTTTTACCTGGGTTCCTTCTTTCAGTGTCCCTTCAAAACATAACGGGCATTGCATATTATGCCATTTAGATGCCATGTCAACGCTCCTTGAACGATACGACAAAATACTCACCGGCCTGTTGAAACTTTATGTAAAGCGGTTTATCTCGCCACTCAGCATGGTAAACATCCTGCCAGGTCTGGTGGCTTTTGATGGTCGTCATACTCTTGTAGAAATTTGAGTTAGAAAGATTACGAACCACTTCGAGAGCTTCTGCTTTTGTCATGCCTGCACACCTGATCCCGCTAACCGCAGTCTGCGTAAGGTTCATAGCCTCTACAGATGTCATTTGTGCAACTATTGCTTTCAACTCGTAGTGTGGACGGCGCTTTTCCATGTCCAGAATAACCCTTTCAGGGTAAATTGTCAACAGATGGTTTTGTAGAGAAACGTGTGTTCAACAGCCCTACTCTTTACTTACTCGGGCCGCCTTCCATGCCTTCCGCAATGAAGCAAGGGTAGCTGTCTGCAGGTTAATTGTCTG
>DZBJ01000115.1 GCA_022736275.1 Rikenella microfusus | reverse complement strand
GGAGCAGGGTGTTCCCATTGACCTTGAATCCGCTGATCGTAAAGAAGGCGGCGTCTGCCTCACCGGTTCCAGCCTCCTGGCCGGGAGCCGTCGGCATAATCTCTTCCACCTGAGCGGTGGCTGGGAATGGCCGTAGGGCAATCATTGCTAAGAGAAGAGGCACACTAAAGGTTCTGCGGTGCCGGAAAACTGAAATCATGAACGTCCTTTTCTGGTCATTGGAAAGAGTTTGTAGCGCATTTTTCTTAAAGAAAGTTTCAGCCTGTTCCCAGTCTATTATGAGGAAGTTAGAGGATCGTTGCTCTCCGATGTAGCTGTTTAATCCTGATCCGTGCCGCAATCCACATCCCGAGTGCATCCCCCTGAGAGGAAGATGAGACTGAAGAGAATGGGGTGAGTGGCTCAGGTACGAAAACGGAAAGGATTGCGGAGTACGTCACAGGCCCACCATCATTTAAAGCATGGCAGTAGAACATGCTGGTGTTAAAGAGCTGTGAGTGTCAGGTTAGTTTTTGATTAAGAATAGATGAGGAAACGATTAGGACAGGAAGAGGCGAGATGGAAGCGGCAAAGTCCCCCTCCTTTTTTCAAGGAGGGGTTAGGGGTGGTTACTCTATAATTATTCAGGATTCATCTGGTTGATTTCACAGCATCTAAGCTGAGCAACGCAATCGCTTTAAGGCGACGGAACGGATTGATTCAATAATTTCTCCGAAGGGTTCTTCTGTTTCCCCTCCTTCTCACATTCAATATTCACGGAGCATTCTCCCGTCTCACTGAAGACCGGAATCCCGTCCTGAGAACTCTGCCCCGTCCGAATTAGATACAGGAGTGGGTCAGTCTGGTAACAGGCCTGTTGAATATAGTGGATTATCTGTTCTTCGCCTTTGATGATTGAAAAGCCCAATTGATTTTTTTCAAGTAATACCGGGATCGTGTCGATCCCCAATACTTTGAGCAAGAGCTTATTTGGTATGGGGTCATTGGAGGCTGCCCGTTTCATTCCCTTGAGCTCAAAGTTGTCCAGCTTTTCAATGGGATTAAAATGAAAATTGCAGCTGCTGCAGCCCTCAAGGGCCTGAATCACATTTTTGCAGTGGGGGCAATTTGCTGAAAAAAAGAGGTACAACTCTTTCTTGGGGATTTAAACAGGAACGGGTGCCATAGGTGCCGCTGTTGATGGTCTGCCGCTGTGATAAAAGGGCCGTCGAGCCATAACTCAACAGGGAAGAGATCAGCAGGATGCCGGAGAGGACGCTGAACCCCGCAACAAATTGTTTCCAGCCAGGGCATTCAAGATCAGGACTGTGGAGAACAGAATAAGGCAACAGGCACAAAATGCCTCAGCAATAAATATTTGATAGGTGAACAGCACACTTTCAACGGCCAGTCCGGTGAGCAGAAAGAGTCTTGCAAGCTCAACGAGCAGGGAGTCCTTTCGACGGGCCAGATAAAAGAGCCAGCAGACAACCTGGAAATAGAAAAAACCGACAAGATTAAACAAGAGGGGCGAAATATTTGTCAGGTGTTCAACGATCTTTCAGCCCTGGTTCAGACATGCCGCCTCCCCGCGCAGAAGAATAAGCAGAATCTGGGCACTAATCAGGATGCTTGCGGTAAAGGACATAAAAGAAATTGCCCTGGAAAGTTTGTGATTCATAATA
>DZBJ01000036.1 GCA_022736275.1 Rikenella microfusus | reverse complement strand
TTCTCCTCCGGCATACCCAGCAGGCTGACGTTGTTGTTTGTCACATCATCGGCCATGCGGGTGGTTAAGCCGTAATTCTTCTTGGGAGATTCCTGTGAAGAGGAGCCCCGAAGTTCAATGCCAATGCGCCCGTTGTAGTTAAGATATGCCGTATTGTTCTGGTCAGAGACATAGTTGCGCTGTCCGGGCTCCCTGTCAATGATCTTCATTGTTGCCTTTACCTTGGGTTCGTCCGGAATGGCTGCACCTCCGTCAGTGGTGATCATAACGATCGGAAGGTTACTGTCTGTCAGCGTTTGCCCCCTCAATGGAACAAGCATGACAAGCGTAAGGATAATATTTATGCAGGTTTTTCTCACCTCGATCAGTGGCACTTCGGCAAAAATAGCATTTTGACCGTGATTTCTGCCTTTCACTCTCTTACGGCTGTTATACCTGAATGTTTCCTGCCTGGCGGAAATAATCCGCAGCGAACTGCGGCATTGATAAAAAAATGGCCGGGAAGGTCAATGGTATCATGTCATAGGTTATTTTTGCATAAATGCTCCGGGAAATAAAAAGCTGAAAAGATGGGAAGAAGAGTTAGGGTCAGGGCACCAGCAACTGTATCAAATCTGAACTGCGGGTTTGATGTACTTGGGTTTGCGCTAAACGAGCCCTATGACATTGTGGAGGTTGAACTTACCCGGTCACGTTCCGTTGAGATTGAAGCGATAACAGGCTGCGAAACCCTGAGCACCGATCCGGGCAAAAATGTTGTCGGTGCCGTACTCACGGCACTAAGCTCAGCTGCTGGCAGGGAGTCCGGTTTCAGAGTCAGAATTGAAAAAGGGATTAAGCCGGGAAGCGGCATCGGATCAAGCGCAGCCAGTTCGGCCGCAGCGGCGCTGGCCGGAAACCTTTTGCTTGACAACATCTTTTCCGTCAGCGAGCTGGTCAGATTCGCCATGGCAGGGGAGAGGCTGGCTTCAGGCACAGCCCATGCGGATAACGTCGCTCCGGCATTATACGGTGGCATAACACTTGTCCGAAGCTATGAGCCTCTTGATATAGTTCAGCTTCATGTGCCAGGGGCGTTATTCTGCGTAATCATACATCCGGAGATGGAGATCAGGACATCGGTGGCAAGAAGTCTTCTCGACCCTCACGTGCCCCTGGCCACGGCTGTGAGGCAGTGGGGCAATGTAGGCGGACTGGTGGCAGGGTTTTACCGTGAGGACTATAACCTCATCAGCCGGTCACTGGAGGATTTTGTCGCGGAACCGAAACGGGCAGCTCTCATACCGGGCTTCCGGGAGCTTAAAGAAAGCGCTATTAAGAGCGGTGCTCTGGGTGCAGGCATATCGGGTTCGGGCCCGTCGGTCTTTGCCCTCTGCAGGGGAGCGGCCGCGGCCGGCGCCGTGCTGAAAAGCATGCAGGAAGTAATGATGACTGCCGGACTTGAATTTAAAGCGTACCTCTCACCTGTCAGCCTCAGGGGCGCAGAGACCTGTTAACTGCAAATAACCCGGGAAACGATGCGCTACTATAATCTGAAGGATCCGAAAACTACTGCCGGATTCAGGGATGCAGTGATACAGGGTATCTCATCCGGTATGGGTCTCTTCATGCCGGAAAGGATCCCGGTGATGAATGCTGATTTTTTCAGGCGGCTGCCGGGTTTGGCCCTGCCTGAGATAGCGGTTGAAGTAGGAGCCCATTACACAGGTGATGATATACCGTGGCCAGAACTGCGGCGCATTTGCGATGAGGCTTTCGATTTTCCCGTTGTCCTGCGGAAGGTCGATGACCGGAAACATGTTCTGGAGCTGTTTCACGGACCGACAGCCGCCTTCAAGGATTTCGGCGCGAGGTTCATGTCGGGCTGCTTCAGGTACTTCGCCTCGCATGATGAGAGAAAGACAGTGGTGCTGGTGGCGACATCAGGAGACACCGGCGGGGCTATAGCCTCCGGCTTCCTGGGCGTTGAAGGAGTTGATGTCATTATTTTATACCCCTACGGGAAGGTCAGCAGGCTCCAGGAGAACCAGCTGACAACACTCGGACAGAATATCACGGCCCTTGAGGTGGAAGGAACCTTCGATGACTGCCAGGCGATGGTGAAGAGAGCGCTGACAATGCCCCGCAGGGACGACACGGTAAGGCTCACATCAGCCAACTCAATCAACATTGCGCGGCTGATCCCGCAAAGTTTCTACTATTTCTATGCAATCGGTCAGGCCGGGCCAGGGAGGGTCCTTTCAGTCCCCTGCGGCAACTTCGGTAATATCACGGCAGCGGCGCTGGCATGGAAGTCAGGACTGGCAATAGACCACCTGGTTGCTGCAACCAACATTAACAGAGTTGTTCCTGACTACCTGGCGACGGGCGTTTATGCTCCCTCAGCCAGCATACAGACCATTGCCAGCGCCATGGATGTGGGCAATCCGGGTAATCTTGACAGGCTCAGGCAGCTGTTTGACAATGATTTTGAGGCACTTAAGGCTGGAGTCTCGGGTTACTGGTTTGATGACGACAGCATCAGACGGCACATCAGAGAGGTGCATGACAGGTCGGGTTACACTCTTGATCCTCACGGAGCGGTAGCCAGCATGGGACTTGACAGTTACCTCGATGAACATCCCGGAGCGACGGGTATCTTTGTTGAGACAGCCCACCCGTCAAAGTTCTCGGATGTTATCGGACCTCTTATCGGAAAGGAGCCTGACATGCCGGAGCATCTGAAGCGATTCCTCACGGGTAAGAAATGCTCTGTGGTCATGAAACCCGGATACAGGTATCTTGAGGAATATCTTGCTGAGAAATATTCGCTGAGATGACAGATATTCACAACACACGGTAAAATGGCCGCAGAATTTCGTGAATTCCAGATATTCGTCAAGCCGGTGGGGGCACGGTGCAACCTGAACTGCTCCTACTGCTACTATCATGAAAAGATGGATATTGAGGTGACAGTTCCGGGAGGCATAATGAGCGATGAGGTTCCGGAGAGGTATATCCGCCAGCATATCGAAGCATCAACGGAGCCGGAGATATTCTTTTCGTGGCACGGGGGAGAACCAATCCTGGCCGGACTGGATTTCTTCAGAAGGGCCGTCACTTTCCAGAAAGCACTTATGCCTGCAGACAGGACCATACCCTCTGCATTTTCAGGCCTGTCTGCGGCGGTGTTCCTGCCGTGGAGATGAACGGCGACTTTTATTCATGCGATCACTATGTGACGCCCCCGTACAAGATTGGCAATATAAATGATTCCACCCTTACCGCCTTGCTTGATGATCCTCGGCAGAGGGCCTTCGGGGAGGCCAAAAAGCATACATTACCGCGCTGGTGTCTTGACTGCGAAGTGCTTGACATGTGCAATGGTGAGTGCCCGAAGAACAGGTTAACCATGTCGCTGACAGGTGAGCAGGGACTAAATTATCTCTGCGAAGGGTACAGGTATTTTTTCAATCACTGCAAACCCTTCGTCAGTGAAGTCGCCCGGTTGTGGGGCAGTGAGGGTTAGTCTTTCAGCTTCTCTCTGAAGAATCCAACAGTCCTGCCCCATGCCAGGTCTGCTGCTTCCTTATTGTACCTAGTCCCGGTATCATTGTTGAAGGCGTGTCCGGTACCTTCATAAATGAAAATCTGGTACTCTATCCCTGCCTTCTTCAGAGCCTCCTCAAATGCCGGTATTCCTGCATTGATACGCTCATCGCTACCGGCATAGTGTGCTATTACCGGGGCCTTGATCTTTGGCACATCCTCAGGTGCCGGTGTCGAGCCGTAATATAGCACAGAGGCATTGAGGTCACGTGCGTTGACTGCCACCTGGATGGTCATGGCGCCGCCCCAGCAGAATCCCGTGCAGCCAACCTTGCCCGTCGAGCGGGGGTGCGTCTTGAGGTATTTGACTTCCGCCACGAAGTTTTTCACTGTCTCATCGCGGTTGAGCTGGCCAAACATTTCACGTTCCTTGTCCTGGTCTTCCGGTGTTCCTCCGACAGGAGAGAGAGCGTCAGGTGCCAGTGCCAGGAAGCCTTCCCCTGCCATCCGCCGGTTTACATCCTGGATGTGCGGAACCAGTCCCCTGTTTTCATGAATGACTATCACTCCGGGGAATTTCTTCTCTCCTTCCGGCATCGACAGATAAGCTCTCATCTCACCGGTGGCAGCGGGGTAGGTGACGAACTCATTGATCAGTTTGACAGTGCCTGATTTTTTTGAGGATGCTGCGGCCCCGTCGATGTCGGGAAGCATTATAACAGCTGCGGCAGTGCCTCCTGTAACCAGGGCCAGTTTCTTCATGAATTCCCTCCGGTTAACCTTGCCGGAACGGAACTCATCGAACAGTTCGTTAACTCACTTTGTCATGATTGCTGATTGTGGTTTATGGTTGCCTTCTGAATTGACATTAAGATTTGCGGGTCTCCTCTTTTATTCTTTGGATATGACCCCGGCCCAGCCCCTTGACCTCACACCCGAGCTGGAAGTAGCGGCGGATCCTGTCATCGGACAGTATACCGAAACAGTCAATTATGGCAGCCGGCTGGCCAATTGTCTTCACCATCTTATCCGGATCAAGATCAAGGTAGGCTGAGTGTGGAACGGCAAGTATCACTGCTTCAGCCCCTTTGAGTGCCTTGTTCAGGTTCTGCTCAATCCTTATCTCCTTCAGCTTCTCCTGGTTGCGAAAGAACTGCGCCTTGCTCTGGCCTTCAGCCGGGAATGTATCCTGCTGTTCGAACTCCCACCAGTGTTCCACGTAAGGGTCATGCACCCTTATCTCTGCGCCCATCTCCGCTAGCTTACGTATCACTATCTCCGAGCCGCTGTAGCGTGTGTCTCCCACATCCTCGCGATATGCGGCGCCAAGCACCAGCACGTCGGCTGCAGCAATAGGCTTGCCCATGTTGCGCAGCGCGTCACGCGTCAGTTGTCCCACATGCAGTCCGCGCGTGTCATTGATGTCAATGGCCATGGGAGTTATCCTGAAGATGTCATCCTCGAAGCCAAGAATATGCTTGTATGCCCATACCCCCAGTCCGCCGTCCTTCGGCAGGCAGTATCCGCCTATGCCCGGTCCCGGAAAGATCATGTTGCTGTGGGTGGGCCTCATCTTAATGGCTTTGATCACCTTGACAAGGTCAACGCCGTTTCGCTCTGCGAAGAGGCTCCACTCGTCAAGGAATGCCAGGATGGTGGCGCGGTAGCTGTTTTCTACGATCTTGGCTGTCTCTGATTCGATGGGTCTGTCCATGACGGTGAGAGGGAATTTATCGGTGTTAAGAACCTCCGTGAGGAACTTCACCACGCGTTTTTTCGCCTCTTCGTTGATGCCGCTGCAAACCCTCCAGAAGTCGCGGATGCTGGCCACATAGTTCCTGCCTGGCATCACCCTCTCGTAGCTGTGTGCCAGCAGCGGATCGGTCTTGATTCCTCTTTTGCTGAAGGCCTTCTTCATTATCGGGTAGGCCACCTGTTCGGTGGTTCCCGGGGCAACGGTTGTCTCAATGAGCACCAGCGCTCCGGCCGGAATATGCTCTGCAATGACTCCCAGTGATGCTTCCAGCGCTGCCATGTCTGTCTGGCCGGCGCGAACGTTACCAAGCTCCTCTTTGATATAGTCACACTGTACATCCACCACAACCACATCTGCCAGCTTGAGCACGTCATAGGTGTAGGTGGCCATCAGCGTCTTTTTCTCAAGTACACAGCGCGCAATCATCGGGTCAACCTCCGGGTCCTCTGCCTTGACGGGGGAGACGCCGCGGTTCAGCATCGGGATCTTCCAGAAGCTGCGTGCGCTGGGACGCTGCATCCCGATCACGAACTTGGATGGCTTGCCCTTTTTGTCAACGGTATCAGATACAATGGCCGCCATGACCGCCCCCACGAAGCCGACGCCCATGACAACCACTATTTCACGGCCTTTGGCCCGCTCCTGTTTGACCCGCTTTTTAATGTTCTCAAACTCAGCTTTATAATCCTCCGGCTTCGGCAGGGGAAACTTTTCACCGTTTGGACTGACAGAAAATTTCTCGCTCATATTTATCTTTTTAACAGTTCATCTATTAGGAAGACTAAAAATAGTAAAAAGTAATGTTATGGTAATGCCTCTTTTGAAGTTAAAAATAAATCACGCTCATATGCCGGTTGATCCATAACGGCACGCTCTTTGTTGCTTGCCCGCTGAACAAACCCGACCTGTTGCTTATGAAACGCCTTCGCCAGTTTATCCTGGGCACTCTTCTAAGTGCCTTGTGTTTACAGTTATACCCCCAGAAACTTTCTTTGGGATTTGGCTCCGGACTGAATCTCTCAGACATACATAACACATGGAGCACCGGCAGCTGGAAGACAAAACCGGGACCATCACTGGGCTTCTTTGCTGATTATGCGTTGACCCGCACACTTGGACTGCATGCCGGTGCTGACTGGTCAGCGGTATATTATGAGTATCATCCCTATTTTCCCTGGAACTACCCGATTTACTATCCGATGGGGTCACTGATAGCCCTCCCGGTACAGATGAACAGCTCGAACTTCAGCATACTGACCCTGCCACTGATGGTTACGGTGACAATCCCGTCAAGGCCCTCCCTTACTCTCGGGGCAGGGGGATATTATGCCTTCGCCCTCGACCAGGACCTGGATGTTAGTTACTTTTACTATGATTACGGAAAGGAGACATTACGTGATGACTGGGGTTATGTTTACATGCTCAGACTGAACTATCCGCTGCAGGAAAAACTCGATCTATTTTTAAGCGGGAGGTATCTGACCGGCCGCAATGCAATGGTCGAATGGGCTGAATATAAACACGGTTACTCGGACATCAGGGCTGGATTGATCTATAAATTCGGTCGTTGGAAGAGTGAAGACGAGGGAGCCACTGATGATGCCGGTGTGGTGAATGAAGACATTTTTCTCACATGGCGCGCCGGGGTGGTCACCTCCTGGAACTCAGGCAATATAGACAGGGATAAATACTCGGCACTGGTGGCTCCCGCAGCAGGCTTCTCCCTGAATTTCAGGCTCGGCGGCACGAACACCTGGTTCCGTACCGGTGTGACCCTTGAGCGTCAGGGCTTCTCATTGCGTGACTCGAGCGACGTATGGTACAGGTACTCAGTTGAGGGAGAACCTGATTATTATGTCGACAGCAGGACAAATATCGATTATGCTGTCATACCTGTCCTGTTCGATTTTCATTTTGGCCCCGGAGAGATCTTCAGCTTCAATACCGGACCCTATTTTGCCGCAAGGCTCAATGCGAAATGTACCGGTACTGCCACGCTTGAAGTTGCCTACAACGGCTCATACCAGCTCGAGGAGACTACCGTCAATGATGATATCACTGAGCTCATCCGGAGGAATGACTATGGCTGGCTGGCGGGCGCAGGTGTGACAGTGCCTCTCTCCGGTAACATCAGGCTTGATATCAGCCTCCAGTACAGGCAGGGACTGCCCGAGGTATTCAATTATGAAAATGCATGGGTGCCGGCTCCGGATGATGAAAAAGATGTATATATGAGAAACAGTGCTCTCACCCTGCAGGCAGGACTCAGAATACCTCTCTACAGGTGAGACAGGCAGTTTGCATCTTTAAAACAATTTAATCAAACAAACAGTTACATCAGTTCTTGTCATGAAATTCCGGATATTTTCAATAGTGTTTATACTTATAACTGCCGTGTCATGCACTCAGGACCCGGCTGTGACGGTGCTTGAGAGATATGATCTCTCGTTCAGCAATTTTCAGGGAAACAGGCTGCAGGAAGGGGAACAGATGGATGTCCTTCTGTGGTTCAACGTGTTTGTCAATGAATCGGCTCCTGTTGATTCAGTCATGGTTGTCTTTGAACCGGTTATGGGCGGGGGTGCTGTTTCTGGACCTTCCGTCTATGTTTCTTCAGGCAAGAGTTGCAGCACGATCTGGACCATGGGCAGCGAATCATTCACCCAGATACTCAGGGCTTCGGCATATGATCTCTCCGGCACTTTCATTACCTCAGTCGATCTGACAGCCTGTGCTTTCAGGGAAAGTCAGTGGGATAAGGTGACCGACTCTCCTGAAAAAGGAATAATGGGTATGGCTGCCGACACGGTTAATGATGTCACCTTTATGGTCACCGTCAATAAGCTCTACAGGCAGGGCCCGAGGTACTACATATGGGAGGAGGTTACTGATCCGTTGTTTCAGGCGCCGGATTATCCCCGTGAGATTGAGATTGACCGTTCCGGAGTATTTTATGTAAGCACCTGGGGTGGAAATATAATCCGGAGCACTGACCATGGCAAATCATGGCAGGCATGCACCAAACCCTGGCCAGACCGGTCACACTACCTGAACCTCCATGTCTCAAATGACGACAGGCTATGGATTTCAGCCGCGGATGAAACAGTGCGGTACTCCGATGACGGAGGCACTACCTGGCATAACGCCGGGAGCGCCATGACCCAGCACGGGGTAGCAGACATCTTCAGGCTCAGTAACGGGTCACTTGCAATGCACGGACAAGACTGCTGCAGCCTCATGATGTCAGATGATGACGGACAGACATGGACAAAAATCACCACCCCGGATTATAGCCAGAAGCTCTATTTGAAGGACGATGATGAGATCTTCATCTGTGCCGACGTGGGGCTTACCGAGACCATATACAGTTCAAAGGATATGGGGGCCACCTTCGGGTATGTGCACGACGTGGGACCATCTTTCAGAACAGCAATGGACAATATTTTCAGCAAATGGGGTAATTTCTACTATGTTGCCATCCCGGGATACGGTATCATGAAATCGGTCGACCTGCATGAATATGAAACATTCTGGATCAATGATGACCTTGTCAACCTGTTCATTGATCATAACGGTGTGCTGATGGTGAAGGGTTATGATTATCAGTCAGTCTGGTACCTGAAGGAGTCCAGTCAGGTAAACAGCAATTAAGGTTGCCAGGCAAAGTTTCCGGGCGGGCTCCGTATAGCCACCAGATAAACCCCGGGCCGTCTGCCTTCAGTCCCCGGCGTGCTCCGGACAAATGTATGTGGCAGGTTTTGCTGTTTAGCAGACGCCACATCGCACTTGTTTGATTCAGTTTATTATCTTTGGCGGAAGCTGGTCAGTGAACTGATTTAAAGTACATGTGTTATATGAAATGGTTTACCTGACGGCAGAACTTAACTACAGCTCATATGAAAAAGAACCTGTCCCTCCTGCTCCCGGCTCTTTTAATTATAGCCTTATCATGCAATAAAGAGACTGCTTCTGAACGATTCACCTTGCTGACATCACACGTCTGGACAAGTGACAGTCTGCTGGCCAACGGTATTGACGCAAGTGATCCGGGAGAAATGCTTGCCCTCTTCAAGGGTGATGCCAGTTTCAACAAAGACGGGACCGGAACATTCGGCCAGTATTCCGGAACATGGATGTTTACCGACAGCGAGACGAACATTGCCATTTCCTCACCGGATATGCCTCTCACACTCACAACACATATTGTCGAACTGACCTCTGTCTCGCTCAAGGTCACTTTCAACTACCCCGGCGATCCGCCCACCAGCATCAGAATGACCTTTAAGGCGAAGTGATGCAACGCTTTCTTCCGTTACTGGCTTCAGCGATTATTCTGCTGCAGGGTGTTGTCAGTGGACAGACAACAGGCAGCTCACAGACCGCAGTCAGCGGCAAGGTATACGACAGTCAGAGCAGCGAGCCTCTCGCGGGGGCTCATGTAATATTCGGAAGAAACGCAGGCACCAGCACTGATGAAAATGGGTACTTTTCATTTACAGCCAGCCCAGGCAGGCTCACGGTTGAATTCAAGTTCGTTGGTTACAGGACACATACGGAATTACTGGACATCACTGCCGGGCAGACCATGGAGTTGAATGTAATGCTGGAGCCAGAGTCGCATTTGATTGACCAGATAGTGGTGAGTGCCGACAGGATGGAACAGAAAAGATCGGAACTGACAGTCTCAATGGAGGTAATTAAGTCGGATCACCTTTACCGCACCCATATAACTGATGCCCAGGAGCTGATTACCAAAACGCAGGGCATCGAGGTACTTGACGGTCAGGCTTCAATAAGAGGAGGAAGCGGCTTCAGCTACGGAGTCGGCAGCAGGGTGCTTGCCCTGATAGACGGACTGCCGGTGATGTCTGCTGATGCCGGTAATATCAAGTGGAATTTTCTGCCCCTGGAAAACCTCGCGCAGGTAGAGGTTATCAAGGGGGCCTCCTCGGTGCTCTATGGCTCATCAGCCCTGAACGGGGTCATAAACTTCAGGACAGCAGATGCATCCAATGTGCCTCTTACTACTTTCTTTGTGGAAGGAGGGGTATTTGGCGCCCCTCGGAACGGCGACTGGAAATGGTGGGATACCCCAAGGCTCTTTGGCAACGCCTCATTCTCGCACCTGCAGAAATTTGGAAATACCGATCTGGGTGTCGGCGTGAACCTTACCTCTGACAGGGGTTACAGAAAATACAACGACGAGAATCTTGGAAGAATCAGCCTGAGGCTTAAGCACCACAGCAGCAAAACTGCAGGACTCAAATACGGGTTAAACCTGAATGGAGGCAAAACATATAAAACTGACTTCATCCTCTGGGAGGATGCAACTATGGGAGCATTGAAGCAGGATACCTCCACTGTGTCAAGACTGCACGGATATTTCTTCACTGCTGATCCGTTCATCACGTACGGCGGATCAGGAAAGGTGAAGCATGAGCTCAGGATGAGATACCAGTATACAGCCAACAGGTTTCCTGTCAGAACAAATAATGATGCAAGCGCTTTTTCAATCTACGGTGAATACCTGTTCCATTACAGGATCACAGACTTTGTGAATGTTACGGCAGGCGTCTCGGAAAACTGGAGCAATGTGATATCTGAATTCTTCGGCGATCACCACGGACTTAATATTGCCGGATTCACCCAGGCAGAGGTCAGACCGGTGAGCAGGCTGAAGATCAGCGCCGGAGTACGCATCGAGCAGAATATGCTTGACAATGACAAAGACAAGCTGGTGCCGGTCTTCAGAACCGGCATCAACTGGCAGGCAGCTGATTTTACCTTCGTGAGAGGTTCATTCGGCCAGGGTTACCGTTATCCTTCCATTGCTGAGAAATACGCCACAACAACCCTGGGGTCGGTCACGGTATTCCCCAACCCCTCTGTTGAGGCGGAATCGGGGTGGAGCTCCGAGATAGGAGTGATGCAGGGTTTCATCCTTGGGGAGTTCAGGGGAGAGGGCGATCTTTCGTTTTTCTTCTCGCAGAACAGCGATATGATTGAATACATCTTCGGAGTACATCAGGATCCGTCATCAGGTCTGTCAGATATTGGCTTCAAGGCGACGAATGTGGAGCAGTCGAGGATCTTCGGGGGAGAACTGGAGATATTGCTGAGCAGGTCGTTCGGTGAGGTAAATACGACTGTTGCGGGCGGGTACACATACATTTACCCGGTTGAATATAATGCCTATACCAATCAGAGCAAGGACGTTTACCTGAAATACAGGAGAAAGCACTCGGCGAGGTTGAGCCTGACGGTCTCATCATACCGGCTGGATGCCGGCGTTGATATGTATGCCAGATCGAAGACATTGAACATTGATGACGTATTTCTGAATCCCGATACCAGGGAAGATATTCTTCCAGGCTTCTATGATTACTGGATGGAAAACAACACCGGTTATTTTCTTATGGACGGAAGTATCGGATACAGTATCAGCAAACCCCTGAAGATATCCCTCGCCCTGAAGAATATTACCAACACTGAATATATGGGTCGTCCCGGTGACATTCAGCCCCACAGGAATTTTAGCATCCGGTTGAGCGGAAGGTTCTGATGCAGGCATTGGAAGCCTTGTACACTTTATTTGCATGAAAACAGATACTAAGGAATAACCGTTTATGCCAAAAACAATTCACAAAATGTACCTGGGTATAATGGTATTCATTGTTGGAGTTACCTTTATACTCCTTCTGATTAATGGACTGGAGTATTACAGGACAGGACTTGAGGACAGATCTTACACAGAAGGACACGACACCCTGAAGCCGAGTGGCGTTCTGGGTCACGGGCTGGGAATACTTGGTTCTCTCCTCATAATCATAGGTGTAGCCAGCTACATGGCAAGAAAGAGGTATCGTTTTTTGTCAAGAACGGGGCTGGTCAAACACTGGCTCGAGTTTCATATTTTTCTGTGCACCCTGGGGCCGGTATTGATTTTATTCCATACCGCTTTCAAATTCGGAGGACTGGTAGCGGTCAGTTTCTGGAGTATGGTTGCTGTCTTTCTCAGCGGAATTGCAGGCAGGTTTATTTATATTCAGATACCCAGGTCAATTGAGGGTCGAGAGCTGAACCTGAGCGAAGTCCGCGCCATGAAAAGCGACCTTACAGAGGTTTTGAAAAGTTCGTACAACCTTGATGAGGATGCTTACAACAAAATAACAGAGTCTGTTAACCGGAAAACTGTATCATCTTCAAGGTACTTGTTTATCAGTTTAATACGTAACTTTATAGATGACCGGAAGTCGATTAACCTGGTTAAGAGAGAAATGAAAAAGAATAACCTGCAAGGGAAAGATCACAGAAATATTATTTCGATTGTGAAGACCGACATCAGACTGAGCAGGAGAATAGAGCGCCTTGACAGGATGAAGGATCTTTTCAGGTACTGGCATGTTGCCCACCTGCCCTTTGCCCTGATCATGTTAATCATTATGGTCATTCATGTGGGAATTACCATATTGTTCGGTTACAGATGGATTTTCTGATTATGGAACTGCTTCTCCAGAAAGTGCTCATTTACTCTATAGTAGCTGTACTCTGCGCAGCAGTCATCTGGTACTATCTTTACAAAAAAAGACGGGAATCAGTAATTGTGGAGGGGAAGATCAGGAAGGCACAGGAGGAAGGTTTGAATGAACCCGTTTCACTTCATCCCTATATTGATGTTAATACCTGCATTGGTACCGGAGCCTGTGTAGCCGCATGCCCTGAGAAGGACATAATCGGGATCAGAAACGGCAAAGCGACCATTATTAATGCCTCACAATGTATCGGACACGGCGCCTGTTTTCATGCCTGTCCCACTGAAGCTATAACACTTCGCATCGGCACTGAAAAGAGGGGAGTGGAACTCCCTCACGTCGGCAGGAATTTTGAGACAAATGTGCCGGGAATATTTATCGCCGGAGAACTTGGTGGCATGGGCCTGATCAGAAATGCCACGGAGCAGGGCAGGCAGGCGGTAGAAAATATAGCTAAATCTGCAGGGAGAAATCATGCCGCAGCTTATGATCTTATTATTGTAGGGTCAGGACCTGCCGGCATCTCAGCGTCGCTGACTGCCAAAAATCATGGACTGAATTTTCTGTTGCTGGAACAGGATACTCTCGGTGGAGCAGTTTTTTCATATCCAAGAAAAAAGATTGTAATGACTTCGCCGATGGACCTTCCTCTGGTTGGAAAGGTAAAACTGTTTGAAACCAGCAAATCCGAACTGCTTGACCTGTGGCAGACTGCATTGCGGAAAAACAATATCACGGTCAGCGAAAATTCAAAGGTTGAATCAGTCATACCTGAAGGTGAAATTTTAAAGGTCACAACCCTGAGCGGAGAAGTATTTTCTGCATCGTCAGTTCTGCTTGCCATCGGTAGACGCGGAACACCGCGTAAACTAAACATTCCAGGTGAGGAAAAGGAAAAGGTCGCTTACAGATTGCTCGAGCCCGAAGATTTGTCAGGGCAAAATATTGTTGTAGTGGGGGGTGGTGATTCAGCAGTTGAATCTGCACTGCTTCTTGCTGATCAGAATCACATTACACTATCTTACAGGAATGAGGTTTTTAACCGTATCAAACCAAAAAACAGCGCTGCATTAAACGAGGCGGTTAAAGCAGGAAAGCTAAGGATTCTGATGAAGAGCAATCTTGTTTCAATTGAGGATGAGTTTGTTAACATAGTGACTGAGGATGGCGGAGACCCTCTTAAAATAAAGAATGACCTGGTATATATTTTCGCCGGAGGTGAGCTGCCCACGCAGTTCCTTGAGAAAGCCGGAATCAAAATCACAAGGAAGTTTGGGGAAACGGTATTAAAACACTAATTTTGAATAAGCACGTACACCCTGACTGAGAGGGCCGTTGAGTTTCTGACCTTGCCAAAGTGAGTCTCTTATGTATAATGGGACAATGAAAATCAGGATAATTCTCCTGTTTTGCCTGCTATGCTCCTTTAAAATGTATGCACAGCTCTCGCCAGGCGATTTGTCAAATTCACATTCCGGCCTCGAAGGCATTTCAAACTGCACCCAGTGCCATGTGCTTGGCAATAAGGTCTCTGATTCAAAGTGTCTTGCCTGCCATACCGAGATCCAGTCGAGGATCACAGCTCAGAAGGGCTATCATTCATCTGCAGATGTTACCGGCAAATCATGCGGCAGTTGCCACAATGAACACAATGGGAAGGATGCCAGGCTTATGCGGTTCAATACTGAAACATTTAACCACTCTCTTACCGGGTACACCCTGACAGGCGCTCATGCAGCAGTAGATTGTCCTGATTGCCACAACTCCGGGTTCATTTCTGTTCAGAAACTTAAATCAAGAAAGAATACATACCTCGGCCTGGATGCAAAATGTCTGAGCTGTCATGCCGACTACCATCAGCAGACCCTGCCAGGTTCATGCCTCGATTGCCATGGTACTGATTCCTTTAAACCGGCTTCAAAATTCAACCACAGCACTTCACGGTTTCCGCTTGCCGGGAAGCATAAGACTGTCGATTGCCAGAAATGCCACAAAAAAGAGACAATAAACGGCAAGGTATTTCAGGAGTTCAGAGGTCTCTCTTTCAGTAACTGCACAAACTGTCACAAGGACCCGCATCAGAACCAGTTTGGCCAGAATTGCCGCCAGTGCCATACTGAGGAATCATTTCAGAGGGTATCAGGAGGACTGAGCCGGTTTGATCATAACAAAACAGATTTCAGGCTTGAGGAGAAGCACCAGGCAGTCGGGTGCAAGGATTGTCACAAAGGCAAAACCACTGATCCCCTGAAGCATGACAGGTGCACAGATTGCCACCGCGATTATCATAATGGCCAGTTTGCCAGGAACGGTATATCTCCTGATTGTTCACAGTGCCACACCGTAAAGGGGTTCAACCACTTCACCTATACCGTTTCGCAGCACAATACCGGAAAGTTCCCGCTAAACGGATCTCATTCCGCAACTCCATGCTTTGAATGCCACAGGAAACAGGAAAAATGGAGTTTCAGGGAGATAGGTGCGGGATGCTCTGACTGCCACCCTGACATCCACAAAGGTTATATCCAGGCAAACTACTATCCTTCGGCAGATTGCCGGTTCTGCCACAATGAGAACAGATGGCCGGATATTTCGTTTGACCATTCAAGAACGAACTACAGCCTTACCGGAGCGCACGAGAGACTTGATTGCAGAGCCTGTCACTTCAAGCCCGATCAGGAAGGAACGGAGCGGCAGAAGTTTACCGGACTATCCCCGAACTGCGCCAGTTGCCATACTGATAACCATTACAGGCAGTTTGAGAAGAATGGTGCAACAGCCTGCGAAGATTGCCACACGACTGAGACCTGGAAGGCTGGCCGGTTCGATCATGACAGGGCAGCTTTCAGGCTTGACGGGAAACATATTAATGTGCCCTGTGCGGAATGTCATAAGCCGCTAAAAGAGGGTTCTGTCACCTACATTAAATATAAAATCAAAGATTTCAGATGCGAGTCCTGTCACTTATACTAATCTGCTGCTTCTTCCTCTTTCTGAGGCACCAGGCAAGTCATCCGCACGGCGATGATTTCAGGCTTGGCTGCGGAATCTGCCACAGTCCGGAGGGATGGCACCTTGATAAAACGATCTATTCGTTTGATCACAATACGACAAAGTTACCCCTCACCGGTCAGCATACCCAAACTGACTGCAGACTCTGTCATCCAACTTTGGTATTCAGTGAAGCAAAGACTGACTGCATTGAATGCCATACTGATATGCACCAGGGCACCGTAGGATCGGATTGTTCCAGGTGCCATTCCACAGCCAGCTGGCTTGTAACAAATATCACAGAAATCCATCAGCTGAGCCGGTTCCCGTTGCTTGGAGCGCACCGCACGGCTGATTGCACAGTCTGTCATCTCTCCGAAAGTCTTGTGCGCTTTGATGTCATCGGGGTTAACTGCATTGATTGCCACAGGCAGGATTACAATGCTACAACACAACCGAACCATGCCGGAGCAGGCTTCTCTGAAGACTGTTCTGCCTGTCATCCTGTCAATGCGTTTCAGTGGACCGGTGCGGGATTTGACCACAGTTTCTTCAAGCTTACGGAGGGGCATTCCACACCTGAATGTGCTGATTGTCATGTCACCGGCAATTATTCCGATGCGAACCCTGACTGTTATTCATGCCATCAGGATGATTACCTGGCGACAACGAATCCGGTACACTCAACTATGGGCTTCCCTACAACATGCAATATCTGCCATACACTTGCCCCCGGTTGGGCGCCTGCATCATTTACCGAGCATGACAGCCAGTCGTTTCCGATATATTCGGGAAAGCACAAGGGGACATGGACATCATGCAATGAATGCCATCCTAGCCCCTCGGATTATGCTCAGTTTACATGCCTGAGTTGCCACGAGCATAACAAGACCTCCATGGACGACAAACACAGAGAGGAGAGCGGATATTCCTACACGAGTACAGCATGTCTGGATTGCCATCCCACAGGCGTGGCAGACGACAGATGATGAAATGAAAAGAGCTGCCTTAATATTCTGGAGCCTATTTTTAATTGTGGAACTGAATGGCCAGTCAGCGACTGAGACCCTGGTTGGCAAGGTTTCGTTTGTGAGCTCACAGAACATTTATGTAAGATTCAAGTCGTGCGAAGGCATTTCAGCAGGCGATACACTCTTTATTACGGCAGGGGATAGCCTCGTTCCTGCCCTCATTGTAAACAGTCTGTCATCAGTTTCATGTTTATGCAGTTCTGTTTCTGATCATCCTGTTCCTGTGGATCACCTGATAATTGCCAGGGTCAGGACTGACAAACCGAAGCCTGTTGGTCCTTCCTCACCGGTTAAGAGTGATACATCTTCCCGGCAGGAGACCATACCTGATTCTTTGAACGGTGGACTGAAATCCATTAAAAAGAAGCAAAAAGTGTGGGGGAGTGTCTCCATGAATTCATATACTGATTTTTCAGATACTGATGTGCCTGACATCCAGCGATTCAGGTATACATTTTCATTCAATGCCCGGAGGATTGGCGGGTCACGGTTTTCTTTCGAATCCTATGCCTCCTTCAGACATAAAGCCGGGGAATGGCAGGAGGTGAAGAATGATCTGTTCAGCGCACTCAAAATATATAACCTCGCATTCAGGTATGACCTTAACGAAACTACAAGCTTCAGTCTCGGGCGATGGATAAATCCCCGGATCGCAAGCATGGGAGCAACCGACGGGATTCAGTTTGAGAAGTCATTTAATAGCTTTACTGTGGGTGTTCTGGCGGGATCCAGGCCTGATTATCAGAATTACAGCCTTAATCTGAACCTTTTTCAGTACAGCGCATACCTTGCATACAGCACAAAGAGTCCCGGAAAGCGCACTGAGAGCTCGGTAGCCTTCGTTGAGCAAACCAATGATTTTAAGACTGACAGGCGGTTTATATACTTTCAGCATTCAAACAACCTGATAAAGAATCTGAGTTTCTTCAGCACGGTTGAGATGGATCTCTACAAGGTTGTTAATGACGTAGCGGAGAGTACATTGGATCTCTCAGGGCTATACCTGTCTCTATCTTACAGAATTGCGGGGAAAATATCAGTTCATGGTTCCTGTGATGCCAGAAAGAACGTCACTTATTATGAAACCTACAAAACATATACTGACAGGATTCTGGAGGAGGGAATGCGGCAGGGCTACAGGCTGTCGTTCAATTGGCGAATGGTAAGAAACATGTCGTTCGGAGTGCATGCGGGTTACAGGTTCCTGAAAAGTGATCCGTTTCCTTCCCGGAGTCTTAACAGCTGTTATACCTGGAGCAATATCGGGGGGCTGAATCTCTCGGCAACGGTGACGGGCACCTGGCTGGAAACAAGTTATGTAAATGTATCAATCGCCGGGATCAGCTTTATAAAGGACTTTGCAGGCGGAAAGTTCCAGTCCGGGATCGGATACCGGCTTGTTGACAACCGGATTCCTGAAAATGAGATTGATCTTGTTCAGCACATAGGAGAGGCGAATATATATTGGCATGTCTTTGAAAAGATTTCATTTTCTGCAAATTTTGAGGGAACATATGAATTGGAGAATGCCTTCCATAGATTTTACGTTCAACTGAGAAAGAATTTTTGATACTGCCATTCATCCGGAAAAACAGATCTGTCATGTCATCCTCTGAAGCAGGAAGGGCAAGAGGCCCTAAGCACAACAGGTTCTTCTCCTTACTTGTTCTGCTTGCAATGGCAGCCGCTGATGTGACCGTTTACGGTCAGACAGATAATCCGGTTTCTCCGTGGACCGCAGGAGCGGATTTATACAGCAGTTTTGTCTGGAGAGGAACGAGGCAAAGTGGCCCCGCTGTTCAGCCTGAGATTGAATTTAGTTCCGGTTTTTTTACAGCCGGGGCATGGGGGTCATTCGATTTCAACGACTACCAGGAGGTCGATCTCTACATGTCATTCGCACTTAATGAAGTTATAAGCGTAGGCATACAGGATTACTACCTTCCCACGTTGTCGTATTTTGACTATTCTGCAGCATCAGGGAGCCATACATTCGAGATAAACCTCGACTACTCATCTGAGCATGTGTGGCTGAGTGGTAACTGTGTCATCAACGAGGCCGGAGAAATAGGATCTTACGGCGGCGACCTCTATTTCGAGGCAGGTTTCTCATTCGATTATTTCAGCCTCTTCATGGGAGCCGGCAACGGGTGGCACACTGAAAGCGGCGGGTTTAATGCATGTAACCTTGGCCTTGAGGTCTCTGAAGAAATTGAAATAACTGACCGCTTCTCAGTTCCGGTCACCGGACAATTGATATTCAATCCAGACAGGGAACAGTTATTTCTTGTTGTTGGATTTGCATTCTGAAATGATAAAATATCACCTGTATGCATCGTAACCCAACGGTTTTTTGAATATTTTTGCCATCAGATCAGCAAGCCGCCGTATCACAAGCTGACATCCGGCAATCTGACAGGGCGCGTTTGCTGTTCAGGACTTAAATGATGTTGTTTCGGATTATGCAGATGAGAATACTCAAATATTTCACACTCTTTCTTTTCATGGTCACCGGTTCTTGTACAGACCTGGGTGAATACCAGGAAGAGGGCTACAAGGTGCCCTGCAAGGTAATTGTCGAGATCAATGCCTGTGGCATAAAGGATATCGGGCATAACCTTCCCTGGCTGAATGCCATCATTGTCACCTCAATGAATGATCAGAGCACGGTTTATGTTGGCAGGATATGGTGCAAGAATTACAACGGGCAGGATTATATCGTCACCGATATGCCAAAGTATGCAGTCGGGCAGATGTATCAAACATTCAACTGCTCGGGAGAGAGCGTTACTGTAATTGATGAGGGTTTCTACCCTTCCCTGACTGACAGAGACATTGTATGGATCAGCTACTGTCCACAGCCGGGAGTGGATCAGTGACCGGTCCGGTTTAAGTTTTGCTGAATAATCCGGCCTTTTGGCCGCCCGGTTTTATCCGCAGGAGGGAATTTTAATATTTCATTGGATTAAGCTGATTTTGGCACGCGGAGAACAATCTTTGGGACGGACAGACTA
Organism: Rikenella microfusus; assembly: GCA_022736275.1. GTDB lineage: Bacteria > Bacteroidota > Bacteroidia > Bacteroidales > VadinHA17 > SR-FBR-E99. The sequence goes on along the minus strand of DZBJ01000036.1, from coordinate 6,019 downwards.
AAAGGTTTAGAAACCAAACCCGACCTTTACATAGTTTATCCTGGCTAAATAAATCTTCTCCGCTATGAAAAAGTTCATTGCGATTTTGCTCGTATTGGTCCCGGTATCTCTTTCTTCCCAGAACATTGATGTTGACATTCTCAAGGCAATTCATTCACCTGAACCCCTTCCCTCAGATGATTTCTTCAGGTTTATGTCTGATGCCAATTTTTATGTATATGTCGGCACGCCTGTCACCATGGCTGTTGTCGGACTGGCACGAAAAGACAATGAATTGCTGCGCGATGCTGCCGCCATGGCAGCAGGAACGGCAATAGCCTACGGAGTCGCTTTGGGTTTTAAATATACTGTCAAGCGTGACAGGCCTTTTGTGGCTTATCCAGATGAATTTACAGACAAGACCGGGCACGACTCTGCAGAACGCTCGATAATGAAATCCAGGCTACCTGGATAATTATCCACAGGCTGAGTAAAACACCAGGGATTAATCCTGTGTACCCGGCACACCTGTGCCTGGCAAAGGAAAGGTAAGCTCCATACAGGTTGGCCAATCCATTTACGAGCAGTAAAAACAATCCTGGTAGTAAAAACGATTTCAGAGGTGAGTTTGCCAGCAAATCAACTGATACTCCCATTCCCTCTCCTGTGGTGCCAATAAGGTAGCCTATTCCTGAGGAATAGCTCCTATTGCGGTAAACACCTGAAGTGAGCCAAGGATAAAATATAATTTTTTCATTCTTCATCGGAATTAAGAAACGGAGCAAATATAAGAAATAGAAAAATTGTCAAGCAGTATCACTTAGCGCGGGTTTCGATTTTAAATAAAACCAATGCCTACTAATGTGCGGAGATCATTATATGTTCATGATAATGTTGTAATAAACAGACTTATAGACATATACAGTCTATGTCACATTTTTTGTAACCGAAATGTAATAAAATCTTAATGGAATTGTAACCGTGGCTGGTATTCTCATGATATACTTTTGTGCCGTGAATTATACCAATACCAGATATACAAATTTCAAAAACAAACAGAAACAATTTATGAAAACGATTAAAAGAACATTATTTTTTGCGGTAATTGCCTCACTGGCAATACTCACCGGTTGCCAGAAGAATTATGAAATTCCGACTATCTCCACTCCGGCAACCCAGAATGTAGAAGTTGGAAAGGCTATTGATGTTTCTTTCACCTACACAGCTGATGCCGGATTTAGCAAAGCAAACGTTACTGCCGCAGGTGGTACGGCTACGATAAAAACAAATGGAACTGCTGATGCCACAAGCGGAACAATTGTAGTTACCTTTAATGCAGGTACAGCAGCAGGTGCAGGATCAGTTACTCTTACCGTTACCGACACAGAATCCCAGATTTCCTCGAATACGGCTGTTCTTACTGTGTTTGAAGAAGGAGCTCCTTTGGTAACAACCCCCGCAAACTCATCTACGATATTGGTAAACTCTGTTAATATCACTTTCCCGTTTACTGCAGAAGGTGGATACAAATCATCAACTCTGGTTCCCACGAATGGTACTGCTGTCATTAAAACAGATGCTGCAGCAAATGCCACATCAGGGAATGTTGTTGTCACCTTTACTGCCGGTTCAGAATCAGGTGCAGGTTCAGTTGCTATCTCTGTCACCGATAACAATAATAAAGTCGCAACTGCAACTGCTGTTATTGATATTAAGAAAGGCATTTCGGTAACAAGTAATATCTCGGCTAACACTACCTGGGAAACTGGTAAAATTTATATTCTCGAAACGCGTGTTGCTGTTTTGTCAGGTGTGACCCTTACAATACAGCCGGGTGTGGTTGTCAAAGGTAATGCAGGTACTGGTTCAAACGCCACTGCTCTTATGATTGCCCGCGGGGGTAAACTGATGGCTGAAGGCACAGCAACCTCTCCTATCATTTTCACCTCGCTGTCTGATAATATACTTCCGGGTCAGGTTGCCAGCCCGAATCTTGCGCCGGACCTCGACGGACTATGGGGCGGACTGCTGATTCTGGGCAATGCTCCTATTGCAGCCACTGCAAACCCGAAACAGATTGAAGGCATTCCTCCATCTGATGCCAATGGCCTTTATGGAGGGACAGATCCTGCAGACAATTCCGGTTCAATAAAATATGTTTCAATTCGTCACGGCGGAGCAAACATCGGAGAAGGCAATGAAATCAATGGTCTGACTCTGGGCGGTGTAGGTTCAGGTACTGTTATAGAGAATGTGGAAATAATAGCCAACCAGGATGATGGTATTGAGTGGTTCGGAGGTACAGTAAATGTAAAAAATGCTGTAGTATGGAATGCCGGCGATGATGCTATTGATACTGACCAGGGATGGGGAGGCACACTTGATAATTTCATAGTCATTACCCCATTTGACAAATGTTTTGAGCTTGATGGTCCGGAGGGTTCATCTGCGCCTGCTGCCAAGCATATTCTTAAGAATGGACGCGTTAGAGCAGGTAATGCAGTAGGGCTCGTTGACATTGATGATGCCAATGACAGCAAAGATTCATATCTCGATTTCATGAATATTTACTTCTACAAACTCAAATCGTCTTCACCTTATCAGACATTTGATGCAATTCCAAGGTACTATGCTTTTGATTTCAATCATTTCGAGGTTGTATTGCCGGGCACTGCCACTCTCCAGCAAATTTTCCTGAAAGGATCTGATGTTTACGCTACAGCCGTAGCAGAAGGTGCTAATACGGTAGGTGCCGATGCGTCGGTATTTACATCAACCTGGTCATGGGCTGCAGCAGCAAATGCTTTTTAATTGATAACTAACATAATTGATTTCATAACAAAACTCGCAGGCGACAAGCCTGCGGGTTTTGACATTAAAAAGAACTAAAATTTCAAATTAAAACTATGCGTCCATTTAAAGTAATTTTAGCAATTATTGTATTATTGTTTTCCGGCCAGTTATATGCACAAAAAGGAACTGTCAGGGGCACAATTTTTGAAGAATCTCTTGGAGAACCTATGATTGGGGTGACAGTATTCGCTGAAGGTACAACCCTCGGTGTAATATCTGATCTGGATGGTAAATTCAATCTCACCCTTCCTGCCGGTAACTATAATCTGAAGTTCTCATTCGTTTCATTCGAAACACTTACAATCAGTGATGTCACAGTTGCAGACGGCGAAACAGTGTTACTGGGAGATATTAAACTAAAGTCTGCAACGGTTGGTCTTGAGGAGGTTACGGTCACGGCCAATGCTGTTCGCAATACTGAAAATGCCATCATGACCATCAAAAGGAAGTCCCCGAACCTGCTGGATGGAATTTCAGCAGTCGGGCTGAGAAAAGTCGGAGATTCCGATGCGGCCGCATCTATAAAAAGGGTTCCGGGAGTCTCGGTTGACGGAGGAAAATATGTCTATGTACGCGGGCTCGGTGACAGGTATACAAAAACAATTATTAACGGAGTTGATATGCCGGGCCTTGATCCTGACAGGAATTCAATCCAGATGGATATCTTTCCCACAACTGTCATTGACAATATTATTATCCATAAGTCCTCCAGTGCTGATCTGCCTGCAGATTTTACAGGTGGCATGATTGACATTGCCATCAAGGATTTCCCGGAAGAAAGAAAAGGGAATATATTTGTCAGCGGAGCATATAACCCTGATTATCATTTCAGAAATGACTATCTTACATATGAAGGTGGAAGAACGGATTTTATTGGATTTGATGACGGAACAAGGAAAATACCAGCTACGGAAAATATCCCGTTCTATTCTGAAGTAGTGGTTCTGCCTCCAACAGATGAAGCCAGCATCAGGTACAAGGAGATCCTTCAGGATTTTAATCCTACCATGGCGGCTATGAAAACGAAGAGTTTCATGGATTACAGCTTAGGCATTTCATTAGGCAACCAGTTTCCTCTTGAAAAAGTGACTCTTGGCTACACCTTTGGGTTGACCTATAAGCATAACACGGAATTCTATAAAGATGCAGAGTACGGAAGGTACGGCCTGTCAGCTGATCCTGATGTATCCGAACTGGAGGTACGTGAATTCCAGAAAGGGGACTTTGGAATGAGCAGTGTACTTCTTAGCGGACTGGCAGGTTTTGCTTTGAAAACCCAGCATTCAAAATTCCGGTTAAACATACTGCATCTGCAAAACGGTGAATCAAAAGCAGGCGTATTTGATTACCAGAGCTCCGATCTTGGTACGATCTTCGAAGGAATGCAGCACAACCTTGAGTACAGTCAGCGTTCTGTCACAAATCTGCTGATTGACGGGAAGCACTCCTTCAGCGACTCAAAATGGGAGATTGTATGGAAAGTTTCTCCAACTCTCTCGGTAATCGAAGATCCGGATATAAGATTCACAAGATATGTAAGGCAGAATGGCAATTATGTTATCGGAACAGAATCAGGATTCCCTGAAAGGATCTGGAGGGACTTATCCGAAATGAATATTGGAAGTATCCTGCACGTGACCCGGGAATACAAATTCCGTGGGGAAATGGCAAAACTCCATTTTGGGGGTGCCTATACCTACAAGGAACGTGATTTTGTCATTAACAAATATTCATTTAACATTCGTAATGTACCGATCACGGGGGATCCTGACGAACTTTTCAGTGAAGAAAACCTCTGGCCATATCAGGGAACCGATCCCTACAGCGGAACAACCTATGAGGCAAATTTTATTCCTGTCAACCCAAACAAATTCAATGCAAGGTCTGGCAACGCAGCAGCATATCTGTCAACAGAACTCAGCCCCTTCAGAAATTTCAGGGCGATTCTCGGTATAAGAGCCGAGAATTTTACCCAGAGATATACCGGACAGGACCAGTTAGGGACGAATGTGCTTGATGATGAGGTGGTTCTTGACGATATCGATTTCTTCCCGTCAGTCAATTTAATCTTTAATATAAGTGAGAAACAGAATCTCCGGTTCTCCTATGCAAAAACCATTGCCAGGCCATCATTTAAGGAGATGTCATATGCGGAAATATCAGATCCCATAAGCAACCGTACTTTTATCGGAGGCATGTTCCGTGATGCAGACGATGTTGCAGGTATTGAATACTGGGATGGTAACCTGGTCAACACCTATATCCAGAACCTGGACCTGAGGTGGGAGTTGTACCATGCGATCGGCCAGATGATTTCTTTCAGCGGATTTTACAAGTTGTTTGATAATCCGATAGAAATTGTTCAGTACGCCACGACGCAGAAGGGATCTTTCCAGCCAAGAAACGTTGGAGACGGTCAGGTAATTGGTATTGAAACAGAATTTCGTCAGAATCTGGCTATTATAACCCACGGATTGCAGAATTTCAATCTCTCCGGAAATGTATCGGTCACATCTTCCAGGATAGATATGAGTCTTACCGAGTATCAGTCAAGGGTTGAAAATGCCCGTGCGGGTCAGACCATTGAAGAGTCCAGGGAGATGGCCGGGCAGGCACCGTTTATTATCAATGCTGGATTATCATATGAAGGCGGTGAGAATGGATTCTGGGATGGTCTGGAAGCCGGGCTGTACTATAACGTTCAGGGCACAACCCTTCAGTATGTAGGGATTGCCGACAAACCGGATATTTATATGCTTCCTTTTCACAGCCTTAACTTCAATGCAAACAAAACCCTGGGGAAAAATAAGCGTACCCAGTTAGGAATCAAGATTGAAAACCTTTTAAATGATAAGAAGGAGTCTGTTTTCAGGTCATTTAATCCAACCGACCAGTTCTTTACTAAGCTGGAACCGGGAATAACTTTCCAGGTCAAATTAAACTACTCCCTGTTTAAATAAAACATGCTTTTACTTTAGCATGGACGCGGGTGCCCGGATGAAGCATAATTATGTTTCTCCGGGCATTTTTTTATTCTTTTGATATATCGGCTCCTGTCGGCAAGTTGTCATCGTCTCCATCTTAAAATAATAAAGCCCCTCACCAACGGTGAAGGGCTTAAGTGTTTATCTGGCGGTGCGGACGGGACTCGAACCCGCGACCCTCGGCGTGACAGGCCGATATTCTA
>DZBJ01000013.1:64405-69120 GCA_022736275.1 Rikenella microfusus | reverse complement strand
GCACCGGCCGAAATTACAATTTGCAGGGATCTTGCTGGTAACTATGACAGAGATGTAACTAATACCGGCGAGGTGACTGACGAGGCAGACAACTGCGACACCTCACTTGACGCAACCTTTGCTGACTCCGACGCAAACATGGGAACTATTTCAGTCGTTGGTTATATCACCAGGACATGGACCCTGACAGATGATTGCAGTAACACTACGGTGCAGTATCAGACCATCTGGGTCCAGCCTGTTCCGCGGATATCAGTCACTGTTCCTGATACTCTCTTCTGCAACGGTTCAACCGTCAACTTCGCAATTGATTCGCTCGTTACTTCAAGGGGCGAGGTAATGTACGATTTTGATGTTAACTATCCTGCCGGTGTAAGCGGAATACTGACAGATGGCTCAAAGCAGATAGTTAATATCGAAGACCTGCTTACCAACACAACTAACAGTCACCAGACGGTTACCTACAATTTCAGACCTTATATACAGGGCAAACCCGGTGACCCGACCTGCCATGACGGCGTGGAGATAACAATTTTAATACATGTGGAACCGACCGCCAGAGTTGCACTCACACTGTCAGATGATGAACTGTGCAACGGTGAGAGCGTCAATATTCAGCTTTCCACATTAACCACACCCTACCAGGGCATAGAGTTCAATGTTGACGCAATAAACAACTATCCAGAAATAAATGGATTCACTGACCGAACCGGTCTTATTGTCACGGATATTATCACTGAAGCTCTGACCAACAGCGGCGATACAGCCAGGATGGTGACATACGTGGTCTCTCCGGTTACGCTCGATGTCAACGGCAACCAGAAGTGCTTTGGCAATACTGATACGGTTGAGGTATGGGTCAATCCGACACCCCGTGCCACTCCGATGAACAATATTCCCCAGATCTGTTATGGCGGTACTACTGACGTCATTCTTCTGACTCCTACAGTAATGCGCTCGGGTGTGAATGAGTTTAACTATACTATCTCAGCCACCGCACCCACAACAGTTGTCGGTGGTAACAGGACTCCGCTGAACAGTCAGGCAACCGGCACCCACCTGCAGTTCCCCTACACCAACGAAAGCGATACAATGCAGTCGGTGTTCTTCCATATCACACCAAAAGTAACAGGTCCGGGATGTCCGTACGGTCCCGCTGTTGTATCCGAGGTGAAGGTGCATGCCCAACCATTCCAGTCACTTGAGATCAGGGATTCGATCACCTGCGACGGAGGCCAGGACGGTTCGCTGGAAGTAATACATGCCAGGGGAATGGATCCGATGTGGGTTGCCTGGACAGGTCCGGATTACTGGGAAGATGAAGGATACAATATGTACATTGTTGACGAAAGGCGTCAGGGCTACTATACTGCAACGGTCACAGATGCACTCGGATGTGAGAATTCAGGATGGCTGAACCTGATAGAACCGAACACGGAAGTTGCATTTTATTTTGACGATTTCATTTCATGTCCCGGAGCAGGAGATGCAAGAATTGCACTTGCACTCGCTGAAGGAGCGGCTCCGCCATATTACTACTACCTAGTGCGGAACATGACTGATACGGTTTACCAGGACCCGATGCCGTTGCTTGGCGATCCGCCAATATACCTTGACAGTATTCAACCCGGAGAATATCTCCTGATTGTCGAAGATGCCAACCACTGCAAGAAGACCGAGTTACGGACACTCTACGATGCACCTGCAACCACCGTCAGATTTGAGAAGTCGCATTACTCAGATTACAATATATCATGCGACGAATACAATGACGGCTCGATATGGGTTAGCAGGATACGCAGTTTTTATATGGTGGGAACTGACTCGGTATTTGTCAATACCAGGGCTCCGTACACCTATCTCTGGACTGCTTCGGACGGAGGAGTGATTACAGGCAGTGCCACTGACAGCATACTGGTTAATGTGCCTGCCGGCACCTATCATCTGACTGTCACCGACAGATTGGGCTGTGAATTTCATTTCACTGACACCCTTACAGAACCTGACGGTATTGACCTGATGAGCGAAACTGTCTCGTCGAGCCCTGACGGAAACTTTGAGATCTCGTGCTTCGATAGGAACGACGGATTTATTACGCTGGCGTTCGACGGCGGCGCCGGAGCATACAACTATGCCTGGACTGGTCCCGATGGTTATACGGCAACGACTGCCTCAATCGCCAATCTGAGAGCCGGAGACTATGAGCTTACCGTCACCGACGCCAATTTATGCCACAAGATCTATCCGTATCTGCTTGAGGAGCCTGACTCCGTAGGAATTAATGTGGTCAAATCACTTACTGCTGACAATGCATACAATATCAGCTGCGCCGGCGAAGACGGCACCATTGACATAACAGTATTCGGAGGAAGCGGTCCGGGCTCATACTCATACGACTGGAAGGATAACGGCAATCCTGCTTGGTCAAGCAACCTGGAGGATCAGGCTGTCAAGGCCGGTTCGTACCGGGTGTATGTGACAGATGCCAACGGATGTACGACTGACAGGGGAGTGCTCATGACCGAACCCATGCCTCTTGCTCTCTCACTTGCCGTTGCTGAGATTACATGCCTTACAGCACCGGCATACAATGACGGTGCGATAGACCTGACCGTCACCGGTGGCAAGACACCGTACAGTTTCGCATGGGCAGGACCTTCCGGATTTACATCAGGAGCTGAGGATATAACCGGCCTTACGCCCGGAGACTACACGGTAACGCTGACGGACGATTATGGCTGCATTATTACTGCTGACACAGTGCTTAATATGCCGGAACCGCTCACAATCAATTACCGCCAGTCTGATTATAACGGATTCAATGTAAGCTGCCTGGGCAGGTCTGACGGATGGCTCAGGGTGATACCCCTCACCGGTACGGGACCCTATGACTTCGTATGGAGCGGTCCCGGTGGTTTCACTGCTGCCAGTGACTCAATTTCCGGCCTCAGGGAGGGTGTTTACACCGTGACCGTCATAGACGGACACCTGTGCACCGTTACCGAGAACATCACGATGGCGTCTCCCGGGCAGCTTAGCATGACACTGAATATGGAACTCAGCGCAGGGGGCAACTTCAGCATCAACTGCAACGGAGCAGCCACAGGCAGGATAGATATTACTCCTGTTAATGCTGCCGGAACTGCAACCTATCTCTGGTCTGACGGCCTTCCGGGTGCATCACGAACCGACCTGCCTGCCGGCATGCATGAGGTCATCATAACCGATGCCAACGGCTGCAGCGCCGACACGTCACTTACCCTCACCCAGCCCGAGCCACTGGATATCTCTTTCAGCATGATATCACCCTTCTGCCCGGAGAGCACTGACGGAACCATTTTTGCCGGTGTGACCGGCGGCGAAGGCGCCTACAGCTTCAGCTGGAGCAACGGCCAGACATTGCAGGAGATAAGCGGGCTCACGGCAGGATTTTACCGGGTTGAAGTAAGTGACTTTAACGGATGCACCGCGGCAGACTCACTGACAATTAATCCGTTAAATGAAATATGTGTGGGTATTCCAAATGCATTCTCCCCTGACGGAGACGGTATAAACGAATACTGGAACATCGACCGAATCACACTCTATTCCGATGCTGAAGTGATCATTCTCAACAGGTGGGGTGAAATGGTCTGGAAATCTGCAAGAGGATACCCGGACCCATGGGACGGCCGTGCCTCTGACGGAAAGCTTCTGCCGATGGATTCATACCACTACGCTATTGATCTTCACAACGGGGAGAGGCCCATTGTCGGACATGTGACCATTATAAGGTAAGTTATGTACACAGACAGAGGTATATGTAAAGTGAAGAGAGGATTGTCAATAGTCGTGGTGCTGTTGCTTGCATTCCGTATGGATGCACAGACTTTGCCAATTTACAGCCAGTACCTGTTTAACAAATACCTCATCAATCCTGCCGTTGCCGGTAGTGATGGCTATACAAGCATTAACATGACGACAAGGCAGCAGTGGACAGGTTACCAGGGTGCACCGCAGACCTATTCCCTGAGTATACAGGGACGAGTTCTTAAGCAGAAATACATCATAAGGGAGAACCTGTTCAACCAGAAGATATTCAAACCGCAGACCCAGGGCAAGGTGGGGCTTGGCGGCACAGTCTTTTCTGATATAAACGGCCTGGTGCGCCGGACCGGTTTTTCAACCTCTTATGCATATCACATATGGCTGCAGGGAGGCACGCAGCTTTCATTCGGCCTTGCGTTTACAGGTTACCAGTACAAGATAGACCAGCGGCAGATACAGTTTGAAGATCCTGATGAGCCATGGCTGAACACTGATTTCAGGAAGGGAATATTTGTCCCGGACTTTAACTTCGGGGCTTACCTTCTCAACAGTAAGTTTGCAATCGGGTTTTCTGCGCAGGAGCTCATGGAAGGATTCATCAAGGCCGGGAGCCAGGCCTACAAGGATCTGAAGATACAAAGGACATATTACCTGTTCGGGAATTATGATTTTGAGCCGGACAGCAAGACTCTTATACAGCCCTCGCTGCTGCTGAAAATGTCAGAACAGCTAAGGCCTCAGGCAGACATAGGCCTGACCTGGTCATATGACAACAAGATATGGTTAGGGGCAACCTTCAGGACAGGCAGTGCGATAATAGCCAATGTGGGAGTGAGGCGGGACAGGCTCTTTTTCGGTTACTCATTTGACTTTACCCTGCAGCCGATCCAGATGTCAACCTATGGCTC
>DZBJ01000013.1:0-64305 GCA_022736275.1 Rikenella microfusus | reverse complement strand
TTTACAAATCCCGGGCTGCCTGTTTTGATAATTCATAAATGAGGGAGCTGGCACTGTTTTTCCTTAAGATGCTGGCTATCGTCAGCAATGTGCCCGTTAAGATACCCCGGAAAAGCGGAAGCCGGCATCCGATATTCCTGTAGCTCATGGCAGAGATATAAAATATATCCAGGGGCAGTGCCCTTATCCTACCACTTTTAAAGCCCTGGTTACCTGCAAAACGGCTCAGGGTCGCGGGTGTGAAGTGCCACAGGTGCCTGGGCACATCCAGGGCAGCCCACCGGTCGCCAAACCATCTTGCATCGGCAGAATCCGGGTTTGGCAGCGCGATAATGCATTTACCGTCATCTTTAAGGATCCTTTTGACCTCCCGCATCCACATCACCGGGTCATGGAGATGCTCAAGGACATGCCAGAATGTGATACAGTCGGCTGATCGGTCAGGAATAGCCTTTATCTCTGCCGGAGGAAGGACACTGATCCCGAACCTGGTAACGGAATCATTCCTTGCCTGTGCATTCAGTTCGATGCCGGTCACCTCCCATCCCTTTTTGTTCATGAACGAGGCAAAATAGCCTGTGCCGCTTCCGATATCAAGCAGTGTGCCTGACTCCCTGTGAGTGACGGCGGTAACCATCCTGTGTTTACGTCCGAGCATATATCTCCTGGCCAGATGATAGAGGCGTTCGGTAAGAGTCTGCTTTTTGTCGGAGTGGGATATATATTCCTCTGACAGGTAGTACCTGCCGATCTCCTCTTCAGCCGGAGGATCTGCCGTAAATGTGAAGCTGCAGGCAGTGCATCTTCTGACGAAAAAGCTTTCGCCGCTGACAAGGTGATCCTTTGTTGCAAACAGGTCAGTGAATTCAGTCTCTCCGCAGACAAGACAACCCATCGCCTCAGTCATTTCGGCGTTGTGCTTTAAACACCCGGAAGCCAGCCAGGGCAAGCAATGCAAGCAGTATTACCGAGCCTGCCAGTGAAACCCTGTTGCCAAGCCTGTATGATTCAGGTTCAAAACGGAAAGTAATGGTATGGCTTCCGGCGGGTAACAACATGCCCCTGAGAACATAGTCAGTTCTGAAGTGGTCAGCCGGCACATCGTCAATGAATGCCTGCCAGCCGTACTTATAGTATATTTCAGAGAAGATTGCCACTCTTTCTGATGACAGGGTGGCTTTATATGTCAGCAGGTTTGGCTCATACGACTCCAGGAAGAGTGTATCGGAAGCCCCAACCCGGTATTCAGAGACAGGTACCATGCCCGCGAATTTCCTGTCAACTACAGCGTCACTCAGTAGATTCAGGGTACTGATTGCCTTCAGCTCGGCATCTGCATTTTCTGCAATCGTTACTCTTTCCACGAGCCAGGCGTTGCCGGCGGCATACCTGTTCAGCAGGGGAGGACTGTTGGGGTCAATTATGATGTATCTGGTATTGAGCATATTGAGGGCATTGAGACTCTTCATGAATCCCTCTGCATCTTCCCATGATGCAGCAGACCGGAGACTGGTGATAAGGGAATTGATATCATCCGTGAGGCTCGACTCAATGAGCTCCTGGTATCTCTTCATCTTGACACCGCTGTAGCCCCCTATTGATTGATGGTGGTATGATGTTGACGCATCGTTGAACACTGAAACAGTAAGGTTCAGCACGCGGAATTCCCCCTGGTCCTGAAGGATCTCCTTATCAGCGGGCGTGGGGGCAAAGGAGTTGACAGCCTCTCTTTTCGTCTCAAAATTTGATGCTCCGAGAAATCTTGCACTTATAGGGATCTGGTCAATGAGGAACAGTACCGGCAGGCCTATCAGAAAATATCTGAGCTTTAGTTTTTCTTTCAGGAAGAACCAGAGCAACGCTGCTCCTCCGGCTATCAGCAGGGCTGACCTGAGGGCATCGGTGCGCACCATCATCTTCCGGTCTGCTATCATTGCATCGCGCAGCCACGAGAGTGAGTCGGGAAGGGACTTCTCATCAGGCCGCAGGAATGATCCTGCCAGTCCGGGCAGGAGGAAGAAGATAAAGGCAAGGCCTCCTGTTATCAGGGCGGCAGTCAAAACCGATTTCAGGGCCTTGTCTTTCGTGACGGAACCTTCCATTATTGCATTGATAGCCAGGAGGGCAAGCAACGGAACACATACTCCCGCAATTACGAGTGTCATTGAGACAGCCCTGAATTTGTCATAACCCGGGAAGAAATCTATGAAGAGGGAAGTAAGCGGCATCAGGTTCTTGCCCCAGGAGAGAAGCAGTGAGAGCAGGACGGCAGTTAGGATCCACCATTTCTCCCTGCCTTTGACGATCAGGAGTCCCAGTATGAAGAGGAAGAGCACCACAGCCCCGAAATATACCGGTCCGCTGGTTGACGGTTGTTTCCCCCAGTACCTGAAAACCTGACCCTGTGCCTGGGCCATATTGTTTTTCCGAAGGATTTTTACGGTCTCGGAGTCATTGGGAAACGGTGCGGTTGCCCCTCCCCTGAAATTTGGGATCAGGAAAGTCAGTGATTCGTCGATCCCGTAGCTCCACTGCGTTATGTATTCCTTATCAAGACCCGTCTCAACCTTACCTCCTGCATTTGACAGCTCGCTTTTACCCCTGGTAGATTCCTTGCCGTACTCCCATGTCGAATAGAGTGAAGCGAAGTTGACGCTGAAGGCAATCAGTGCTGCAGCCACGAGGATCCCCAGGGTCTTAAGGAAGGATGGAATTGTCTTCTTCTTAATGGCATCGGCCAGCTCGAAGATGCCGAATACCAATACTATCAGGCCGGTATAATATGTAATCTGGAAGTGGTTGGCCATCAGTTCGAGAGACATAAACAATGCAAAGAGTATACCTCCCGTCAGTGCATGCTTCCGGAAGGAATATATCACACTGCCAACCACAGGCGCCATGTATGCCATGGCGTAGGCTTTCGTATTGTGCCCCGCCGACAGGCTGACGAAGAGATATGAAGCAAATCCGTAGGCGATTGCACCTCCCAGGGCAAGCCATGGGTTCACCCTGCAAAAGAGCAGCAGGATATAGAAACCGAGCATCGAGAGAAACAGTGCGGCAACGGGCGTCCTGTACAGCTTCAGAAAATTGTCAAGATGCTTGAACAGATTTCCCGGGTACTTTGCAGAGATCATATATGCAGGCATTCCTCCAAACATTGAGTTGGTCCATAATGGTTCCTTTCCGTACTTGTCGCGGTAGTCGCTTATCTCCTTCGAGGAGCCCTCATAGACCTTTGTGTCATGCGCATTTATTTTTCTTCCTTCAAGGACCGGGTAAAAATAGAGGAAGGAGATCACTGTAAAGACAAGCACCCCAATAAGGTGCGGCAGGGCAGGTTTCAATATGCTCAATTTCATCGGATAGGCTTTATGAGGAAAATTTCCAGGTTGATATCATCCGACAAAAATACACCAACTGATCCTTAATTCAAATGAGTATATTATTATACATTTGCCGGTACAAGAAAGTGAGATGGGAATAGTTCAGCGGCAGACACTTCGCGGTACAGCATGGTCTTACATTGGCGCCCTGCTTGGCTTTGTGAACATTGCCCTTCTTTCACCGAAGATCTTTTCCACCGGTGAGATCGGTGTGGTACAGCTCCTGCTCTCATTTGCCACCATGCTGGCTCAGTTCTCGAGCCTCGGCTTTATCAATGTGATCAACAGGCTTTTTCCATATTTCAGGGAGAGCCGTGGCCGGCATCACGGCTTTCTGGCCCTCTCCCTTACAATAACGCTTGCCGGGTTTATTGCCGCCCTTGTCTTTCTGAGGTTTTATTCGCCCCATTTCGAGACGGCGAACATTGAACGTTCTCCGCTTATCTCCGAATACTCCTTTTATCTTCCCGCCCTGCTGCTTGTTACATTGCTGTTCAACCTGCTGGACAACTATAACAAAGTACTGTACGATGCTGTGCTCGGAACATTCCTGAGAGAGTTCCTGTTCAGAATCTTTAATCTTGTGCTGATAGCTCTCTTCTGGGTGGGACTGATCGATTTCAGCGGGTATGTATTCGGATATGTTGTCTCGCAGGGAGTTCTGCTGATCATTATCTTCATCAGCCTGCTTGCCAGGGGTGAGATTTCTCTGAAGTTTGAGCCGGGTTTCATCACTCCTCAGCTGCGCCGCGAGATAATCATTCTCTGTCTTTTCGGGATGCTCACCGGCTTCAGCACCATTGCACTCACCACGTTCGATAAGCTATTCATCAACAGGTACCTGGGGGAGGGTGAGGTTGGCATCTATTCGATTGCCTCATATTTTGCCGTGCTTATTTTATTGCCGGGCAGGTCGGTGGCGAAGATATCCATCCCTTTCGTTGCAGAGTCATGGAAGAAAGATGACCTTGAAACAATTGATGACATGTACTCAAGGAGCAGCATCAACCAGTATGCAATGGGGTTGCTCATTTTCATCGGTCTGCTGGTCAACATTGAAAACATTTTCCGGCTCCTGCCTGACGTTTACAGAAGCAGTTCAGCGGTAATCATCCTAATAGGTCTTGGGAACCTTGTAAGCGTGTCGGCAGGGATTAACGGTGTAATTTTAAGCACCTCAGCATTATACAGGTACCAGACCTGGCTGATGTTTATCCTGATAGCTCTTTTCGTAACAACAAGCATGATATTCATTCCATTGTTTGGCATAACAGGTGCCGCCCTTGCAGCGATGGTCTCAAATATTATCTATAATATGCTCGGGGTAGTTGTGGTTGGCAGGAGGTTCGGCCTCTGGCCGTACGGCATGGGACACCTGAAAATGACAATTGTGGGTTTGGCTGCAGCAAGTGCAGGCTTTCTCATACCTCAGATCACTCTGATACCTGATATCATTATTAGAAGCCTCCTGGTGACATTCATTTTTATTGGAGGGGTCTACTTCTGGAGGCTTTCGGATGACATGAACGGGCTCTTCGTATCGTTCATGGCTAAAATGAAGAACAGGTTATAGAACCTCGTCGAGCAGGCTTCCAAGCTTGACAGCCAGTGCCCTTCGTGAGTACTCGAGATGGTGACCGCTTCGCTTTACCGGTTTGCCACGGACAACCTTTATGATAAAATCGCTGATACCCTGCACATCATCATACCCGAATATGCCCTGGTACCCGCATAGTGAGAGCAGTCGTGCTGCATCCCCGTCAGCCGGACCCAGGAACAGGATCGGCTTTTCCGTTGCAAGGTATTCAAATATCTTGCCTGTAAGGATTGACCTGCTGGAAGGGTGGTCAGGGATGATCAGAAGCAACAAGCTGGAATCCATCATGTGTCTTATCGCAACAGGATGTTCGCAATAATTGATGAACTCCGGTTTCCGGTCTTCATCATCGGCAGGAAACAGCTCTTGTATCGGCCCCGGGACTGTGCCCACAAATTTCATTGCCAGGGAGATACCTCTTCTCCTGGTCTCGGTTACGGCATCGATAAATCCTCCGACGGGATATGCAGGCGACAGGGTCCCCACATATGTTATGGTAAATTTATCGGGCAGGGTTGGTTTAATTCCCTCAAAATCCTCTTCGTCAAAACCGTTGGGCAACACCCTGATCTTCTTTTCCGTTTCACCTGATTTCCCCTCCAGCACCGAGGCAAGGGCATGTCCCACGGTAATCACGGTATCTGCCTTCGTGAGCACGCTTCTCTCAAGATGCCTGTCAAGCATCCTGGCAGGCAGTGACGGCCGGAACATATCATAATAATAGATGTCGGTCCATGGATCTCGCATGTCAGCCACCCACTTTATTTGCGGAAAGCGGCGTTTCAGTCTCAGCCCGATCAGTTGTGTGGAGTGCGGCGGGCTGGTAGTTATCACATGAGTGATATTCTCTGTTTTAATGAGCTCGCAGGCTTTACGGAAGGCATACCTGTTCCATCCTATGCGGGGATCGGGAATAAAGAAATTCCCACGGATAAACCGGCTGATCATATTCTTTAGTCCCTTTTCAGTTCCCGAAGCGAACCCGGCACCAGGTATTTTTGACTGGTCTCTGCCGTAGAGGGCGAAATAATTGACAGCCTTTGTCCTGTGCACCTCCGCGTCAATAGGTATCTCACCGTAAAGCGAGGTATCCTTATATGGGTATGCAGCATATTCCGGCAAAACAGTCAGCACAACGGGAATCCAGCCCGAGGCGGGAAGGTATTTGGCGAATTTGAGCCAGCGCTGTACTCCCGCACCTCCGCTGGGAGGCCAGTAGTAGGTTATTATCAGAACCTTGGCCGGACCGGTTCTCATCTCAGAGTTTTTTAAGCTGCTCCTGCATGCTGACCTTATCAGCGATGATCGATCTCAGCTGTGCTATCGGCACACGCTCCTGGAGCATTGAGTCGCGGTACCTGATTGTGACTGTTTCATCCTCTGCGGTCTGGTAGTCAATAGTGATGCAGTATGGTGTTCCGATTGCATCCTGTCTGCGATAGCGTTTTCCTATCGAATCCTTCTCGTCATACTGGCAGTTGAAGTCGAACTTCAGACCGTCAATGATCTTTCGCGAGATATCGGGAAGCCCGTCCTTACGCACCAGCGGAAGCACTGCCAGCTTCACCGGGGCAAGCACTGAAGGGAGTCTCAGTACGACCCTGCTGTCAGGAACACCGTCTTTCGAAAGATCTTCCTCGTAGTATGAAGCTGCCATTACCTGGAGGAACATGCGGTCGACACCAATGGAGGTCTCGATCACATAAGGTGTATACGATTCGTTCAGTTCCGGATCAAAGTACTGCATCTTTTTCCCGCTGAATTCCTGGTGCTGCCTGAGGTCGAAGTCGGTCCTTGAATGGATTCCCTCAACTTCCTTGAATCCGAAGGGGAATTTATACTCGATGTCAGTTGCTGCGTTGGCATAATGAGCCAGTTTGTCGTGGTCATGGAACCGGTAGTTTTCATTGCCGAAACCGAGGGCACGGTGCCACTTCATCCTCGCCTCCTTCCACTTGCCGAACCACTCCAGCTCGGTACCAGGTCTGACGAAGAACTGCATCTCCATCTGTTCGAATTCGCGCATGCGGAAGATGAACTGCCGTGCAACGATCTCATTCCTGAAGGCCTTGCCAATCTGTGCTATGCCAAAGGGGATCTTCATGCGGCCGCTCTTCTGCACATTCAGAAAATTAACGAAGATACCCTGGGCCGTTTCGGGCCGGAGGTATATCTTCAGGGCGCCGTCGGAGGTTGATCCTATCTCAGTGGCGAACATCAGGTTGAATTGCCTGACATCAGTCCAGTTTTTTGTTCCTGAGACAGGGCACACTATCTCGTTATCTACTATTATCTGCCTGAGCTCTGCCAGGTCGGGGCCCGCCATGGCATCAACAAATCTTTTATGAAGCAGGTCATACTTTTCAGTGATCTCCACAACACGCGGATTAGTTGACCTGTATAGTGCTTCGTCAAACTTCTCCCCGAAACGGCTCCTGGCTTTTTCAACCTCCTTCTCTCTCTTCTCGTCGAGTTTTTCAAGCTGCTCTTCAATAAGCACATCGGCCCGGTATCTCTTTTTGCTGTCCCTGTTGTCTATAAGAGGGTCATTGAAGGCATCAACATGTCCGGATGCTTTCCAGATTGTCGGATGCATGAATATTGCCGAATCAAGTCCTACAATGTTTTCATGCAGCAGTACCATGCTGTCCCACCAGTACTTCTTGATGTTGTTTTTCAGTTCAACCCCGTACTGACCGTAGTCATACACTGCCCCCAGCCCGTCATAAATTTCGCTTGAGGGGAAAACATAACCGTACTCTTTGCAGTGTGCGACGAGTTTCTTAAAGATATCTTCCTGGGCCATATTATTATATAGGTACTGCGTGTTAACCGGGCAAAAGTATATTAAAATCCGCGGTTTTACAATCAGGGGAAAATGTGTAAAATCAATTTGTATCTTTACGTTTCGTTTCTGAAAATGGCTGTATGAAAGTTCGGTGTGATTTTCTCGTAATAGGGTCAGGCATAGCTGGTCTTTCATTCGCCCTTAAGGCTGCTGCTCACGGAAGCGTTTGCGTCATAACCAAAGCCAAAATGGAGGACTGCAGTACGAACTATGCCCAGGGAGGTATTGCTGCAGTCATGTATGAGCCTGACAACTTTGAGAAGCATGTCAGGGACACTATGGTTGCCGGAGCAGGCTACTGCAATGAGGAGGTTGTCAGGATGGTGGTCAGCGAGGCTCCGGACCGCATCCGGGAGCTGATAGAGATGGGGGTCAACTTCGACAAGAAGCCTGACGGTATGCTTGACATGGCAATGGAGGGTGGCCATACCGAGCACAGGATCCTTCATCACAAGGACTCCACGGGAGCGGAGATAGAGAAGGTGCTGATAGAAAAGGTGCGTGAGCATTCGAATATAAAAATCTTTGAAGATCACTTTGCGATAGATCTCCTCACGCAGCATAACCTGGGGGAATATGTAACCCGGGATTGGAAAAACATCAAGTGCTACGGGGCTTATGTTGCTGACCTGAGCACCAGCCAGGTTACCACATTTCTGGCCAGGGTGACGGTACTGGCAACCGGAGGGTGCGGGAACATCTACCTGACGACCACCAACCCTGTGGTTGCCACTGGAGACGGTGTGGCCATGGTTCACAGGGCAAACGGCATCCTTGAAAACATGGAGTTTATCCAGTTCCATCCCACCTCACTCTATAACCCCAATGTCAGGCCTTCGTTCCTCATCACTGAAGCCCTGAGAGGCTTTGGAGCGGAGCTGCGTAACAGCGCCGGTGAAAAATTCATGCCGAAATACCATGCACGCGGTTCCCTTGCACCTCGCGATGTTGTTGCACGAGCAATAGACAATGAGATGAAGCTGCGGGGTGATGATTACGTTTGGCTCGACTGCACGCATCTCGACGGCGATGAATTAAGGTCACATTTCCCGCACATTCATGAGAAATGTCTTTCCGCCGGAGTCGATATCACCAGGGACATGATCCCGGTTGTTCCGGCAGCGCATTACTCCTGCGGTGGTGTAAGGGTAGACAAAAACGGAAGGAGTTCAATAGACAGGCTTTACGCCATTGGAGAGGTGTCATCAACAGGGCTTCACGGAGCGAACAGGCTGGCATCCAACTCACTTATTGAAGCTGCTGTGTATGCTCACCGGGCGGCAGAGGATGCCTGGCCACGCACAGGCAGTCTCAGCTATGAGGAAAAGATCCCCTTGTGGAACTATCATGGCACCACGCATATCGAGGAGATGATTCTCATCACGCAGAATTACAGGGAGATGCAGATGATAATGAGCAACTATGTCGGCATTGTAAGGTCTGACCTGAGGCTGGCAAGAGCGAAAACGAGACTCGAAATTATCTACCAGGAGACGGAGGATCTTTACCGGCGGTCAACACTTTCGCGGCAGCTGATAGAGTTGCGTAACCTGATAGCAGCAGGATACCTGGTAATAAAGATGGCACAGAACCGGCAGGAGAGTCTGGGTCTGCACTATTCCATTGACTACCCCGCAAGGCCCGGCTCAGAATTTTAAATATCATTCATTATGGAAAACAGTGCACTCACGGATGCCCGGTCAGCCGGCGGCGAAAGTCCGTTCCTGACAGCCCCCTTCAGCGGAAGGAACGCATTCTGGCGTTATTTCATCGGAGGTGTTGCACCATTTCTTGTATCAAATATCATCGGGGCTATCCCACTCGGTATTGTGTTGGTCAGTCACACACTTGACGGGTCAGCCCTGCCTCAAAAGGGAGGGATGCCTGATTTTGAACTGATGGGAATAGATCCCAACGTAGGGCTGGCCCTTATGCTGTTTCCCTTTATCCTGGCTTTTTTTACGATGGTGTGGATTGTAAAGCCTCTGCACAACCGCAGTTTTGGAAGTGTTATAAACGGGGGAAGAAAGGTGCGCTGGGGAAGAATGATGTTCTCCGCACTTGTCTGGGTTGCCATATCAGCTATCTGGTTATTATTCTCGGTCAGGAGTGACCCCGGGAATTTCACACTTAACAACACTTCATGCACCTTACTGATACTGGCTGCACTGGCAGTGCTCCTGATTCCATTCCAGGCAGCTTTTGAGGAGATTCTCTTCAGGGGTTACCTGATGCAGGGTTTTGCAGTGCTGGCGCGAAACCGGTGGGTGCCGATAGTTGTAACTCCGTTGCTGTTCGGGCTGATGCATTCACTTAACCCCGAGGTGCAGGAATACGGATTTATCACGATGATACCGCAGTATGTCTTCTTCGGCCTGGTGTTTGCGGTTCTCACCATGCTTGATGACGGGATAGAAATTGCCATAGGCGCCCATGTGGCCAACAATGCCTTCCTGTCCGTGTTCCTGACACATAAGGATTCCGCATTGCAGACACAGGCGATGTATGAGCAGATGGAGATTCACCCCTGGAAAGAGTTCGCAGGGCTTGTGATAATGTCGGTTGTGTTTGTAGCTATTATTGCTGTTGTATACCGGTGGAAGGATATCCGGAAACTGTATGCAGGGATAACCGTGTCAGATGCCGTAGATGCCGGTTAGGTCACTGCTTCTGCAACTTCCCCATTTTTCCCTTATATCACCCAGGATGGTCCTGATTTCATCCACATCAAGAGAGGTGAGGAGTTTCAGCCTTGTCTCCCTGAAGCCAGGCAGTCCCTTGAAGTAATTTGAAAAATGTCGCCGCATTTCAAGAATTGAGGATTTTCCCTCCTTGTGTTCCAGAGATTTGTCAAGGTGAAGGAGAGCAAGGTCTGCCTTCTCGTCAACGGATGGTTCGCGTAGAAGTTCACCGGTATCAAGGTAGTGCCTTATTTCCCTGAATATCCATGGTCTTCCGAAGGTAGCCCTGCCGATCATTATGCCGTCAACCCCGTATTTTTCAAACATCAGTTTCGCCTTCTCCGGCCCGTTGATGTCGCCGTTGCCAATGATCGGTATCCGCATGCGTGGGTTGCTTTTCACCTCGCCTATGAGTGTCCAGTCGGCTTCACCGCGGTACATCTGCGCCCTGGTTCGTCCGTGAATTGTAAGGCCCTGAATTCCGGTATCCTGAAGCCTTTCGGCAACGTCAACAATTATTTTGCTGTCGTCATCCCATCCCAGCCTGGTCTTTACGGTAACCGGTATTTTGACAGCCCTGACAATTGCCGATGTCATTTCGATCATCAGGGGAATATCGCGGAGCATTCCGGCACCGGCACCGCGGGCAGCGATTTTACGGACGGGACAGCCGAAGTTGATATCTATCAGGTCAGGCCGGGCCTCCTCGGCCCTGAGAGCGGCATCAACCATCGAATCAATGATATGACCGTAAAGCTGTATTCCTATCGGACGCTCGTAATCAAACAAATCAAGCTTCTTCAGGCTGCTCTTTCCGTCTCTTATCAGTCCGTCAGAGGAGATAAACTCGGTATACATGAAATCTGCCCCGAACATCTTGCAGATGTATCTGAATGAGGGGTCAGTAATATCCTCCATGGGAGCAAGAAAGAGGGGCTGCTCCCTGAGTATTGTGTTTCCGAGCTTCAATGGCTGATTATTGATTGTCGTGATCCATCTCGAAAAGGGTCGGTGAAAGATCTTTCCTGACGGTCTCGTTTCGGCGAAAAACATACACCAGGCCATACTTTTCGGCGCTGATCCTTTTCTCATCTTCGGGCAGTGATGCAAATTTTGCTTCTACCTCATTCCAGAGTGCTGCAATCAGTTCATCTGCCTCACGGCGCATGTCAGCGGTCTTGTTGACGCACTCGGAGGCCCTTCGGTTGATGTTCCTGTAATGATTGCGTGTCTCCAGGAACTTTTCATACCGTATCTTGACAACGGCTATTGAGGGGTTGGTGACCGGAGAGCTTCCTTTCCTGATCCTGTACTCTTCGCCGTCAATGATCCTCTTGCCCCATGCCACCAATTCATTCTCGGTCGTGAGTGAAGGCACCGATGAATCATCCGATGCAATCCCGTAGTATGTTCTTGTTTCCGCGGGTATCTCGCCCCTGGCTATGGCCATGTTCATGACCTTGAGAAAGTGGGTTAAATACAATCTTGCCTTGCGGGCGGTCTCCTGGTTTGCCTTGATCTTTTCCGACTGGTTGACGAGGGTTTGCCGCTGATGGCTGACGGTGTTTTCAAAGACGGGGAGAAAGGCCTGGATCTTAACAAGTGTCTTCATTGAAAAAGCAAGCCTGAACGGAGGAATGTCCTTGCTTATTTCAACGGCTCTCTTCAGGGCTCTCAGGCGGGCTGAATCTGTGTTTGGAAGGCGGCGATAGGGCATGAAAAGGTAAGATTAAGAATTAAGGCGTATGCGAATATACACTCTTATTGAAATATAGCAATGCCCTTCGCAATTAAAATTTGTTGATATCCTGAAAAATATCAACGGCTCTTGTTACATTAGCGTAGTGATACAAAAATTTCCTGACATGTTTGAAAAAGAAGTTTACATTAAGCGCCGCCAAAGGCTGAAGTCTCTGATGAATAATGGTATAGCCCTGTTTATCGGGAACGTCGAATCACCGATGAATTATCCGGACAATACCTATCACTGGAGGCAGGACAGTGATTTTCTCTATTTTTTCGGGATTGATCTGCCCGGTCTGGCCGGAATGATTGACTTCAATTCCGGTGAGGATTGCATTTTCGGAAATGATTGCGATGTTGATGACATTGTATGGATGGGGCCTCAGCCACTTCTGAAGGAGCTGGCAGCGGGCGCGGGAGTTGAGAACAGTCTGCCTTTGCCGAAGCTGGACGATTATATTAATCAGGCTGTTTCCGGAGGAAGACCCGTTCATTTCCTACCGCCATACAGGGCTGAGGCCAAGATGAATCTGGGTGCACTGCTGCGTGAGAACCCCTGCCAGATGCGAACAAAAGCCTCGGAGAGCCTGGTAAGGGCGGTGGTGTCTCTCAGATCGATAAAGGAGGATGTGGAGATTGCAGAGATAGAGAAAGCCGTGCACATAGCGTGTGAGATGCAGACTACTGCGATGCGTATGTGCAAGCCGGGAATGAGCGAGCAGGAGATTTTCGGTACTATTGAGGGTATTGCATGGGCGAGGGGAAGCGGACCGTCATTTCCGACGATACTCAGCATTAACGGGCAGACCCTTCACAATCACAAGCATATCAATATACTGAAAGAGGGAAGGATGATGGTCACCGACTGCGGTGCCGAATCAAACATGCATTATTCGGCTGACCTTACAAGGACTACTCCTGTCGGTGGCCGTTTCAGCCAGGAGCAAAGGGATATTTATGAGATTGTGCTTAAAGCCAATACTGAATCAATCAGGAAAGCCGGTCCGGGCATTTCAAACCGAGACCTGCATCTGGGCGCCTGTGAAATAATCGCTTCGGGACTTAAGGATCTGGGGTTGATGAAGGGAGATCCGGCAGTGGCTGTCACCGCCGGAGCCCATGCGCTTTTCATGCCTCACGGGCTGGGTCACATGATGGGTCTTGACGTTCATGACATGGAGAGCCTTGGAGAGAACTTTGTCGGTTATAATGATGAAGTCAAGCGCAGCACCCAGTTCGGGCTCAGGTCACTGCGGTTTGCACTTCCTTACAAACCGGGCCATGTCTTTACCGTTGAACCGGGCATCTATTTCATCCCTGAGCTCTTTGCCAAATGGAAAGGGGAGAAGAAATTTACGGAGTTCATCAATTACGATAAGGTGGAACCCTGGCTCGGTTTTGGAGGGATCAGGATCGAGGACGATGTGCTGATCACGGCCGGCGGATCGAGGATGCTTGGCAAGACAGCGCCCAAGACGGGGGAGGAGATAGAGGAGGCCTGCCGGTAGATTGACGGCATCAAACGATACTTAATGAAAGCAGCAGCCTTCCTCCGGCCGCCGCTTCATGTTCAAAACGCCTTGTAATATTCCCTGTTCAGGCGTGCTATGTTAAAGAGCTTGATCTGTTTGGGGCACTGTGCTTCGCATGCGCCGGTGTTTGAGCAGCTGCCAAATCCCTGGCGGTCCATCTCGGCTATCATTGCCTTTGCCCTCTCTTTTGCCTCTGGTCTTCCCTGGGGCAGGAGGGCATATTGTGAGACCTTGGCAGAGACGAACAGCATGGCTGAGGCGTTCTTGCATGCTGCCACGCAGGCACCGCAACCGATGCATATTGAAGCGTCAAAAGCAAGATCACTGTTTCTTTTGCTTACAAGCATGGAATTGGCATCAGGCGCGGCGCCTGCCGTTACAGTGATAAAACCTCCGGCAGCCTGTATTTTGTCAAAAGCGCTGCGGTCAACGATCAGATCTTTGATTACAGGGAAAGGTTTTGCCCTCCAGGGCTCAACCACTATAGTATCACCGTCCTTGAAATATCTCATGGATAGAAGACAGGTAGTCATACCCTTAATATGCCCGTGAGGATAGCCGTTAATGTACATGCCGCAACTGCCGCAGATGCCTTCGTGGCAATCATGTTCAAAAGCGACAGGTTCTTCCCCCTTCTCAATAAGTGTCTGGTTGAGGTATGTCAGCATTTCTATAAAAGACATTTCCGCAGCTACGCCGTCAAGGTCATATTTCGCGAACCGGCCTTTAGATCCCGCATTCTTCTGTTTCCATATTTTAAGTGTAAGCTTCATATCTTTCCGTGATAATATTTACTTGTAACTTCTCTGTTTGAGTTCCACGAACTCGAATTTCAATTCTTCCTTATGTAAGATGGGGGGTTGATCATTATTGTATTCCCATGCGGCCACATAAGCAAATTCATCATCATTTCTCAAAGCCTCATGATCTGCTGTCTGGCTCTCCTCCCTGAAGTGAGCGCCGCATGACTCTCTCCTGTTCAGGGCATCAATGATCATCAGCTCCCCAAGCTCCAGGAAATCGGCTACTCTGCCGGCTTTCTCCAGCTCCTGGTTCAGTTCATCAGCGCGGCCCGGTACAATGAGGTCCTTCCAGAACTCATCCCTCAGTCCCCTGATCATGCTTATGGCTTCAGTCAGTCCTGCCTCATTGCGGGTCATCCCGCAATGATCCCACATTATCTTGCCCAGCTTCTTGTGAAAATCGGTAGCGGTTGTTTTTCCTTTTATAGCAAGAAGTTTCTTAATACGTTCAATCGCTTTCTCTTCTGCTTCCCGGAATTCCGGGATATCTGTCTTTATCCTGGGTGTTTTTATCTCGGGTGCCAGGTAGTTGCTGATTGTATAGGGCAGGATGAAGTAACCGTCTCCTGATCCCTGCATGAGAGAGCTTGCCCCCAGACGGTTGGCGCCATGATCTGAGAAATTCGATTCGCCAACGGCAAACAAGCCGGGAATAGTTGTCATAAGCTCGTAATCGACCCAGAGTCCTCCCATTGTATAATGGCCGGCAGGATATATACGCATCGGTTCAACATAAGAATCGATGCCGGTAATATCTTTGTACATCTCGAAGAGGTTGCCATACTTGTCCTCTATTGCCTTCTTCCCCTGCTTATTAATGGCATCACGGAAATCGAGATTGACTGCCAGCCCTGTCGGCCCTACGCCATATCCGGCATCACATCGCTCCTTGGCAGCCCTTGAAGCGACGTCGCGTGGCACCAGGTTACCAAATGCAGGATACCTGCGTTCAAGGTAGTAGTCACGTTCTTCATCGGGTATCTCATTGGCGGGTCTTTTGTCTCCCTTTGTTTTCGGTACCCAGACCCTGCCGTCGTTACGCAGTGACTCGGACATGAGTGTCAGCTTACTCTGGAATTCGTTCATCTGAGGTACGCTGGA
The DNA here is from genome assembly GCA_022736275.1 of Rikenella microfusus. Classification (GTDB taxonomy): domain Bacteria; phylum Bacteroidota; class Bacteroidia; order Bacteroidales; family VadinHA17; genus SR-FBR-E99. The sequence goes on along the minus strand of DZBJ01000013.1, from coordinate 48,614 downwards.
AGGGTGTATCTGGACGAAGCTCGGGTTGGCAAATGCTGCGCCTCTCTTATAGGCCTTCCAGGCAGCAGAAGCATTTGAGTTGACTGCCAGGGTGGAGAGGTAGTAAATGGTACCGTACCCACCGGTGGCAAGCACGACGGCGTGGGCCGAATGCCTTTCAATCTCTCCGGTAAGCAGGTTCCTGACTATAATACCTCTTGCTTTACCGTCAACAACGACAAGATCCAGCATTTCACGCCGCGGATACATGGTTACCGTTCCTTCTTTAATCTGCCTGGTCAGTGATGAGTATGCTCCCAGTAAAACCTGTTGCCCGGTCTGACCTCTTGAATAGAAGGTACGGGAGACCTGAACGCCACCGAATGATCGCGTTGTAAGCGTTCCCCCGTATTCCCTGGCAAAAGGCACCCCTATGGCGGTGAAATGGTCAATGACCTGGTTGCTTACTTCAGCAATACGATAGACATTACCTTCACGTGCCCTGAAATCACCACCTTTAATAATATCATAAAAGAGGTGATATACACTGTCTCCGTCATTTTTGTAGTTCTTGGCGGCATTGATGCCACCCTGGGCTGCCACTGAGTGTGCCCTGCGTGGTGTGTCCTGGTAACAGAACACCTTGACATTGTATCCCAGCTCACCAAGAGCAGAGGCGGCAGGAGCGCCGGAGATGCCTGTCCCTACCACAATGATATCAAGCTTCTTCTTGTTGGCCGGACTGACCAGTTTTGCATTGGCTTTGTACCTGGTCCACTTTTCTTCAAGGGGGCCGCCAGGAATCTTCGAGTTAAGAGTTATCATGTTGTCTTGTTTCTTCAGGTTATTTGAACTGCCAGATGACAAACGGGATAATAGCAAATCCTATTGGCAGCACTACTGCATAAATAAGTGCAATGGCCTTGATGACAGGGGTCCAGAACGTATTGGCGAAGCCGAGAGTCTGGAAGGCTGACTGCAGGGCATGGTATAGATGAAACCCCAGCAGCAGGAAGCAAACCCAATATAGGATAACATAACCGGGGATGGCAAAAAGCTGGTGTGCGACCGAATAAAAATTCTCCGGATCACCATCAACAATCCCCAGCTTGATAAAGTAAAAATTAAAGAAATGAATGACGATAAAGATCAGCACTGCCCCTCCTGTCCAGATCATAAATTTTGAGAAGGCCAGGGTTCTGGATTTGTTCCTCACAGAATATCCTACCGGCCTTGAGAGCCAGTTATGCACCTGTAAGGTCACCCCGTAGGAAATGTGTACCAGGATCACAAGGATCAGGAGTATCTCCACCACCTTTACCAGCGGGAAGGTTGCCATGAAGTGGGCGGCTTTGTTAAAGGGCTCCGGATCACTTTTAAGCAGCAGGAGATTAATGCCCAGGTGGACAGGGAGAAAAAGGAGCAGGAACAAACCGGCCAACGCCATCACAAATTTCTTTGAGACAGCTGAGAAAAGGACTTTGTTCATCGGTGTTGTACTTTTGAGTTCAGGGTTGCTTGCAAGATCTATGGAAAATCTTTTCTTCCTCGTAAATTTAAAAAGTTTTTATCCTTAAACAAATAATCAATTAACATGTATGTTAAATATGAGGAAATAAAGGTTTCATACCAGGTTACCGGAAGGGGCAAACCTGTTGTGCTGCTGCATGGTTACCTTGAGACAGGGGAGGTATGGAGGCCGCTTGAAAAAATTTTAAAGCACGAATTCAGGGTTATTACCATTGACCTGCCCGGTCACGGTGGGTCAGGTGTGAGAGGAGATACTCATACGATGGAATTTCTGGCCGGGGCTGTCAACAGGGTTTTGTCGGATGCCGGCGAAAGCCGGGTTGTAATGATTGGCCACTCGCTGGGAGGGTATGTTGCCCTTGCCTTTGCCGAGCTCTGGCCAGAGAGGCTGGCCGGATATGTGCTTTTTCATTCCCACCCCCATGCTGACACTCCTGAGGCTGTGGCAAGGAGGAACCGGGAGATTGCCGTTGTCAGGGCGGGAAGAAAAAACATCATGTATCCAGGCAATGTCAGCATGATGTTCGCGGAGAGAAACCTGAAAACCATGCCTGAAGAGCTAAAGAGGGCAAAGGAGATTGCATCGCGTAATACCGGAGAAGGGATAATAGCTCTGCTGAACGGTATGATAGCACGGCCTTCACGACAGATAATTGTTGAAAGTGGAAGGGTGCCGCTACTCTGGATACTTGGCAGGGAGGATCTTTATTTCAGCCCTGACAGGGCAATCCGTGATACCAGGCTTCCGGGGATTACAGAGGTTGTTGTCCTCGAGCATTCGGGACACCTGGGATTCATTGAGGAGACGGAGAGGTCAGCAGAGCTGATCACCGGCTTTGCAGGTAAACTTGACCTCTGACGGATGGTCAGATGTTCTCTATATAGCTGAGGGCATCAAGAAGGGTCCTGTCAATCGCCTGCCATATGGGATAGAAACCTTTATTGTCAAGCATGTTCCGGGCAATGTACGACTTCAGCTGAACATGTATGATCTCTTCAGAAACTTCAAGCTGCCGGCGGTTTGCCGGAATGCCGTTCTGTTCGGCAAACCTGACGAACTTTGAGATCAGATCCTGGCCTGAAAGCCATTTCTCAAGAGAGGGAAGGTCCTTGTATTTTTTCAGTGTCTCCCGGTTGTCTTCCGTGAACTTCATGGCATACCGGTAAAGCAGCCCTGTGTTTCTTATGGCCATGAAATAATCCGAAATTCCCGTTGTATCCATGGGGATGAAGATATCAGGCATTATGCCTCCTCCTCCGTAAACGGTTTTTCCTCCGGGAGTTGTAAACCTGAGGGAGTCATCCATCTGAATGGAATCAGCCTCTTCGAACTCGCCGTGCATGAGCCTGTTGCCCAGATCCTCGTAATATTTGTCCACTCCCTCGTCATAAGGTTTCTGAATTGACCTGCCTGTGGGGGTATAGTATCTTGCAACGGTGAGTCGCATACCGGATCCGTCACGGAACACCACCGGTTCCTGCACCAGGCCCTTGCCGAACGAACGGCGGCCGATAATTGTTCCGCGGTCATTATCCTGTACGGCGCCGGCGAGAATCTCGCTGGCGGAAGCGCTCCACTCATCAATCAGCACAACCAGCTCACCCTTTTCAAAATCGCCGCGGGAGGTAGCTTTCACATCCTGTCTCGGGGTTGATTTGCCCATGGTGAAGACTATCAGTTTACCGTCAGGGAGAAACTCATCGGCTATCATTGTGGCGGCATCCATCACTCCTCCGGAGTTGCCCCTGAGATCGAGGATCAGTTTCTTCATACCCTGGTCCTTCAGCTCACGAAGACCCTGGATGAACTCATCGTGGGTGGTAAGGGCGAAGTTGGATATTTTGATGTAACCAACCTCATCAGACATCATGTATGAGACGTCAACGCTGTAAATTGGTATCTTATCCCGCACGATAGTGAAAGGAAGCAATGTATCCGTTCCCTTGCGTTCAATCTTGAGATCAACTTTGGTGCCGCGCGGACCCTTGAGCATTTTGACGACATCCTCGTCTGGTATACTCTTTCCGGCAATGAGGGAGTCGTTGACAAAGATGATCTTGTCTCCCGCGATGATCCCGGCCTTCTCTGATGGTCCTCCGGGGATGGCGCTGATTATAAGAACGGTATCGGTAAGCATATTGAATGATACTCCTATTCCGTCAAAGTTGCCCTGCAGCGGTTCATTAGCCCTGGCCAGGTCAGTGGCCGGAATATATACGGAATGAGGATCGAGCTTGCGAAGCATCACAGGTATGGCTTCCTCTATCAGTGAATTGCGGTTGACGGTATCGACATAATCAGATTCAATTATGTCGAGCACGCGGCTCAACTTGTCATTTGAAGGGGGGAAGTTGGTGTAGAGTCCGCTCTGCGGATGAGGCATGTAAAAACCTATAAGGATGCCCAGGGCAACTGAAAATCCAATTATCAGCGGGAGGTAAGCTCTGTTATATTTCATTTTTCTTTTCTGCGGGTTCAATAAAGACAAGCTCTATGCCTGCCCTGTTAAGAAGCTCAATGCCGTCGAGGTTGCGGTACTGGTTACTGTAGACGACACGCCTGATGCCCGACTGTATTATCAGCTTTGCGCACTCTATGCATGGAGAGTCAGTGATATACAGGGTGGCGTTGTCGCTTGAGTTGTTTGACCTGGCTACCTTGGTGATGGCATTAGCCTCAGCATGTAGAACGTACGGTTTGGTCACATTATTCTCATCCTCGCAAACATTTTCGAATCCGGCCGGAGTTCCGTTGTAACCGTCAGAGATGATCATCTTGTCTTTTACTATCAGGGCGCCAACCTTTCTCCTCTGACAATAGGAGTTTTCTGACCATACCGCAGCCATGCGCAGGTAGCGCCTGTCGAACTGGTCCTGCTTCTCCCCGTAGGGATGAATGGCATCTTTTTTTGTCATCAACTTTAAATTCGACCGCAAACTTAATCGTTTTTACGCTAAGTTAAACGTATATCTCCCCTTTAAGATAGAGGATGGCCCTGCCGGCAATCAGGGTACGGTTACCCTTGTTGGCGCACTCGAGCGATCCTCCCCTGGCTGAGAGCTGCCGGGCAGTGAGTCTCTTCTTCCCGAGACGGGCTGACCAGAAGGGGGTCAGGGATGTGTGTGCCGAGCCTGTTACCGGATCTTCGTCTATACCAGCCTGGGAAGCGAAGAACCTCGAGACAAAATCAGTGGCCGATCCCGGGGCAGTAACTATTATTCCCCTTCCTTCAGCTGCAGCAAGCTTCCTGAAATCGGGTTTTAGTGCAAGAATATCTGATTCGCTGCCGTAGAGAAGAAGGTAGTCACTTCGCCCTATATAACTCTCGAGAGGTGCTTTTCCGATGCTTGCCTTAACCAGTTCAGGAACAGCGCATTCGCGAAGCTCGTCAGTCGGGAAATCGAGTTCAAGCAGATCATCTTTCTTCCTGACAGTAAGGGTTCCCATCACACGTGAACGGAAGATAACCTCTTCGCTTTGCGGCTCAAGTATATTAAGCACAATGAATGCCGATGCCAGGGTGGCGTGGCCGCAGAGGTCAACCTCTGTGACCGGCGTGAACCACCTTATCATCCATTCATCTTTCCCGCGGGTGATGAAAGCTGTCTCGGCAAGGTTGTTTTCCATGGCGATATTCTGCATCGTCTCTTCGGCGACAGGGTCAGTGAGAACGCACACAGCGGCCGGGTTACCCGTGAATGGTCCGTTGGCAAAAGCATCAACCTGGTAGATAGGAATGGATTTCATCTTGCAATTATCTGTTATGTGGATCAAAGTTATGAATGTTTATGCGTAATATTGTCAACGAAAGCCTGCAACTGTTATATCTTAGTGGTATGATTGATATTCCTGATACAGGAAAGGGCACTTCAGTCACACGACTGACGCCGGCAAGATGTAATGTTTTTGTGGTGACCCGCAACAACAGGTCAATCGTGGTTGATACGGGTATTTCATTTGACCGGGGCAGGATTGAGCATGCACTTTGCAGAAAGGGTATTGTTCCGGAGGCAGTTGTACTGACGCATACTCATTTTGATCATGCCGGCAATGCTGCCTGGCTTGCCCGTGAATACGGTGCAGAAGTAGTCGTGCAGGAGGCTGAGAGTGAGGCTCTTGCTTTAGGCGACACTCCTATTCCGGAAGGAACATACGCTATCACAAAAGGCATCGTTGAGATTGGCAGAAAGATCGCACCTGCCTTCAGGTATGAGCCCTGCCGGGCTGACCATATTTTTGGTGAGACATTTGATCTGAACCGGTTTGGCATCAACGGCTATGTAATTCACACACCAGGTCATTCGCCGGGAGGAGTGACACTGGTCATTGACGGCGTCATCGCGATTGCCGGCGATTCAATCATAGGCACCACTCCTGGCAAGCCCTTCCCGCCCTTTGCTGATGATGTTGAACTCCTTCTGAAAAGCTGGCGGAAGATCATTGATACCGGGTGTGAAATCTTCCTTCCAGGTCACGGAAAGCAGGTGAGCAGGGAGGAGCTGATTGGCGAGTACTACAGTAGAATTGGGAAAACCTGAATCTGCTTTACCTGTTTTTGCGCATCAGGGTTCGGCAGCCTGTCCTGCGATCTGATCAGAGTTTCAGTTTAATATTTATTTTCGCCAGAAGGGCTGTCAGTCCGGCCATGAGAAGCGCCCATGCAATGGAGCCAATGATGACAACCAGGGGTTCTGACGACTGCTTGTAGATAAGCACCGGGACGGCCGACATCCAGATTGCGTGGTAGAGGATATCCGGAGCGAGATAGGTGGTAAGCGAGTGCTTGCCTGCGGGACTGACAAATGCCGCCCACTTTCTGTAACCTTTCACATCGGCAAGCCAGTAAATCAGTGCAAAAACCAGGAAGCTTATCCCGCTGCAGATCATGCCCCAACTGGGAGTAGCCATTATCTTGGAGATTATGAACCAGCTTCTCAGGATGAAGCCGGAGGCAAGGGATAAAATTCCCAAAGCGACAAATAACAAAAGAATGCGTTCATAGCCTGAGTCCTGCATTTTTCTGATCAGGACACCCGCCAGCATTCCCGTCAGCACAATCAGCGGAACATTTCCCTGGATAATTATACCCAGGGCAGGCCTGACCGGATCAAGGAAACCGAGAACTCCCGAGGCGTCAAGGATATTCACCGCCAGGAAGAATAACACCGCTATAGTGGTTGCTGCAATTGAATCGCGGGTTGCAAGGTATATCAGTGATGCCACCAGGTAGCCCCACCCGATAAGCCCGAGGATTCCCCACCATCCGGTAATCAGCCAGCCGGGATCATCCGCGGGACCTGACCTGAAGATAATGACCAGGAAGATCAGTGCAGCCACACCTGCTGCTCTCAGAATTGTGAAAAGCAGTTTCCTCCGGTCGGCCGGGTAGTCGTTCCAGAAGAAGAAAACCGAGACATACATAAGCAGTGCCCACAGGTCCTTGCCCATACCGGTGGTTTCAGGGTTGACTCTTCCCGAGTTGAGCATCAGCACACCGATGATGAGCAGGCTGATCGTCCGGACTATAATGTGCAGGAATATTTTCAACACCGGTTCTCCCCTGTTTATCCTTCCTGACATGGCGAAGGGTATTGCCATTCCCACAATAAAAAGGAAGCCGGGGAAGACCCAGTCGGCAAGTCCCATACCGTCAAAGTCGGACTTCATATGGCCCAGCCATGCGGGAGCCACCTTCATGTTGAGATCGTTTACAAAGAGCATCAAGAGGAGGGTGAGGCCTCGCATGATGTCGATTGAGGAGATACGGACAGGGTGTGTCATAAATGGTGTTATTTTACCGACTAATTTAACAACAAAAAAAAGCATCCCATACGGGGATGCCTCTTATAATGAAGTAACCTATAAATGCTCAAAAGAAAATCTAAGGATTTCATTGCTCATCTGTCAGGAGAGACTTTTTGAATCATGGCATATTGACCTGGCTGGGGAGTAAATCAAAAATTCATATATTTACATGAGCTATTTTAACTAATTAATTATGAGCATGAAATCATTCGGATCTTTTTTTGCAGGACTGATCACGGGGGCATTGATAGGAGGTGTCATTGCATATTTTTATGCACCGGGAAGCGGAAAGGAATCACGTGAAAAGCTGAAGATGAAATTTGAAGATATTGAAAAGGAGATCGGGAATCTGAAATCCGGAGCCGGCCAGAAATCGAAAAAAATTATAGAGGAGCTTGAAAAACGGATGTCAGACCTTCAGAATGAGATTGATAACCTCACAGGGAAATCATCCGGAACGTCCGAATGAGATTGGCAACCTAACAAGAAAATCCTTCCTGCCGACATTTTGAGCTTAACAACCTCGTAATAAAATCCACCTGACTCAAATCGCTGAAATGATTGATGAATTAAACAGTATAAGAAAGGATGTTAAGGAGTATTTAGACTTAAACCTTGAGATTGTCAAACTGAGTATTGCAGAAGCAATATCAAGGTTTTTGAGTTCTCTTATCAAGGTTTTAATAGTTATCTTATTGGCTTCCGTCGTACTCCTGTTTCTTTCCATTGCAGCTGCCTTCTGGCTGGGGGATATTTTGAATTCAACTGCTGCCGGATTTCTGATCGTTGCCGGGTTCGATCTGTTATTGTTGCTGATATTTGTTCTCACTGCCAGATATTCACTTGAAAAGCCTGTCATAAGATCCGTTATCAGTCATTTTTTCCCAAAATAGCCACTGATGAGAGAGAGAAATGTTTATAAAATAAGGTCTATATCTTCATTTTCTGATTTCGCAATCGAGAGAAAAAGGCTTCTGCTCAAAAGGAGGCTTATTGAAACCAGGCTTCAGTTCAATGCTGCAGAGCTAAAGGACCCGGAAAATCTGAAAAGAGATATCCCCCTTGATCTCATCCGGGATTTCACGATGAAAATTTCAGCTATTCTTGAAAACTTATTTAAGTCATTTGGCAAATCCGGGGCCGGCGAGACTTCTGCCGGAACTTCATAATGATCAGGTGTCTTTTCTATCCTATTTGTATCCCATAAAAGAAAATGCCCCTCAACATGTGTCAGTTAAGGGGTTTCTGGAGTACCCGGAGCCGGTATCGAATGCTGACGCCTGCGGTCAGCATCCTGACATTACTCTGTGAGTGATCGTCAGGGCCGGCTTAACTATGTACCCGGAGTGGGAATCGAACCCACACGACATCGCTGCCACTGGTGTTTGAGACCAGCGCGTCTACCAATTCCGCCATCCGGGCAATATCATTCTCACTTGTTTTTCTTTAGTATACTCTGTTATAATCAATACTCAGTTAACTCACCTCATCCGGATGGCGGAATTGCTTCCCCTGCGGTCCGGCTGCTCGCTAAAAACACCCACCGGGTGTTTTTTGACGCTCGGCCACCCCGCAATCTGGCGCCTTCGCTAAAATGATCCACCGGATCATTTCTTTACGCTCGGCCCTGCCATCCGGGCAATAAGTAGTCTGCAGTCCTCAGTCTGCAGTCCTCAGTCTGAAAACATGAGGTTTGGCAGGATGCGAAAATAGGATAATTTTTTGAAATGCCTGTTATGGTCTATTACATGAACAGACTACAATACTTAAAGGCCTATAGCCTAATATGGGAGGGTACTGCCCATTATCTACAATACCTGATCGTCCGATACGCCTTCCGGCTTTCGGGACTGGCTCTACGGCGTCTCTACTGCCGACTGCCGACTGCGGGCTGCTGACTGGACCACTGCCTATTGCCTATTGTCTACAGCCTGATCTTGAGAATCTCCACCTTCCGGAACTCCACCGGATGCGATTCCGACTGCAAGGCTATGTAACCCTTCCTCAGCGGTGTGCCCTGAGGCAGGGTGAAGCCCTCCGGAAGATCTCCGCCAATCTGAGGCTTTGAGTATGTCAATACGGTGTCGCCGTTCACGATGTGATGAATCAGACTGTCGCCATAGACAACGAGCTCCGCCATAACCCATGCATCATCATAGAAGTACTTCGACGAAGAGGAGTTGCAGTGCCGGGTTATGAGTGAATCTCCCATCACAATATGCGTATGAGGGGTGCAGACATTCATCGTTGTGGTCTCCCTCTCAGCTGTGCTGCCGAGGAACTGCACCTCCACGGATGCGGGCCAGTCCTGGTCAAGACCTATTGTTGCCGGATCCTGGCAGTGGAACATAATGCCGCTGTTGCGGTAACCCCACGAGGGTCCGCCGGGAGCCTGTTCGCCTGTAAAGCGGTATTCAACCCGCAGTTTGTACGAGGAGAAGGGTTCCTTGTAGTAGATGTGTCCGAATTCATACCTGAAAGTATCATATTCAGTGTATGAAACCTTCATAATGCTGTCTTCGACCCTGAAGGTGCTTTTATAGTTTTCACCAAGGGGTAAACCCTTGATTTTGATCACCCATCCGTCGAGGTTCTCACCGTTGAAGAGGGAGATCCACTCTTCCTTAGGGGTGGCGGGGTTGCCGCAGGAGGCCAGAACGAGGGCTGCAAGGGCTATTACAAGGAGGTTTTTCATGGTTGGTTGGTTTGCATTAACATGTTTATAATAGCTTGTTATACAATACTATATGTTCTACGAGTAAAAGGATTAATTTTAATGTTCAACTACAATACTTGATCGCCTACGGCGAAATGTCTGTGTATTGTCCCATGGTCTACAATACTGAATCGTCCCGATACGCCTGATGGCTATTCGGGACAGGCTCTACGGTCAACAGGAACATGAAAGTCCTCAGTCACCAGTCCTCAGTCACCAGTCTTGCTGCCGACTGCCGACTGCCGGCTGCTGATTGCCGACTGTTTATGGACTGCCGGCCGGGGGTTCCCGACTGCATCCAGGACGGCCATGCGGATGCCGTCGGCGTCATACCCGCACTCATGCCACAGCTCCTTCTGGCTACCGTGCTCAACAAAGTAATCGGGTATACCCATACGCTTTATATCAGCCTTGTATCCGTGATCGGCAGCAAACTCAACCACGGCGCTGCCAAACCCTCCCTTGATAATACCGTCTTCCACGGTGATGATCTTCCGGAACTTTTTCATCACCTCATGCAGAACCTCCTCATCAAGCGGGTTGGCAAAACGCATGTCATAATGCATTACAGAAATACCCTGTTCACGGAGTGAGGCCACGGCATCAACGACAAAGTTGCCGGCGTGGCCGATACTGAGCAATGCTATATCCTTCCCATCGCTGATAACCCGTGCCTTACCCACGGGTATCTCCTCAAACGGCTGCCGCCAGTCGCATATTACTCCTGCGCCCCGCGGATAGCGTATGCTGAAGGGACCATTTATCTTGTCAAGCTGTGCGGTGTACATCATGTTCCGTAACTCCACCTCATCCATTGGTGCAGCTGTTATCATACCCGGAATGTTGCGCATGAAGGCAAGATCGAAGAATCCGTGGTGGGTGGCGCCGTCAGTGCCTACCAGTCCTCCCCGGTCGAGGCAGAAGATGACCTTCAGTCCCTGCAGCGCCACGTCATGAACCACCTGGTCATAGGCCCGCTGCATAAAAGATGAATAAATGTTGCAGAAAGGAAGCAGTCCGTTGGCTGCCATACCTGCCGAGAATGTCACGGCATGCTGCTCGCAGATGCCCACGTCAAATGCTCTTTCAGGCATCTCCTTCATCATGATGTTCAGGGAGCACCCGGAGGGCATGGCAGGCGTTATGCCAACGATCTTATCATTCTGCCGTGCCAGTTCCAGTATTGTATGGCCAAAGACCTCCTGGTAAAGAGGGTGCTTTGAATATTCAGAAGGTTTGATCAGTTCACCGGTGCATTTGTCAAACCGTCCCGGTGCATGGAAAATAGTCTGGTCCTGCTCTGCCTTTGGAAATCCCTTTCCCTTGACCGTAATGCAATGAAGGAGCTTGGGTCCGGGTATGGTTTTGAGGTCTTCAAGCACCCTTGTAAGGTGCATGACGTCATGCCCGTCGATAGGACCGAAGTACCTGAATTTCAATGCCTCGAACATATTACTGTTCACCAGTACCGTTCCCTTGATGGTTCCTTCAATCTGCGAGGCAATCAGCTGTGCTTTAGACCCTACTCTCTTGCTTCTGCCCAGCAGTCTCCACACCCTGTCCTTGAACCTGTTGTAGGTCCTGCTGGTGGTGATATCGAGCAGGTACTCCTTCATGGCTCCCACGCTGGCGTCAATTGAGATGTTATTGTCGTTGAGAATCACCAGGAGGTCGGCCTTCTGGTTCCCGGCGTTGTTCAGTCCCTCGAATGCCAGGCCTGCCTGCAGGGCGCCATCGCCTATGACTGCCACCACCTTGCGCTTCTCCTTCTTTACCTGTGATGCCACGGCAATTCCCAGCGCCGCAGAGATGGAGGTTGATGAATGGCCCACCCCGAAAGCGTCATACTCACTCTCAGCAATACGTGGAAATCCGCTGATACCCTTGTATTTGCGGTTTGTGTGGAACTGTGCCTTCCGGCCCGTGATTATCTTGTGCCCGTAAGCCTGATGCCCCACATCCCACACTATCTTGTCATAAGGTGTGTTATATACATAATGCAGGGCGACGGTCAGCTCAACAACCCCGAGGCTTGCACCGAAGTGACCGGGATTGTTGCTGACCTCGTCTATGATATTCTGCCTGAGCTCATTGCTAAACCTGACAAGCTCCAGCCTGTCAAGTTTCCTCATGTCGGCAGGGGTTTCTATCCTGTCTAACAGCCTTTCTGTTTCTGACATTTAAAAAATGTTCCTGAATGACCGGGCAAAGATACTCATATTTTAAGTTTCGCATCAATTTCATCAAACCCGGTGATGGTTGTAAATATTCCCTATTGTTAATTAATCATTCAACTATTAACAACAGGGTTAGGAGTTTATTGTTTAATTCGCAGAAGGGGTAAAGTCAAAAAAAGGCAGGTCATGATCTCACGGAAAATTTTATTACCGGTAGTGCTGATTGCACTGGCAGCAGGCTCATGTGTGACTGGTAAGAAGTACAATACCTTGAATGACAGGAGTTACATGCTGATGGCGGAGCGTGATTCGTTGAAGGCAGAGAATATCTGGCTGTCAATGTCGAACAGGGAGCTCACAACGAAGTTGGCGCAACTCACGGAAGAGACAGCCAGGTTGAAGACTGAGCTTGAAAAGGTTCAGTCTGACCTGACGCAATCAAGGGATGAATATGGCAGGCTCACCACCCGCTATGAGGAGCTTCAGAAGGCACAGGCCGAGATGGCTGCGGGAAGGGCGGAGGAGACGCAGCGGCTGCTGGCCGACCTGAGGCAGACGCAGACTGAACTTCAGCAGAGGGAGGATCTGATGCGTGATCTCGAGATGAACCTTGACACCAAAAAAGCAGCCCTCGAGGAACTCACCTACGAACTTGAGAGGCGTAATGTCAGACTGGCTGAGCTCGAGAAGATGCTTGACGCCCAGCAAAAGGCGGTGAAGGCGCTGAAAGACAAGGTTTCAGATGCGCTCTTCGGCTTTGAGAACAACGGGCTCACTGTGACCACGAAGAATGGCCAGGTATATGTATCGATGGATGACAAGCTGCTGTTCAGGACAGGAAGCTATGAGATTGACGCCAACGGCCGCGCTGCCCTGCGCAAGCTGGGAGCCCTGTTGGAGAAGAATACGGATGTCACCGTCACCATCGAGGGCCATACTGATGATGTGCCTTACAGGGCTGCACCGGGCCAGCAGATACTTGACAACTGGGACCTTAGTGTAAAAAGGTCCACCACCGTGATCAGGGTCCTTACGCAGGATACTCATATCAACCCGAAGAGGCTGGTGGCATCAGGCCGAAGCGAATACATGCCTGTTGATCCGAACAAGACCCCCGATGCAAGGCAGAAGAACAGGAGGACGGAGATCATCCTTACGCCTGACCTCACAGCCCTCTACAAGATACTGGAAAGGTACTAGCGGCCTCCCGTCTGGCAATCAGCAGTATAAACATGCCTGTCTACTTCCAGTAACAGGTTGCCAGCGAACTTCTCCGGGGCAGTTCACTTTCAGGGCAGAGGGTTCCTGCCGAATTCACCCAGTCTCACATTGAGTTTTTGGAGAGCCTCTACGAGGTCCTCCTCCGGTTTGAGAAAATCGAAGTCCTGCCAGAACTCCGCGTCATACCCGTTGATGGTTCGCGAGAAGATCGAATAGGCAGGAGCAAGCTCCTCGTGGTCAAACCGCTCCACATTATCTGTACGGTAATCGGTAACAGCAAGCTCAAAGAAGATATTGAAGCGGCTGCTGAACAGCTTTTTCTTTCCCCTGGCCAGGAAGCCGAGATCGCCTCTTACGTGTGACAGGCAGTACCTCCCTCCAACCTGTCTGTAGCGCGCCCTGTACCTGACATACTCAGGTTTCATCGAGTAATCGCGGGGGAGACGGCTTATCAATGATTCACCCGTCTGGTCAATAAAGAGAGGATTCACTTCAAATTCTGCCAGAACGACACTGTAGTTGTCGACATCGATATAGATGTCACCCTGCATCAGGGGTTCCGTTACCCAGTTCTTCTGGCTGAATGATATAACAAAGGCAGTCTGCCCGTCGATGGTTACGATATCCGTGAGATGGTACTCGTATGAGTTGAATGACTCAGGATCAAGAAAATCAAACAGGTGCCTCATGCCGTCGAGCGACAGTGAGGCGCTTAATCCGGCCTTGAGCCTGACAGCAAGCGTGTCCTTTGCCTCAAGGTTTTCGATCTTCCTGCTGCGCAGAACCTTCATCTGATCAGTCTGCAATGACCGGGCGTAGGGGCTCTTATATATCTGCACCACTGCTTCAGAGTATATCTGGGGCTCTTTCCGGCGGTAGACTCCCTCACGGTAAAAACCGGTCAGCAGCGCCGGTGTGGTGCCGTAGTTGGATGCCACCGATGAGATCGTCTTCCGGATTATTAGCAGAGGGTCCTGTGCCCTGATAATTATTTCGGGGATAGGGATGAAATCCCTGTCCATGCTGATGGTCATGTAGTTGCCCGGCAGACTTCTGACAGGTATCCGGCGGTTGACATAACCCACATATGAAACAGAAAGCGTATCCTCAAGGCACTCCACGCTGACCCTGAGTATAAAATCGCCGTTGATGTTAGTCACTGTTCCCCTGCCACGGCTGCTGATTCCGATAGTGGCATAGGGGAGGGGTTCGGAGCTCTCGGCATCGGTTATCCTGCCGCTTATAAAAAAGGTCAGGGGTGCCGGTTCAGCGAGAGTGTCGTCAGCAGGAGTTCCCGCAATCTCGCGGTAGAGGATGATGTGCCTCCCAATCACTGAATATCTTACGGCGGGGTCACCGGTCACAGAATCGAGGATCTCCCTCACCGTCATATCGTAACGGGGGATTACAAATGCCCTGTCGGCATTGATTATCTGACTGTCATAGGTAAAGAGGAAGCCGGTAAGCCTGCTTACCTCGCTCAGGGCCCTGGATGCCGGTGTACTGTTTCCTGTCAGTTTAAGCTCCCTGTCAAGGACGTTCTCCTGCGAGAACGAATTAAGGGAGAGAAGCAACAGTCCCGCAACCAGGATCGCTGGATTTCCCCTTGAACCCGTTGGCCGCATCAGATATTATTGAGCCTGTCCTGGATAGAGCGTATAAGCACCTTCCTCCCTGACAGAACGAAGGTTAAAGGTAGTGCAAATCAGTTTAATAATTGTATCGTGAGGCTGGTGTTCAAAAGGAGAGGTCAGCCTGTACCCGTTTATCACCGGGTCACCTGCCCTGATATCGATATTGAAGGTGCGTTTCAGGTCTTTGAAGACCACCTCAAGAGGTTCGCCGTCGAAGACCAGCAGGTCAGTATGCCATGACAGGTAATTGGCGTTGGTGTTGACAGCCTGTGACGAGCCACCGGAAGATACCTTTCCCACGTAGTCAGGCTCGAGGGTCATGCTGTGCGATCCGTCAGAACTTGTTAGCATGACTTTGCCTGATTCAACAAATACTTCAACCTCATTGTTGCCGTTGTCAGTCATCACGCTGAACGAGGTGCCCAGCACCATGACGCTGGCTTTTCCGGCATCGATGATAAAGGGACGTGATGCGTCAGGGGCTATGTCGAAGAAGGCTTCGCCCTTAAGTGACACCTTTCTGCTGTTGCGACCGAACTCCTTCGGGTAGGTCAGCTCACTGTCACGGTTGAGATAGACCTTGCTGCCGTCGGCAAGCTGCAGTTCGATGTTCTTCTCATCAACTGAGGATGCAACTGTCAGTTTATCCGGAGCAGCAACCTCAAAGAGAAGCCATCCGATGCCTGCAACGATGATTACCGTTGCGGCAATCCTGGCGAATGTCCGGAGGAATGAAGCTCTCTGAAAGGTTATTACAGGCGTTTCGGCCTCTAATCTGCCATTGAGTTTCTCCCAGGCTTTGTCAACATCAATAATTCTGTCATCTGTATATTTCAGATCATTCCATTTTTTCATTATCTCTCCCTCTTCACTGATCAGGAGCCTGGCCGCTTCGTCTCCGGAGCTCTCTTCACCAGAGAGCCATGCTGCCGCCTCGGCCCACTCCCGGTCATTCAACTGGTCTGTATGTTTATTCTTTATCATTACTCTGCAAGTGCTTTTTTGAATTCCCTGAGGGCTTTTCCCATGTCTGCCTCGACAGTCTTGAGAGAAACCGTAAGTTTATTCGCTATTTCGTTGTATTTCAGTCCTTCGAACCGGCTCATCCTGAATATCATCCTGCACCTCTCGGGCAGGCGTTCGAGCACTCTTGCCACCCTGGCCTGTAGCTCGCTGTAGTATATCGCTTCGGTCACAGGTTCCGAGACCACTTCAGCCCTGGCAGTCATCTCGCCTGCATGGCGGCTGACCACCTGCTGATGTTCTATATAGTGAAGCGCCCTGTTATGGACTGAGCGATAAAGGTATCCGTTCAAAGAGCTTTCAATCGTGAGGTTCTGCCTGTCCTGCCAGAGCCTGAAGAAGAGTTCCTGAACTATCTCTTCCGCAGTGTCATGGTCTCTGAGGATTGTCTTTGCATACCGCACCAGTGAAACATAGGAGGATCTGAACAGCTTCTCAAACTCCTGTTTGTCGCCCTGCCTGATCCTCCTTATGATATCACTGTCACTGGTCATTCTTCAGTGGCCCTTCGTTATTCCGTCCTGTCGCTGAATTTTACTTTCCTGCTAAGTCTTTTTATCGCTGCCTCAATGCTCTGATCCGGCTCAATGACGTTATAGTCTCCCCAGAAGTCGGGATCTGCAAAGGCTGCCACCTCTTCACTGAAGACGTCCGTCGGCTTGATTCTCTCCTTTGATGTGAATTTCACAACGTCCTGCTCTGTACGATCTGTTATGGCAAGCTCTGACATCGTGGTGTAGTTTGTATTGAAGAGTTTCTTCTTCCAGTCAACCTTGAATTTGACCTCTGCCCTGGAGTGGGTGAAGTACCATTTGCCGTCCATTTCACGGTAACGGACCATGTAAGAGGTTACCTCGGGTGTCACCTGCATACCCAGGGGTTTCTTCCTGATGAACATTGATGTTGCAAGCTCCTTGTTCTCGAGGTTGAATGCAAACTCCACCTGTGCCACGGCATAGGTCTCGATATCAATGAACATTCTTCCCTGGTAAAGAGGTGTTGAGATGAAGGGCTTCTGGTAGAAGTTGATAACGTAATTGGTCCTGTCATCAATGACCACCATGCTTGTCAGCTCGAGGTCATACTGACTGAGAGATTCCCTTGTAAGGAAGGTCTCGGGGTTCTTGACCACATCAAGGTACAGGGTTGTTGTGGGGCCGCCCTGGAGTTTGAAGAGGACAGTATCCATCTTCTCAACGTCATTGCTCTTCCTCCCCTTGTATATCCTGACGGCATCAAACCTGAGGTCATTCTGATAGGGAGCCTTGAAGACTTCAACAATGGCTTCTCCTATAGAGATGTAACTGCGGTTTTTTCTGATAGTCTCACGGTAGAACCCGGTCATGTCATTCGGAATCACCGGGTAGTTGTCGCTGAAGCGGGCTATCACCTGCTCCATGATTTCAGTCGGGATCAGTGGTTTTACAATGACCTCTTTAATCGGGATCATTGCGGTTTCCATGGCAATAACATTGCGCTGGCCGTTGGTCTTCATCTCATCGATAGCCATCACCTTGTTCTTGTATCCGACGTAGGAGAACTCGATCTTGCCTGTCTCGTCATCGCCTACCTTAAGAGTGAATTCACCGTCGAGGTTGGTGACGGTTGAGACGTTGGTTCCCTGTACTGCTATGCCTGCAAAAACAAGTGGGAGGTTGGTCTCGGTATCAATCACCCTTCCGCGGATGATGACAACCTTCTGCTGATCCTTCTTCGTTTTGGCCGGAGCAGCTGATGCTGACAGATCTCCTGCCGATATAAGGAGAAGAAGTGCCGAAGCTATCACTGTTAAAAATACTCTGGTTTTCATGGTCATTCTGTTTATTAGTTGTTATTAATCAGATCATCTTTGTATAGTAATGACCGGAATAGTCCCCACTACCCTATACATTGAGGAAAAAAAATTGTTCATTTGACACTGCCATGAATTCACCGTTACTGAATGCAAGTTACTCTGTTTTCTCTTATGCAGTTAAGAGATTCCTCGGCATTTCCGTCAATCCGCCCTTACCGCCGGCGATAAGTGTTGAGCTGAGCAGCAGGTGCAACCTTGCCTGTCCGGAGTGTTTCACCGGCGCCGGGCTTCTCAGGAGAGAGAACGGCTTCATCAGTACCACCCTGGCAAAAAAAATTGCAGATGAGCTCAGTGGCCGGACGTTTTCTTCGCGGCTCTCCTTCCAGGGGGAGCCGATGATGCATCCCCGTTTCTTCGATATTCTTGAGCTCTTCACAGGAATGAATCCGGAGATCTCGACAAACGGTCACTTTCTCGACAGGGAGACATGCCTTAAGCTGGCGGCCTCTTCCCTGAAGAGGATAATTATTTCCTATGACGGGGTAACCCCGCAAGCATACCATATATACAGGAGAGGCGGCGATCATGCGCGTGTCACTGACGGCATAAGGAGACTGACCGGGATCATCAGGGAGACGGGCTCGTCGCTGAAGCCGGAGCTTCAGTTCCTGCTGCACAGGGGCAATGAGCATGAAGCGACAGCCGCAGCTGCATTTGCCGCGTCCGCCGGGGCTGGGTTCAGGATAAAGAGCATACAGGTGATTGACAATGAGAGGGCAGGAGAGTGGATGCCCTCTGACGCAAGAAGATCAAGGTACATGTTTGAAAGGGGTCAATGGAAGTCAGCCCGCTCCCCGGCGAGAGGGTGCATGAGAATGTGGACCACGGCGGTCATCACTGCCGACGGCGATGTGGTACCATGTTGTTATGATAAGAATGCAGATCACTCCATGGGCAATCTCAATAACCAGGCATTCAGGGATATATGGGATGGAGATAAGTATGTCTCGTTCAGGAATGCTGTCATCAGAAGCCGGGGAGGGACAGATATATGCCGCAACTGTCCGCAGGGAAGGCGGATTTTTTTTAAAAGCTGACTGCCGTGAATATTGCCGGGTGCACAGCATTTACTAATTTTAAGCAAACCAAATTAAACCACCATGAAGATCCTTAAAACTTCCCTTAAGATCATTGGCGTCATTGTTGCCGTTGCATTGATCGCAGTTGTCATTGTTGTCTCCTCTCTCCGCAAGTCGGGTCTGCCCGAGCTTAACGGAGAGAAGAACCTTTCAGGGCTTACGGCTGACGTCAGGGTCATCCGAGATGAGCGCGGGGTTCCGCATATCTATGCCACCAATGAGCACGATCTCTATTTCATGACCGGGTATATCACCGCCCAGGAGAGGTTGTGGCAGATGGACATGGTACGGCATGCAACCCAGGGCAGGCTTTCCGAACTTTTCAAGCGCGACATGACGGAGACCGACTATTTTCTAAGGGCGCTGGGGATGTCAAAGAAATCACAGATGCTCCTTGATAAGGAGGATCCCGCAATTCTTGCCACCCTCCAGGCCTATGCCAACGGAGTAAATGCCTGGATAACTGAGAGCGGCAAAAAACTGCCTCCGGAGTTCAGGATACTCGGTTACAGTCCCGAGCCCTGGACAATGATAGATATTACCAATATTATAGGGTTTATCGGCTGGGATCTCGCCTCTTCCAACCTGTCAGACGAGATAAACCGTTATAAGCTGGGGAAGATGCTCGGGCCGGAGAAGGCCGCGGAGCTGATTGCCGACTGGAAGCTGGTTGATGAGGTGGTATTCCCTGATTTCGTGATTGATGAGAAGCTGATGGAGGAGGCATTATCTGCAATAGGCTCAATGAAGGAGCTTGAGGAACTTGGCATCTTTACCCTGTCGGGAAGCAACAACTGGGCTGTTTCGGGCAGCAGGAGCGAGACCGGGGAACCGATACTTTCAAACGACATGCACCTGGGATTGAATATCCCGGGGTTCTGGATGCAGGTTCACCAGGTCATCCCCGGGGAACTTAACGTGACCGGGGTGATATTCCCGGGTGAGCCGTTCATTGTGGGAGGACACAATGACCGAATAGCATGGGGTATGACGAACCTGAGTGTTGATGATATCGACCTGTTTGTTGAGACGGTTGATTCAACCGGAAACGACTACCTGTATAAAGGCGAGTGGCTGCCATTCAGGGATGAGGAGGAGGTAATCAAAATCAGTGACGATTCTTCCGTTACAAAGGTCATCAGGTACACTCATCACGGTCCGGTCATCTCCGGCATGAGGGGTATTGATGATGTCATGCTGACAATGTGCTGGTCAGGATACCGTGAAAGCGACGAGATAAAGGCAGTATACATGCTTAACCGGGCTGGCAACTGGGATGAGTTCCGTGAAGCCCTGAGCAACTTCAGGTCGATAAGCCAGAACTTCGCCTATGCCGATGTGGACGGCAACATCGGCCTGCAGACAGGAGGCGGAGTGCCTGTAAGAAAAGGTACAGGCCTGTTGCCGCGCAGGGGTGACACCGATGAATATGAGTGGAAGGGATTTGTGCCCTTCGAGCTTTTGCCCTCCTCGTTAAACCCGGAAGAGGGATTCGTCTCGTCAGCCAACCAGCGTACCGCAGGTGACGACTATCCCTTTTTTATCAGCGGTGAATTTTCGATGCCTTACCGCATACTGCGCATCAGACAGATGGCCTCTGAGAAGGAGATACTGGGTATTGAGGATTTTAAAAGGATGATTACTGATAATCACTCTGCCTATGCAGCCATGCTCACTCCGGTGATCCTTAAGGCATCAGCCCTGATCACGGAACCTGATGATGACGAAAAGGCAGCCATTGAGGAGCTGACAGGCTGGGATTATTCAATGGATGCCTCGCTCATTGCACCTGCACTGTTTGAATTCATCAGGATTGAGCTGGCCCGCCACATAATGAAGGACGAGCTTGCTGATCTCTACGGGTCGGCCCTGGGCAGGCAGCACGATTTTTACATATATAAGATGGTAAACGAGGGTCCGGACGGATGGGTTGACAACATAAACACCCCCGGACAGGAGACGATGGAGGAGGTCATTGCCATGAGCATCAGCTCGGCCGTTGATACGCTGGGTGCAAGATACGGGGTCTTTGGTGAGAACTGGCAGTGGGGCAGGATACATACCTTCACCCTTGAACACCCCCTGGGATCGGTGAAGATACTCGACAGGCTTCTGCGACTGAACTCAGAGACCTACAGCGTGGGAGGGAGTTATCATACGGTTGAACCCTATACGTACAAGGATAACTTTGCAGTGAACAACGGTGCCTCCGAGAGGCATATATTCAACACGGCCGATTGGGACAAGTCGCTGACGGTGATACCAACGGGCACATCCGGCATACCGGGAAGCCCTTTCTACCTCTCTCAGACTGAGACATATGTCAATAACGGGTTTTACAGCGAACCGTTTACCGATCAGGCGGTGGAGGCAGCAAAAAAATATGAGATGGTTTTCAGGCCTTCACAGGTAAAATGACAGACTACGGGGCACACAAGGAGCGAAGCGACGCAGTCCCGCCATAGCGGGAGAGCGCAGGCCGAAGGCACTGACCGACAAAGGAGCGTCAGTGGCGCAGAGCACAGAGTAAAGTGCACTGATGCCGGGCTGATGAGAACACAGGGTTGAAAAAAAGAGGCTGCCCCTTATGAGACAGCCTCTTTCAATTATACGGTCATGATCTCCTTTTCCTTGCTCTCCATTGTCTTGTCGACACGTGAAATATGCTTGTCGGTCATATCCTGGATCAGTTTTTCCCCTGTTTTCTCCTCATCTTCAGGCAATCCCTCCTTAAGCAGTGTTTTCAGCTCATCAAGGAACCACTTGCGACTTGTCCGGATGCTGATCTTGGCAGTCTCTCCCTCCTGCTTCACCTGTTTAACCAGCTGATGCCTTCGCTCTTCGGTAAGGGGAGGCACATTGATCCGTATGACCTCCCCGTTGTTGATCGGGGTCATACCGATATTTGCAGCGAGGATAGCCTTTTCGATGATGCCCAGCATGTTTTTCTCCCAGGGCTGGATGAGTATGCTCTTGGCGTCAGGAGTATTTATGTTGGAGACCTGTGACAGTGGCGTGCTGGTGCCGTAATAGTCGACGTTAATGCCGTCGAGCAGCAGGGGGTTAGCCCTTCCGGCGCGAAGATGCGAAAGTTCGTATTCGAGATGTTTGATGGCCTTTTCCATCCTCTCTTCGGCTTCGTCTCTGATCAGTTCCAAGTCTTCAGTCATGTGATAATAATTATTCTGGTTGTAACAAATGTAAAGAAAATTCCTTTCAGAGTGCAATAAGTGTGCCGCACCTGCTGCCTGAAATGACAGCCTCGAGGTTACCATCCCGGTTCATATCGAACACGATTACAGGCATTCTGTTCTCGCTGCACATTGAGAATGCGGTCTGGTCCATCACCCTCAGGTTCTTTTCAATGGCCTCCCTGAAAGTGAGGTTATCATACCTGACAGCCGCTGGGTCCTTTTCGGGATCGGCGGTATAGACGCCATCGACGCGGGTTCCCTTGAGCAGCACGTCGCAGTTGAGCTCCACGGCCCGCAGTGCTGCCGCGGTATCGGTGGTAAAGAACGGATTGCCGGTTCCTCCTGCAAGGATGCAGACGCATCCGCAGTCAAGGGCAGCCGAGACTTTATCCCTGCTGTATAGTTCCCCCACGGGTTCCATACGGATAGAGGTAAATACCTTTGCACTGCAACCGGCCCTGACAAGGAAGCTCTCCAGGGCAAGGCTGTTGATGACTGTGGCAAGCATCCCCATCTGGTCGCCCTTGACACGGTCATAGCCCTCCCCGCTGCTCCCCAGTCCGCGGAATATATTGCCCCCGCCGATTACAACGGCCACCTGGCAGCCCGAGGAGACTACTTTATGTATCTGCCGGGCGTAACCTGCAAGCACATCGCTATCAAGTCCCGTACCGTCAGAGCCTCCGGCAGACTCGCCACTGAGTTTCAGCAGTATTCTTTTGTATTTCATTGCAACAATCTGTTTTTATGATGGTAACGAAAATAGCAAAAAAAGTGCCCCGATATATTGGCTCATATAAAATATGTAACGACGCCCGTGATGAGCGTCGTTGCATCTGAAAAATACCGCTTCGGCAGAAGGTTATTCCTTTTTGTCGAGTGTATCTGTCCTGAAGATGTACCAAATCGGGCAGGTCTGTGTCAGGGCTGTGGCAACAAGGATGATGGCAAGGAGAATAAAGATCAGTCCGAGGAACTTCCCCACGCCGATAAAATAGAGGATTACAAGCACTGCTGCCAGTACAAGTCTGACAATCATGTCGGTTTTACCAATGTTCTTTTTCATCATTATATAGTTTTAATTTTAAAGGTATGATAGCCTGCCCCGCCCTGGCGGGAGAACCACACATGCTTGTAAAATAAATCTATTCTTGTTTGTGATTGTGGTCAACCATGCGGGTTTCATAGGTTTGCAATAATTCAGTCATACAATTTACGAATTTTTAATGTGAAATGACACAAAAAAAGCGGTGCCCGTATTGAGCACCGCTTCATTTGAAGTCATTACTTATTTAATCATCATATGTTCAGCGTGTAGCGGACAAATCCCGTTGCCTTTAGGCCTTTATCCTTGCTTTCAAGGTATTGCCTGACGGAGAGCTTGCTGTCTTTGATGAACTCCTGGTTCATGAGGGTACCCTCCTTGAAGAATTTGTTCAGCTTGCCCTGTGCGATCTTATCGAGCATGTCGGCCGGTTTGCCTTCACGGCGAGCCTGTTCCTTCGCTATCTCGAGCTCCTGTGCCAGTATCTTTGCCGGAACGTCATCCTTGTCGACGGAGACGGGGTTCATGGCAGCCACCTGCATTGCGACATCCTTATATACCTGTACATCGATGCCGGCTTTGCTGAAGCCGACGAGAGTGGCAAGCTTGTTTCCCTGGTGGATATATGCCTGCACGGCAGGAGCGCTGATGCTGCTGAAGAAAGTGAGTTCGAATTTCTCCCCTGTGATACCGCTCTTCTCAATAACAAGCTCTGAAGCTTTCTTCCCGTCAACTGTAATTTCCTTCAGCCCGTCGAGGTCGGCAGGGCCGGCTTTCAGTGCTGCATCAAGGATTTTGTGACCGAGAGCGATAAAGTCAGCGTTCTTTGCCACAAAATCAGTCTCGCAGTTAAGTGAAATCATCATGCCGGTTTTTCCGCCGGCGGTAGTCTGGGCAAGCACAACACCCTCGCTGGCCTCACGGTCAGCGCGCTTGTTGGCAATAGCCTGGCCTCTCTTGCGTATAAGTTCCTGTCCTTTTTCGAAGTCGCCTCCTGCTTCTTCAAGGGCTTTTTTACAGTCCATCATGCCGGCGCCTGTTAATCTTCTCAGTTTGGCGACATCGGCAGCACTAATATTTGACATAGTTGTAAATACGTTAAATGGTTGATCTTCTTATTATTCCTCTGTGGTTTCGGCTTCAGCTTCTTCCGCAACGATCCCTGACACTTCTTCCGTTTCTTCAGCCTTCACTACCGGCTTTTCCTCATAATCGAGGGCGCTGAATTTGCCTTTGCGCGGACTTTCCGTCATCTCATCCTTTTCCGAGGTGGCGCTGTCCTTATCTTTTTCCGCCTTGCGCTCGTTGAGTCCTTCTGCAATAGCCTGGCACATAATGTCTACCACGAGTGATATTGACTTTGCAGCGTCATCATTTGCAGGTATCACGAAATCGATCTCTGATGGGTCCGAGTTGGTGTCAACCATGGCGAATACCGGTATCCCAAGTCTTTTTGCCTCATGCACGGCAATATGTTCCTTGGCCACATCAACGACGAACAGAGCTGAGGGCTGGCGGGTCATGTCGGCTATTGAGCCGAGGTTCTTCTCCAGTTTGGTTCTCTGGCGGGTTATCTGCAGCTTCTCTCTCTTGGAGAGGTTGTCAAATGTTCCGTCGACGGCCATTTTGTCTATTGATCCCATCTTCTTTACAGCCTTGCGGATGGTGGGGAAGTTGGTGAGCATTCCTCCCGGCCACCTTTCGGTGACGTAGGGCATGTTAACTGCTCCGACCTTTTCGGCCACGATATCCTTCGCCTGTTTTTTTGTTGCCACGAAGAGAACCTTGCGGCCTGATTTTGCTATCTGCTTCATTGCAGAAGCGGCCTCGTCGATTCTTACTGCAGTCTTTTCGAGGTCAATGATGTGGATGCCGTTGCGCTCCATAAATATATAGGGAGCCATTGCCGGGTTCCATTTTCTTTTAAGGTGCCCGAAGTGCACACCGGCATCAAGTAATTCTTTGAAATTGGTTCTTGACATTTTGATTGTGATTGTTAAGTTTACGTTCTGTTAAGTCAATTGCAGAGTAGTTCCTTGCGGGAAGTCAATGCAATTTAGATACTAAACCTGCATCTATAAATAATTGCTATTGAACTCCTAACGCTTGCTGAACTGGAACCTCTTGCGTGCCTTGGGCTGACCTGGCTTCTTTCTTTCCACTTCGCGGGGATCGCGGGTGGTGAAACCTTCAGCTTTCAGTTTGGGCTTGTACTCCGGATCAATCTTGATCAGGGCCCTGGAAATCCCAAGACGTATCGCCTCTGCCTGACCTTTTGATCCACCGCCGTCAAGGGTGACTTTGATGTCATATTTGTCGGCAACATTGAGAAGGTTAAGGGGCTGAAGGATGACATACTGCAGGATCTCATTCGGGAAGTACTGCTTGTACTCCCTGTCGTTGATCGTGATCTGTCCCTTGCCGTCGTTGAGGTAAACCCTGGCGACTGCCGCCTTCCTTCTTCCGATAGCGTTAATAACTTCCATGGTTCTTACTTAATGGTTTTTAAATCGATTAATTTAGGTTGCTGGGCCTCGTGTTTGTGTGCGTTGCCCTCATACACATAAAGGTTCCTGAAGATGGCGCTTCCAAGCCTGTTTTTCGGAAGCATTCCCTTGACGGCATATTCAATAAGCCGCACAGGATGCTTCTTCATAAGCTCATCAGCCTTGACGATCCTCTGGCCACCGGGATAGCCGGTATGCCTGATATACTCTTTGTCAGTCATCTTGTTGCCCGTCATTGTGACTTTTTCAGCGTTGATAACAATCACGTTATCGCCGCAGTCAACATGAGGTGTGAAGCTTGTCTTGTGCTTCCCCCTCAGCATCAGGGCAACGATAGATGCCAGACGACCGAGTGTCTGACCCTCCGCATCAACAAGTACCCACTCTTTCTCTACAGTCGCCTTGTTGGCTGAAACTGTCTTGTAGCTTAAGGTGTTCACTTTGTACTAAGGTTTTGTTAATTAATGATTTTTCAAAATAAAAACCCCAATTTTGGGGTTTGCAAAAATACAACTTATTTTTATTTCGAGCAATATGTTGTACTTTTAATTTCTTTACCATCCGGATGTTCAGCAGAGACGCTCACACCACCATACATTCCGTCTGCCTCCTCCCGGCTTCATTTCTAATGGCCGTGTCATTATGGCCGGTTACCCGTTCCTGCTCTTTATCTCCCTCATTTTTATTTCAATATTCAGCGATGATACTTTCAGTTCATTTACCGGTGCCGCATTCTTTTCTTATTTTTACACGCTGTTAATTGCCATAAACGGTGACCATGAAACTTAACGGTGAAGACAGGAAATTCCTTGAGCTGGCTATAGGCGCCGCTGAAGAAAACATGAGAGCAGGCGGGGGTCCCTTCGGAGCTGTTATTGTCAGACACGGGCAGGTAGTGTCCCGTGCCGGCAACAGGGTTGTCCCGGAGCACGATCCCACGGCGCATGCCGAGGTGCAGGCCATCAGGCTTGCAGCGGAGGCCCTTGTCACGCATGACCTCAGCGACTGTGTCATTTTTGCTTCGTGCGAGCCCTGCCCCATGTGCCTCGGGGCTATCTACTGGGCAGGCATCAGGCGGATAGTATATGCCTCTGACCGGTACCGTGCAGCAGCTGCAGGCTTTGATGACGAGAGGATTTATGCTGAGCTGGCACTGGCCAACAGTGAGAGAAGCATCGTCATGGACCGCGGATTGGAAAAGGAGGGTGACAGTGTCCTGAGAATGTGGGAGGAGTTCCCCGGTAAGATACAATACTGACCTTGACAGATGCCGGGAGTTGACAGATCGTTCTTTCTGAGTGATGCGGTGACGGTGGCACAGCTGCTTCCGGGCATGAATATCGTTACGGCTTCAGAGGACAGAACCGCACGGTTCATGATAACGGAGACGGAAGCCTACCTCAGTGATGGCGACAAGGCATGTCATGCCAGCAGGGGGAGGACCGGGAGAACGGAGCCTATGTATCTCGAGGGAGGGCATCTGTATATGTATTTCGTCTACGGCATGCACTGGATGATGAATGTGGTAACAGGCCCGGCTGATTACCCCCAGGCGGTACTGATAAGGGGTGCGGGACCTTTTTCCGGCCCCGGACGTGTTACCAGGGGAATGGGTATAGACGGATCATTCAACCGTGAAGACCTTACAACATCAGAAAGGGTATGGATTGAGGAGACAGGATCACGTCCGGAGCTTATTGCCGGACCCCGCGTGGGAATTGGTTATGCAGGCGAGCCGTGGGTAAGCAAACCCTGGCGGTTTATCATCAGCGAAGAATTAAAATAAAAGATATGATGAAAGGATTCCGGCTTTGGAACAGCATTGCAGGATGGGCGGTATTCGCCGTTTCACTGGTGGTGTATCTTATGACAATTGAACCGACGGTAAGCTTCTGGGACTGCGGTGAGTTTATTCTCTGTTCCTACCGGCTCGAGGTGGGTCACCCTCCCGGCGCTCCGCTCTTTCTGCTGCTCGGTCGTTTCTTTACACTCTTTGCGGGCGGTGACACCTCAAAGGTGGCAATGATGGTAAACATTATGTCCGCACTGGCCAGTGCATTCACCATACTGTTTCTTTTCTGGACGGTGACAAGGCTTGTAAGGCTCGCCACGGGTGACAGCCAGGCTGTCAAAGGAGGGAAGGCTGTGGCTATCCTTGCTTCGGGCACACTGGGTGCGCTTGCCTACGCATTCTCCGACACCTTCTGGTTCTCGGCCGTTGAGGGAGAGGTCTATGCCACCAGTTCACTCTTTACCGCTGCTGTCTTCTGGGCCATGCTCAGGTGGTATGATGAGGCTGATGACCCGCGGTCAAACAGGTGGATAATTCTCATATTCTACCTCATGGGACTTTCAATAGGAGTGCATCTTCTGAACCTGCTGGCACTGCCGGTGCTCGTTCTCCTGTGGTACTTCCGGAAAAGGAGCGTTACAGGCAGGGGAGTTGTATTCGCTCTGATCTCAGGCTTTATCCTTCTGGGGGTACTTAACTTCCTCTTCATACCCGGGGTGGCCAAGGTGGCAGGATGGTTTGAGCTCTTCTTTGTGAATTTGCTGGGACTGCCTTATAATACGGGTCTCTATATATACCTTATTCTTCTTGTCGGGCTGATAGTATTTGGTATATGGTATTCCCTGAAGAATAACAAAATCATTCTTAACCAGGTGCTGACGGTGGTGGCGGTACTGATCCTTGGTTACTCCTCCTTCTCCCTTATCATCATCAGGGCCAATGCCCACCCGCCTATGAATCAGAATGATCCTTCGGATGTATTCTCGTTTATCTATTATATCAACCGCACCCAATACGGCCGGGCTCCGCTGGTTTATGGCCATTATTACTCGGCCCCGGTGACCGGTGTTACAAAAAAGGTGGGAGGTTACAACAAGAAGGAGGGTAAATATGTGCCCTACTACCTGAGCAACTACGAATATGACAAACGCTTCATGACCATCTTTCCCAGGATGTACAGCAGCGATCCCGATCATGTAAGTCAGTATGAATACTGGGGCAAGGTCAGCGGAAGGAAGCTCTCTGTCAGGTCAGGCAGCGATACTGAGCAGATTGCGCTGCCTACCTTCGGGCAGAACCTCCGTTTCTTCTTCAGATACCAGGTGGGAGTGATGTATGCCAGGTATTTCATGTGGAACTTTGCCGGCCGGCAGAATGATGTCCAGGGCAACGGCAACGTCATGGACGGCAACTGGATATCGGGTATTCCTTTTATTGACAAGGCACGACTGGGCGACCAGTCGCTGCTGCCGGCCGCCAACCAGAACAGTCCTGCCCGCAACAGGTACTATCTTTTGCCTCTCCTGGCAGGACTGGCCGGCATCTTCTGGCAGTACCGCCGCGACAGGAAGGGACTGTTGCTTGTGGCACTCCTGTTCATCATGACAGGTCTGGCAATTGTGACCTACCTGAACCAGAATCCCAGCCAGCCCAGGGAGCGCGATTATGCCTATGCCGGGTCATTCTATGCATTCACAATCTGGATCGGCATGGGCGTCATGCTGATTTATGACCTGCTCCGCAAGGTGACGAAGGAATACCCGGCGGCAGTCACACCGGCGGTGATCCTGATTTCAGCCGTTCCCCTTCTGATGCTGCTGCAGAACTATGATGACCATGACAGGTCTGACCGGTACACTGCAAGAGATATTGCAGCAAATTATCTCTCTACCGTTGATGAGAATGCAATTTTGCTAACCTACGGCGACAATGATTCATTTCCCCTGTGGTATATCCAGGACGTGGAGGGTTTCCGGACAGACGTGCGTGTGGCGAACCTCAGCTATCTCCAGAGCGGGTTTTATATTGAGACGATGAGCCGTAAGGCATTTGATTCCGATCCTCTTCCTTTCACTCTGCCGTATGACAAATATGAAGAGGGTGAGCGCGTGCAACTGCCCGTTGAGGAGCTGATAAAGGAGCCCACCCCCATCAGGAAGGTGGTAGAGTTCGCCGGATCGGATGATCCCAAGGCAAAGGTGGATCTTTCGGGCAGGGGCGACTACTTCAATTTCATTCCCGTCAGGGTGTTTATCGTAGACGTAGACTCAGCCCATGTAATTGCCACGGGAGCCGTCCGGCCCTATCATGCCGGTCGCATGCTCAGACCTATGATCTGGACGTTCAAGGGGTCGATGGCGATCAAGGATGACCTGGCTGTGATGGATATCATTGCAGGCAACAACTGGGAGCGACCTTTGTACTATGCCGTCACCGTGACGGCGTCGAACTATATAGGTCTGGAGCAGTTCTTCCTTCTGGAGGGGATGGCCTACAGGGTCAGCCCCGTGAAGATCGATCCGCCGGCTGGCGGAGAGACCGGGATGGTTGATACAAGGGATATGTATGAAAAGATGATGAACCGATTCAGGTTTGGCAATGCCGGCGAACCTCATGTCTACCTTGATGAGAACAACCGCAGGTTGATGGACGTCTTCAGGCGCCAGTATGCAAGACTCTCCAGGGCGCTTGTGCTCGAAGGTGATACTGTCAGGGCAATAGCTGCGGCAGAAAAGGGAATGAGCATCGTGCCTCCTGAAAAGATGCCTTATGATTATTTCAGCAGTGATCTTGGTGAAGCTCTCGCTATGGCAGGAAAGAAGGAGGAGGCTGAAAAGATGTTCAGTGCAATTGCAGACAACGCACTTGAATCGCTGAGTTTCATTGCAGCCCTGCCCGAGGGAAAGACCTACGGACTTGACTTTACCATCTCCGTGTCGTTGCAGGCTCTGCTTGATGCTTACAGGATGGCTGTAAGGTTCGACATGCCTGAACTGGCAGCGCGGGCCTCCGGAGAACTTACAAGATATTACGGAGAGGTCCCGATGCGATGATCAGGAACTACGGCAGGCCGTTTCCCGCGGGGATCATCTACCCTGAAGCCGTTTACAGGATAAAGGGCATGGGTAAAAGACTTTATCTCACCTTTGATGACGGTCCTGACCCGGCTTCAACACCCATGATACTTGAGGTGCTTAAGGCTCATGATGTACATGCCACCTTCTTTTGCACAGGGAGCAAGGTACTCGCCTCTCCGTCTCTCTTTGCAGGAATTGCGGCTGACGGTCATACAATCGGCAATCACGGGTTCAGCCATCTTAACGGACTGACAACGTCAGTAAGATATTACTGTTCTGACATATTCAGGGGCAGGGATATCACCTGCAGCAACCTTTTCAGGCCTCCTTACGGCAGGCTTCGTGTCAGGCAATACAGGATACTTGAAAGAACTATGAGGATTGTCTTCTGGGATCTCATGCCATATGACTTTGACAGGAAGCTTTCACCTGAATATTCCTACAAGATTCTGTCACAGAGGGTGAGGTCCGGCTCTGTTATAGTACTGCATGACACTGCCTCGGGCAGCGCGCTCATTTACCTCGACAGGTTCATTAAGAAAGCGCTTGAGGAGGGTTATTCATTCGGGTCGGTTGATGATTATTTGCTTCACTGCTGAGTTATTACATCCTAAATGCTATTTTTGAAAAGGGAAAGAAACGAATGCAATGAATATTCTCATACTGGGATCGGGGGGACGTGAGCATGCCATCACATGGAAGCTGGCGCAGAGCAGCAGGAAACTGAATCTGTTTATTGCTCCGGGCAACCCCGGAACTGCTTCGCTGGGAGTCAACCTGCCGGTTGATCCGCTTGATTTCAAGGCTGTCAGGTCAGCACTGCTCACCTATAACATCAGCATGGTAGTGGTTGGCCCCGAAACCCCTCTTGCAGAGGGCATTGCAGATTTCATAGAGGATGATCCGGCTCTCTCTTCAGTTGCTGTCATCGGACCCCGGCGCAACGGGGCCATGCTTGAGGGGAGCAAGGATTTTGCCAAGGGTTTCATGAAAAGGCACGGCATACCCACCGCTGCCTATGAGACCTTTTCTTCAGGGAACATTGATGCGGCAGCCCGGTTCATGCGTACCCTCCATCCACCCTACGTGCTTAAGGCCGACGGACTGGCCGCGGGGAAGGGTGTACTGATCATAAATGACTTCGATGAAGCTCTGGAGGAACTGAGGGCGATGCTCGGCGGCCGTTTTGGGAAAGCCGGCAGCAGGGTTGTGATTGAGCAGTATCTCAGGGGGATAGAGATGTCAGCCTTCATACTGACCGACGGCATCTCGTATAAGATACTCCCTGAGGCCAAAGACTACAAACGTATCGGTGAAGGTGACACTGGCAAGAATACAGGCGGAATGGGAGCGGTGTCGCCGGTGCCCTTCGCTACCCTGTCATTCATGTCAAAGGTTGAGGAGAGGATCATCATCCCGACGGTGGATGGTCTCAGGGCAGAAGGCATAGACTATCGGGGCTTCATCTTCTTCGGTCTGATGAATGTGGATGGCGACCCGTATGTGATTGAATACAATGCCCGGCTGGGAGATCCCGAGAGTGAGGTGATACTGCCCCGGATTGAGAGTGACCTTTTTGATCTGCTGGAGGGAACGGCATGCCGCGACCTGGGCAGATGCTCACTGGAGATTTCTCCCGATACGGCCGTAACAGTGATGATGGTTGCGCGAGGTTATCCTGACAGTTATGAAAAGGGTTTCCCGATAGGCGGAACTGATAAGGTCACGGCCAGTACAGTATTTCATGCAGGAACCGGGATTACTGACGGACGCCTTGTGACATCAGGCGGCAGAGTCCTGGCTGTCACCTCACGCGGAGCAACTATGCAGGAGGCACTTGATAAGAGCTACGGCAGTGTCTCTGAGATAAATTTTGAAGGGATGAATTACAGGAGAGATATCGGATTTGACCTGAAAACTAAAGAGAGATGATCAGGTTCTTCAGGGGATCCGGAATAGGTCCGATAGTTCTGCTGACGCTGTCAGCCCTGGCGCTGTGGATTGAGTCTTTCATTTCTCCTTCCCGGCTGGCGGATGTTGCCGGGAGTGAACCGATGCCGCTCTGGGGACTGATAAATGATGCCCTGGCAGGCTCACCCATCCTGGCTGTCACCCTCTCGTTTGCCCTGATGCTGGTAGTGGCAATTGTGATGGTGAGGTTCAACACCTCAATCTTCTTCATCCCCCGCAGAACCTATCTGCCGGCCCTGATGTACGTAATTCTTTACGCAATCTTTCCGGGTGCTATGGTACTTAATCCGGCCCTTCCTGCTGCACTCCTGATAGTGGCCGGGTTGTGGCGAATGGTCTCGGCATACCGTATCAACGGCATGACATTCCATTTTTTCGACGCTGCCCTTCTCATCTCTTCGGCCGGCATGTTCTACGCCGGAGCGGTGTGGGTTATCATTCTTGTGTTCATCGGGGTCATGATTCTCCGGAGCCCTGATGCCCGCGAACTGGCGGTGATGGTTGTCGGAGCCCTGCTGCCCTGGATAGTGCTTTATGCAGTATGGTATGTGACAGGTGGTAGTCTGAAAGATCTGACAGAGATCATCCGTCACAATCTCTTTGTCCAGGCGCCATCCCTGCACTGGGGACGCACACTGGTGATTCTGCTGGCAGTGACAGGGTTGAATTTTCTGCCGGCGTTCATAGCTCTGGCTCGTGAGATGCCAACTTACAAGATACGGTCACGCAAGACCTTTGAACTGCTTGTCTGGATGATCGCTCTGGCTGCTGCCGCCTACATCTTCGTGCCAGGAGTTTCAGCAGAGATGAATGCCATAACGGCACTGCCGGTTGCACTGATTATGGCCAATTATTTTGCCTTCACCCGCCGTCTGACAATAGCGGAGATATTTTTCTGGCTGATGGTGATTATGCTTATTATATCGCGTTTGTGGCCGTGATGATCATTTGATCATGCAGACCACTCCAACGCCTGACCCCTGCTCCCCGCCGGTGAAATCATACCAGAGAGTATAAAGGCCGGTCTTGTTGCAGATGAAGTCAACGGAGCTGTATTTCTTGCCGGTGCCTTTATTGAATGATGAGATGAGCTGTTTCCCCTGGTCATAGATGGTGATAGTGAGTTCTCCCTGTGATCCGGGTGCATCACATACCGAGAACCTGTATTTCATGTTCTTCATCAGGTACATGTTGGCTTTGTACACAGGTGCAGGGGCATTGGCTGCAGCCTTTGGCAACTGAATCCGGAAATCTTTCAGATAGGTTGTGTTATCGCCGGCAGCAAGGACACAACTGGTGACAAGATCGTCAGTGGCAGCCTGACTCTTTGCCGGAAAGGGCAGAAGAAGCAGTGCGAGGGAGATAATGGCAAACCTGCGGTTCATCTTATTTTCCGAAAATTAGATTGTTTCTCACATCTTTAGAAGCGGAGGTAATCTCCCTGAGTTGCTCATCGCTCATCTCAACGAGGCTCTCCTCATGCTGAATCATCACCAGCCGGCCATCCTGTTCAACTGTCTCAGGCTCCCCCAGCCTGTACGTGATGCGTACGTCGCGGTATTTATCGCTTATTTCCTCCATCATCTCATACAGTGAGGCGTAATCAGCGCCGCTCTCACGGTAGGGCCGCAGCAGCATGAGCAGGTCACCCAGTATGATCTTTTGCTCGCCAATCCGGTCTGTGAGGGCCTTGCCGGGATTGCCCTGTGCAACCTGTGTAGCCAGGTATTGCCCTTCGATCCAGACACCGGCGATCATAAGTGCTGAGATTGCCCCCCGGTTGTTATCCCTGAGATACCTGTCAATCTGGTTGTAGGAGTTGACTGACATGAAAAGGAGGGAGTCGAGATTGGTCTTACTGACCGACAGCCTCTTCAATGTCTCGAAATCAAAATACTGCCCTACGCGGAGGCCGTCTGCAAGTCTTTTGATGGTCGAAAGTACATCAACTGAATTACCGGTTTTTTCGTACATGTTGAGGTACCCGAGGTCGGCACCGTATATGCCAAGCATGATTGCCTTCTGGAAGTTGGTGGTCAACCGGTCTGCGCCCTGTGTGGGTGCCAGATACTCTGCAGAGAAGGGGACCTCCATGCTCTGCAGCAGGGCCGCTATCTCAACAGGTGATGCAATGTTCTGAACGATGTCCGCAACGGCTTCGTCACTTAGCTTCTCAGCCTCCCCTGCCGGCACCGAATCGGCAATGGGGAAAGTGAGTCCGCCCTGCCTTGTACTGCTGTTACTGCAGGCACAGACCGATACCAGCAGGATCACTGCGACAAGCTTTGAGATTGTTCCTGTCATCAGGCGTTTGTGTTTGTATACAAATGTAAGAAAAATGGTCATTTCTGAAATTATGCAATCTTTTTTTGAAACCTGACGCTCTCAAAATATGAGATTATGCGCCTGAGAGCTTCAGTATAAAGCATTATGTACAGCACGATGATTGAAGCAAACACCAGGAAAATATTGAATCTGAAAGTATCAACGGTGAGCCCCATAAATCTTTTAACCGGTGCCATGAAATGTGTGCGGAAGCTTAGCGGGCCGGCGGCGGCGGGCTCAAGATATATCAGATCCACGTTCTGCACGAGTCTGTCCCTGTATTCCAGCATTTTGTTCTTCTCGTACACCTTCCTCATGATGTCTTCAAGCTTATCATTATGATAATCATTATACATAACGTCAAGTGCTGCCTTATTGTTGCTTATGTAATTGTCAAGACTCATGTCAGCAAGGTTGCTGAGTCTCCGGAACTCGCTGTCTGCATTGCTGAGCCACATGGCAAGCCGTTCTCCCAGGCTCTCCGTAAAGAGTTCCGGGGTTATTGAATCTACTCCGCCAAAAGGTTTGGTTAAGCCTGTTGCAGCCAGCGTTGCTGTCTCGTTTGCAAGCAGTTTAAATTCACTCTCCGGAGTTTCTGTTGCTCCTTCCGTATGCAGCTTGCCCATCACCTTCTCCAGGGCATCAAAAACCCTTGGTATACGGTAGATGGTGTTGAAGTCGGACACGCTCATCTGCCGTTTAAGAGGGTAGACCCTTTTTCCGTACTCATTTCCCGTGAACTGTTTGACCATCAGTGCCTCATAGGTCCAGCGTGTGGGCATGATCTCAGCGATAACCGGCACCTGGTCAGGATTGGCAATTCTCCTGTTCAGTTTGTCAAACGGGAACATGGCTCCGCTGAGCACCATCATAGGTATCATCAGCAGGGGGATCACGATATAGATTGTGACGGCTGAGTTCAGCGCTGATGAGATGTTCAGGCCTATCATATTGGCGCAGAAGGCAGTGGCGAAGAGCGCAATCCAGTATTCAGTGAAGAGCCCCCTGATGCCCAGAACCGGGTTGGCTGCCATGAGAAACAGCAGTGCCTGCAGTGCGGATATCACCGCAAGCACTGACATCTTGCTGAGAAGGTAGCTGCTGCGGTTCAGGTGAAGGAAATGTTCCCTCCTGAGCATCTTCCTGTCTCTGAAGATCTCCTCGGCGCTGATGGTCAGCCCGAGGAAAAGTGCAACAATAATGCTCATGAATATATATATCGGGATGTTTTCGTTCTCCCTGAATATATAGACGTTGGATGAGGGGTTGGCAATGTATCTGATTATATATGAGAGGATAAGGCCAAGTACCGGTCCTTCGAGGAGAGTCAGGAGCAGGTATTGCCTGTTTGCCAGTTTGCTTTTCAGGTCGCGTGACAGGAAGATAAGCGTCTGCCGGAGCCATCCGGGCCGCCGGAGGCTTGAATATGGCGGGGAGCTCTCCTCCGGCACTCCCTCGGCGTTTGCAGTCCGCCGGAAGGCCTCAGCCCATTCGACCGGTGAGACTTTTCTTGTTTCAGTGTATCTTCCGTACTCATCCACCACCCTGGTTTCAAGGATATTGAAAAGCGTCTCGGGATTAACGGTACCGCAGGACGGACACTCTGCTATATCGCTGTTTATCTGTGCCTCCAGGGTCTTGAAATGAACGATCGATTCTATGGGATTGCCATAGAAGACCAGGTGGCCCTGCAGGTCGAGAAGCAATACCCTGTCAAAGCTCTTGAATATCTCTGACGAAGGCTGATGGATCACTGTGAGGACCAGTTTGCCTCTCAGAGTCAGTTCGTGGAGCAGGTCCATCACATTCTCCGAATCTCCTGAAGAGAGGCCGGAGGTCGGTTCGTCAAGAAAGAGAACGGAAGGTTCCCTGATGAGTTCAAGGGCAATGTTAAGCCTTTTTCTCTGTCCGCCGCTGATCACCTTGTTCAGGGGTGATCCAACACGGTAGTCTCTTTTTTCGTATAGCCCCAGAGTGTGCAGCGCCTGGTTCACCATTTCGGTGAGTTCCTCCCTTGTCTTACCCGCAAAGCATAATGATGAGGCGTACCAGAGATTCTCAAACACCGTCAGCTCCTCGACGAGAAGATCATCCTGCGGCACGTATCCGATGACCCCGTCAAGCCTGTTGTCTTCCCTGAAGAGGGAAATGCCGTTGATCCTGACATCGCCGGAGCCGGGTCGTGCAAGTCCTGTTAGCAGGTTGAGAAGGGTTGTCTTGCCCGATCCGCTGGCTCCCATGATGCCTATCAGTTTGCCCTCGCTGGCAGAGAAGCTCACGCCGGTAATGGCCGGTGCGCCATCACTGAAACTGTAACTGAGGTTTTCGGCAACAAATGAGATACGGTGTATATCCTGGCCGGATGCAAACCGCGAAATGATGTCGCTGTAATAGATTGTCGGAGCAGGGGGCGACTGCACGGCGCTTCCCGGGGCCAGGGTGTATACCTTGCGCCATATCATGGGCAGTCCGTTGAGAAACGTCGGGACTGTGCTGAAGCACCTTATGAAGTATAGGTTAACGCTTGCGACTTTCAGAAAGACTATAAAGTGACCCGCTGTCTGATCAGATCCGGAGGGGTTGCCGGTATTGATAACAATCATTGAGGCGTCTGTAAAATTCTCCATCTGCTCCTCCCTGACAAAGAGCATGATGCTGCTGAACTCCTCCTGTGAAATTTTGAATACCTCGGCGATAGTGTTGATAATATTCATGCGCTGAGGGGTATACTGCTTGTCGGAGTCGATCAGCTCGAAGCAACGCATGAGAACGATGACCCTTTGTTCCTGTGTAAGGGTCTTGTTGATCTTTTTACAGTTATTGAATATCCTTATCGAATCCTTTACCGATGCTGAATCAGAATTTTCTCTTTTAGATTTTTCCGGCTGAAGCGGACCTGCATTTTCCAGGAAAAGGCTCATGAATTCATCAGCACTCTGATGTGAAAGCTGCTTGGTCAGAAAGGCCGAGACAAAATCCCGCTCGCCCGGCAGCATGCCTCCGTCCTGCTTGACTATCAGGGCGAATAGCTCCATCATGGCCCGCAGGATCTCTTCACTCATTTTTCAGGATCAGGTTATTCAAGTGTAGCTGCCAAGTTAAGAAAATTAGGAAGATATCTAATGGAAAGAGGGGCTAATTGTTTACAGGTAATATTAATGATTTCTGTTGTGACCAGACCGTAATATCTTTGCAGAAAAGCGCTTTTTGATGGTTACTTTTTGTCGTAAACCATCAGGTGTTGTAGATATGGATGGTAGTTGGTAATCTTGGTAGTAGACCATTAAGTATTGTAGATACGGGCACCAAAACATATCTTTGGTCGTAAACCATCAACTATTGTAATTCAAGATGCGGCATCTGATATTCATTTCTCTGATTTTCGTTACCGGCCTTCTGTGCGCCCAGCAGCTCCCCGGATTCAAACCATCCGGATTATTCAACGAGCAACAGCTCGTGATAGAAGATTCCCCTCCCGGGACACGTTTCCTGATCAATGCTCCCCTTGCCGGCTTCGGCGACGGTGACCGTGTGCTGCTGATTCTCTATGCCCTGCCGAACGGCAACACCATTGAGCAGACAACCGGGAAGAGGCTCCGTGAGGGCGACGACTGGCACTACGATATACAGCATGTCGGGGCGCAGACCAGGTTTCTGAGGGAGGTGATCAGTGACCGTACCGTGGTTGTTGCATACCTTGAGAACGACCGAAGAAGCTGGCCGGCATGGAACGCCGCAACGCCCGATTACCGTGACATGGTCAAAGGGATGGTGAACAGCATCACCTCACTTTTTGAACCATGGCAACCGGAGCTTGTTCTTAATGGCCACAGCGGCGGTGGGCGCTTCATATTCAGCTATATAGACGCTCATGAACAGATTCCGTCCGAGGTGAAGCGCATAGCCTACCTCGACAGCAACTACGGGTATGATGACACCCTATACGGACCGAAGATTGTCAGCTGGCTGAAATCGGGTCGTGATAAATACCTCTGCACCCTGGCATACAATGACAGTGTTGTGGTTTACAACGGCAAGCCGCTGGTCTCACCGACGGGTGGGACTTGGTACAGAAGCAAAGTGATGAAGGATTACTTTGGTGGCTCGTTCAGGCTTAAGGAGCGGCAGCGCGATTCCCTGTTGTGGGTCTCGTCGCGCGACAGGAGGATTGAGTTTATCTTCAAACCCAACCCGGAAGGAAAGATATACCACACCCGTCAGGTTGAATATAACGGATTCATTCACAGTATTTTGAGCGGCACAAGGCATGAGCAGAAGGGATACAGTTACTTTGGCAGCCGTGCATATTCTGACATGATAGCTGACACCGAGGTTATGCCGATCCGGAGGCTAAACATACCGGTGCGTGATCCGTCGGCTGAAGGCGGAGCAGCTTTTATGAAGCGCATCAGGGACCTGTCCCGCGAGGAGCGTGAGGAGGAGATATACAAGGCTGCTGCAGCCGGAAATATCCCAGGCTTTCTGAGGCAGACGGTCACCCTCAGGGGAGAGTTCAATGATCTGAACGGGACTCCGCATACCCTCGAATACGAGGTTATGCCTGATTACCTTGCCATCGGAAGCGATGATGACTTCTGCCGCATCCCGATGAATCCACGCACGGCGCAGAGACTGGCAGACCTGTTTGGCGCTTCAATGCTGACAGCCAGGCTGAGTGATCACATATGGTCACAGGCAGATGTGAGGCTTGAGCCTTTCTTCTACAAGCCTGTGGGAAATGCGAATGAGCTTGCAACGAAGTTTGAGGAGCACAACGCACAGATTGAGAAGCAGCTGGCTGAAGCAGGAGGGAGGCCCGGGCAGCTTGTGGCAGGGATAAAGAAGGATGTCATTATCTCGTCACGCTTAGCCGAACGATCCGACCGGGTGGTGATCTACGGCTGGCACAAGCCTGACGGCAATCCTATCCAGCCGGTCTACAGCGGGCATGTCTGGTGGTACGTCGATTACAGTCACGGTATCAGGTTTATGAACAGGCAGGTGCTGCTTGACGGTCGTCCGGCGGATGTGACCGAGTTGCTGAAAGATCCGGTAATGTTCAGGGTCCTCAGCATTGAGGAATTACCGGTCAAAGTGCAGTACTGACCGTTACAACCGGTGCCATTTTTATATTGGTACTTTTAAACCTGATTTTCAGGAAGAAGTAAGATTGACTGAGGTCATTTGCGGCCTTTATAGCCCGGTCCGCGGACCACGCGGCCGGGGGTGGCGCCGGTATGTTCTCCGTCACGCAGCACCTGCTCCCCGTTGACAAAGACATGCGTCATGCCTGTCGAAAGCTGATGTGGATCTTCAAAGGTTGAATGATCCTGTATCTTAGCAGGGTCGAAGACCACAATGTCGGCATAGTAACCCTCCTTCAACGCACCGCGTTTATCAATTTTCATATTAGATGCAGGAAGGGAGGTCAGCCTGCGGACCGCCTCCTCGAGGGTGATGACCTGCTCATCACGGACATATTTTCCCAGCAGCCTTGCGAAGTTTCCATATGCCCGCGGGTGAGTGGCCGTCTTAAGGAAAACACCCTCGGGTGCCATCGACTTGCCGTCGGAGCCGAAGCTCATCCAGGGCTGTGCGATCTGCTTACGCAGGTTGTCTTCCGACATTGAGAAGAAGACAGCGGTGACATTGCTGTTGTCGTCAATAACCAGGTCCATCACCGTCTCTTCGGGAGATTTACCTCTCATGGCGGCAATCTCAGCAAGCGTTTTGCCCTGTAGGTATTTAAGCGAATCGGTATCGAAGCCGATGACCAGCACCTTTTCCGGGGAACCCTGCTTCCTCATGATTGTTTTGATGATTTCCGGCCCCACCACCTTCCTTACGGCCGGGTCCTTAAGCCTGGCGACCCACTTTTCAAATCCGCCCTCCTGGACCCATTCCGGCATTATTATTCCTAATCCGGTAGAGCTCGCCGGATAGTTGTACATATCGGCAGTTATATTAAGACCTGCTGCACGTGCCGAGTCAATCTTTGCGATTGCCGGGTCAAGCTTGTTCCAGTTTGTCCGGCCCACCTGCTTGAGATGATATATTTCCGACCTGATTCCGGTTTCACCGGGTATTCTCAGAAAGTCATGGATAGCCTCAAGGAATGTTTCATCCTCGTTTCTTATATGCGAGATATACATTCCGTCATACTCAACAGCCACGCGGCAAAGCTCAGCAAGCTCCTCCGTGGAGGCGAAGCTTGCAGGAATATATTCCAGGGCCGAGCTTACGCCGATGGCACCTTCCTCCATAGCCTGCCTTACAAGCAGCTTCATCGAGTCCATCTCTGCAGCGGTGGGCGGCCGGTCGTCATACCCCACCTGGTGGATCCGCAGGGTTGAGGTGCCGACAAACGATGCTATGTTCGTTGAGACGCCCTTCTTCTCGAGATATTCCAGGTATTCACCCAGGGTGGTCCATTCAATTTCATATTTTATATCACCCTGCGATGCCTTAATATCCTGTTTCATACTCTCGTTCCACGGCCCCCAGGAGTCACTCTCACCAAGCACCTCCAGTGTCACTCCCTGCATTATATCGCCCATTGATCTGCCATCCTCAATCAGCGACTCCACCGCCCAGCTGAGCATATTGATGAACCCCGGGGCCACGGTCATTCCCGTCGCATCAATCTCGGTTATGCCCCTGGCATTCTTCAGATCACCGATGGCCGCAATGGTGTCAGACATAATACCAATATCCCCGGTAAATGATGCCGATCCGGATCCGTCAGTTATATTGCCGTTTTTGATAAGGAGATCATACTTGACTGGTGATGAGCAGCCGAAAAAAATCAATATTACAGGTACAAATGCTTTTAAAAGTCTCATTTCAGGGTCAGATTTGGTTAAATAATTCAGAAAAGAGAGATTGTTTCTGTCTGTAACAAATTTAATTTATTTCCGGGGATATTGTAAAATTATGCTCTCCCTGGATTTTTGTATGACATATTAAGAGGTGATATCATCGCTCTGAAAGCGATTCCATAAGCCAGGCGAAAACTGCTCCCGGCCTCATTGATTCTGCATGATGCAGCATTTCATGTGCAGTCGCATCCCTATGCTTTTAAACACATATGATGTAATACAAATTTTTTTTATTGAATTTAATTATGTTGTAACTTGTGAGGGTAAACCATTAAACTAACGCGCTTTCTCCATGAAAAAACTGATCTTCATTTTCTTGTCGGTATTGCTGGTCAATGCCGGCATGGCGCAGACACGTGTTACCGGAACGGTAACCGCCTCTGAAGATGGTTCTCCTATCCCTTATGCAGTGGTGCTGCTGAAGGGTTCCAGGGGAGTCGGAACAAACACTGATGCTGACGGCAGATATTCCATCAGCGATCTCCCCTCCAATGCTGTGCTGATCTTCAGCTATGTGGGATACAAGACGCAGGAGATCCCTGTTGCCGGCCGTACTGTGGTCAATGTCGAGATGGAAACAGACGCTCTTGCGCTTGATGAGGTCATCGTTGTGGCTTATGGTACTTCTACGAGGGGGACCTTCACCGGCGCTGCCAGTGTGGTCAAGGCTGATGCAATCAAGGATGTGCCTACCCTCTCATTTGAGAATGCCATGGGAGGAAAGATCGCCGGTCTGCAGGTAACTACACTGTCAGGACAGGCAGGCTCAACCTCCTCAATCAGGGTTCGCGGGGTAGGATCAATGAACGCCTCCAACGAGCCGTTGTACGTTGTAGACGGAGTCCCGGTTATCTCTGGTAACGTTTCGCAGATGGGTAACTACACCACCAGCAACGTGATGAATACCATCAATCCGAATGACATTGAGTCGATCACCGTACTGAAAGATGCTGCCGCATCTGCGCTTTACGGATCCAGGGCTGCAAACGGCGTTATCGTCATTACCACCAAGCAGGGCAAGAAGGGCAAACCCATGGTCAACTTCAAGGCATCTGTTGGTTTCACTCCCTCATTTGCCACTGACAATTATGAGGCTGCCAGCACTGATCAGCAGATCGAAATGTACTATGAAAACTTTTGGAACGCAGGGGTCTATTATGAAGGCGACACCTACGAGGAAGCCAGTACAGGTGCTCTTTTCCAGCTGAACAAGAGGTTCAATAAGCACGGGTACATCTTCACGGCACCTGATAATACCGTAAATTCACTTACAATAAGTGGTGAGAGAGCCGGACAGTATTTCGACTGGGAGAAGGAGCTTTTCCGCACAGCCGTATTTCAGTCGTATGACGTCTCTGTCAGCGGCGGTACGGAAAACTCAAACTACTATACCTCATTTTCATACACCAATGATCTGGGTCGCAGTGTGATCAACAGTTTTGACCGTATCACCGGCAGGATCAACTTCAATCAGAAGGTCGGGAAGTTCGTGGATTTCACTACAAATGTGAACATTTCGTCGAGCGGCAAGGAGGGGTTTAATGATACCCGTGCCCTCGGCAATAACTATTTTCTTCAGAGCCGCAACCTGCTGTGGGGTATGTACTGGCCTACAGACTATGTTACAGGAGATCCCTGGACAGCGAGGTACGGAAGTTATGCCTACAACCCGATCTATTACAACACACAGTGGGAGAACTGGTCCAAGACACAGAGGGTTTTGGCCAATGAGACTGTAAACATCCAGATCCTTCCGGAACTCAACCTGAGGTCAGTTTTGTCATTTGACAACACACAGACCTTCGACCATCTGTACTACAGTGCACTTCATTTCAGCGGATCAAGCGTGGGAGGCTCGGTGACTGAGAGCAGCAACAAGATCAATGAGATCCTCTCCTCAACGACTCTGAATTATAGCAAGACATTTGCAGGTGTTCATACCCTGGGTGCTCTGGCCGGATGGGAGGTTGACAGAAACCAGACTGACTACATGAGGTCCACAGGCACCAACCTGCCAACAAGCGCTCTCCATACGGTGGCAACAGCAGGCAAGCTTGATGCCAGCGCATACTACTGGGGCAACACTATCGCTTCATTTCTGTCACGCCTGGAATACAACTATGACAACAAATATTATGTGTC
Organism: Rikenella microfusus; assembly: GCA_022736275.1. Lineage (GTDB taxonomy): Bacteria > Bacteroidota > Bacteroidia > Bacteroidales > VadinHA17 > SR-FBR-E99. Next base: position 4,663 of record DZBJ01000013.1, on the reverse strand, counting down.
AGGTTCATTCCGTCGCGACGGATCATCAAAGCTCGGTCCGGAAACCCGCTGGGGTAACTTCTGGTCCGTTGCTGGGTCATGGAGGATTGACAGGGAGAGCTTCATGGAAGGTCTTCCGGTCATAAGCAGTCTGAAACTCAGGGCATCCTATGGCGTCAACGGCACCCTTCCCGCGGCAAATTACGGATGGCGGTCACTGACCAGCTATGCCAGCAAGTATATGGAGCAGCCGGGCGGCGGGGTCAGCACCATCGCTGATGCGAACCTCTCCTGGGAGACAAGCTACACGTACAACATCGCTCTCGAGTTCGGGCTGTTTGAACAGAAACTGACAGGTACGCTGGAGTATTTCGACAGGGACTCAAGGAACCTTCTGCAGGATGTGCCCATTTCAACCGTGACCGGGTTCAGCTCAACACTGAGGAATGTCGGTGAGATCAATAACCGGGGTATTGAGATGGAACTTTACGGACAGATAATGAAAAGCGGTGATTTCATATGGACTGCAGGACTGACTGCATCGCGCGTGAAATCGACGGTTACCAAGCTTTATAGCGGACAGAACATCATCTGGTACGAACCAACCGGAGGTGACAACCGTACGAAGTTCATTTATAAGGAAGGTGAATCAACGCTGGCAATCTACGGACGCGAATGGGCGGGAGTTGAAAGGGAGACCGGCGTCAACGTTTGGTTCCTCAACAATGATGTCACACCTGACCTGACGATTGACGGCAGACCGGCTACTTATGATTACACACTGGCTTCTGAAAAAATTCTCGGTGATGTTCATCCCAAGCTCTTTGGAGGTTTCAACACGGACCTGGGATGGAAAGGAGTGTCATTGTCACTTAACTTCATCTACAAACTGGGAGGGTATACCTATGATGCTGCCGGAAGAGATATAAATGATGACGGCTACTACTGGGAAAGGATCATGTCACTCGATGCATATGAAAACAGATGGACTCCCGAGAACAAGGACGCCAAATATCCGCAGAGGGTCGCAGTCGACTTTGAAGATGTCAACCAGAAGAGCAGCAGGCACATGCATCCTGCTGACTTTACAAGACTCAAGAGTATAACCCTCGGTTATAATCTTCCTTCAAGTTTGGTGAACAAGGCAAAAATGTCAGGGGCGAGGATATACTTCAACGGCGCCAACCTATTGACTCTTGCCGCATACAAGGTGTATGACCCGGAGGTGAACGAATATGGTTCCAGGGGATGGGAGATGCCGATAGGCAAGACTTATACATTCGGCATTGAAGCCAGTTTCTAATCTTAAAAAGGTACTACGATGAAAAAGATAACAATCATACTTTCGGTACTTGGAGTCATGCTGATCACATCATGTGAAGATTTCCTTGACGTCAAACCCAGCAACCTGGCGGACTCTGAGACCTCGATCCTCAATGCAGCTGATGCCAAGGTGGCGATCAATGGTCTGATGAGAAAAATGACCTCTTCCGACTATTACGGTCGTAATTTCGTCATCTTCGGCGATGCCAAGGGAGGCGATTTTGCAATCCGTTCACAGGGCAGGGGGCTCGATTATTACTATTCGTTTAATCATTCAGCCACCTCGAATTCAGGCTCCGGTTTCTGGACACAGATATACCACAACATTCTGCAGGCCAATAACCTGATCCTGAATATTCAGAAGATTGAGACTGATGGCGGCGGAACAGCTGCACTGGCTGACTACAAAGGACAGGCTCTTACTGCCCGTGCGCTGATGTATTTCGACCTTGTCAGGATATACGGCAAGCCCTATAACATGGACAAGGCATCATACGGTGTACCGTTGGTACTTGAACCGCTTGATGCTTCAGCCCAGCCGACGAGGGCCTCAGTGGAAGCTGTTTACATACAGATTTTGAAGGACCTTGCCGATGCCGCGCCCCTATTGTCCAAGAATAAGGTTAACGGCTATCCGAATTATTACGCAAACAAGGCCATCGAGGCAAGGGTGCATCTTTTCATGGGCAATTATACTGCTGCCCTTGCAGCTGCCGAGGAGATCATCACCAGCGGCAAGTATTCACTCTATTCAAATGCCAACTGGGTAGGGTCATGGGCAACCCCCTTCGGCTCGGAGTCGATCTTTGAACTGGCAATTTATCCTGCCGAAGCAGACCTGACAACTGCTTCACTCGGATATTACCTTCTGCGACTGGGTAAGGTCACGGGAGCGATGGGCTGGTTCATGGCAAGCGATTACTGGATCACCCGCATGTCTGAGGATGCTTCCGATGTGCGCTGGGGAATAATGGACTTTGATGAGTCCTCCCCCACAAGATTAGGTTCAAGCCTGAAGTATGTCGGAGGCACTGCCCTGCTGGGTGACAAGGCATCGCGTTCAGCCGTCAACGTAAAGGTCATACGTCTCTCCGAGATCTATCTCCTTGCCGCTGAGGCTGCACTTGGCCTTCCCACTCCCGACAAGACCAAGGCTGCAACCTATCTGAATGCAATCCGAAAGAGGGCTCCGGCTCTTGCGCTCGCAGATGAGGCAACTGTGACCGTTGACATGATCATGGATGAGAAGAGCAAGGAGTTCTTTGCCGAGGGCCACAGGTATTTTGACATGATCCGTCTGAACAAAACCATTGAGTACAATGATGAGTTCATAACTCCGGCCGTTATCATACCGCACCGCAGCAAGACGATCGACCGGACATTCTACAAGGCTATACTGCCGATCTCTCAGACTGAGCTTGATGCCAACCCGGCAATTGCCTCGCAGCAGAATCCGCAATACTAGGTTCTAAGGTTTAGTTTCACGGGGAGGGCGCCTTTCATGGGCGCCCTCTTTTTAATTCTATGTCAGCGATGATCAGCGTCTGACGTACAAATATCCGCTGATCGAAAGGCCGTTGTCTGCCCTGAGCACATAGAAATATGTGTCGTCCGGCAGAGGCTTTCCGTTATAATCAGTGCCGTGCCACAGGTTGTCATAATCGAGGTTCTCATAGACAAGGGCACCCCTCCTGTCAAACACCGTCAGCTCAACCCTCCCGAGCGCCTCTATCCCCTCAAGGAAGAAAAAATCGTTCATGCCATCCATGTCGGGTGTGATCAGGGAAGGGACGAGTAGGTTCATGACATTGATACTTACATAGTCAAGCGCCGGAGGGCAGACACTGTTGCTGACCGACCAAAGAAGTATATTCTCTCCCAGGCCCAGGCTGCTGACCGTGGTTGCAGGGTCATTCTGATCTGCAAACAGTCCCGAACCCTCTTCCACTGACCATGTACCCGTTGAGTTTGCGTCAGGGGCATTGGCATTCAGTGTTGTTGTAAAGATGTAGGTAAGTTCCTGATCGGGACCGGCGACGGAAATGGGGGGCTGAAGGACCCTTACAGTAACGGGTGCGACTGATGAGCATCCGCCGCTTATCGTTCCCCTGATATAATAGATTCCTTCTGTTGCAGCAGCAGGAGTGGTGTACGGCATGGTGGTCTGAATGTCTCTCCAGTAGGTAAATATCAGGTTTGGCGTTGAACCGGCGGTTATTGCCGGACGGGTAAGGTCGGCTGTGCCGGGATGACACACCGGGGCGGGATCAGTTATAACCAGTGTCGGGAACGGGCCGGGCTGAGGATTGATGACCACATCGGCAGAGACGGGCGAAGTACAGCCTCCGCTGTTGGTAACGGTGAAATTGTATGAACCCGGATCAAGGCCAAGGACGGTAAAGGAAGTTCCCGATGCTGGTACGGTTATACTGCCCGGGAAACGTGTAAGTGTCCAGTTACCCTCTGCGGGCAGGCCGTTAATTACAGCGCTGCCTGTCGGAAACTCACATGTAGGCTGAGTTATTGTGCCCGGAACGGGCGCTGCGGGTGTTAATGGTTGCGGATTAATTATTACCGGGGTTGAAGGAGCAGAGAGGCACCCGATGCTGTTTCTTACTGTGAAGGTATAGGTTCCCGCCTCTATCCCGGTCACTGTAATAGTCGTCCCTGTTCCGGAATATATCACCCCGTCAGGCTGACGGGTCAGCGTCCATGATCCTGATGCCGGCAAGCCTGAAAGCAAAACACTTCCTGTTGAAATATTGCAGGAGGGCTGCGTCACTGTTCCCGGCACAGGCGCACCGGGTATGTCAGGACCGGCAATAACTGTAATATCTGCTGACGGACCGGAGGTACACCCTCCCTCGTTTGTGACAGTATAGGTATAAGTGCCCGGCTCAAGACCTGTTACAAGGGTGCTGGTCCCGGTTCCGGTGGTGATAACCCCTCCCGGCGACCGTGTCAGTGTCCAGGTCCCTTCAGAGGGTAAGTCTGACAGCGTCACGCTTCCCGTTGGAGAGGAACATGAGGGCTGAGTGACGGGGCCGGGCACCGGAGGTGATGGTATAGCCGGCCGGGGATTGATGACTGCATTGGCTGAAGGTGCCGAAACACAACCGCCGGAGTTGGTGACAGTGAAAGAGTAAGTACCGGGATCGAGACCTGATAATGTAAGAGTAGTGCCGCTACCCTGATGGGCTATGGCGCCCGGATAAAGGCGAACGGTCCAGTTACCTTCTGAGGGCAGTCCTCCGAGAGTCACCGAGCCTGTTGCCTGGGTGCATGTGGGGTGTACGGTTTCCTCTATAACCGGGGCTGAGGGTATAATGGGGGCAGGGTTAATGACAATATTATCCGATTG
>DZBJ01000012.1 GCA_022736275.1 Rikenella microfusus | reverse complement strand
GCAATGATGGAAAAGAGGGTTGAAGATCTTGCAGTTACCGGAAACAGGAGGGTTGGTGAGGGTATCTTTGTAATTGATCTTGTTTCTCCTGAACCTTTGCCTGAGATCAAGCCCGGACAGTTTGTGCAGGCACTGGTCACCGATAGTCCCGCCACATTCCTCCGGCGGCCTCTCTCTGTTCATGACGTTGACTATTCATCTGATACCATATCACTTCTTATACAGATAGCCGGACCTGGTACGGAACGCCTCTCAAGGCTTAAGCCCGGAGAAAAACTCAATCTCATCTATCCCCTGGGAAACTCATTCACGATGCCGGCTAAAGGAGAGAAGGTGCTTCTTGCCGGTGGCGGTTGCGGCATGGCTCCGTTACTGTATCTGGCCCGAAGGATAAGTGACGCAGGTGTAGTGCCTGAATTCGCCCTCGGATTCAGAAACAGGTCAAGGATACTGGAGCACGGAGAGTTCTTAAAACTTGGTCCCGTTCATCTTTCCACAGAAGACGGTTCAGAGGGTTACAGGGGTTTTCTGACTGACATACCCGCCTTGAGGGAGGGCAAATGGGACAGGGTTTACTGCTGCGGCCCGGAACCCATGATGAAGGCAGTGGCACGCTTCTGCCGCGAAAGGCAAATATTCTGCGAAGTGTCACTCGAGAACCTTATGGCATGCGGCATGGGAATATGCCTCTGCTGTGTTGTTGATACCACCTCGGGTAACCTCTGCTCTTGCACTGAAGGACCGGTATTTAACATAAACAACCTGAAATGGCAGACCTCCGTATAAAAATCGGATCACTGGAGTTCAGAAACCCGGTCATCCTTGCTTCGGGCACCTGCGGCTACGGTGCCGAACTCGCCGACTTTCTGGACCTCTCGCAACTGGGAGGGATCATCGTCAAGGGAACAACCCTTGAACACAGGGAGGGCAATCCCTACCCCAGGATGGCTGAGACGGCATCAGGAATGCTGAATGCTGTGGGACTCCAGAATAAGGGGATCGATTATTTCGAACAAAGCATCTATCCTCAGCTTACCGGCTATGACACCCATGTCATTGTAAACGTCAACGGCAATACGGTTGAGGATTACGTTGAGCTCTCATCGCGCATTGATCGCCTTGATGCAATCCCGGCAATCGAGCTGAATATCTCATGCCCCAACGTGAAAAGGGGAGGCATGATCTTCGGCACCAATCCCGCCTCCGCCAGGGAGGTGATTGCCGCAGTGCGCAAGGTCTACAGCAAGACTTTGATTGTCAAGCTGTCTCCCAATGTGACGGATATTACCGAATTTGCCCGCATCTCCCAGGAGGAGGGGGCTGAGGCCGTCTCACTGGTCAACACTCTGCTCGGGATGGCCATCGACGCCAGAACCATGAGGCCGAAACTGTCGACCGTGACCGGCGGCCTCTCCGGTCCGGCCATCAAACCCGTGGCGCTGCGAATGGTGTGGCAGACAGCCAGGGCCGTAAGCATACCCGTGATAGGACTGGGCGGTATCATGAATGCAGAAGATGCACTGGAGTTCATTATGGCAGGTGCCGCTGCCATCCAGATAGGTACCGCATCATACATCGACCCGCGAACCGCAGTGAAAGTGGTACGGGGAATAGATTCATTCCTTTCCGAAAGAGATTTTGACTCTGTCAGCAGAATTACCGGTATTATTAATAGGATTTGAGGCTAGTTTGCTTTAAATTTGTAAATTCAAAGACGGAATATTAATCTTTACATAAATAATAATAAGTTATCATGGCAGAAAATTTGCAGATTGACAATCTGGACAGGAAGATCCTCGACATCATTACCAAGAATGCAAGGATCCCTTATCTGGAGGTGGCGCGCGATTGCAATGTATCCGGGGCGGCAATACACCAGCGGGTACAGAGGCTGATACGTTTGGGTGTTATTAAGGGATCAGAATTCAAGGTTGATCCTATTATGGTGGGGTTCAGGACATGCGCATACATTGGCTTATATCTTGACAACCCGGGGAAATACAAGGATGTTATCAGTAAGCTTAAGGATATTGCGGAGGTAATTGAATGTCATTACACAACAGGAAATTATTCTCTGTTCATCAAGGTTTATACGCACGACAATGAGCATCTCCGCGAGGTATTGACAGAGAAGATACAGGCTATTCCCGGCGTTGTCAGGACCGAAACCCTGATCTCTCTCGAGGAATCAATCAGCAGGCAGATACCTGTGCTTTCAAAATAAATTCCAGGAAGAATATACCTTACGGATAAATATAACGCTTAGGTGATTGAAAGGCGCCATTATGGCGCCTTTCTTTATTGTCAATTGTGGGAATGGTATTAAATTTAATAAAAAATTCTGGTCATGAAAACTTTCAGTTTTACCTTGCCACTGGTGGTATTGTTTTGCATTACCATTCTACACAGCTGTACGATCTTTGATAAGGGAGGTGATTGTGAGGGTTCCGAAATGGATCTCGTCGAACCTCTGATTTACTTGAGGGCCACTTTTCATACTGATGCATTCTTTGTGGAAACTTCAAAATCTATTTTTACCGCTGAAAGAATGATCATTTCCGGTTCGATCCAGAAGGAGTATTGTAGCGGTGAACTGAGCGGTTACTTTACGTTCAGTCCCACATTTTATCCCACCTCCATGACTAATGATTCCATGTTAAATGGTTTTTATTTGCCCCAGCCGTATCAATACAAGTTCAACAATAAAGAAGACGAACTGATAGTGCTGGCCCGGATAAAGGTGTATATGCCTGACAATATTATTTTTGAGAGTGATGAATTTATCTTCAGGTATCATTACTCTGACATCAAGTATGAAACCAGCAGCCTAAAATATTACATAATGATAAGTTTCGGAGCCACTCCGGGCTGGCACAGGGTCACATCATAGCCTCTGCATCCCTGTCTGCATATCTGCAGTGCGAAGTAATTAAGATCAGAAAATAAAAAAAGGCAGCCTTTTCGGCTGCCTTGTGATCCAGCTGGGGCTCGAACCGAGGCGAGCGTAAAACAATGATCCTGTGGATCATTTTAGCGAGCTTTCAGCCTGCAGGGCGGCGGGTTCGGGAGCATAATACAATAAAGGCAGCCGGTACCGTTCCAGCCGGCACTTTATGCCCGGTAGAGTATGGGTTCCCTGATTCCCGTAAACAATTATTTGGTGTAATGCAGTATATGTTTGGATTATAGTACTAATTCCAATCAGTTGATTTTGAATTTTCACTGAAAATTCTCAAGTAAAAATTTGATTTTTTCTGGAATTTGCATGATATAATATTTCGTACATTTAATAGGATTTAGAACAGTATTTAATCTTAAAGAAATATGGATATCAGAATCATTCTTCAACTGACGGGGATGTTGTTTATTCCGGTTCTCGTTGCTTTCATTCCTATAATAATTGGTCAGAAAGCAGGTATGTACATGAGAACAAAATCGGAACAAATAAAAGAAGTATCGATTGATCCGATTGTCGGAGCTGCATTTGCCCTTCTGGCATTTATGCTGGCAATTACTTTCCAGATTGTTTCGAACCGGTGGGATTCGCGGAAGGAGTTGCTTCTGGAGGAGGTTACCAACATCAGGACAACTTATTTAAGGGCTGGGCTTCTGAAAGAGCCCATGAGCAGCGAAGCCAAAAAACTTCTGGTTGAATATACCGATATCAGGTATGAATTTTCAATCGACAATTCAAAACTGAATAATTTACTCACACGTTCGCCGCAAATACTGGATGAATTGTGGAAGTTTTCGGAAGAGCTTGCCGAAGAAGACCGGAGTTCAGAAGTTTATGCGCTTTTTACGCAGTCGGTCAACGATTTGGTCGACAATTTCAATCAACGTGTTACCATGTCGCTGGAATACCGTTTACCCCCGGTTATTTTATGGATTTTGGGCATCATTGCCTTTTTTTCGATGATTACTTATGGTTTTCAGGTTGGTGTTACAGGAAAGGGAAATTTCTGGCTTAATCTTATTTTGTCGATTGTTTTTGCAATTGTTATGTTCCTCATTTTGTTGCTTGACCGCCCGGAAACCGGTGTAGCAAAACTCAACCAGAAACCTGTTGTTACACTTTACCAGCAGTTAAATTCGAAATAGACGGAAGTGCCCGGCGGGCAATTCCGGCGAAGGTGTCAGCCTGCAGGGCGGGAGGGTTCGAGGTTGAAAACGACAAAGGCAGCCTTTTCGGCTGCCTTGTGATCCAGCTGGGGCTCGAACCCAGGACCCCATCCTTAAAAGGGATGTGCTCTACCAGCTGAGCTACTGAATCAGTCCACTTTTTTTTGAGAGTGCAAATGTAGGGCAAAAAAAGTTCCGATCAAAAAAAATAATCGAATTTTGCCGATAATTGCAAAAAATCAGACGGACCTCATGGCAACGCCAAATTGTGATTATATTTATCGTCCATCTGAAAGTAAATGAACCGCAACATTTTCAAGAATAAAGTCGTTATTGTGACCGGCGCTTCCTCGGGCATAGGCAAAGCTACAGCCCTCGAGTTCGCACGAAACGGCAGCAGGGTGGTAATCGCTGCCCGCTCAGCAGAGAAACTTGCGGAACTGGAAAGGGAGATCACCACCAACGGTGCCGAAGCCATGGCTTGCACAACTGACGTTTCTGTTGAGGATGACTGCAGGAAATTAATCGAGGCAACCGTCACCAGGTTCGGTACTGTGGACATCCTGATCAATAATGCAGGAATATCAATGAGAGCTTTATTTGAGGATGTCGATATGTCTGTACTAAAACGACTTATGGATGTCAATTTCTGGGGAACAGTATACTGTACAAAATATGCTCTCCCGTATATTGTCAGCAACAGGGGTTCGATTGTCGGGGTCTCATCAACCGCCGGATTTCACGGGCTGCCCGGCCGTACAGGTTATTCCGCATCCAAATTCGCGATGCATGGTTTCCTGGAAACCCTGAGGATTGAATACCTGAAGGAGAAGCTTCATGTTATGATTATAGCTCCCGGTTTTACGGCATCAGAGATCCGGAAAAACGCCCTTTTGGCCGACGGGTCGCCCCAGGGCAATTCACCCAGGGAGGAGAAGAAACTGAAATCCCCGGAGTTCGTGGCACGCTGGGTGCTCAGGGGAATCAGAAAAAAGAAAAGAAACAAGATCATGACCTGGGCTGGCAGGTTTACCGCGCTGCTTCAGAGGATAACCCCGGCATTGGTCGACTATGTCTACTATCTCGAAATGAAACGGGAACCAGACTCACCTCTCAAATAACAGAATAATGGCCGATCTCTCAGCACAGTTGCGGAGCAGGCAGAGCCTGGTGCTCAAGGGGCTTCCCGGGCCTGTGACGGAGGCTGACAGGAAAGCGCTCAACCTGGCTGCCGATATTGCCAGGGTATCATATCCGGCTGACCAGAAATACCTCGGAGAGCCCCTGCCGCTCTATTACATGGAGCTGGCAAGAGTCACCGCGGCCGAAATAGGACTGTCACTGCCGGCAGTGATGAGCGCCCTGCTCTCCGGCATGCAGGAGGAAAGCGCTGAGTGGCAGCGGATAGACAGTCTCAATGACCCTTCAGTCGCGGAGGTGATAAAAGGCCTGAAACGTGTCACGGCACTGAAGGGCCGGGATTTCACCGGTCAGGCTGAGAACTTCCGCAAGCTGCTGCTCTCACTTGCAGACGACGGCAGGGTAATACTCATTGCCCTGGCCGAAAGGCTCCTGCTGATAAGGAGGCTTGACCGCCTTCCTGAGAAACAACGGCTTCCAGTGGCTTCGGAGACCTACTTCCTTTTTGCCCCGCTGGCCCACAGACTTGGATACTACAACATCAAGTCGGAGATGGAAGACCTCGCCATGAAACTCATGGAACCCGCCGAGTACAATGATATAGAAACCCGGCTGAAGCAGACCACAACCTCGAGGAACAGGCTTATAAGGGAGTTCTCGGCTCCGGTCATCGAGAAACTCGATTCCATGACCATTAAGTATGAACTTAAGAGCCGCACCAAATCGATACACTCCATATGGCAGAAGATGAAGAAACAGGGAGTGGGCTTCGAGGAGGTTTTTGACATTTTCGCCATCCGGATCATAATTGATGCAGACGCCGCCCATGAGAAAGCCTCCTGCTGGCAGGTATATTCAGTGGTGACCGACCTCTACCAGCCGAACCCAAGCCGCATGCGCGACTGGATTTCGGTGCCGAAGACAAACGGATATGAGTCGCTCCATACTACCGTCGTCACACCGGCCGGCAAGTGGGTCGAAGTGCAGATCCGCACCAGGAGAATGGATGAGATAGCAGAGAGAGGACTCGCCGCGCACTTCCGTTACAAGGGACTCAAGGGCGAAGGTGGTCTCGATGCCTGGATGTCTCAGATGCGCGAGGTGCTGGGGTCTGCTGAGAAGGAGGATACTGATTTCATCGGGGAGATAAGGCCGGGACTCTATTCTGACGAGGTCTTCGTCTTCACACCCAAGGGGGAGGTGAGACAGTTGCCCGCCGGAGCCACGCTTCTCGACTTCGCTTTCGACATCCATACGGAAGTGGGGTCGAAATGCGTCGGAGGGAAGGTCAACGGACGCAATGTGCAGCTGAAACAGAAGCTTCAGAATGGCGACCACGTCTCGGTCATCACATCGGTAAAACAGTCGCCCAAGCGCGACTGGCTTTCATATGTCATCACAAATAAGGCCCGCTCCAGGATCAGGCAGGCACTCAATGAGGAGAAGGTCAGGCTGGCAGCCGAAGGAAAGGAGATACTTACACGGAGGCTGAAGAACTGGAAGATCCCGTATGGCGATGCCACCGTGATGAAGCTGCTCAATGAATATGAACTGAAGACATCCCAGGATCTGTACTTCAGCATTGCAATAGGTGATATTGATCTCCTGGAAGCCAAGAAAGCACTTCTCCGGCAGGAGGCGTATCCTGATGAGACAGCCCCGAAGACCACGGCACCCCAGCAATATGAAGAACCGGTTTCCGGAGGTTCTGATTATCTTGTTATAGATGAAAGGGTTGAAGGCCTCGATTACAAACTGTCAAAATGCTGCAACCCGGTCTTTGGCGATCGCATCTTCGGGTTTGTGACGGTCCTCGAAGGTATAAAGATACACAGGGCATCATGTCCCAATGCCGATTTCTTGATCTCCAGCTTCCCATACAGGGTTCTGCGTGCGCGGTGGACAAGGCTGGATGCTTCACGCGGCTTCCTGACATCAGTTAGACTGACGGGTGTGGAGAACCTTGGGATAGTGACGCGGATTTCCGAAATCCTGGCAGAGTTTAAGGTATCTGTCAAGAACTTCACCTATAAGATGGATAACGGAATGTTCGAAGGCCGGATTGAGCTTCTGGTTCCCAATGTGAACGTGCTTTACGGCCTGATCAAGAATATACAGTCAGTCAAGGGCATCACCCGGGTCATACGGGTAGACGGCTAGTCTTCAGTCAGAAGCCCTCAGTCGGCAGTCAGCAGTGCCAGTCGGCAGTAATTAATAATCAGAAACTTACTGAAGACTGGAGGCTGGAGACTGGTGACTGACCTTCAATACCTCGGATCAGGCTGCACTGGCAGCTTGGCCATCTTCTCAACTTCAAGGCTGACACTGCCGAACTCTTCAACAACCTTGCCCTGAATCAGATAGATGCCGCTGCCCCGGAATGGCCAGCTGACAAGCGACTGCGAAAAGTGGGACGTGTCAAAGAACTCTCCGCTGCGGTCAATGAAGCACCCGAAGTTCATCCATTCATTCTTTACAGTCTTGATATACTTCACATTAACGAGTTGACCCACCATCCTGACCCTGCGTCCCACCATCCCCTTCAGTTCGGCTACCGTGGCCTCGCCCCTGAAACCGGTCTGCAGCATGTCAAACCATGTCAGTGTGACCGGAAAACCCAGCAGTTCGATCTCATCGTAGGCGTCCTCAAGCCTCGACTGTTCAAAGGGCGGCATGACAAACTTCTTCGGTTCGGGGTTGAACAGGGTACGGGCCGTTTCGGTCTTACCCCTGTTGATCAGTAAATGGGCCTCCCACAGCAGCAGTGCCTTACTCTTACCGGTGAACCGGAAGGCGCCGGTGCGTATCAGTATGACGGTCTGCTCGAGACCAGGACCGATACGTGAGATGAAGTCCTCTATGCCATTGAAATTGACATTGTTATCACGATCGGTAATTATTGCCCTGGCAAGGTTTGCCTCCAGTCCCTGTATGTGTATCAGCCCGATGAAGATGGTCTTTTCGTATATGGTGGTTTTGTATGTGCTTCGGTTTATGCACGGTGCTTCTATGACGGCTCCCTCGCGTTTTGCTTCGTGCACATAGACCCATGTGCGGTAGAACCCCCCGAAGTTGTTGATCACGGCTACCATGAACTCGAGGGGATAGTGAGCCTTGAGCCAGAGGCTCTGGAAGCTCTCCACGGCGTAGGAGGCCGAGTGCGCCTTGGAGAAGGAGTAGCCGGCGAACGACTCTATCTGGCGCCAGACCTCCTGTGTTATCGATTCGGGATAGCCCTTTGCGCGGCAGTTGGCAAAGAAGCGTTCGGTGATCTTCTGCATCTCCTTCCTTGAGCGGTATTTGCCGCTCATGGCCCGGCGGAGCGTGTCGGCGTCGGAGAGGTCGAGCCCCGCAAAGTGGTGGCACACCTTCAGCACATCCTCCTGGTAGACCATCACCCCGAAGGTCTCACTGAGGAGATCCTTCATCACGGGGTGGATATACTCGAATTTGTCAGGGTTGTGGAAGCGGTAGATGAACTGGCGCATCATGCCCGAGCGTGCCACCCCCGGCCTGATGACCGAGCTGGCCGCCACAAGCGTCAGGTAATCATCGCACCTCAGCTTCTGCAGCAGTCCTCGCATCGAGGGACTCTCTATGTAAAAGCACCCCTTCGCGTCGCCGCGACGCAGTCGGTCCTTCACCAGCGGATCGTTCTTGAACTGCTGTATGGCATGCACGTCGACATCCACGCCACGGTTGGCGCGTATCACCTCGGCGCTCTCCTTTATGTGACCAATGCCTCTCTGGCTCAGTATGTCAAGCTTTTCGTAGCCCAGCTCTTCGGCAGTGTACATGTCCCACTGCGTTGTCGGAAAACCTTTCGGCGGCATATCAAGCGCCGTATAGCAGCAGACGGGCTCTTCGGAGATAAGCACCCCGCCGGCGTGTATGCTGCGCAGGTTGGGGAAGTCCGCTATCTTGTTGCCTGTTTCGAAGATAAGATCCTGTATCTCACCGCGATTGCTCTCGGCTGACGGATCGGTGATCAGAGCGTCAATCTCTTCAACGGGCAGTCCGTGGACCTTGCCCAGCTCGCGGACGATCGACTTGCCGCGGAAGGTGTTGATGGTGCCCAGCAGCGCTGTATGGCGGTGGCCGTAACGGCGGAAGATATACTCCGTGACGGTGTCGCGCTCCTTCCATGAATAGTCTATGTCGAAGTCGGGCGGCGAGGTGCGTTTGGGGTTGATGAAGCGCTCGAAGTAAAGGTTCAGGTCAATGGGATCAACATTGGTGATCTTCAGGCAGTAGGCAACCACGGAGTTGGCCCCGCTGCCACGGCCAACGTGGTAGAAGCCGCAGGCCATCGAATAGCGTATTATATCCCATGTTATGAGGAAGTATGCCGAAAAACCGAGGCGGTCAATGATCTCCAGTTCATGCCTCACCCTCTCTTCGGCAACCCTGTTCTTTGTCCCGTAGCGGTACTTCATGCCGTCCCATGCCAGCTTCTCCAGCAGCAGCTTGTCGTCATACCGGCTTGCCGAGTATATCTTCTTGTTCTTGTGCGTGGTGAAGTCTATCTCCAGGGAGCAGTCGCTGAGCAGCCTGCGCGTGTTCTCAGCCACCTGTGGCCACATGCTGAACGGGCGGATCAGTTCGCTCTCAGGTGTTATGATCTCATCGGGAGAGGCGGTCATGCCGGGTTCCAGTCGGCTGAGGAGGAGGTTGTTGTCTACGGCGCGCAGGCTGCGGTGCACGGGGTAGTCAGCCGGCGACTCTATCGTAACAGGCTGGAGGATAACGTATTTTGACAGTTCGCTTTTCGCCGCGGAGAGCAGGCGGCCGGCGGCGGAGGGACGGATGCCCAGGAACTCATTGTCACGCAGCATGGCGGGGGTGATGCCGGTGCCGGCAACACCCCCGCTGCCGGAGCCGTTGACATGGGCTGCCGCGCCGCCGCTGACCCCTCCGTTGGACCCATTGTTCCTCGGTGCGGTGCTGCCGTTGGCGCCGCCGCCGGCCGGGTAGATCACATATGCATTGGGGAAGGAGGGAGGCCTGGGAGGGAGGGGCTCGGCGGAGAGGTTATGGTGGGTGAGGAACTCGTTCAGCTCGCGGAAGCCCTCGTTATTGCGTGCTATACCTATGTATAACAGCGTGTTGCCGTCGCGGAACTCGATGCCGGCCGCCGGGGTGATGCCGCGGCTGCGACACTCACGCACGAAGTCGGGTACGCCGGTGGTGTTGTTGATGTCGGTGAGTACCAGGCGCTGCAGGCCGGCAGCCGCGGCGAGCTCAGAAAGGCGCTCCACCGTCAGGGTGCCGTATCTCAGACTGTAGTATGAATGGCAATTTAAATACATGTCGTAGAGTCGAAAGTCCTTAAAGTCTGTAAAGTCAAAAGTATGTAAGGACTCGTGACTTGTGATTATTTACAATTCTTAATGGCCTACAGCCAAATTATATATTCAATACCTTGATCTACAATACTTTATGGCCTACGGCCAATTCCTCACTACTGCCTACTAATGATAATGCCAGCCGCGCAGCCGTTCCTCCATGCGCGACTTCTCGGCCATAAGTTCCGACGCCTTTCTGAGCTCGCGCTCGCTGCGCTCCGCGGCGGTCATCACCCCGGCGGCACGGCGTATGGCATGACGGCCAAAACGCCCCCGCAGGTTATCCATAGTCATATAGAGACTCACCATCTCGGGTGTGTCTTCGAACATGTCAAGCTGCTGCACTCCCCGCACCAGTCCGCTGACCTTCACGCCTATCAGCCTGATGAGCATGCGACGCTGCCATAGACGGCGGAACAGGCTCTGCGCCTCGCCTATGAGCACATGATCGAAGGCGGTGTAGGGTATCCGCTGCTGCAGGGTGTGCGTGTCGAAATCGGAGTACCGTATGCGCACCGTGAGACACGATGCCAGCTTCTCCTGGCGGCGCAACTCATAGGCCAGCTTCTCGGTCATGCTCACTATCAGCTGGTTGAGCATCACCGTGTCAGTGGTGTCGCGGTCAAAGGTGTGCTCGGTGCTGATCGACTTCTGCTCGGAGTAGCTGATGACGGGAGTGGTGTCTATGCCGTTGGCCTTCTTCCATATATCCGTGCCGTTCTGCCCCATGAGCGACACCAGCATCTCGGCCGGGATGCCACGCAGGGTACATATGGTGGAGATACCCATCGATCGCAGCGTGTGATAGGTCTTCTGCCCGATCATGGGTATCTTCCTGATAGACAACGGGTCAAGGAAGGGCAGAACCTGCTGCTGCGCCACCTCCCTCTCGCCGTTGGGCTTGGCCTCGCCGGCAGCGATCTTCGAGACGGTCTTGTTGACCGAGAGCCCCATAGAGATGGGGAGCCCGGTCTCCTTAATGATCGTGTTGCGCAACTCGTGCGCCCACCGTGCACAGCCGTGGAAGCGCTCCATCCCCGTGAGGTCAATATAGTGCTCATCCACCGAAGCCTTCTCATAAAGCGGCGACCTCTCCGCAATGATCGCGGTCACCATCCGCGAATACTTCGTGTACATCTCCATGTCGCCGCGTATGTATACCGCCTCCGGACACATGGCACGGGCCATCTTCATCGGCATGGCAGAGCTGACACCGAAGCTGCGGGCCTCATAGCTGCAGCTCGAGACCACCCCGCGGTCCGAGCTGCCGCCGATGATCACGGGACGTCCGTTGAGACGACTGTCTCGCACCCTCTCCACCGAGACGAAAAAGGTGTCGAGATCAAGATGCAGTATGTTGCGAGATGTAAAGTCCATAAAGTCGAAAGTCCGTAAAGTCAGTAAAGTCAGTCTTCAGTCTCCAGTCCTCAGTCGCCATTTAATCAGTAATTTGCCGACTGCCGATTTATAGTCAATTATTGATTTTCTGTCCTGCATTCTGCAATTCTTTAACGTCTACGACGTATTTATTTTTTTTCGTACCCTTGCACTACAATTCTTTAACGCCTACGGCGTAAATCCCCACTACTGCCTACTGCCTGATTTTTTTCATTTTATGCTTGTTATTTCAAAAACTTCATTTATCTTTGATTAGAAATTAATCAAACTTATGATTACAATATAATCAATTTTTATAATATGTACTTCGCATCGAACATAAAATTTTTGAGAAAGCGTCGCGGACGCACTCAGGACGACGTGGCATCGGCGCTGCAGATGAAGAGGTCAACCCTAAGCGGATATGAGAACGGCGTGGCACAGCCCGGCATTGAGGCCCTGGTGGCTTTCTCCGGATACTACAACATCTCGCTTGACACTATGCTCAAGATCGACCTCACACAGCTCTCTCAAAGCCAGCTGGGTGAACTCGAGAGGGGATATGATGCCTATATCAAAGGCAGTAACCTCAGGGTGCTGGCAACCACCGTAACCACCGACAACCGCGAAAACATCGAGCTTGTCAGCGAGAAGGCCAAAGCGGGCTACACAACAGGCTATGCTGACCCCGAGTTCATAGGCGATCTGCCGCTGTTCAACCTCCCTTTCCTGTCACAAAACCGCAAGTACCGCACCTTCCAGCTCAAGGGAGACTCCATGCTGCCCATCCCTGACAGGTCGTGGGTGACCGGTGAGTATATGCAGGACTGGCATGAGATAAAGAGCGGTAAGGCCTATATAATTCTCACCTCAAATGACGGTATCGTATTCAAGGTGGTGGAGAACACCATTGAACAGAGCGGCAAATTGATTCTCTATTCACTCAACCCGTTGTATGAACCCTATGAGGTCCATATAAACGACGTCAGAGAGATATGGAAGTTTGTCCATTACATCAGCGATGAGCTGCCGGAACCGGTCCTGCCTGAAAAACAGCTGCTCCGCACTGTCGCCTCCATGAAGCAGGACCTCTATCAGTTAAAGAAGAGCATCGGCAGGGATATTGAGGATGCAACGGAATTGTGACCCGGGCGGGGGGGAAATAATTGCATTCTGACTTATAAGCCCGCTTAATTGTACGATTTTTGTAGCTTTAGTACAGGTTAATAATACCTCCTCCATGAACAGACCTGCCATTTTATTTGTGTCACTTCTCCTGTTGGCTACAACAGGAACTTTCAGCCAGATACCTGTAAACCTCAAAGCCCGAAACCGGGCTACCGGCGAGGAAACAATCTTTAAAAGCGTTGCCCGTCCCGGTGGCCGTATGACTCTCCTGACCACCCCCGATCCGGTAACAGGTGAACGGACACCCATCAGTACTGCTGACCTGAAGAAATATGAGATTATCCCCGGGGATATCACATCCCTGTGGCAGCTCAAAATGCTCGAGCTGAAGGTTTACGACGACCTCCTCAGCTCCGGGTATAATTATCCCGCCCGCTATGCCATGGAGGAAAAGATGAGTGAATTCATGAACATCGCCGAGCAGAACGGTTCATTCTATATCGACAGCTACCTTGAATCGAGGCTTTACGGCATCCTGAGAAAGGTCTGCCCGGTTCGCCATACCGACAAGCGCCCGGGGATTATCAGCCTCCGAATACTGTAGGATATTATGCCCGACGCCTGGATGGGGCCCGACGGCACACTGGTGATCACCACGGGCATGATTACTGCCGTGAACTGCGAGCTGGAAATGATGGCACTGATGGCCCAGGAAGTAGCCCACTTTGCACTGGATCATCATCTGAAAAACTACAAGAATCTTTTGCTTCTGGAGACTCCTCTTGCCCTGGGAAATGTTGTCAGGTTCAATTCCCTGCAGGAACTGACGGCCGACCAGTGCGCGGTGTCAGTCCTCGAAGCATATGGCAAGAGCCCTGCGATCCTGGGCTCTATGCTGACCAAGGTGCTTGCATACGGTGAGCTCATGGGGAACTACTACCTTGGATCCACACAGGGATTTTTCCCGGATGCCCGCACAAGGGCAGTCACACACTCAGATACAATATCCTGCTTCTCAATGGAATGGATCAGCCTTACCCGGAACAGATGACGGTTGCCATAATATGAACTTATTGCAGTCTGGAAATGCCTGATGTGCGGATGATATTTGCAACCTTCAGGCAATTTACCGCCGGGTAGCGTAAAATATAAGGTCCGCACCAGCGTTTTTAATTCTGTTACAAAAACAGTCATGTCGGGAAAAGAGTACAACAGAGCCATGCATACCGCAGAACATATCCTCAACTCGGTGATGGATAAGATGTATCACTGCGGACGGTCGTTCAACAGCCATATAGAAGAGCGGAAGAGCAAATGCGACTACCGTATTAAGAAAGGGTTGACTGACAGGGAGATATCGGCAGTGGAAAGAACAGTAAATGAGATAATTAAGCTGAATATACCGGTGGGAGAGGAGATGGTCGGCAGGAGGGAGGCTGACGAAAGGTATTTTACCGGCAAACTGCCGGATGATGCGGGTGAGCGAGTACGCATAATAACCATCGGCCAATTTGATGCGTGTCCTTGCATAGGTCAGCATGTCTCAAATACATCAGAGATCGGCACCTTTTCAATAACCTCGGCAGATTTTAATGCCGGCGTCTTAAGGATAAGGTTCAGATTGAATCAATCTGCCCTCTGCGCCTAGACAGACGTTCAATCATAAAAAGAAACCGGCTTTCGCCGGTTTTCTGTTTTATTATTCCTTGGTAAGCTGGATGATCATATCAATTATAGGTGGTATGTCAGCATCTGCTATTTTGCCCTCATATACCCCTCTTACAATCCTGTTTTTGTCAAGGATGACAACGGTATAACTGTCCTCCGGCATACCCCAGTTGGTCTGCAGCTTGCCCTTATAATCGAAGAGAATGGTGGTGTCATATTTCTTCGCCTTCTTACCGGCAATTGAGCGTACCAGCCCGTCAGGCTTCCAGGTTGATTTACAGTCGACAATTCCAAAGCCCTTGAAATAATCCTGATTAATGAGCTTGTCAACATCGGTTGCTTTATTGACGGCATCGTTGAAAGCATCGTTGAGATCAGATTCGTCAGGATCGACATAGTTGATCTGGAGTACCTTACCAGGCCATGAGTCCATTGTGAAATCCTTTTTGTCAGAGTCGGGGAAAACCCATTCGGGAGCTTTCTGCCCGACCGTTAGCTTACCCTGTGAGGCGGCATATGGCAGTATGAAGGCTGCCAGCAGAACAGTGAATAACAGTTTTTTCATTTTTAGCGGTTCTTTAATTGAACCGAAAGATACAATTTTTTAATAATCATGCACAAATTGTCTGAAATTGTGTACGAGGATGTCATCCCCGCATTTCACGCTGCACCTGCAGATCCGGAATTTTACCTGTCATCAATACCTTATCATGAGATCCGTTACATTATATTATTAGTCTTAAATTTGACAAAACAACCGTGGGCGATGAAGATTAAAAAGGTTCAGCTGACCGGGAAGGATCGGAGACGGGCATACAAGAGCGCCGTGCGGAAGGCACTCCGTGAGGCCGGCATTGACAAATTAACCGGAACGAAGGTCTTCAGGAATAAGAAGAAATATACCCGCAAGGGTAAGGAGCAGGTTATCAGGCGTGAGCAGGGACTGACATAATATCCGGCAGGGAGAACCTTGAGAGTCGTACAGGCCGCCAGAAGCTGCCTCGGCAATTATCAATAAGGAGACTTAATTAAATCTCAAATCGGCAATCTCTTATAGACTTAATATTCAGATAGTTAGAAAATCATTCAGCGGTTTCATTGCCCGGAAGGCACCGGTAACAACATTATAAAAGTCATCTGCAAGAACCTCCCTGTCATTAAAGAATCTCTCTGCCAGAAAACTCTTCATCTTAAGTAGCTCTATATGAGGATTATTCTTTGAATAACCCCGTGGCGGAACCTTAAGCTTTTCACCCTCAAGGCCGTTGAAATACTTTTTATACCCCTTACTGCTAATGATGCGAAGCAGTTCATCACCGCCGGAATCAATTCTATCGCGAATCGCATTAAGCCACGGTGCGGGCGGAATGTAAGCGCCACCTGCCACAAATGATGCGCCCGGTTCAATGTGCAGATAATACCCGGGAAACCGGTCACTGCTCTTTTTGCCACCGCGCACCATGAAGGCGCCGAAATTGGTCTTGTAAACCGACTTGTCGTGCGAGAATCTGGTGTCCCGATTAATCCTGAAGATGCAGCTTTTGGCTTCCAGACCCTTGAAAATCGGATCGAACTTGACGATCTCGTCAATGGTGCCCTGGATGAAGGCCACGAAATTCAGGCGGGCTTCATCATACCTGGGACGGTTATCATTGAACCACGTTCTGTCATTATGATTTTTCAGGTCTGTAAGAAAGGTGAGAGTTGATTTGCTTATCCGTAACATAGCTCAGATAATTTTTTTCAAATATCGGAAAATTGCGAGGAATTGCTTTATCAAATCCTGACGAGAGATATAATTGCAAATTCTTTCAGCATTTGATAAATATCCGGTGAATGCTTGAACTGGGTGGCGATTTGCACCAGTACATGGCATGCTTCGCAACCAATATCTGATTTCATGTTAATTGCGTCAAACAGCCGTGATCAGAATCTATTGTATATTTGCCTATAATTAATATTATGTTAAATAGATACTTTAAGGTGCATATCTGAATGAAAGTCTTCCGGATATCATTCTCCTTCCCCACTTCCGCAAACCGGCATAAAAAAAGAAGGTGCCCGTCAAGGCACCTTCCTTATTCGATTTTGGTTTTATCGCTTACTACAAATTTTCAACCTTTGCCTTGTATGCCTCGAACTCGGGCATCATTTTCAGCTTAAGGTAGATCTCGCGAAGGAACTCCAGGGTGGCAAGCGATGTCGGATTTGCCTTCTCAGCGTCAAGGAAGAACGGCACTGCCTTTTTCATCTCCTCAAAAGCCTTGGCCTTGGCAAGCTCGTACTCCTTGTTGTCGGCAATCAGGTTTGCCTCATTAAGCATGGTGTTGGCAATCGATACATAGCAGAGGCCGATGTTATAGTTGCTTTCAAACTGATCAGGTTTCCTTTCGAGTGATGCTTTCAGCGCTTCAATTGCCTTGGGATAATCCTCCATCTTCATGAAAAGGCTGCCCTCAACAAGATACAGGATATAGTTGCCGGGATCCTTCTCCATGGCTTTGTGAACGAACTCGAAGGCCTTGGTGGAGTTGTTGGCATCCAGATAGAACTGGGTGGCCTGCAATATTATATCGAGTGTATCAGGGTAAGCGTTGACGCCTTCAATAAGAGCTGCTTCGGCATTGAGTGTGTCCTTCATCTTCAGATAGCTGTCGCTGATGAAGATATAGGGCTTGGTATCTTCAGTACCTGAAATGGTGCAGGTGCGGAAATGAGCGATTGCCTCATTATACAGCTCTGCATTGTAGGCTGCAAGGCCTGCATTGAAGATCACAAGGGTATCAACCAGCCCCACATACATATCGCTTGCAGAGACCATTACGTTTCTTTCGAACGACTGCATGGCTCCTTTGAAATCCTTATCATTGAATTTGGCGATGGCATCATTCAGGAGTGAGTTGCTAAGAAGAGCATACAAATTCTCCTGAATAAACCTGTTCTTCAATTTCGGATCAATCTGAGCGGCTTTTTCAAAATTGTTGTAAGCTTCCATCAGAATATCAGGATAAAGTCCCATAAACTTCGGGTCGCCCGAATCAAATGCACCCAGGCAGAGCTCACCTTTTACATAATAGGTCTTTGCCAGGCCCATCGACTTGGGATTAACGATAGCCTCTTCTATCGCTTCCTTTGCCTTGTCAAATGCACCTTCCTTGATAAAAGTTTCTGCAGCTGTAATTTTTCCCTTCTGTGCCGATGCAGCAGCCGAGATTATTACTGCAAGTAGTACTAATGTGATCTTCTTCATGTCTAGATAATTTGCTTTTAAATGTTGTTCCAAAAATATAACTTTCGAATATATTCTTCAAATAATTTGCCAAATTACTCAGCAGCTTCCTCCGAAGGCTCCGTATTTTCCGTTTCACCAACGCTATCTTCCTCACTGACATCTACATAGGCTACTGATGCAATAGAATCATTTTCTTTGATATTTATCAGCCTGACGCCTTGTGTGGCTCTTCCCATCACTCTAAGGCTGCTCACGGGTATTCTCAGGATATTGCCAGCATGGGTAATTATCATGAGATCATTCTGGTCAGTGACATCCTTAAGGGCAATTAATTTTCCGGTCTTATCGGTCACGTTGATGGTCTTCACTCCTTTTCCACCCCTGTTGGTGATTCGGTAGTCGCCTATCGACGATCTCTTCCCGTAGCCATTCTCGGAAACAACCAGGACATCCTCCGACTCATTCAGAACAGTTATCATTCCGACAACCATGTCATCGTTGCCGGTAAGTGTTATGCCCCTCACCCCTGAGGCGGTCCGGCCCATAGGCCTGACGGTCGACTCCTTGAATCTGACGGCGCGTCCTGATCTCACCGCGAGCATTATCTCATGCTGACCGTTGGTCATCCTGGCCTCAAGCAGTTCATCTCCCTCCCTGACGGTAATGGCATTGACGCCGTTGGCCCTGGGACGTGAATAGGCTTCGAGAGAGGTCTTCTTGATGATCCCCTTGCGGGTACAGAGAACCATGTAGTTGTTGTTAATATATTCCTCATCATCAAGGGTTTTGACATTGATGAAAGCCATGACACTGTCATTCGACTCTATGTTGATCAGGTTCTGGATCGCTCTGCCCTTACTCGTCCTAGTCCCCTCGGGGAGTTCATAAACCTTCTGCCAGTAGCACTTGCCGTTCCGTGTGAAGAAGAGCATGGTGTTGTGCATTGTGGCAACATAGAGGTGTTCAATGAAGTCCTCGTCGCGCGTGTTGCTGCCCTTGAATCCTGTGCCGCCCCGGTTTTGGCGGCGGAATTCGGTCAGAGGGGTACGCTTGATATAACCCATATGCGATATGGTGATCACCATCTCATCATCGGCATAGAAATCCTCGGGATTGAATTCCCCTGCTGCAGGTATTATCTCCGTACGGCGCTCATCTCCAAACTTATCCCTGATCTCAATAAGCTCATCCTTTATGATCTGCATCTGCAGCGCCTCATCCGAAAGCACTTTATTAAGGTAATCTATCAGTTTCCGGACCTCCTCATACTCAGCCCTCAGTTTATCCTGTTCGAGGCCGGTAAGCTGTCTCAGGCGCATCTCAACGATGGCCCTCGACTGCTGATCAGAGAGGGCGAATCGCTCCATCAGCCGTTCCCGGGCGACGTCGGCATTCGGCGATGATCTGATTATGGCAATCACCTCATCTATATTATCACTTGCAATGATCAGACCTTCAAGTATATGAGCCCTCTTCTCCGCCTGATCAAGATCGAACTTCGCCCTGCGGATGATTATGTCATGCCTGTGCTTTACGAAGCTGTCGATGATCTCCTTCAGGGAGAGTGTTTTTGGGCGGCCTTTGACAAGGGCTATGTTATTGACATTGAATGATGTCTGGAGCTGAGAGTGTTTGTAAAGATGGTTCAGAATGACATTGGCCGGCATCTCTTTCTTGAGAATGATGACCACCCTCATACCGTTTCTGTCAGACTCATCATTGATATATGAAATGCCCTCAAGCTTCTTCTCGTTTATCAGGTCGGCGATCCTCTTTATCATCTCCGCCTTGTTTACCATATAAGGTATCTCGGTGACGATGATGCATTCCCTTCCGGAATGGGTGAGCTCAATCTCGGTCCTGGCCCGGACAATAATGCGCCCCCTTCCTGTTTCGAATGCTTCTTTTATCCCCTGCTCTCCATAAATGATCCCTCCTGTCGGAAAGTCGGGACCCTTGATATGATGCATGAGCTCTTCTATGGTTATCTCCGGATTGTCTATATAGGCGATGATGGCATTGACCGATTCAGTCAGGTTATGCGGCGGCATGTTGGTTGCCATTCCCACTGCAATACCCGAGGCTCCGTTCACCAGGAGGTTGGGTATCCTGGTGGGAAGCACCGTGGGTTCCTGCAATGTGTCGTCAAAATTAGGCTGGAAATCTACGGTTCCCTTTTCAATATCCGATAGCGTCTCTTCCGCTATGCGCTTGAGCCTCGCCTCGGTGTACCGCATCGCTGCAGGACTGTCCCCGTCAATTGACCCGAAGTTACCCTGCCCGTCTACCAGCGGGTAGCGCAGCGACCATTCCTGTGCCATGCGTACCATGGCGTCATACACTGATGAATCTCCGTGCGGATGATATTTACCCAGCACCTCCCCCACTATCCTTGCAGATTTTTTATAAGCCCTGTTTGAGTTAACTCCAAGCTCAGACATACCGAAGAGAACCCTCCTGTGTACGGGTTTGAGCCCGTCCCTGACATCGGGTAATGCCCTTGATACGATGACTGACATCGAATAATCGATGTAAGCCGACTTCATCTCCTCCTCGATATTTACTTTGATGATTTTTGATTGATCTGACATATCAGACTGATATTTAGCATATTAAGTTAATAATCTTATACTTTCAAATTGATGCACGAAAATAATGAAAAGGTCTCATTTTTTAACCTTTTACGCCGTCTATTTGTTAACATTGGGTGTTAAAAAACGGGCACAATTATTGCCTAAGTATAATTACAATAGAATTAACTTTGAAATCGGGCGTTATATGTATTTCTGTCAGTATTTATGACACATTTGCATGAAGCCCAAAAACACGATATGATGGACGCACATTTCTCACAGAGAGTTAACGATATCCTTGGTTACAGCAAAGAGGAAGCTATAAGGCTGGGCAACAGCCATATCAGTCCTGAGCACCTCTTCCTCGGCATCTTGCGCGAAGGCGAAGGCGTGGCAGTGGATATTCTTCTGAATAACGGTGTTGACCTGCTTATGCTTAAGGGGTCGATAGAAAAAAGCATCAAGGCAGACAAACCCATAGCAATGGCTGACAATGAGATACTGCCTCTCCTCAAGAGCACCGAGCGTGTTCTGAGGCTGGTGCATATCGAAGCAAAGGCATTGAAAACGAGGGTGATAGATACAGAGCACCTGCTGATGGCCATTCTTCGCGATGAAAGCAACCTGGTGACAAGGTTCCTGACAGAACTTGACATCGACTATTCACTTGTCAAAAAGTCAGTCGAGGCAGGAAATCCTGCCGCTCAGGCAGACTACCCCCGGGATGAGGACGACGAGAGCATGTTTTCAGGAGCAGGCCAGGGAAAACAGCCGCAGGGCGGACAGCAGGCACAGAGGAGCTCTACAGAGACACCTGTCCTTGACAACTTCGGCATTGACCTCACCAAGGCCGCCGAGGAGGGGCGGCTTGACCCGGTCGTAGGCCGCGAACGTGAGATAGAACGACTGGCACAGATACTCTCAAGACGAAAGAAGAACAACCCGGTTCTGATCGGTGAACCAGGAGTGGGTAAGTCGGCAATCGCCGAGGGACTGGCATTAAGGATCACCAAGAGGAATGTATCAAGGGTGCTCTTCAACAAAAGGGTGGTCGCCCTTGACCTTGCCTCCATTGTGGCCGGCACCAAGTACCGCGGACAGTTCGAGGAGAGGATGAAGGCCATACTCAATGAGCTGGCAAAGAATGACAATATCATCCTTTTCATTGATGAAATCCACACCATAGTGGGCGCCGGAGGCGCCAGCGGCTCGCTCGATGCAGCCAACATGCTCAAGCCTGCCCTGGCACGCGGGGAGATCCAGTGCATAGGCGCAACAACACTCGATGAATACCGGCAGCATATTGAGAAGGACGGCGCACTGGAACGCAGATTTCAGAAGGTGCTGGTTGACCCGACGACCATAGATGAGACTCTGGAAATTCTCAATAATATCAAGGACCGTTACGAGGAACATCACAACGTCACCTACACACCAGATGCCATTGAGGCCTGCGTGAGGCTGACAAACCGGTACATCAGCGACAGGAACCTGCCTGACAAAGCCATAGACGCACTTGATGAGTCAGGATCGAGGGTGCACATTTCGAATATCGTCGTCCCTGAAAAGATTCTTGCCCTCGAGAAACAGCTTGAGGAAACCAAGAAGGAGAAGAGCAATGCCGTCAAGAATCAGAACTATGAACGGGCTGCCAGCTACAGGGATAAGGAGCGCGACGTGCTAGATCTGATTGAGGCTGAGAAGAAGCGCTGGGAGAAGGAGCTGGCGATGAACCGTGAGACCGTCGATGCCGAGAAGGTGGCCGAAGTGGTTGCCATGATGACAGGCGTACCCGTGCAGAGAATAGCTGAAACAGAGGGTACCCGCCTGCTGCAGATGGGTGAGGAACTGAAGGGAAGCATTATAGGGCAGGATCAGGCCATAGCAAAGATAGTCAAGTCGATACAGCGTAACCGGGCCGGACTGAAAGATCCGAACAAGCCAATCGGCACCTTCATATTCCTGGGTCCCACGGGAGTCGGTAAGACACAGCTCGCCAAGGTGCTTGCGAAATTCCTTTTTGACTCAACAGAAAATCTGATCAGGGTTGACATGAGCGAGTACATGGAGAAGTTCTCGGTCTCCCGGCTTGTCGGAGCACCTCCGGGATACGTGGGGTACGAGGAGGGCGGACAGCTTACGGAGAAGGTGCGTCGCAAACCCTACTCAGTCGTACTGCTCGATGAGATAGAGAAGGCTCACCCGGATGTCTTCCACATCCTTCTCCAGGTGCTTGACGAGGGCCAGCTTACCGACAGCCTCGGACGCAGGGTCGACTTCCGCAACACGATAGTCATAATGACTTCAAACATCGGTACCAGGCAGCTTTCGGAGTTCGGAACAGGTGTCGGATTTGAGACTACGGCAAAGAGAACCACGCGCGACGACCAGACAAAGAGCATTCTGCAGAAGGCGCTCCAGAAAACCTTCGCCCCGGAGTTTCTTAACAGGATAGATGACGTGGTTATGTTCAACCACCTCTCAAGGGAAGATATTGACAAAATAATCGATATAGAGCTCAAGGGACTGTATGACAGGATTGAAGCACTCGGGTACAGGATGAAGCTCAGCGCCTCGGCGCGCGACTTCATGGCTGACCGTGGTTTTGACATCCAGTACGGAGCCCGTCCGCTCAAGCGAGCCATCCAGAAGTATCTTGAAGATCCTCTTGCCGAAGTGATCATCAAGGCCTCCGTCACAGAAGGAGCCACCATCAGCGTGGGCTACACAAAGGGTAAGGAGGAGCTGTCGTTCAAGGTGGCAGGCAAAAAGGATGCAGAGGAACAGGCGGAGGAAGAGACGTCTCAGTAGCCAGTCCTCAGTCCTCAGTCCTCAGTCTTCAGTGCTGACTGCCGACTGGACTTCAGACTTGTACAGCATACAAATCGAAATCCGTGGACCCGGTAATCTTGACATCAACGAAGGTGCCGGGTTCAATCTTTTTACTGCTTTTGATGAGTATCTCCTGATCCACTTCGGGAGAGTCATGCTGGCTTCGCCCGATATGGAACAGTCCCTCCTTCCGGTCTATGATGACCTTGATGACCGAGCCGGTCAGCGCGGCATTCTTCTCTGCCGATATCAACTGCTGCAGTTCCATGATCCGGGCCACCCTCCTCTCCTTTGTCTTTTCGTGAATGTCATCACTGTAATGAAGGAACCCGTGAGTGTTTTCCTCATGTGAATAGCGGAAGGCACCCAGGCGGTCAAACCTCTGCTCCTCTATGAACTTAAGCAGCTCGCGGAACTCCTGCTCTGTCTCCCCCGGATGGCCGGCGATGACCGTTGTACGTATTGCGGCGTCAGGCACCATCCGGCGTATGTCGCTCAGAAGGCGCCGCGTTCCGGCACCGTCGTGCTCACGGCGCATCTTCCTGAGCATCGTGTCTGAGATATGCTGCACGGGGATGTCAATGTACCTGCAAATCTTCGGGTAGGTCTGCATCATTTCAAGGATCTCATACGGAAATCCTGCCGGATAGAGATAGTGGAGACGTATCCATCCAAGGCCGTCGATGGCTGAGAGCCGGCGGACCAGCTCCGGCAGCATCTGCCTGCCATAAATATCCGTACCGTAGAGGGTGAGGTCCTGGGCTATGAGAATCAGTTCCTTCACCCCTTCCGATACCAGGAACCGGGCTTCGGCAACCAGATCTTCAACAGGTGAGGAAAGATAGCGGCCGCGTATTTCGGGTATCGCGCAGAAAGCGCAGGTGCGGTCGCAACCCTCGGAAATCTTCAGATAGGCGTAGTGGCGAGGCCCGGTGATGACGCGCTCTCCGGTCAGCTCCTCATGGTAAGCCAGGCCGAGGTGTCTTATAATCTCTCCCGGCCTGTTGACGCCGAACCATGTATCGACCTCAGGAAGAGTATCCTCAAGCTCCTTCCGGTAGCGTTCCACCAGACAGCCCATTACAATGAGCTTGCCCCTGCCCTCTTTTTGCAGCGCGTTGGCATACTTGATTATTGTATCGACACTCTCCTCCTTTGCATCGCGGATGAAGCCGCAGGTGTTGATGATTACAATATCAACCGGATCGGATGACCCGGCATTGACCATGTAACCTCCGGCCTGAAGCTGGCGCATCAGTTTCTGGGAATCGACGGTGTTCTTTGAACACCCCAGGGTGATAATGTTAACCCTGTTTCCGTTCATCAACTGCGGTCGCTGAAGAGTGAGTCGACGAAGGCGTAGCGGTCGAATATCCTCAGGTCCTCCATCTTTTCCCCAACGCCGATATACTTGACGGGTATTTTGAACTGGTCGGATATACCTATGACAACACCACCCTTGGCAGTGCCGTCGAGCTTGGTGACTGCCAGTGCATTTACCTCCGTTGCGGCGGTGAACTGCCTCGCCTGTTCAAAGGCATTCTGTCCCGTTGAGCCGTCGAGGACAAGCAGCACCTCATGAGGAGCCGACGGGATGACCTTCTCCATGACTCTTCTTATTTTCGAGAGCTCATTCATCAGGCCGATCTTGTTATGGAGCCTCCCGGCGGTATCTATTATTACTATGTCAGTGCCTGATGCAACCGCTGAAGTGACGGTGTCAAAGGCTACTGAGGCAGGATCGGCTCCCATCTGCTGGCTGATCATGGGCACTCCTGCACGCTGAGACCATATTTTCAACTGATCTATCGCTGCCGCACGAAAGGTGTCGGCAGCTCCCAGCAGCACGCTCCGGCCTGCCATCCTGAAGTTGTATGCCATCTTGGCAATGGTGGTGGTCTTCCCCACCCCGTTCACGCCTACTACAAGTATCACGTACGGTTTTTGCGGCAGCGGTGCTTCAAATCCCGATGAGGTGTCCTGGCTGCTCCTGTTCTCCTCCAAAAGCCCGGCGATCTCCTCGCGAAGGATGGCATTAAGCTCAGAGGTACCCACATACTTGTCGCGCGCCACACGCTTTGACACCCTCTCAATTATCCTGAGAGTGGTCTCAACACCTACGTCAGATGAGACAAGAACCTCCTCCAGGTTGTCAAGCACCTCGTCGTCAACCTTCGATTTGCCCGCAACAGCACGGGTGAGCCTGGCAAAGACATTCTCACGGGTCTTCACCAGCCCCCTGTCAAGTATCTCCTTCTCCTCTTTCCTGAACAGTCCGAATAATGCCATCACGTGAGTATTGATCCGTCAAAATTAAAAAAAGAGACGCACTTATCGGCGTCTCCCTGTAAAGCATGATCAGATAAAGTGATCTTATTTCTTTGAAAAGAAGTCCTTAACGTGATCGTTATGAACAATTTCTTCCCTGAACTGGTAAGCGCCGGACTTGTCTGACTTCACCACCTTGATGCATTTGGTGAATGACCTTCCGGTTCCTGTCTTTAGTGTCGCAACAACTTTCTTTGCCATAACTCATTGATTATTTAATTTCCCTGTGAAGGGTCATTTTTTTAAGAATTGGATTATATTTTTTTCTCTCAAGACGGTCAGGAGTGTTCTTGCGATTCTTGGTGGTGATGTACCTGGAGGTGCCCGGCTGACCGGATTCCTTATGCTCTGTGCATTCAAGGATCACCTGCACCCTGTTGCCTTTGCTCTTCTTTGCCATTTTGTGTCCGGTTTAATTAGTTGATAATGTAACCTTTTTCCCTTGCTTCCTTAAGAACCGAGGTAAGGCCGTTCTTGTTGATGTTCCTCA
Source organism: Rikenella microfusus (assembly GCA_022736275.1). Taxonomy (GTDB): domain Bacteria; phylum Bacteroidota; class Bacteroidia; order Bacteroidales; family VadinHA17; genus SR-FBR-E99. Next base: position 44,027 of record DZBJ01000012.1, on the reverse strand, counting down.
TTCCTGCTGCTGATACCTTAAGGGTGATCCATCTGCTCTCCTCGGGAAGGTAATACCTCTTGGTGAACAGGTTGGCCATGAATTTTCTTTTGGTCCTCCTCTTCGAGTGGGAAACGTTGTTTCCGACTACTGCTTTCTTGCCGGTGACCTGACAAACCTTTGACATTATTATTACTTTTTTAAATGTTCTGAAAAACTCCAAAAATCGGTTCGCAAAATACGTGATTTTTATTCTATTAACCAAATAATTCCCTTATTTTTTTCCAACAAGGTTCCCATGCAAACGCTTACCTGCTGATTATCTGTTTTCTAAGCATATTAAGGGCAGTGGTTGCCGACCTCGATATATTGATGATCCTGTTGTCGGCAAAACTGTGTTTCTCAACCACTACGCCACTGTAAGAGGCCACAGCAATCCAAACCGTTCCGACCGGTTTTTCAGGAGTCCCTCCTGCCGGTCCTGCAATACCCGTCACAGCAACGGAATAATCAGTTCCCGTGAGCTTCCGTATACCCCGTGCCATGGCCACTGCCGTCTCCTCACTGACAGCTCCGTGAAGCCTGATTGTCTCAGGATCAACGTGGAGCAGGCTGGTCTTGATGCTGTTGTCATAAGCTACCACCGAGCCCCTGAACCAGGCTGAACTGCCAGGCACCGAAGTGATCAGCGATGCTATCTTTCCGCCGGTGCAGCTCTCAGCAGTTGACAGAGTTAAATGATTGTCTAAGAGTAAATTGCCTATTATCTCCTCAAGAGTTGCTTCATCTTCGCCATATATCACATCAGGAATGATGGAATAGAGCTTCCTGACCTGCTCATCAATCATACCTGAAATCGAATTCCTGTCATCACCGATACCGGTCAGGCGCAGCTTTATCACACCCCAGGCAGGCAGGTAGGCAAGCCTGACCTCACGGGGAAGCTCCTGCTCAAAAATCATAAGTCTCTCTGCAAGTTTTGCCTCGAAGGTTCCGTAGGTCATGATATTCTTGTGAATTATCACCCTTCCTCCGGCCCTGGACGCAACGAGCGGCAGCACATGCTCCTGCATGATGTGTTGCATCTCTGAAGGGACCCCGGGCATGGAGATAATGATCTTTCCATCCGCATTGAACAGCATGCCCGGAGCTGTACCCATATGGTTGGCGAGTACTGTGCAGTTGTCGGGCACAAGCGCCTGCCGCCGGTTATTGTCGGTCAGTTCGAGGTTCCTTTTCCTGAGTCTTTCGGTGACCACGGCCAGAACCTCTCCGTCAGTCACCAGCTTCGAGCCGAAATATTCAGCAAGGGTCTCTTTTGTAATATCATCGCTGGTCGGACCAAGTCCGCCGGTCATCAGAACCAGCCCGGTACGCCCCAGGGCTTCGCTGAGGGCACTTTTGATCTCTTCCCTCCTGTCAGAGACTGATGTGATGCGGCTGACCATCACGCCGAGCAGGTTCAGTTGCATACCTATCCATGCCGAGTTGGTGTCAACGGTCTGGCCGATGAGGATCTCATCTCCTATTGTGATAATTTCGGCGCTGTTCATATTTAACCTCCGCTGTTTGGTGAAGGAGGCAAATTTATCTATATTTTGTGTCAGAAATGTGAGTTCATCAGATGAAAAGCGAAGAGGAGATAATAACAGAAGTCAGTGATTTCGTAAGAGAGGCAATGCAACAACATGACAGCGGACACGGATGGTCTCATATTGAAAGGGTTGTCAGGCTGGCCCTGGCTATTTACGAATCCGAAGGCAGGGGTGACAGGTTTACCATTGAGCTGGGGGCGTTGATGCATGACGTGGGAGATCATAAGTTTGCCGCTCATGACGGACCTGCTGAGATACGCAGGCTGCTTGGCAGCCTCGGGGTTGATACCCGTGTAACAGATGAGGTTGTAAACATCAATGAGAATATCTCCTTCTCAAAGGGGAGTCATGCTGTGGTTAAAAGCGATGAGCTTCAGATCGTCCAGGATGCAGACAGGCTTGATGCCATCGGCGCCATAGGCATTGCCAGAGCATTCGGTTACGGAGGATTCAGGGGACGTGATATCTATGACCCCCGGGCAGGTCTGGCCGGTCAGCCAGGACTCGCTTCATCAAGTAAAAACTCCGCATCCACGGTGCATCATTTCTACGATAAGCTGCTTATGCTCAGGGAAATGATGAACACCGCCACAGGAAGGAAACTGGCGGATGAGAGACATGATTTCATGGTGAAGTACCTCGAGCAGTTCTTCAGGGAGTGGAATACTTAAACATAATTCATTTTAATTGTATTTTTACATGACAAATTAAAAATAGAAAAGAGATGTTCTATGTACTACTGATCATTATTGCCGTGCTGGCCCTGTTCGCAGTGAACCTCTACAACAGGCTTGTGAAACTCAGGAACAGCCGTGAGAATGCGTTTGCCGACATCGATGTCCAGCTGAAGCAGAGACTTGACCTTATCCCTCAGCTGGTTGAGGCTGTCAAGGCTTACATGAAACATGAAAGCACTGTTCTTACCGAAATCACAAAGGCGCGCGCCAGCGCCCTGGAGGCAAAGGGCATTGACGAGAAGATAGCGGCTGACGGTCGCCTTTCATCGGCTCTGCAGGGACTGAGGGTTGCAGTTGAAGCATACCCTGACCTGAAGGCAAGCACCAACTTCATGCAACTCCAGGAGGAAATCTCTGACATTGAGAACAAACTGGCAGCTGCCCGCAGGTTCTTCAATTCGGCCACCAGGGAGCTGAATAACGCCGTTGAGACATTCCCGTCGAACCTCATTGCGGGTATGTTCGGATTCAAGCGTGAAACGATGTATGACCTGGCAGAGAACAGGGCTCAGGCTGAGGAGACGCCTAAACTGAACTTCTAGAGAGTTATGAAGTATATCGGGCTAAATCAGCAGATCTGGTCAAACAATTTCAAATCTGTTATTTTGCTTATTATGTTCCCCCTGGTGCTCCTGGGATTGGTGTGGCTCTTTATTTTCCTGATTCAGCCCACGGAGCAGTACAGTGTTACGGGGACAAACAGCATATTCGTCAGGACTGCACCATGGGTTGCCGTCGTGGTTCTGACATGGTTTGCCATAGCCTGGTTTTCTCATACCGCAATGATAGAGAAGGCAACCGGCTCCGTTCCGCTGAGCAGGAAAGAGAACAAGCGGATTTACAACCTGGTTGAAAACCTCTGCATAGGAAGCGGAATGCCACTGCCTAAGATAAACATCATACAGGATGACTCTCTGAATGCTTTTGCCAGTGGCATAAACACATCCACTTTCACTGTATCTCTTTCAAGAGGTATCATCAACAAGCTCGGCGATGACGAACTGGAAGCGGTTATAGCACATGAGCTCACACACATAAGAAACCGTGATGTAAGGCTGCTGATCATATCCATAATCTTTGTCGGCATATTCGCTTTTATTACTGAAGCGCTGGTCCGCTCTGTCAGGTTCAGCGGAGGCGGCAAAGGCAAAAAGGATGGCAGGGTGGTTCTCCTGGCCCTGCTTCTGGCCGCTGTCGGATATTTACTGTCATCTCTCTTCCGGTTTGCCATCTCACGTCAGCGTGAGTTTATGGCTGACGCCGGATCGGCAAACATGACAAAAAATCCCCTTGCACTTGCCTCTGCCCTGGAAAAAATCTCGGCAGACCCGGCGATTGAGGCTGTCAGGCGTAACGATGTCGCACAGATGTTCATTGATAATCCCCAGCCAAAAAAAGAGAGGCCGGCATCTTTTCAGGTCAGTTCATTATTTATGACCCATCCGCCTATAGAAAAACGGATAGCCCTGCTAAGGCAGTTCTGACATTAAGGCTAAGTATTCTAATAAATAATCGTGCTTATGAAATCGATTACTATCCTGGGAATTCTTTTTATGTGCTCAACCGGACTATTGGCACAGAAGTCGATAGGTTACCAGGCCGGGGTTACCAGCGAGCAGAATCTGAAGACTGTCGTCAACATTTCACCTTATGCCGGTGCTCTCGGATTTGATAACAGGTACATGGGAGTCAAGGGCACTCCAAGGTTGTTTGACACTCTTATCACCACCTCTTTCCTGATCAGTGGAGAAAAAAAATACTACCGCATGCTGTGTGACCTGGATCTTGTCAGAAACACGCTCCTCATTGCAGAATCAACCTCCGGAGAGGTTATGGAGATTAAGTCGGACCATATTGAAGAACTGATCATTCATAAGGATGACGGGGAATTGCTGTTCAAAACCACCGCGGGAGCCAGGTTCGACAAGGAGATTCAGGAGAACAAGTTTTATGAGGTACTCACGGAGGGACCTTATCAGTTCATAAAGATTCCAGTCAAAGAGTTTTACGAAGCTGATTATCAGCGTGTATACAGTCCTGACAGACGCTACGATGAGTTCAAGCTTGTCAGCAGGTATTACATCCAGGGTCCCGATTCGGTCTTTTACCGGGTTCAGCTCACCCGAAAGTCTCTGATTAAGACGTTCCCTGACAAGAAAGAGCTGATTGAGAGCAATTTCAATGAAAAGACTGCCTCTGATCCGGAGGCTGATATTATAACTTTGCTGAACAAGTTCTGACGCTGGCAGGCTTCTCCCAGGTTAAGGAAAGGCACTGTGCAGTCAGCACCTCCTCTCATCTTTGTCAGCCTTTCATTCGCCTGATATCCGTCCGTGAACCGGGTGGTAACGAAAGTTGACTTTCGTCAGTGCGGACATTGGCAATAAATAACTTAACCTTCATCAAAAATATTTGCACTAATTGATGCAATTACAGAACTTTGATTGATAACCCTTTCTGACACAAAGATTATCTCATTGTATTAGTCATGACCACTGTCTCCCCAAGGGATCAGGCTTTTATCAGTAAGCTGACTGGCATTATCGATTCCAATATCGGTAATGAATCCTTCGGAGTCAATGAACTTGCCAGAGAATCTGGCCTGAGCCTTTACACTTTGGGCCGCAGGCTCCATTCAATCAACGGGAAAACTGTTAATCAGTTCATCAGGGAGTTGCGTCTGCAGAGGGCTATGGAGTTGCTTCGGAATGAAGAGTACTCAGTATCCGAGGTGGCATACAGGACCGGTTTCGGTAGTCCTGCATATTTCAATAAATGTTTTCATGAACATTTCGGGTTCTCCCCGGGGAAAATCAGAAAGGGAGGCAATGTCATCCAGAAAGCCGATTCACAGGCAGGGTTAAATGACAACGGTGAGCCGATTATTATTATGGATAGCATCGGTAACGGCGATCCGAAAAAAAAATCAAGGCAACCCGGAATGATTCCTTTTGCAGGTACCCTGATCGTCATTCTGGCAACTGCTGCTGTTGCTTTTTTCATTTACACAAGGGTTCATAAGGCCGACCAGAAAAATGAACTTATGCCGCCCGATGGCAGAATTTCAATTGCTGTCATGCCGTTTCAGAACATGACCAATGATACCGTCTGGGATATCTGGCAGAACGGTATTCAGCTAAATCTCATCACGTCTCTTTCCAATTCGGAAATGCTGAAGGTCAGGCAGACTGAAACAGTCAACGGCCTGCTTAAGGCAAAAGGATACACAACTTACATGTCGATCACTCCATCGGTTGCCAGTTCGGTATCACAGAGCCTTGATGCAGCATTTTTCGTCAGCGGCAGCATAAGCCAGGCAGGAAATACAATTCGGTTAAATGCCCGGTTGACTGATTCGAAGACTGAGGAAACACAAAGCTCTTTTCAATTGGATGGCACGCCGGAGTTGATACTGCAAACAATAGATTCGATTGCCACACTGATTCAAAATTCACTGTTGATTTCCAGACTTGAAAAAGAAAGACCTGACCTGCTCCCAAAAAAGCACAATTTCCCGACTCAGTCACCTGAGGCCTACAGGTACTATCTTATGGGTCAGGGTGCTTACTATAAAAACGACTTTTCCACAGCAATAGAGTACTTTTTACAGGCACTGTCGGTTGATTCGTCACTTGTAAGTGCAATGACTGGTATTTCGACAGCATATTACAACCTGAGTAATTATACGATTGGGAAAGAGTGGTGTTTAAAGAGCCGTGAGCTCTATGATCAGATGTCTTTGAAGGACAAGATCAGGAATGATGCTTTGTATGCGATATATTTCAGGACACTCAACGACCGGATTGGCTACCTGCGGCAACTGGTTGCTCTTGATGACCAAAATCCGATGGTATGGTTTAACATCGGAGACAGTTACTTTGAAATGTTTGAGGATGAAAAAGCCATCCCCTGTTTTGAGAAAGCGCTTGAATTCTTTCAAAAATGGGAAACAAAGCCCTATTGGGGTGCATTCTATTACGAGCTTGGGATCTGTTATCACAGGACCGGGCAGTATAAGAAGGAAAAGAAGCTTTACAGGAAGGCGGACAGAGACTTTCCGGGTGATCCTATGCTGATGGACCAGTATGCATGGCTTGATTTTGCCCTGGGTGATACTGCCGGGGCAAACCGCCATCTGGAGGAATTAATTGCCGTCCGTAGGAAGGAATCGTGGTCTGAGGCACGCATAGCCAGTTATCTTGCGTATGTCTATTCCATGGCGGGAATGCCCGAAAAGGAAGAAGAATCTTACCGGCAGGCACTTTTGCTTGAACCTGAAAACCCTGCGAGGATGAATGCCCTGGCCTATTTCCTGATAGATAAGGATCGGAATATTGACGAAGGCATTGATCTCGTGGACAAAGCGCTGGAGATTACACCTGATAACTATACCTGCTTTCACACAAAGGGATGGGGATTATATAAAAAGGGGAAGTACAGTGAAGCTCTCGGGCTGCTCGAAAAGAGCTGGGATCTGAGGCCTATATATCTCCACAAACTTTATCTTCATCTTGAGGAGGGAAGGAAGACTGCTTCCAGGTAGAATTTGTAGGGTTATCCGAAAAGTTCAATTTCCTGCCTTAAAATTGCAAGTTTTCACTTTAAAATTGCTAAGCACACCAGGGTTTTTCAGCCGAACTTTAGGTATAATTTAAACCTAAACCAAAACGGCTATGAAAACAAAAACATTTTTGCTGGTATGCCTGTTATCAGGTATTGGATTGATGCGACTTTCGGCTCAGACCTCTGTCTGGGTCGAAGCAATTGTAGATAACACCTATGATATCCCGATCCTTTGCAACGGTGAAGAGGTTGATGTGCTGAATTTTCCTCTGTACTTTGAGTTAAGGATCATAGAGCATATGAAAAAAGGAGAAATCATATGGTCTAAGTATCTGCTTAATAATGCATTATATACAAGTAAGATAACCGGTGAGGTATTCAAGGCACATGATCTGGAAAAGGAATACGCAAAAGGCTATTTTACCTGGCGTATGAATCTGAATGGAAATATGGGTAACCATTATATTGTGAGAATGGTATTTGAAACCACAAACTGGGAGATGATTGATTGTCATTCCACGTGCCACTGAGTTTAGGTTCAGTCCCCCATTTTTCGTGAGCCTCCGGTATCAGAGTCCGGAGGCTCTTTTGTCCTGCAGCCCTAAGGTCTTTTGGCTGAAGGTCCGGTGGCTTATTTGGTCCAAGACTTCAGACCCTCCCTCTGATACATCAGAGTCGGGCAGTCTAAATAACAATAGCCCCGATCCGCCAGTTGGCGGACGGGACTTTTTGTTTGAGCGGGAAATGGGATTCGAACCCACGGCCCTCAGCTTGGGAAGCTGATGCTCTACCCCTGAGCTACTCCCGCCTACAATACTTTAACGCCTACGGCGTATTTGTTACTTCCTGACTATTGTCCTACAATACTTTAACGCCTACGGCGTATCACCCTACTGCCTACTGCCTATTGCCTACTTCTCATTGCCTACCCGAGCCTCCCATGGGAGTTGAACCCACGACCTGCTCATTACGAGTGAGCTGCTCTACCACTGAGCTAAGGAGGCATATATACAAAAAAAAAGCAGGGCGCTTAAGAAATAAGTGTGGAATAATTATGTCTCGCTGCATTTCCTCGTGCTGAGGGAATAGCGCCCTGCCGTTGCAAATATAATAAATAATTTAATTCCAAATTGTTTTTACATGGCCATGCCACCGCAGACACTTACTGTCTGGCCGGTAACGTACGACGAAAGATCCGATGCCAGGAAAAGAGCCACGTTGGCAACGTCATCCGGCAAACCACCGCGACGAAGGGGTATCTTCATGATCCAGTCGCTCTTGACATCCTCAGGCAGCTTGCTGGTCATCTCCGTCAGGATAAAGCCGGGGGCAATGGCATTGCACCTCACGTTGCGCGAGCCAAGTTCCTTGGCCACGCTCTTGGTGAAACCCAGTATCCCCGCTTTTGAAGCCGAATAGTTCGACTGGCCTGCATTACCGCTCACACCAACCACGGAGCTCATGTTGATAATCGAACCGCTCTTCTGCTTCATCATCGGCCTGATGGCTGCCTTGGTAAGGTTGAAAACTGATTTCAGGTTGACAGTAAGAACCTGGTCCCACTGCTCCTCGGTCATCCTCATTAAAAGGGTATCACGGGTAATGCCGGCATTGTTCACCAGGATATCAACCCTGCCAAAATCCTTCACTATCTCATCAATCACCTTCTCGGAGTCAGCATATACCGATGCATCGGAAACATATCCCTTCGCCTTTACTCCCAGCGCTGCTATCTCTTTCATTGCATCGGCAAACTCTTCATTGTCAATGATATTTGTAAGAGCAATGTTGGCTCCCTCAGCGGCAAACCGAAGTGCAATCCCTTTGCCTATGCCTCTTGATCCGCCGGTTATCACGGCAGTCTTTCCTTCAAGTAGTTTCATTTTGTTAAAATTTTGGCCACAAAGATAAAAAATTATTTACGCAGCACATCTGCCACCGTGGCGCCTATGTCAGCCGGTGATTTCACCACGTGGATGCCGCATTCCGCCATGATCTTCATCTTGGCTTCGGCTGTGTCGTTAGCTCCTCCTATGATGGCTCCTGCATGGCCCATGCGCCTGCCTTTCGGTGCAGTCTGTCCTGCTATGAAGCCCACAACAGGTTTGGTGCCGTTTTCCTTCACCCAGTGCGCCACATCAGCCTCCATAACCCCTCCGATCTCACCAATGAGCACCACTGCGTCGGTATCCCTGTCATCCATCATCATTTTCAAAATATCAAGAGAGGTGGAACCAATTACCGGGTCTCCCCCTATGCCTACACAGGTCGACTGTCCCAGTCCAAGCTTGGTCAACTGGTCTACGGCCTCATAGGTAAGGGTTCCTGAACGGGAGATAACCCCTACCCTTCCTCTCTTGTGAATGAACCCGGGCATGATGCCCACCTTTGCCTCGCCCGGGGTGATGACACCCGGACAGTTAGGACCGATAAGGACGGTGTCATACTCCTTCAGAAGCTTCTTTACCCGAACCATGTCGGCAACCGGAATGCCCTCAGTGATTGTCACGATGAGCTTTATTCCGGCCTCAGCAGCCTCAATGATTGAGTCCGAGGCAAATGCCGGCGGAACGAAGATAACGGAGGTATCTGCACCGGTAGCCTTTACTGCCTCCCTGACCGTATTGAAGACTGGCAGTCCGAGATGAGTCTGGCCTCCTTTGCCGGGAGTGACGCCTCCCACAACCTTAGTTCCGTATTCGATCATCTGACCGGCATGAAATGTGCCTTCGCTGCCAGTAAATCCCTGTACAATCACTCTTGATCCGGAGTTCAGCAATATACTCATATCATTATGCTCTTTTATTACCTTATATTTCAAATGTAAGGTATTTTTTCTTCCTTTTGCTAAATTTACTGAATATTATCATGACCATGGATTACATTGAACCTGTCCTCTATATTGGCATTTCACAGTCTTTCTTTGCCGGTCTCCTCATTGCAACCAGAAGGCCTTTTACCACTGCCAACCGCATAATGACGGCATGGGTATTTCTCTTCTGCATTGAAATGATATTTGCCCTGGTAAACCATACGGTCCTGGAGATGTACTCCTTCCCGTTCATTTCCTTCACATACGGACCACTGCTTTATTTGTACGTAAGGCACATGGCTAACCCGTCGCTGAAGTATCAGTTATGGCATACACTCCATTTCATTCCTTTCTTCGTCTTCTTTGCCGTCTCAGTCATATTCCGTTCCAGGTCGTTCTTCGATGATCTGAGCGGATTTTTCACATTTGACAGATTTACACCACTCAGGATCGCCTATGGCGTCTGCTTCTTCCTCTCAGTGACCGTCTACAGCATCCTGTCATTCATCCAGATACGACGCCACCAGCTCCATCTGCGTGATATAGTCTCTTATACATCAGATAAAATCACACTTAACTGGATGAAGATTCTGTCAATTACCTTCTACGTGGGTTATGTGGTTGTCTTTATTCTCGGCGGGATTGACATTATTGCAGGACTTGTCCCGTTTGATCCGTATATCCTCACATTTTTCTTCGTAGCCTCCTTCTCATTCGCCTACAGTTTTTATGCCATCCGCCAGCCTGAAATACTCGACTATCCTGCCGGCTCATCAATGGAAGAACATGAAAAGGAAACCCTTGCAGGCGGAGGCAAATATGCAAAAAGCGGACTGAGGAAGGAGCAGGCAGAGGAATACCTGACAAGACTGCTGAATTTCATGGATGAGGAGAAACCATATCTCGACGGCGACATGACCATTCATCACCTTTCTCAAAAAACCGGCATACCACGCCATTACATTACCGAGGTGCTGAATGAAAAATACGGGCGCAACTTTTTTACTTTTGTCAATGAGTACAGGGTAACAGAGGTTATCAGCCGCATAAATGACCCGAAGTATCAGCATTATACCATCCTTGCAATAGCCTTTGATGCCGGATTCAACTCAAAATCAACCTTCAACACCATCTTCAAGGCCTACACCGGCAAGACCCCGAGTGAGTACCGGAACAATCTGACACAACCCCCGGAAAAGGTGTGATCCGAGCGGCTGAAACAAGTTTTCCCGCCTGATATCGTCTGACCCGCGTGGTCAGGTCGCCTGCTGTATTATCGATTATGATCTTTGCATCAAAAGCATCATATTATGAACCGCAGGTCAGGCTTGTTGATTCTATTTTTACTCGTCCCCTTGTCACTTCTTTCACAGGAAAAATCATTAACTGCCGGAGGATTTATCCGAGGTGGTGTTTTTTTAAGTGCAGGTGATTATGAGAATGATGTCAATGCAGCTTTTGGCGATGCCGCACTGACGCTCACTGCCACGGATAACTTCAGCTTTAAGGGATTTACCGATATCAGGGTGCGACTGGGTCAGCAGTTCGGGGAAAATGTGAATTCAATTATCCTGCGGGAGGCCTGGGGGATGTACTACAACAAATTCATGAGTGTTTCGGCAGGACAAAAGATCATCAAGTGGGGCAAAACCGACATGTTCACTCCCCTGTCGCGATTCTCCCCCCTGGACTATACACTGCGGAGTCCTGATTTTGAAGATGCGGAACTGGGTAATCTCCTGGGTGAGGTAACCTGCACCCCTGCTCCCTTTTTTAAGCTGTCAGCAGTAGCAGCTCCATTCTGGAATCCGTCAATACTGATTATTGAACCGATCCCACTGCCTGCGAACATGCTGGTGGAGCTTCCTGAAGGACTGAATACCGAAAACGGATATTACTCCTACGGTTTCAGGGGTGATTTCACCATCGGTAATTTTGATGCAGGGCTGCAATGGTACCATGGTCCTGACCTGATGCCGGGATTGACGCTGACCAACGCCGACTACACCAACCCGATTGAACCGTCCATTGCCGTCAAAGGTGTACCATATATAATTAACAGCGCCGGCTTCGATTTTGAAACCGTGCTGTCGCCCATTGTTATTCGCGGTACATTGGCTTATACAAATCCTGCCGAAGAAAAAGAAGGCAATGAGGAGATTCCCTTCTCCCAGGTTGAGTGGGTGGCAGGGTTCGACTGGATGCCCGGTGTATTAAGAATCACCGCCGAATACTCAGGAAAAAAAGTACTCGATTTCTATGAAGCGCCATATGATCCTATTATAGGCACTACTATCGACATGGAGGAGATGATGGAGCTTTTCAGTACCCCTGGATTTGACCCTGTGGAGTTTACGAGATTGCAGATCGAAGCATTTAACAGACTTTATAACAATCAGCTGTACGAGTATTACCATGCTGCAGGACTGAGGTTTGAGGCTGAATTATTCCATGGCAGGCTTTATCCTTCAATAACAACTGTTTACAACTTCACTTCCAGTGACCTTCTGTTTCGCCCCGTCTTGAAATACAAACCTGCGGACAGTGTGACCCTGAGTGCGGGGTATGAGCATTACTCAGGTATTGAAGGCGGGCTTTATGATATTATTGATGATTTCATGAATGCGGCATATTTCTCTTTAAGGATAGATTTCTAATACTATGACAGACTTTATAATCAAATACAGGTGGGCGATAATATCATTGTCAGTTGCCCTGACAGTGGGACTGGGCATCCCTATACCCTCATCAGAGACTGATCCTGACATCAGAAATTACATACCACGGAACATGGCTTCCAGGGTCACCAATGACTCCATCGAAAAAGAGTTCGGTGTTCAGGATATGATCATGGTGCTCTTTACTGACAGCACCATTTTAAATCAGGGTGTCCTGAGACAGGTAAAGGAGGTTGACAGGGCATTCTCGAGGATGGAAGGCATAGGGACGGTCAACTCCCTCTATACCGCTCGGAAGATTGAGGGTAGAGATGGCATGATGGTAGTTGATCCTCTTATTGACAGAATTCCCGAAACAGATGAAGATTTGGAGACCCTCAGGCAGGACATCCTGGCCAACCGGTTTGCCCGTGATATTGTGGTTTCATCAGACATGACCGCCGCTGCAATCACCGGGACCATCAACTCAAGCGTGCCGGAGTATGAGACCCTCAACAAGGTCGATTCAGTCATTGCGGCACAGCAGGGTGATGCGCGGATACTTACGGGCGGACTGCCATATATAAGGCAGTTCATTAGCAAAGATGTCAACCATGATGCCATGATTCTTATCCCCGTGGCCCTGCTTATCATGCTGACCGTACTGAAACTGTCGCTTGGCGACTGGAGAAGCGTTTTCATTCCCTTCACGGTGGTTTTACTCTCAACTGTAATCACCCTGGGTATGATCCCATTGCTCGGATGGAAGTTCTCAATCATTATGTGCCTTGCTCCCATTATACTTGTATCTGTTGCAAACAATTACGGGATTTACCTCGTTTCCAGGCACCAGGAGCTAAGACGGTCCGATCTGCCGGTGACCGGAAAAGAGATGATAAAGTCAATTACCGGGTCGCTGAATATGCCGATATTATTCAGCGGGCTGACCACCATTGCAGGATTGCTCGGACTCCTGACCCATTCCATAATTCCTGCCAGGCAGGTTGGAATACTGTCAGTTGCCGGCGTCAGCCTGGCTTTGGCAATGAGCCTGTTATTGATTCCTTCACTGATATATTTGCAGCACACACCAGGAAGGAGACCACGCCCTCCGCGGAGAGACAAGAATGACCTGATCACCCGCTTCCTGGCAAAGATTTCTTCAATTGTTATCAGGCGCCCCGGCAGAGTGCTCCTGGTGTCCATGGTCCTGACTCTACTCCTGGGTACCGGTATAGGTTTCCTTAAAATTGACACCAACCAGGAGAATTTCTTTCCCCACAAACACCCTCTCAGGATGGCCTCCGAAATCATCAATTCGAAATTCGGGGGGTCCCAGACCATCTCGGTGATGATCAGCGGCGACATCAAGGACCCGGTGCTGATGCAGAAGATAGATGATCTTACAACGCACCTGAAGGGTTCGGATGGCGTTGGCGGCGTCTTTTCCATCTCCGATGTAGTGAGGGAGATGAGCAAGGCGCTTTATGAGCCCACAGAGGAGGAATATGACAGGATACCCTCATCCGCCGGTGCCATCGCACAGATGTTCGAACTCTATAACATGAGTGGCAATCCCGACGATTTCAAGCAGCTGATGAACTTCGAAAACACAAAGGCTCACCTGCTGATCCGCTTTTCGAACCCGGACAACAAAACTGTCAGGGATATCAGGGATGAGATAAAGAGCTTCACTGCAGATTTCCCGGCGAAAGTAACCACGGGCGGCTATGCGATCATCATGATTGATTTTGCACAGAAAATAATCAGTGGCCAGGTCTCCTCACTGGTTTTTGCCCTCCTTATAGTACTGATACTCCTGGCGATTATATTCCGGTCGTTGAAGGGAGGACTGATAGGATCAATCCCCCTGGCAGCATCAATAATCATACAGTTTGGTGTAATGGGAATCACAGGTGTCGCCATCGACGCCGCAACCGCACTCCTTTCATCAATAATGATAGGTGTTGGCATTGACTTCACCATCCAGTTCCTCTGGAGATACAAGAATGAACTCTCCAGAGGTGTCACACACCAGGAGGCCATTTCTGCCACCTTTAAAACCACAGGGCGGAGCATTGTCATCAATGGCCTGAGCGTGATGGCCGGTTTCTCTGCAACTTTTATATCAGGATTCCTGTCAATAAGGTTCTTCGGTTACCTGACGCTTCTGGCCATAGGCTCCTGTCTTATTTATGCCATCATAGTGATGCCTGCATTCATGCTGTACTTCAAACCAGAATTCATTGAGACAAAATTCAAACTAATAAATAAAAACAAGGAAAATAATGAAGAAGATGTTATTCCTATTGCCAGCGGTGTTGACGCTGTCACTGCAGGTCACCCTGGCGCAGCAGTCTGATCCCGTACAGCTGATGGAGAGAAGCCGTGACCTGACAATGTCAGGGAACATTCAGTCGACGGTTACACTTACAATAACCGAAAGGAACGGCTCGGTAAGGATGCGAAAGCTGAATATGATGACCAAATCATATAATGACGGCACCATCAAGAGAATGGTGAAATTCCTTGATCCGGCCGATGTGAGAGGCACCGCGATGCTTATCATAGACAATAAGGATGTGCAGGACGATATGTGGATATACCTTCCGGCCCTGAAAAAAACAAGACGGATTTTCAGTACTGAAAAAGGCAAGAGCTTCATGAGCTCTGAGTTTTCAAATGCAGACATGTCAAGCGGCAGCAACGCTGACTTCAAAATAAGACATCTGCCCGAATCAGGAAAGAATGAGACCTGGGTAATAGAGAGTCTGCCTGTAAGTGATGACAAAGCCGATGAATACGGTTTTTCAAAAAAGATAACCTTTCTCGAAAAGAGCAGTCTGAAAACAAAGAAGATCGACTTTTATAATTTTGATAACGAACTGTTCAAGACTATTGAGATAGTGGCCACCCAGCCTCTGGAGGGAAAAGAGGGGTATGTCATGACAGATATGCTTGCAAAAAATTACCTCAACGGCAGAAGTTCAAGAGTCAAGTTTGACCAGGTGAATACATCCGCATCGATACCGGATAATACCTTCATTGCTGACAACCTCTCGAGGTAGAATTACATTACCTTTGTCCCTGATAAATTATGGCACAAAAGGGGACAATAATATGCGCGCCGGCCACCTCAGGTGGGGGTGCAATAGCTCTGATCAGGCTCTCCGGCCCCGGAACAATTGAAACATTGGCCGGAATATTCAAACCAGTTGATGATCAGATAGATATTATCAAAGCGAATGGGTACTCATTAATTTACGGGACTATATCTTCGCAGGACGAATTCATTGATGAGGTACTTGTTTCGCTCTTCCGGGCGCCTCACTCCTACACCGGGGAGGAGATGGCAGAGATAAGCTGCCATGCCTCGCCTTTCATACAGCGTCGCATTATCGAAATTCTCATTGAGAGGGGGGTGCAAACTGCCTCTCCGGGGGAGTTCACCATGAGGGCTTTCATGAACGGCAAAATGGACCTTTCACAGGCCGAAGCGGTAGCTGATATTATCGCCTCCGATTCAGCGGCGGCACATCGTCTTGCTTCTACCCAGCTTCGCGGTGGTTTTTCAAAAGAGATCGAGAAGCTGAGGATGGAGCTCCTCTCATTTGCCTCACTCATTGAGTTGGAGCTCGATTTCAGTGAGGAAGATGTGAAGTTCGCAGACCGCTTCGCCCTTACGGAGACTGTCATTAAAATAAAGAGCCTGGTCGACAGGCTGGCAGCATCATTCCGTCTGGGTAATGCTATTAAGAAGGGCATGCCGGTTGTTATTGCCGGGAGGCCAAATGTTGGCAAATCTTCACTGCTCAACCTGCTTCTTCAGGAAGAGCGGGCTATCGTCTCTGATATTCCCGGCACCACGCGTGATACTGTTGAGGAGGTGTTACACGTCGGCGGCCTCTTGTTCCGGTTCATTGACACAGCAGGGCTGAGAGATGCCGGTGACAGGATTGAGGAGATGGGTATTGAGCGGACTCACGGCAGGCTGAAGGAGGCAGAGGTTGTGCTGGCTGTGGCCGAGGCCACTGACCGCGCTGAAGATATTGCAGGATTTGCACGATCTTTGGCTGAGCTTTCAGGTGATAGCGGGGCGAAGATAATTCTTGTCATTAATAAGTCCGACCTGGCCGGTAGCGGAGAGATTACTCGACTGAAAAAGGAGTTGCCGCGTCTTTGCGACCTTCCGGCGGTCTTCATCTCTGCTGTAACGACATCGGGAATGGATGAACTTAGAATGGTGCTGACAGCTGCTGTTGAGACTGGCCGGCTTGATGCCCCGCAGTATATTGTCACCAATGCCAGGCATTATGAGGCATTGAAGAATGTTTCAGAGAGTCTTCAGCGCGTCCTGGACGGCTTCCGTGACGGCATCCCAACGGTGCTGATTGCAACTGACGTGCGCCAGGCAGTCTATTACCTTGGGGTGATAACGGGAAAGATCACACCCGAAGATATCCTGGGTGAGATATTCTCACACTTCTGCATTGGCAAGTAATACCTCTTAACGAAAAAGGAGGCTGGCAGTGAGGGCGAATGTCAGTCCGCACAGGGAGATGATTGTCTCCATCACCGTCCACGACTGCAGTGTTTGTTTCTCGTTCATCCCAAAGTACTTGCTTACCAGCCAGAACCCGCTGTCGTTGACATGCGAGGTTATAGTAACACCGGATGAAATGGCAATGACGATCAGTGCCCTGTGAGGATCACTTATTGCAAAAGCAGGAAGAATTGGCGCCACAATTCCTGCTGCGGTGATCATGGCGACAGTGGCTGATCCCTGGGTAAGACGCACCACAGCTTCAATCATCCATGCCAGCAATATCGGTGATAGAGCTGTCCCGGTCACCGAATCGGCCAGGATTGTTCCGATGCCGCTTTGAACCAGAACCTCCTTAAGAACGCCTCCGGCTCCGGTGACGAGGATTATGACTCCTGCCGGGCCCAGAGCTTTTGTGCTGAGTGACATGATCCTGTCTCGTGGCATTCCCCGCCTGATGCCCAGCAGCCAGATGGCAAGCAGCGGTATTCCGTAGTACAGGAGTGATTTGCCGGTTTCCCTTCCCAGGGCATAGAAGAAGGGAATGAAAATAATAAGACCGACGTCGAAGAAGACTGGAATTGCGACAATGAACCCTGTGAACATCATTGCCCATGATGCCCTCCGCTGTCCGAATTTATTCAGCAGGAAATCCGCCAGCGCATGAGCCCCGCCGGAGCTCTCGAGGATATGCCCGAAGATGGCGCCCAACCCGACAACCACTGCAATGAATCCGAGTGTCTCACCCATTCCCTACTGTATGGCAACAGTCACCTCCTTAAGCGGCATGCCGGCAAGGATCCCCACAAGGATTGCAGTGATCACAAGTGAAATGAAAGCGTTTATCCTTACTTTTAATACCAACAGAAGAAGGAGGGCTACTCCTGCTGCAACAACAAGCAGAATCAATCCGACAGACATTTCTTGGTCAGGGTATCAGACATAAATATACGGAAAAAGGCGAAAATGTTTTTTCTTAAAATGAATAACCCACAGACAACCCAATCCATAAAGAATTTCCGAAAGAATCTTCCTTTTCGGAATTGATAATGTACATTGGCGTAGATCTGAAGGTAAAACCACTCCTGCCCTGATAACGGTAGCCAGTTGACATAACAACAAGACGGTCAGGAAAACCGCTAAAATATGTAAATCCTATGCCTGGTTCAATATAATGCCAGGGACCGCCGTATAGAATACCGGCAGCAGCAATAAAATTAAAGCTAAGTGTATCTGCGGATGATCCATGATATTCATTTCCACCTATTCTTAAAAAAAGAGCAGTCTTTTCCCTGGTGAAAATTATCCGTTCAAAATTTATTGAATATACGACCCCGTTGCCCAGAATTTCAAAGTAGAGCGAGTTTTTTCTGATTGATTCAATGCCTGCGGTTTTGGTATCTGTATCCTGAGCTTTCAGGGGACTGAGAACAACTACTGTCAGGAGAAGAAAGGGTACAAAAGCTTTCATTTTTTCTGAAACTACAGGTCAGTAGTGTGTTTATTAATCTGCCTGTCGTCTTTTTCTGTGAAGGATTCCCCGGAAAGCCGCAATTGCCGGTAACAGGGCCAAAACACCTAATATGCAAAATGAAATACAAATTATTGTATTCTGTTTAAGGTACTCATCCGGGACATCCGGATGAATAAGGTTGGCCAGTCCGAATAGCAGTATCAAACCGCCAATCAGCAATCCTGCAATAATAATAAGAATGCTCAGAGCAGTTGAAGTGCGGATCTCAAAAGATGCCATGTCAACAGTTTAGGTAACCCTTTTAGCAATTAAATTTCAATGTAAATTTACATTCTGCACAATGCTAAGTCAAATTTATTTTTCAGCTAATCGAGCGTCAGATATTTCCCTTTTCACAGTGCCCTGACCTTTCGATCACGATATAATAGAAGGATGGCAGTTAAAATACCTCCTGCAATAAGACCGATATCTTCAACTATTCCCAAAATGACCGGAACAAAACCGGTTAAGGCGTAAACCACAGGAATGACAAAAACTATTTTTGGTATTGGTTTTTCTGCCCACAAGAGCAATCCCAGTGTGAAGATGGCAGTCGGGCATGGCATCATTCCCGTGTAAAGGAGGTGATCAGGACCTCTGCCTGTAACATAACCGATTAAAGGGTAGCCGATCAGTGCATAGATGATCATAATCGCACCTGTTACACCAAAGAGGTCAGCTTTGACACTGTACGAGAGTTTTTTCCCAACGAAACCAACCCATGTAAGTATTATCCCTTCAAGGTAATACAGCACCACGAAAATGTAAGCCATGGGGTACAGCCTGCTGAAGCAAAGCAGGTTGAAGACTGTCCCTACCCAGATCCAGAAAAATACGAGTATCCCGGTAACAACTTTGGCGGACCAGCGGGTTTTTCTGATAGCGAAATATATGGAGGCAAACGCCAACGCATACATGACCAGATGCATCGGCCACCAACCGGTGTTGAACCGGGCCAGCATTTCCAGAAACTCATCAAAAGTAAATGGAATACTCATCTCATTACTTATGAACCTTAATCAGTCCTTCACGCACCTGACTGAATAGCCATATTGCCTGTCTCTCTCATGCCTGTCTATTCCTTGTATGTCATAACCAAGGTAACGCATCCAGCAGTTCCCCTGGGTCGTTGCAGGAGTAGTTGTAAGATATCCCGTCCACTGCCTGAACCAGGCGAATTCGCCGGATGGCCTTCTGTAACCTGTGCCGTATGCTGTAAAATCAGAGCTATTGTTTGCTCCCAGGTTCGGAGCATCCCAATTTACAGTGGCCTTAAGCTTCCCTCCTACATTCTGGGTTTCGGCCCTTATTGCATCAAGATATGCTTCTCCCTGTGGCATACCCAGTTCCAGCTCGAGATCAATCCAATCCCCATCGGAGGGGATATGCCAACCTGTAGGGCACAAGCCGTGGCTGTCGAACACCGCGTATCCATTATAGAAACCTCCATAGGTAGATTTGTTGGTAGCATTATTCTCCGGCCAACAGTAGGCGGCGCCGGTGAGACCAGCCCACTCGGCCTCAGCGGTTACCAGGGGAATGGCTGTGCCATCCCTGAATTTTGTCGTTCGCAGGTTCTCTGCCATCCAGGTATTTCCACCTATGACAATTGTTTTGTATAGATTGCCGTCAATGTCAGTTACAGTGTCTGTCTCCTCCTTCTGGCATCTTACAGCAACAAACAGACATAGTATTCCGGCTGCAGCTGCCGGAAGAATCTTTTTTAGGGCATTTTTCATACGTAGTCGGATAAGCGATTGATAATAGAGTATTTTTTTATCCAGATTTTAGTTTGAGGTACGCTCCATTGCATCTAATTTAAAACTATTTACCAAACCTGCAATAGTGTAAGTCAGGAATTCTACTTTTGCAGAAAGCAATTTAAGATGACGACAGAACCTGAAATCGCGCAGAAAGGGCCATATGAACTGGATCTCATTGAAGGCAAAAGATATCACTGGTGTTCCTGCGGTCTGAGCCTGAGGCAGCCCCATTGCGATGGCTCACACAGGGGCACCGGACTGAGACCTCTGAATTTTACCGCCGCAGAAACAGGCAAGGCATGGCTTTGCGGATGCAAGAGAACCGGTACACCGCCCTTCTGCGACGGCACCCACAACAAACTGTCAAAACGCAAACCATGCAGGCCACCTTCCCGGTCAGTTCTTAACGCACCTCACTGACAGGGCATCCGGCTCGTGATCGCATGTGCCGGCACTGAGACCCCAGGATGAGTTGAATATCACAAATCCCCAGAATATTCCGTCGTAATCATCGTAGTAATTCGTCGATGTGAACCAGTTCCCGGAGATACCCAGTCCGTCAAACTCTCCGTCAGTCCACCGTATGCCGGCGGGAAGTGCCTTGAAACCCGAAGTATTTCGTTTGGCCGGATAGTCAATATTGCCTGCCGAACCCTCGGTTGAAGATGCAATCCAGTTGGTCAGTGATGCCATCGCCTTGGCAATCTTGTTTCCGGTAGTGGTGCCGTCATAGTTGAATCCACCTGCAATCAGGTTATCCTGCAGAGCGATCCATTCGTTGTAGGAAGGAACATGCCATCCGGTCGGACACACTCCCCTTGGATCAGTGACAGCATACCAGGTATAGAGCCTGCCATAAAGATCCACGTTGGCTTCATTACCGTCATATGCCCACTGGTATCTTGGCTTGCCTGCATCATGAGCCTGATCACTCAGGTCAAGGGTTGCAGGATTGGTTGTGCCTATCAGATCACCGTTGTTGTATTTCGTGACCTTCAGATTCTCCGCCATCCACCACTGGGTGCCTATTTCCACAATCTCATATTCATTACCTTCGACATCAGTAATGGTGGGGATATCCTCTTCAGTATCCTCTCCCTTTTCGCATTTGTTTGCTGTCAGTAACATTCCTGCAAACACCATGGCGCAAATCCAGAAACTGCTGATTCCTTTCATATCCATACCGTTATTTTGACAAAGTTATGTCAGCAGTTAGCCTGTATCAAGATTGAATTAGCAGGAACCGGTTTATGATGAGCAGAATAGTGCAATGGATGAGTATTAGCACATTAAGAGATGACTTTCAGCGAAGGCCATGAAAGACCTTCAACCTAATGCTGCCCCTGCGCGTTCAAGTGCTCTAAAGAATTCAGGGAACGATTTGTCCACCGCTTCGGCGCCGGTAATTATCACCGGTCCGCTGGCAGCGGTGGCCATCACCGCCGCCATCATTGCAATGCGGTGGTCGTTATGCGATGAGACCACTGCACCCTGAATATCACCTCCCGTAATAAGCATCTCATCACCCTCGAAGTTTACTTTTATACCCGTCATTCCCATTACATCGGCTATTGCTCCAGCCCTGTCACTCTCCTTGTACTGCAGGCGGCTGACTCCCCGGATGCGGCTTGTGCCCCTGCAGCGTGATGCCAGCGCCGCTAACGGCGGGAAGAGGTCAGGTGAATCAGTAGCATCAATATTAAATGCGTGAAGATCAGACTTCTCAGATTTGACCCCTTCAACTGCCTCAGTAAGAAGACAACCTGCATCGCGCAGTGCCTGCATTATTGCCCTGTCGGCCTGCAGGCTGCTGCCGCTAAGGTTTCTGACAGATACCTCGCCGGCCAGAGCCCCTGCAACAAGAAGGAATGCAGCCCCACTCCAGTCGCCCTCAATATTGTATTCACGAGCACGGTATGACTGATTCCCCGGTATTGAGAAATGGCTGAAATTCCTGTTGTCCACTGTGATGCCAAAATCTTCCAGCAACTTCAGCGTAAGGCTGATATAAGGCCTGCTCCTCAGTCCGTTGACCTGAATTTTACTCTCCTCTCCTGCCAGCGGCAACGCCATGAGGAGTCCCGTCAGCAGCTGTGACCCCGTGGAGCCGTCAATGACCGCCAGGTCACCTCTCAGTCTGCCCGTCAGGGTCACTGGCAGAAAACCGCCTCTGGTCTTTGCCTCCACTCCAAGCTGGCTCAGGGCGGCAACTATCATGTTAACTGGCCTCCGGAGAAGGGAGCCCTCACCGGAGAGAGTCGCATTATCCGAAAGCAGTGCAGCGATGGGAGCAAACATTCTCAACGCCAGGCCTGACTCCCCGCAGTGAAGGGTTACTTGTGAGACAGGTCTGATACCTGACTGTACGGTGATTGAACCATGCTCACTTGTGATAAACGCGCCAAGGGCACCGGCCATATTCATGGCTGCCATGCTGTCATTGCAGAATGAGGGATTGTGTATCACTGTTGTTCCCCGGGCCAGAAGTCCTGCAGCTATTGCTCTCTGCGTGAGGCTTTTGCTTGGTGGCGCATCAACCTCTCCTTTAAGGCTTGACGGATGGACGGTGATATCCATTGAACGGTCTATAATTCAGAGATGTGATCTGGTTACAAGTATACTAAATTAATCTTCTTTCATTACTCTCATCTGGTGGGTTATCGATTCCTGGTGAATTGCTTCAAGGAACGTCTGAATGAACTCAGGGGTCAGCCCTTTCCTTACCCCCTTGTCAACAGCGTTGTCCTTTATCTCCTTCCACCTGGAGCTCTGAAGTATGGTTATGCCATGTTCCTTCTTATACCTGCCGATTGTCTCAGCCACCTGCATCCGGCTCTCGAGGATATCAAGGAGCAGGTTGTCATATACATCTATCTGGCTGCGAAGGTCCTCAATCGTCTCAAGGAATTCCGGGTCATCCGATGTGGGTGATCTGAGCACAAGGCTGTCCAGTATCTCAGTCAACTCCGCTGGTGTGACCTGTTGTTTACTGTCGCTCAGTGCACTAGCCGGTTCGATGTGCGACTCAATCATCAGGCCGTCGTAGTTCAGGTCCATCGCCTTCTGTGACAGGTCAGCGATGAATGACCTGTCGCCACCCATGTGACTCGGATCGCATATCATCGGCAGGTCCGGTATACGCTGGCGCATCTCAACTGGTATCTGCCAGCGTGGCTGGTTGCGGAAGGCGCTCTTCTCCCACGACGAGAAACCGCGATGGATGGCAGCAATCCGGCTGATTCCGGCTTTGCTTATCCTTTCAATTGCGCCTATCCAGAGCTCAAGATCAGGATTGATGGGATTCTTGACGAAAACCATCACATCAGCTCCTTTGAGTGCTGATGCTATCTCCTGAAGGGCAAATGGATTTACACTGGTCCGGGCGCCTATCCATACGGCATCAACACCATGTTTCAGTGCTTCATAAACGTGCTTTTCGGTGGCTACTTCAACAGCTACGGGGAGGCCATACTCCTCCCTGGCCTGGCGCAGCCATTTCAGCCCGACGGTGCCAACGCCTTCAAATTGGTCAGGACGAGTGCGTGGCTTCCAGACGCCGGCACGGAACAGGTCAACCCTGCCCGTGGCTGCCAGCCCGGCGGCGGTGAGCATCACCTGCTCTTCGCTCTCGGCACTGCAGGGCCCTGCAATCACCAGCGGCCGCTGCTTATATATATGCCACTCATCTATTGGGGCGATCTTCAATCTGTCCCTGGTGATGCCTTTTATTGATTTATCCATGATCAGATGATTATTTCTCGATTAATTGGTACTTTTTCTTTGGTCTGATTGAAATTGCATTAAATTTAATATGTAAGTCGTTAAGCACGATTTTGTTCACGCAATTTTCATTTGAGTATCATTCCAATCTCGTTGGCTGACTTCATTATTTCCCGGAGGCTTGCACTGTCTCCGTTCCTGATGTAAGTCTTGAAAAGGCGCATCTTTTCGATATAAGTGTCAATAACCTCAAGTATGGGACCTGAGTTGCCAATGAAGATCGGGGCCCAGGTCTCCCCACTGCTCTTTGAGAGGCGCACCGTGCTCTCAAACCCTCCGGCGGCGAGGGACATGATGTTCTCGGTGTTCTTCTCCTTCTCAAGTACACACAGCGCAAGCGCGAAGGAGGTAATGTGCGATATGTGCGACACGTAGGCCACGTGCACATCGTGGTCTGATGACTTCATATACCGGATATGCATGTTAAAAGACTGGAACAGGGCTGTTATCAGCTCCAGGGCATCCTCGTCGCTGCTCCCGGAGTCGCATATTATTGCCACCTTGTCATGGAAGAGCCTTTCGACGGCCGCAGCCGGACCGGAATGCTCTGTTCCTGCCATAGGATGGGCTGATACATATCTGCCTCTGGCGGGGTGAGCAGCGGCAACGGCAGCTATGTCAGCCTTGGTCGATCCCATGTCAGTAACCACCTTTGTTGTACCCCGGATAAGATCCAGAACCCGGGGCAGAAGCAGGCAGTTGATATCTACAGGAGCAGATAGGATGATGATCTCCGATCTCTCGACAGCCTCCTCAAGAGGCAGGAACTCATCGGCCAGGCCACGGTACATTGCTATCGTACAATGATGCGGGTTGCTCTCTACACCGGTGATCCTGCCGGAGAAGCCGTTAAGCCTGAGGCTTCGCGCCAGGGAACCTCCAATGAGACCCAGGCCAACTATACATATATTTGCAGACATCTGATTTTAAGTTGTTTAATTGGTTATTGCCAGATTTTTAAGTTAATTCTTGCCAGTGCTGCAGTGAGGAGTTCCTCGCTTGCGCAGAGCGATATCCTGATGAATCTCTTTCCGTTGTCACCGAAGACTGACCCCGGGGTGATAAAGAGATGATTCTCGTGCAGCAGTTTCTCAGTCATCTCAACGGCGTCAGTGAACTGTGTCGGGATTTTTCCCCAGAGGAAGAGACCCGACTGGGCGGGGTCAAAGGAGCATAACAGGGCGTTCATTATCTCCGCGGCTCTGTCGCGACGCCGGCGGTAGACCTCATTGAGATGTGCGTACCATTCATCCGGTGCCGATAGTGCCCTGGTGGCAGCGGCCTGCAAGGGCTGGAACATGCCGGAGTCCATGTTGCTCTTAATCTTCAGGATGTCATTGATAAATGAACTGTTGCCGGCTACCATGCCAATCCTCCAGCCAGCCATGTTATGCGATTTGCTTAGCGAGTTCAGCTCCAGAGCCACATCACGGGCTCCGGGTACTGAGAAGAGACTCAGGTGCTCGCTGTTAAGTATAAAGCTGTATGGATTGTCGTGGCATAACAGGATGCTGTTCCGACGGGCAAAAGCTACAAGCCTTTTAAAGAGTTCCGGATTGGCCCTTGCGCCGGTTGGCATATGCGGGTAATTGATCCACATGATCTTTACCTTCTCCACGCCTGAAGCTTCAATTGCCTCAATGTCAGGCAACCATCCGTTCTTCTCATGGAGGTCATAGGGTCTGGGAAGGCCTCCTGCCAGTTTCGAAGCAGCGCTATAAGCCGGGTATCCGGGATCAGGTACAAGGACTTCATCACCGTTATCGAGGTAGGCCATGCTGATGTGCATGATTCCCTCTTTGGATCCTATCAGGGGCAGGATTTCTGTCTCAGCATCAATATCCACCCTGAAATACTTCATATACCAGGCCGCAAATGCTCCCCTGAGGGCCGGTATGCCCCTGTAGCCCTGGTAACCGTGATTATGGCTGACGGATGCACATCTGCCCAGTTCCTCAATAACGTTGTCTGCAGGTGGCATGTCGGGACTGCCAATGCCCAGGCTGATGACGTCAATGCCCTGCTGCCTCATGCGCGATATCTCTGCCAGCTTGGTTGAGAAGTAGTACTCATTCACAAGTCCTGTGCGCGAGGCTGCTTTTATCACCGGGTTATTCATCAGTTACACTTTTTTCGGTTCTCTTCAGTTTTTTCCGGCAGAATAGGGCATTAGTCCCTGCCTGAATTCACCAATGACATCGTTTTTTCGTTCTTCTATCTCAAAAAAAAGTCCCGCTTCTGCGGGACTGTCTTCATCATATTTCTTTATTCTTTTACACAGATATACAACTATTCAGTCCCTCTTTCCGGATGGTAATAGAAAAAGTAAAAAGAAAAATCGTATACTTCGATTATTTTCATCATTTCGGACGCTAAAGTACACAAAAATCAGAAAAAATAAAAAAACGCAAAAATAATTTATGATTCTTTCTTTTTTCATCTTAAGGTGTATCTTTATTTTCATAATATGTCATACGAGATTGAAAGGAAGTTTCTTGTCTGTGGCGAGTTCAGGGATGAAGCTACGGAATCATCTGAGATAGTGCAGGGGTATCTCTCTTCGTCGACGGGCAGCACTGTCAGGATACGTATCCGTGGTGATAAAGGGTATATCACCGTCAAGGGCAGATCGGATAAGGCAGGCATTGAGAGATATGAGTGGGAGAAGGAGATCCCCGTTGACGATGCCAGCGAACTCCTGAAGCTCTGTGAGCCGTTTCCGGTGGAGAAGACCCGTTACCTGGTGACTTACAGAGGCCATCTCTTCGAGGTGGATGTTTTTCACGGGGCGAACAACGGACTTGTGATGGCTGAGATCGAGCTCAGGTCGGTTGACGAGGCTTTCGAGAAACCTCCCTGGCTTGGTGAAGAGGTCTCAGCAGACCCCCGGTACTATAATTCAGCACTCTCAGTCAAACCTTTCAGCCGCTGGTGATGATAAAAAAGAGCCGGACTGAGATAATCCATATTATTATTGCATCCCTGCTGCTGATAGCAGCCATTGTGATCGCATCAATAACCGTGGGACTCGACATCTATTACGGCTCACGCGACGAGGGGATGCTCTCTTTTGCAATCGTGAACGCCTGCGGCTATCTCTTCTTTCTCATCATGCCGGTTGAGGTGGCCTTTGTCTATTATCTTCAGGGTGATATAAGCATTCTGGCGCTGAACGCGGTAGCAATCGGCACGGCACTCTTTTCACAGGCCATTGACTATTCAATCGGCCTCCTGATGAGCAACAGGTTCATTGACAACCTCATTGGCCGGAAGAGATACATTAAAGCAGAAAAGTATATTGAAAAGTACGGCAACGTCACAATATTTGTCTTCAACGCTCTGCCCCTCTCCTCTCCGGTTATATCACTTGCGGCCGGGATGTTGCGGCTAAGGATCAGGGACACACTGATCTTCACCGTCCTCGGTCTGGGAGTAAAATACATCGCCCTGACACTTATTTTTTAGCCTTGGGATTTAGCCCCGAAAACAGCTGATCCACTCTGCCCTTTGCCTGACCGGCATCAGCAGGTTAGTTTCAGACCCTGAGCAAACCCCGAAACCCTCTGGCAGCATAGTAAGAGGAGGCTCCGTTGTGATAGACAAAGACATGATCATAGCGGCGGTCCCTTCCATTTCATTCAGTGACCATAATTTACCGGGACTGGCCTCCAATCTTGTATATACTGCATGCCATTCAAGGTCTTTGTGGCGATTCATGTTCTCCTCAAAACGGTTTTTCAATGTTCTGAAAAGCTCATCGCGTTGATTCGTTGAGAACTTCTCGTGTGTTGTAACCCTTGACATGGTATTTATGTTTGGTCTGTTATTTGCCAGTGTGAACGTTTTTTTAACCTGGTTATTAAGGTCACTTCCAAAACTGCAGAAGTAATCCGAAGGTAATGAACAGGATCAACTGATAACCGCCCTGTATCAGGAAGCGTGTCCATTTCAGTTTTCCGCTCTCATTTGATCACATCACTGCTCCTGCGAGCGTAGGTATTACGAATGCAGCCCATATCCACAGTGACCTCTCAAGTCCCCCTGCCAGCTTTGTATCGGCTATCAGGTGTGCCAGTACCAGGACCTGGAACAAAGTCATGATAAACTGTACAAAATATAACGGACCAGCCGATTTCTGCATTTTTTTCCTGGTTTCCGGATCGTCCATGTCTGCGCCGAGTATCTCAGCCCATTTCTTGCCGAACAGCGGACCATACCAGATTGCCCCGATAACCAGCGACAAGACACTTCCTGTAGCAACAGCCCAGTAATTGACATTGATTGTTCCCATTTGGATGAATTGATAAGTCAGATCATGTTAAACAACACTGTCCGGCATATGGTTCATTTTCAGTGAAGGATCATTATTCCTCTCAAGATATATTTGCACCGTAAGGATAGTATTCGGATTTGCCCCCGGAAATCAACAACCACCAAGTTTTAAAACAATTGAACCTATGATTATTGCAACAACAATTCCTGCACCGGACAATAAGAACTAAATGCATTGACCTATTGTAATCTTCTTGACAGGTCATATCTTATTATGGCAGAACCTCTCAGATGCAGTGCCTGTTTTACCCTCCTGACCCGTGGAGTTAAGCGCTGTCCTTTTAACTTTATTTTTCTTCGTTGATTCGTTTAAGGTTTTTAAGGGATCTGTCAATTATTTTGTTCCAGGTCGGTTGAAGAAACAATTTGTCTATAAGTTTACCTCCTATGTAAAAAGGCAATGAATATTTCTGAATATAAGTAAACTCGGTACTGCCCTTAACATCTTTGAAAATCCATTGAGTCTGGTGTTCAAGTCCTTTAAATGATTTGCCAATCCAACCTTCGTTTATATTGAATTGCTGGAACTCAGTCCCTACAGAGACTTTCATTCCCATCATTTTTGCCTTATAGATGAATCTTGCCCCATTATCATCTGTTGTTTCTGTCACAGACCTGACATCTGAAAGACCTTCAAAAAATTCTGGCCAGTTACGGTAGTCTGAAGCATATTCAAAAACTTTGGATGCCGGGGCATCGATCATTATTGATTGTTTGATTTCAGTCATTGTTACCTCCTTTTCGTTTTTCCGTTTGTCAAAGGAAGCCTCACTTCGATGCTGCCTTAAATAGCCTTGAAAAAAATGCAGTCACTAAGACCAATACACTTGCAAATAAGTTGAATCCGGTGCAAACGTACATTGAAACAGACACTCTATGCATAATAGGATCTGGATGGTCCAAATAAGCTGATGCACCATCCAATATCATGAGACTAAATAATATCAGCACAACTCCAATACCTATAAGTAGTCCTTTTTCAATATGACCACCTCGTCGGTTAGCATAGATTGTCCGTACAAAAGCTGCGACAATAAGCAAATGGATAATAATGACAAAAATAATACCTGGTACTGCAGTTTTTGGTGCTGCCTGAGGGGATGTATCTTTAATAACAGACGGAATTACAATTAAAGCAAGGATCAGGATAACCACTATGACGAGTCCGGCCCCGACAAACAGAATGCGACGCAAAATAGTTTCATTGCTCATGGTAATTGCTCCTGTTATAGTTTGTGATTACTTAATCGACTTAAAAAATACCAGGTACTATTAAGCCAAAACCAAATTTACTACAAAAAGAGGGAGAAGTCAATTTTATTAATCCGGCATAACAAATCTGTCAGGGGTGCAGGAGTCCGACTTAAGGGGTTAACAATGTAATACCGGTTAAATCGGAACTGATAAACTTGCAGCGCTGCATGTTTGAGGAACTGAACTTTCCATGCAGTTCTTTCAAGCCGGAAAAGTCAGCATCCACCCAGTTTCCGCGTGACATATTCCAGCCATGCTTTTTCTTCTGCTTTCCGGAGGGTAATTACATGACAACAGGCGAAGTCAGCTCCTCAGATTGATTATCCAGTGGCTTATCAACTGCCGTTTCTGCGATTACGGATGCGAAGTTTTCTGAAAAAAAGTTAAGGTCAACACCCAGAAGTTCCGCAAGAAGGTTAAATGTAATGATGTCCGGCATCGATTCTCCCGGCTCCCACTTTCCGACTGCCTGTGAACTGATGAATAGCTTCTGAGCAAGTTGGGCCTGAGATATACTTATTTTCTTTCGTGCTTCGGCAATTCTATTGCCAATCATCATAGCAGTTAGCATGGCTCTTTGTTTTTTGGTGACACAACAAAGATACCAGGCTTCATTACCACAATCAATATTTACCAAGTACTTTTGGTTATAAAATAGCTACATATCGGTGTTTTTTAACAACCATAAGTAGCAAACACAAAAAATCCATAGACTCTGTCGATTTGTCGGAAACACACGTCAGTTTTAATGCGCATGTCAGGGGTTCAGAGTTTTCTTATTTCAAGAATGCTATTTTGTATTTATCACGGCATTTATTTCCCCCCACAGGTCATTGTCAAATCCGGAAAGTGCAAAATTGGGGTTTTGCGGATCAGATGCAACCCCCATTCTTACAACAACCATTTTTTTGCCGGGAATTACATAAATGCGTTGATCTTCCGCCCCCATTGCAGCATACATATCTGATGGAGCATTTGGTATCAGGGCTCCCTGATAAACAGTCTGAGACCCGGGAACCATAAAACTCGTTTTTCCATTTAACCACAAAAAGTATCCGTAAGATGGATTGATATTTTGTGAAGAACTGATGCTTTCAGTGAAAAATGCTTCATTCAATATTTGTTCGTTCATCCATTTCCCCTTATTAAGCGCCAACAGTCCGAACCTTGCCATGCTACGGGTGTTGCTATGGTATATAGTAAATATCAGCCCGTTATTCCAGAATCCGTCCATCCCGATCCTGTCCTTTAGTTTGTTATTGAAGTAAGTGTCGAAATTCTGACCGGCGGCATCAGCTATGACATCCATCAATACCTGAAATACATTATGGTATGACCACATGGTCCCGGCATCCGCAAGATATGTCAGATTCGATTTTATAACGAGATTGGATTCATCATTGA
Source organism: Rikenella microfusus (assembly GCA_022736275.1). Classification (GTDB taxonomy): domain Bacteria; phylum Bacteroidota; class Bacteroidia; order Bacteroidales; family VadinHA17; genus SR-FBR-E99. The sequence goes on along the minus strand of DZBJ01000012.1, from coordinate 13,095 downwards.
TACCGGAGGTCATTGAAAGCAGATGTTGTAGCGTTATTAAATTCTCTTTCTCAGTCGGTTCACTGGTCCACCCTGTACCCAGATAGTCAGATACCTTATTGTTAATGTCCAGTATTCCTTCCTGCCGGGCTATGCCGGTTGTGGTTGCCACCAATGTCTTCCCGGTGCTGTTCCATTGCCAGGTAGTGGCTGGAGTATGTCCGTTAAAGTACTCCTCCATTACAATTCGTCCATTTACAAGGATCATAAAAGACCTGGTATTTTTCTGGATCAGGAAATCCTTAAAAGGTTGGACGGCATAAACGCTCTGGTGTAAAGCTGATAGCAAAATTCTGAAAAGTGTATTAAGTCAGCAGTCGGCAGTAGCAGTCAGCAGTTCTTAAATATCTGATTTACTGAAGACTGTGGACTGCCTGCTGCCGACTGACCGTCAGGTTGTATACTTCACGCCGGTCAACTCCTCGGAGACCTGCCAGAGTCGATCTGCCAATTCCTTTTTAAAGAGTCTGGAAGGATCATTATTCAATACAGGATTACCCCTGGTGTTGCCAGGACCATCAGGACCTATATATTCACCGCCTTTGAGATCAGGGTGCGTGGCGGCATAGATGGTGGGCAGTGCTCCCTTGCCTGCCGGCTGGGCCACAAGACCCATGAGCCCTCTGACAATGACGCCCGTTTCACGACCTGAGCCTCTCGAAAGAAGATTTGTTACACTTATTCCGGGGTGGCACGCTACGCTGATTGTGCCTGCCCCTGCCCTCTCAAGCCGGTGCTGAAGCTCGATGGCAAAGAGGAGGTTAGCCAGCTTGCTCTGACGGTAGAAGGTCATTGGATTGTACCCTTTTGAGCCGTCGAGGTTCGTAAAATTGATCTTCGCCCTGCGCGCTGCAATACTGCTGACAGTGACAATCCTGGACAGCGGGGTGGCAATCAGCAGTGGCAGGAGATGGGCTGTCAGGGAAAAGTGCCCCAAATGGTTTGTCCCGAACTGAAGCTCGAATCCGTCCTTTGTCTTGGAAAAGGGTGGCACCATGACACCCGCGTTGTTGATGAGCAGGTCGAGCCTGTCAAACCGACCGGTGAACTCACCGGCAAACTGCCTGACCGAAGCCAGGTCGCCAAGGTCAAGGTGCATCACCGTCACATCGGCATCCTTATGAGATTCCCTGATCTTTGCTGCCGTCTTCTCCCCTTTGGCTGTGCTCCTTACAGCAATAACCAGCCCGGCTCCCTTTGATGCAAGCACCCTGGCTGCAGCAAATCCGATGCCGCTCGCCCCGCCTGTGATAATTATGCGTTTTCCTTTAAGATCTCCTATAAGTTCAGTTGTCCATTTAGTCATTTCAGTAAATTAAGTTTGGCAGATAACAATTTGCAGCCCTGCAAAGTTTATTTCCAGTCACGGAATATTCAATATTAAGCTATAGTCCCCTGTTTAAAAAGGATAACCCTGTTACAGCTTGATTGAATATGTGACCCCGAGGAGGTTCATATAAGCAGGCTTGGTGACCCTGCTGTCGTTATATATGTACTCAAGCCCGAAAGTGTGCTTTTTATTCATTGTATATTCAACGCCGACAATATAACGCCATTTATCAACCGTGAATTCTGTCGGTTTGGAGAGGAGGTTATGAATCTCGACATTGGCAAAAGGCTTGAGAGGAATTCCCTTGATGTCGTAATCGAGCTCCAACCTAAGCCTGTGGGACCATAAAGGCTCCTCGTCCTCAACATCATTAATATAGGTTTTAAACTGCTGCTGCATTCTGTATCTGGCCGCAAAAGTAAACCTGTAAAATGACAGCAGGGTGCCTCTCACCTGGACGAACCAGCGGTGACGGGTATGGAATTGATCATCCTTTTCCTCCTGTTGTATGAAACGGTAATAAATACCGGCAGCAAAATAGTCGTTGAACTTATATCTCAGGCCCGGTTCAACATAAAATGTCTCGATATTGGATGCATTTTCGTTGGTTCTGACGCTTGTCTCGAGATCGAACCGAAGGTTGTCAATGATTTTTTTTTCGGCCTTGACCTCGTACCAGATGCCATAATCGGTCTTCTGCGCGTGCGTTGCAACAGGTATAAGCATACTTAGAATTAAATAAATGGATCTTCTAATCATCATCATTGTCGTCTGATTTTACAAACCCATTCTGGTCGGCAATGTTCACTGACCGATCCTTTTCCTCATAATATATTATCAGCCTGCAGGTATCCTTGAGGAAGTTGATGGCACCGATCTCAACCTTTTTGATGTCGGTTATGCCGGTGCGCTGCTGGAGGTCGGCAATCATCTCTTCATACTTCTCCGGTACAATCAGGTTGATCTTTTCATATATGATCGACTTTGAGGAAATATGTCTGAGCAGCCATATCTTTTCAAGCCCGAAGGTGATAAGCACGACGGCTATATTGGCGAACAGAATCTCAAACAGGCTTATGCCGGCTGTCAGGGCGTTGATCACCGAGACCCCGATGACAAGGAAGAGATAGGTCATCTCCTTTATCGGCATGGGATTGGTACGGTACCTTATTATCCCGAAAATCGCAAACAGCCCCAGCGCAAAACCTATCTGCAGGCTGACGCTCTCAAGCAGGTAGCAAAGCAGAAAGACAACCGTTGAGATGAGTATGTATGTAAAAAGGTAGTCCTTTCGCCTTGACGCAGAGTAATAGAGCCACCGCACCAGCACTATTATCACCGCCAGGTTCATTCCGAACCTTATCAGAAGTTCCGGTAATCCTTCTGTGCTTAAGATTCCCGATGCCGGGACAGCGGTAATGTCAGGCATTACTGTTTGAATAATACTCATCCCTCATCCTGTTCATTAATAAAATTTTCGGTTTTAAGATATTTTGTTTTGAAACCCCGTTGACCATTGCCATCCCCATGGCATATTTACTGAATCCCGTACTGCGAATTCCCAGAAGCTTGAGCTCCCTGAAAAACGGAGAGAGAGATGTGGATTTTTCACTTTTGATTTCTGCAATGGCAAGGAAAGGCATCTTAACGCAGTCACCCTTCATGTTGTTCCAGCAGATATCATAGTCTATGGTGATTCTCTCTGCCTCGGGCAGGCTTACCAGCGTGATGCGGGTAAAGCCGGTATTCACAACCGCCTTGAGCGAGCTGGCGCCGGAGGAGATAAGCTCCTCCAGGAATTCGGCTGACTGCTGAATGTGGTTCATGTTTCCCGGCTCCTTCTCCATCCTCGATTTTGAGGTACGACCCTTGTTTGACTTCTGCTTTACCTCCAGGAAGGTAAGCCCGTTGGATTCGTAGGTCCTGATCCTTACCTTTGCCCGGTTCAGCTTACCTGTCACATGCTGATTATAGAAGAGAAGGTCAGGTGTATCGAAGTAGACCGTCCTGTACCGGAACTCCCGCTTCTGTGCTATCTCAAGGGTTTGGTAAAGCGACCGGACATTATTAAGGAGCAGCGGCAACTTGCTGACTGAAAAGGGATACTTGGTGTCGACACGGTTCATGTACCTGACTGCTGACATTCCGTCAAGCCCTATCGGTTCAAACTCCGCAAGTATATCCGTTATTTTCGTCAATTCCAAAATTCAAAGCCCGTGCAAAGATAACAGACTTTTCAAGTTAAGAAAGTCCTGATAAATCCGCCAGATGCGCTGTTGAAAAACGTTATTGCCCCGGCACTTATTTCATCCAGAGGGGGCAATAAAGGGTTTATTAAAGAATTTGTGAAAGGCAGTCGTGCGTTGACAGGCTAAACCGGTCTGTCCCCGCGTTAACTGAAGCACCTTTTTATGGCAGCAAACATGCTTTCAGGGGTCGAGCTATCAGAACCCTTTAAACCAGTCCTGGAATTTATCCCCGAGCAAGGGAATGGGCTTCATCTCTCCCTGGATGGACCATATAAAACTCATCAGCCAGAAAATGAACAGCAACAGACCTCCTATGACCATGAGGGCAGGGCCAAAAACCGGGATCACATTGAGAATCCTGAGGGCTATACCAAGTATTATTATGCCGAGATTCTGCTTGATGTAATAACTTGCATATTCCTCTTTATTGCTCATGTTTACTATGACTGCTATTATCCAGCCGATTACAAAGAGATGTGAAATGATTGCTTTGGTTTTTGCATCCATGGGTTTGGGTTTTTGTTTTATCAAAATTATGAATATTAATTGCCTCTGTTACAGCAACCGGAAAAATTTTTCGCTTAACCAGTGTAAATGAGCTCCGGGTTCGGGCGATTGTATATTTTTGTGCCCTGTCTTTTCATAAGCTAGTGGATTACATAATCGCTCACACCGGAGAATTTGCCGCACTGGCGGTGGCCATCTTCTGGACCATTACGGCCCTGGCTTTCGAGTCGGCCAGCCGCAAGGCAGGCTCTCTCACGGTAAACGTCCTGAGGCTGAGCCTGGCCTTCTTCTTCATCGGATTCTTTACTCTCATTTCGCGCGGCCACTTCCTGCCCGTCGACGCCTCGGCACATAACTTGCTGTGGCTGGCCCTGTCAGGGGTGGTGGGGTTGGTCCTGGGCGACTACTACCTCTTCCGTTCCTACTCCCTGATCGGATCGAGGTTTGCAATGCTGTTAATGACGCTCGCTCCACCCATGGCAGCGGTATTCGGCTATTTTATCCTGGGTGAGTCGCTGAATATCATGCAGGTGGCAGGCATGGTAATTGTTATAGCGGGGATTACGATGGCCATCTTCAATAAGCCGGTCAGGGGCGAGCGGTTGTCTATCAAAATGGCACCGGCGGGGTTATTGTTTGCTTTTATAGGTGCGATCGGCCAGGGTTTGGGGATTGTTCTCAGCAAATACGGAATGGAGGGCTATGATGTATTTGCCTCGACACAGATACGCATTATTGCTGGTGTTATTGGTTTTGTGATAATCATTACAATGCTTCGCCGATGGGGTAATGTGGCAGCAGCACTGAGGAACCCTCCGGCAATGAAAGTACTCGTCCTTGGGGCCTTCTTTGGCCCTTTCCTCGGTATCTCCTTCTCACTTCTTTCGGTAAAACATACACAGGCAGGTATTGCTTCAACCATTATGGCGATTGTGCCGATACTCATCCTTGCGCCGTCGGCATGGATCTACAAGGAGAAGATAACCGCAGTGGAGATTGCAGGGGCGATCATCAGTGTGGCAGGGGTGGCATTCTTCTTCATCTGACAGACCGGCAAAGGAATACGACTACCTCTGCGGCGCAGTAGCCGTAATAGGTTGCCACCGGTTTATTTGCCCTTCAGGCCTTTGGATATTGAGTTCAGCAACATGCCGTTCACGTCTTCGGTATATTCCCGGAACATGACTCCTCCAAGCCCCCTCTCCTTCACGAACTTCATCTTCGCAGCAAGCGAGATATCGTCATCGTATGATACAAAGACCGAATCACGCTCATTCCACAGGAACGGCGCTGCCGCTGATGAGTCATAGTGCCTTGCAAAGGCCGGATCAGCCAAAGTCTTAAGAACATCAGGGTAGGACATCCCTGCACCAGTGGTCCGTGCCTGTTGGTAGAGGCCGTTGTTGACAGGCTCCACTCCCTTCCATATCCTGCCGTAAAAGGGAACCCCGACATTCATTTTTGCCGGCGGCACTCCATCCCTGATATGGATATCAACTGCCCTCTCCGTGGCATCTCCGTCAGCAGCATCGGATGAGGAGAGATAAAGGTTCGAATGATGGCCCGTCTGATAGCTTGCCCCGTGGTGAAAATCGTAGGTCATTATGTTGATGAAATCAAGGTATTGCTGCTGGTCACCGAGCTCCGTATTGGCAGCGTACAGCTCACTGGCTCCCGTGGCGATGGTGAGTAGGTACTTCTCTTTCCTCCCCTGCTCTGCCGCCAGCGAATCAATGTGCCTGCGGACACACTGAAGCATAAGCGTGAAGTTGCGCACATCCTCGGGCCTGTAGATGTTGCCTGCCCCCGGGTGGTTCGGGTACTCCCAGTCAAGGTCAATACCGTCAAGCCCGTGATCCCTCACAAACCTTGCTGCGCTGGCCCCGAAACGGTTTCGTGATGAGTCAGTCAGCGCAGCATCCGAAAAGTTGCCAGACCATCCCCATCCCCCGACAGAGACTAGAACCTTCAGCTCAGGGTTTATCGCCCTGAGGACCACAAGGGCTTTGACATCCTCCACGTTCATTTCGGTATTGTCGATCTTTTCGCTGCCGAACATAACCTCCCCGTCAATGATATTCGCGAAAGCATAATTAATATGAGTAAGTTTCGCGGCATCGATCTTCGAGAAATCAAAATCCCTGAAACCTGCCACGTATCCAACCACCATGTAGTTGTTTGAAACAGGCCTGATTCCGCACGATCCGGCAAGCACAAGTATCAGCGCCAAAGCAAGAACCAGGTAATTTTTCATAATGATCAGGTTGGTTAATCTAACTGCAATATATAAAAGTTTAGACAATTGGAGGGGGTTAATGCAATCACATGCCGGCATTTGCGTTATCCGTTATATTTGTCCCGGAAATAAAACCGGAATTAATGACAGAAAAGGAATTTGACAGCGAAGTAAAAAAGCTGTTTGATGATCATGAGAAGCTCATCAACAGGCCCAATGTAAAGAGAGAGGGCGGCAACGGTATCTTCGACAGGTACATACATCCCATCATCACCCGTGACCATACCCCGGTCTTTTGGAGGTATGACCTCGGCTACCGCAACAATCCGCACCTGATGACCCGCCTTGGCATCAACACCACCTTTAATGCTGGCGCCATAAAGTACAGGGGCAGATTCTGCCTTGCGATACGTACTGAGGGTTTCGATGTGAAATCCTTCTTTGCCATTGCCGAGAGCCCCAACGGCACCGACCGCTGGCGTTTCCGCAGCCGTCCCATTATAATGCCCGTCACCTCTGACCCTGAGATGAATGTTTATGACATGCGGCTGACCATGCATGAGGACGGTTGGATCTATGGCCTCTTCTGCGCAGAGCGAAAAGACAGGAGCAAACCAGACGACTCATCTGCAGCCCTTGCCAGCTGCGGTATAGCGCGCACCAGGGACCTGGATAACTGGGAGAGACTTGATGACCTGAAATCCGCAGCAGCCCAGCAGCGAAACTGCGTACTCCATCCTGAATTCGTGAACGGAAAATATATGATCTACACCAGGCCTCAGTCAGGGTTCATCGAGACGGGCGACAGCGGCATCTCTGCCGGATTCTGTGACAGCATGGAGCATGCATTACTTGGCAAAGAACTGCTTGTTGACCCCAGACAGTATCATACCGTGAAGGAGGTCAAGAACGGACAGGGTCCTGCCCCGATTAAGACAGATTATGGCTGGATCCACATGGCCCACGGAGTAAGGAGAACAGCAGCCGGACTCCGATATACACTTTATCTGTTTATGACCTCACTCGAGGAGCCGTGGAAGGTGATAAAAAGACCCTCAGGGCATTTCATAGAACCACTTGATGAAGAGAGAGTTGGAGATGTATCGAATGTTGTTTTCAGTAACGGCTGGATAGCCGATGAGGATGGCACGGTCTTTGTTTACTACGCCAGCTCAGATACAAGAATGCACGTGGCAACCACGACAATGGAAAAACTGATTGATTATGTAATGAACACTCCTGAGGATTCCGGACGCACTCAACTGTGTGCTGCCCGGCGTGATCAGATGGTTGAAAAAAATCTCAAAATAATGGCTGAAAAATATCCGTATATCAGATTTTGATTTAAGTTTGCGCCTCAAAATGAGGGCTTTAATTTTATGCTCCTAAAATGACTGGTGAATAACTCGAAAAATGAAAGGATATAATATTGAAAAACAGATATTAACAGGTGCAACAGGCGTGTTGATATCTTTTGCCCGGCAGATTTATCGCAGGTTACACATTTAATAACTTAGCGACAATTTTATGAAACATTTTAGTAACTAAAACGATTAATTAACAACCAGAAAAAAAGGTAAAGTCTTTTACCGAAGTATGAACGCTAACAGAAAAGAGGCACAAGTCACTCATGTTGAGGACCGCCTTATGGGTTGTTCTTCTGACGAAGAACCTGGCGCGGGTACCATGATCTTCCCGCAGATCGGATCCCACGATCGTTTAGTTAGCAACCGGAGTTCGGAATTCATACGCCGCTACTTCCCTCTTGCAAATACTGAATCCTGGAATGACTGGCGCTGGCAGCTGCGCAATTCTTTCACCACTGCTGAGTCCCTCTCTCGTGTCATGACACTGACTGATGACGAGATCAACACTCTCCACGGGCTGAAGAACAGGCTGCCGCTGAGAATCACTCCCTACTATCTGTCACTTATGTGTGATTCGGAGCCGGATTCTCCGCTTCGCCGCACTATGATACCTGTGAGTGATGAGCTTAAAATCACCGATGCCGAGAAGGCTGACCCTCTTAACGAGATGGGAAGCAGTCCTGTTCCGGGCATTGTACACCGCTATCCTGACAGGGCTCTCTTCACCGTGACTCAGTTCTGCTCCTCCTACTGCAGGTACTGCACAAGATCACACTCGGTGGGCAAGCTCGGTCATCTGACAAAAGGTGAATGGGACAGGGCTTTCAGGTATCTCGAGGAACACACTGAGATACGTGATGTCATCATCAGCGGAGGGGATCCTCTGACGATGAACAACAACAAGCTTGAATACCTGCTCTCGAATCTCAGAGCCATCAAGCATATTGAGATACTGAGAATAGGCACGAAGGTGCCGGTTGTCCTCCCCCAGAGGATCACCCCGCAGCTGGTGGCGATGCTCCGCAGATACCACCCGCTCTTCCTTAGCGTCCATTTCACTCACCCCGATGAGCTCACACCCGAGACACGCAAGGCTTGCGAAATGCTTGCTGATGCCGGTATACCCCTGGGAAGCCAGACAGTGCTCCTGAAGGGTGTGAATGATGACCCGGCAACAATGAAGAGCCTCATGCAGAAGCTTCTGACCGTGCGTGTACGGCCTTATTATATCTATCAATGCGACCTGATACCGGGCTCGAGCCACTTCAGAACAACCATCGAAAAGGGGATTGAGATCATAGAAAATCTTCGTGGCCATACCAGCGGTTATGCAGTACCCCAGTTCGTTGTCGATGCCCCCGGCGGAGGAGGCAAAATACCTATACTGCCATCATACGTGGTGGAGAGCGGACCTGAAAAATGGGTTTTGAGAAACTACAAAAAGAATCAGTACACTTACCCCAACAAAAAGTAACGAAGGGATGAGGATTGGATTGACGTATGACCTCCGTTCCTGGTATCTGGAACGGGGTTATACCATGGATGAGACGGCTGAGTTTGACAAGGAGGAAACTGTAGCTGCCCTTGAGGAAGTTCTTGGGCAGCTTGGTTATGAGACCGTGCGCATCGGAAATATCTTTGAGCTGGTAAAGAAGCTGTCTGAAGGTCAGAGATGGGATATGGTCTTTAATATTGCCGAAGGACTTTACGGCGACGGACGAGAGTCTGTAGTTCCTGCCCTGCTCGACCAGTACCGCATACCATATGTCTTCAGCGGTCCCGTCGTTATGGGTATCTCCCTTAACAAATACCTGGCCCGCCTTGTAGTTGAAGCCGGCGGCGTGCCTGTTCCTCCGGGAATAATCGCAGCAACGGCTGGTGATCTCGCAAGAGCCCGTGCACTGACCTTTCCACTCTTTGTCAAGCCTGTGGCCGAAGGAACCGGAAAAGGGATTACCGGAAGAAGTGTTGTCAGAGACATGGAAACGCTTGCAGCACTTGTGAATGAGCTGCTTTCAACATACAGACAACCAGTTCTGATTGAGGAGTATCTCCCCGGCAGGGAGTTTACGGTAGGTGTCACCGGATCCGGTGCAGATGCAAAGGTAACAGGCGGCATGGAGGTTATATGCAAGGATAACCTTCCATATTCAGTTGAGGTTAAGGAGCATTACGAGGATTATTGTGAATACAGGGTTTACAATGATACTATACGGCAGGAGTGCGATGCGGTGGCTCTTGGAGCCTGGCGTGCCCTTGGCGCCGTTGACGCCGGACGAGTTGACATGAAGGCTGACAGAAACGGCAGAATATGTTTCATAGAGGCAAATCCGCTTGCAGGATTGAATCCGGTGCACTCCGACCTGCCTATGCTCTCACGCATGAATGGGATGAGCTTTGAGACACTGATGCAGCTGATTATGAAATCCGCGCTTAAGCGCTGCGGAATTGCATGATGAAGAAAAGGTGCCTTATAATCTATAATGAACCTGCACCGGATGCTCTTCCTGACGAGCTTGATGTGCTTGACCAGGTTAATTTCATTGACTCCGCGCTCCAGTCATTGGGATACGATGTCAACCGGCGGGGCATTACATATGCCTTCATGAGCGAGATAGCAAACATCGCAGATGAAGGCTATGAATTCATTTTCAACCTCGTGGAGTCGGTCGGCCAAAAGGCTGAAATACTTTATTTCATCCCTGCCCTTCTGAACATGCATCACATTCCCCATACGGGATGCCCGGTGGAAGCAACCTTCGTCACCGCCAGCAAAGTGCTTGCACGCACTTTCATGAAGGCAAACGGAATACCTGTGGCTGGCGGATACAAAGTGTCGGAAGCGGCTGAGCTGGCACCCGGGAGAAAGTATATCCTCAAGCCGGTATGGGAAGACGGTTCGCTTGGTATTACCGAAGAGTCGGTATTCACCTTCAGCGGCTCTGTTCCGGAAATTCTCAAGGATAAGAATGACCAGCACTGGTTTATTGAGGATTACATCAACGGCAGAGAGTTTAACGTCAGCGTCATAGCCGGTCCTGACGGTCCTGAGATGCTGCCACCTGCAGAGATGGCCTTCATTGATTACCCTGATGACCTGCCGCGAATTGTGAGTTACAAGGCCAAGTGGGTCGAAAACACCTTCCAGTATGACCATACCATCCGCAGTTTTCCTGATGACCTGAGCGACAGGATGCTGAAAAACATAATGGAAGCTGTTCTGAATTGCTGGAGAACCTTTAACCTGAAGGGCTACGCCCGGGTTGATATACGCACCGATGCAGATGAAAACGTCTGGGTTCTGGAGGTGAATGCCAACCCGTGCATCTCTCCCGACAGCGGCTTCATATCTGCAGCAGTGCACGCCGGGTACACGCATCAGGAGATAATCAGGCGTATAATAAACGACCTTAATAAATAGTAAACATAGCATGCCGGAAGTTTCATTTGAGATTACGACTGCCGACAGGCCGGCATTCGAAAAGATACTGGCCTCATCCGGATTCTTTTACGACTTCGAGATAGAGGTAGCCCTGTCCCTGGCCGATGAGACCCTGGCCCAGGGAGAAGAAAAGAGCGGTTACTACTGGGTCAGGCTCCTGGAAGAGGGCGAGGTGATCGGTTTTGCCACTTTCGGACCCAATCCTTCATCCGTGCATTCCTGGGATATTTACTGGCTTGCCGTGCAGCAGGAACATCGAAGCAAGCACTACGGCTCAGTGATACTGAAAGAGACAGAGAATCGCATAAGGTCCGTCGGAGGCAAGATAGCATGGATTGAAACCTCGGGAAGGCCTCTCTACGAGCCTACCCGCCATTTTTACCTCAAAAACGATTACGAGCTCGAGGCAACGCTTCGTGAGTTCTACGGCCCCGGTGATCCGAAACTTGTTTACCGGAAGGTTTTATGAAGGGACTCTGGTCAATACTGCTTCTCATCGTCTCCAACTCATTCATGACCATAGCCTGGTACGGTCATCTCAAGTACCAGAATGTTTCAATGAATGCCTTGCTCGGACTCATGGGGATTGTACTGGCCAGCTGGGGCATAGCCCTTTTTGAATATTTTTTCCAGGTGCCGGCTAACCGGATAGGTTACCGCGGCACCGGTGGCCCCTTTTCCCTTGTTGAGATCAAACTCATCCAGGAGGTGATTTCGATATCTGTATTTGTGATCTTTACCCTTGTCTTTTTCAGGACTGAGACCTTCAGGCTGAATCACCTGCTGGCTTTCGCCTGCATTATGGGGGCGATCTATTTCACCTTCAAAGGGTAGCAAGAACCTCGCACGCCTCTTTTATCTGACCTTCGCTCAGATCGAGATGGGTTACCATCCTTATGCTTCTCTCCCCTGTCTTCAACGCCAGTATCCCGCGCTGGCTGATCTTTTCGAGGAAGTCTGAAGCAGTGGCCGGCGGCTTCAGGGTGAAGATGACTATATTGGTTCCGCCGTAATGAATCGTCTCCGTCAGACGGCACTCCTTCAGTGCTTCTGCCAAGGCCTCGGCGTTCCTGTGATCATCAGTCAGGCGCGATACATTGTTCCTGAGTGCATAGATGCCCGCTGCAGCAATATATCCTGCCTGCCTCATCGCACCGCCCAGGACCTTCCTTAAGCGTGTTCCATGTTTAATTATCTCCTTCTTCCCTACAAGCACAGAACCGACAGGTGCACCCAGACCTTTTGAAAGACATATTGAGATTGAGTCAAAAAGTGCACCGTAGTCTTCAGGCCTGGTGCCGTCTGCAGCCATGGCATTGAAAAGCCTGGCGCCGTCAAGATGGTAACCCAGATTCCTGCTGTCACACAGCTCCCGGATGCGCTTCAGCTCCTGAAAATCCCAGCAGGCACCGGCGCCCCTGTTGACGGTGTTCTCCACCTCCACCAGCCTGGTGAATGCCTTATGCCAGTCTTCCGGATTGTTAATATGCTGTTTTACATCCTCCACAGTGAATGTCCCGTTTTCAGAGTCGATCAGCGCTACCGAGGCACCTGAATTAAAGGCCACACCTCCTGCTTCAAACTGGTAGATGTGGGCCATCCGGCTGCAGATGACCTCGTCACCCGGACTGGTATGAGCCTTTATCGCAATCTGGTTGGTCATGGTACCCGAGGGGCAGTAGAGAGCAGCTTCCGTACCAAATATGTCTGCCGCCATCCGTTCGAGCTCATTGACTGCGGGATCCTCCCCGAAAATCATATCCCCCACGCTTGCTTTCATCATAAACTCAAGCATGCCGACCGAAGGTTTTGTTACTGTATCACTGCGAAGGTCAATCATATCCGTGTAATTTACGAGGTCCTAATATAGTGCATTTTTAATCTGCGCTTCAGTAACAACGACACATCAGTGAAAAAACAATATA
>DZBJ01000067.1 GCA_022736275.1 Rikenella microfusus | reverse complement strand
GAGAGCGCAATACCTCTAAAGACTTCAAATTTCTAGGGATTATGCCAAATATAGCTTAAATTTGATGAAGAAAGCCAGGTAAATGAAACCCGGATCCATTTTCAACCCATGCGGGTCATACCCTTTGCGCTCCGTCATCATCCTTGTACTTCTGACAATGCTTGTCTTACCGTCGTACGGCCAGACAGAACCGGAGAGTAAAAAACAGAAGGGGCAGGAAACTCCCCGAAGATATCTGTCGATGTTTGATGAGGAGGAATTACTTGAGGTCTCACTACGGTTTGACCTTTCCGGCTTTCTTAAAAAACCGGACAGAAACCAGACCTTTGACGGAGTAATGACCTTTCATTTCAGTGAAACGGATACCCTTTCGAGAAAAGTTACAATTGAGTACCGTGGCAAATCAAGATACGAGAGATGCAGACTCCCGCCCATGCGGATCAATTTCAGGCAACCGGTTTATGAAGTCACCGACTCGGCCAAAATCAAGAAAATGAAGCTGGTCAATCAATGCCAGTCAGGAGCGCTTTATGGTGATTATGTGATCAAGGAATGCCTGGTCTACAAACTGTATAATGTTCTGACTGACACCTGCTTCAGGGTCAGGTTGCTGAAGGTTAATTATATCGACTCGGATAAGAACAAGAAACCACTTGTACAATACGGTATTTTCATCGAACCGGAGGAGCTTCTGGCAAAACGCACGAACATGCTTGAGGTCAAGACAAGAAGTCTGTCCCAGAAGAGCATGAAGCCTTTTATTATTGACCGGATTGCGATCTTCAATTACATGGTCTCCAACTGGGACTGGTCTGTTCCGGGTCAGCATAATGTATCAATCTTTACCTCTTCTGAACCTGCTCATGCTTCCATGGGAATACCCGTACCTTTTGATTTTGACCTGACAGGCGTGGTTAATGCCGATTATGCAATACCCCCTCCCGACCTGGGTATAGAAACCAACCGCGACCGCATGTTCAGAGGCATGTGCCGCACAAAGGAGGAATTTCAAAATAACCTTATGGTATTTCTCAATAAGAAGGAGGAGCTCTATTCGGTGGTCAATGATTACCATTACCTTTCCAAAGGATCAAAAAAGGATATTATTAACTTCCTCGATCAGTTCTTCGTTCAGCTTGAAAAACAAAGTAGCCTTGACAACCTGGTCAATGTCTTTCTCAATAGCTGCAAGGAATTATAAGATTACTATTCGTAAAAGATCTCAATCACGGCAGTCCCCTCCTTGTAGTTTACCCTGCGGATCTTGACCTTCTTCACATCAAGCCCGGTTATTGCTGCAACATTCTCAACAAGCGCCTTTTTGTTCTCAGGTTTCAGCATTTCGAGGTTGTCATATACAATGGGATGTGACGCGTATTTATCCTTTTTTTCAAGCAGTGATTCGAGCGTAAATGCAGAAGCTATAATGATCATATCAAAAACCAAAATCCCCGCAGTGGGGAACTCCCCCCTGAGATCAATGGAGTTTAAAACAGAAATGGCAATGACGGCAAAAAGATATGCCATATTCTTTACGTCAAAACTGATTGTGCGGAGATTAAGGATGGTGAATATCGCAAACAGGCCGATAGCCATCTGAAACTGCATGGATACTATCTTCAGCATGGCGCCGATGAAGAAGATCACTATTCCCATCAGGAAAAACCCGAACAGGTAGTTGGCCCTCCTGGTATACCTGTAGTAGACCACACGAAGGAGCAGGAAAAGAAAAATCAGGTTGATGGCAAACCTCTCGAGTATTGCCCAGAATTCGGGGTTATTCAGGTTAAAGAAGCCGGTAGTCATGGTTGAAATTTTAAGTATTAGAAATTCTTGCAACTATTCAGGAAAACATTCAGGATCTTCTGCTTACCCGTACACTGATCATAGAAAGTATCAAGATAGTTGATCACCTTCTTTTTCTGCTTTGCATCAAGGTAGTGGAATTCGTTTATCAGACCGTATATTTCATCTTTCTTCTCAAGGAACTCTTCAATAGCCTGCTGGTAAACCTCCCTGCTCCGGCATACTCCGAGGAAAATGCGTTCACGGATGGTGGTTGTCCCTGTAATCTTGTCATCAGGAATTGCATACGCTGCATCCACCAGGCCCGTGAAATCAAAATCATACGGAACTGCTGTGACAAGGTATTCACTTTCAAAAACCTGCGGCTTAAACGTTTTTATATTATGCTGATTAGGCACAGCCCAGTCAAAGTTACCTATCATGTAATTGAAAATGGCAATTCTGTCTATCATGCCGGGGTAGACTGTTTTCTGAGTAAGGGCCCACGATTCAATCTCAACGGAATTCGTTCTGCCGGCCAGCATTTTCACCGGTTCAATAAAGAATCCGACGTGAGTGTAGGGCTTCTGCCTGTTTTCCGAGTCAACAAAATTTATGGTCAGCATCCTGACCCTGAAGCTGGTATCGGTGAAGGCACTGTACATCTTGTAAATCAGATACTCTAACAGTACATACTTTTCACTTTCACGGCCGAAACTGCACTGAGAAACCATTTTTATTCTCCTGATGCCGTCAAGGTCAGTATAACCGAAATCTGCATGCCTGAAGTTCAGCTCCAGGGGAGCATAATAGCACTGCGCGTTGCGAAATTCCCCCCTGGTCCGGACCCTGATCTCCCTGGTCAGGGAATCAGCACTCCCCGGATGAAAGGTGATCTTGCCAGGCAAATACTCCTCCTTCGGCTTTTTTCTTAAATAGGTGGAAAGATCGAACTGAAGGGTGATCTCCAGGGGCTCCTCGTCTGTAAAGAGTCCGAAACTTACATCAGATGTATCTGACGATTGGCAGAAGGAACTCTGGCTGTGAAAAAAAAGGACTAAAGCAAGTACAAGGAAGATGTGCCTGCGTAAGAATAACCTTTTTTTCATAGCGCCTGTGAAAATAGTGAACTACAACCTGATGCCCGATTTAATTATTTTAGTAAAAATAGGCAATGTTGTCAATCAAATCAATAGAGTAACAATAATATTCTCCGGTGTTCATGATAAGAAAGTCAGCCCGAAACAAGGCGGTATTGCCTGAAAAAGAGCAGCAGCCAATAAAAAGGTTATCACGAGAGCTTAAGTTATTGCCCCGGGTAACCATTAAACAAACCCTGCCGGAAGCAAGTCCCGGAATAAGTATTAACTTTCCTGAACAAAGTAAGGAGTCAGATTGTAATTAACATAAGGAATAACCTGAACTTAAGTAGTCCGGCATGAAAAGACAAATTCTATCACTGGTTTTTATCCTGTTCGCCTGGCCGTTGGTATCTGCATCATCACCTTCGGAAAGAAGAGACAGTATACCTGTAAATGACGGGCCGTATATTTCGTTTCTGAATGATACCCTTGAGATCCTCCGGATTGAAAACAGCCAGCTCAGGAAGAAATACATCTTACCGGAAGACCGCTCAAAAATAATGCTTTCGCGGAATCACTCGACCGATTATGCGGAGCTGATGAAGCTGTTCACCGCAAAGCCTGACTTTCGCCAGACCTTCAAAAGGGTTGACAGCATTGCCGTCATATCAGATGTTCACGGGCAGTTCGGCAATTACATCATGATGCTGCAGGCCAACGGGATTATTGACAGCAGGCAGAACTGGAAATTCGGCAAGGGGCACTTTGTTTTTCTGGGTGATGCCCTCGACAGGGGTGATATGGTCACAGAGATCCTGTGGCACCTCATAAGCCTCGAGAAGCAGGCTGCAAAAGCCGGCGGCAAGGTTCACTTTTTGCTTGGAAACCATGAGCTTATGGTCCTTGACGGCGACCTGAGGTATATCAGTCAGAAATACAGGGATGTTGAAGCAATCTCCGGGAAAACCTATTCAGAGCTTTTCTCCTCGAACTCCGTTCTGGGGAGATGGCTGCGCACCAAACCGATGATGGTTGCCATTAATGACATACTGTTTGTTCACGCCGGAATCTCCCCTGAACTGACTCGCAGAAATATGACTATCAAGGAAATCAACCAGATATTTACCGACAGCATTACAGGCAGGAACACATGGTCGGCCCCGGAGAATGAAAAACTGGATTTCCTGGCGGGAGACAAGGGGCCCGCATGGTACAGGGGATATTTTACAGATTCATCCTTCAGCGAAAGCAGCCTGGATTCGACACTGATGTTTTACGAAAAATCGAAAGTAATTGTCGGCCACAGCACTCACAAGGAGATAAAATCCCTTTTTAACAGTAAAGTCCTGGGAATTGATGCAGGTATAGGTTATGATCAGCCGGGAGAGATGCTTATCTGCAAAAAGGGGGTCTTCTACAAGGGAACCTCAGGAGGCAAAAGGGTTAAGTTATAGTTGAACCTGACAATCGTTGCTTCCTTATGCCTTCCTTCGTTCGAAATAAATAAATCGCCGTTCCCGGTGAAGGTAATTCCCTCGGGCTGTACAAACAGTTCTTTATCGAGTCTTGCGATGTATTCTATATTTCCCCGCAAATCAAAAACCAGTAAAAGCCTTTCCGCCCCGGCTAAAACGTAAAGTCTGCCTGAAACCGGGTGAACGGTTATTGCGGAAATCCTCAGCTTAATGTCAGGGGTTTTCATCTCCCCTTTCTTTCCCATGACAGGGACTTTAATATTGTTAGCAACGGCAAATTCTTCGATCGTCGTAATATCAAGACTCAACACGGGACCTTTAATCATCTTCCCTGAATCAAGATCAAAGCCATAGATAAATCGCCTGTCCCTGTTCGCCGGGTTATCATCCGAAGTCTCCTTAGGCACTATCAGTAACCTGTTGTTCTTTCGGTCATAACAGAGGCCTTCGGTATTTCTCCCGGGGATAGGGGTTGCATAGGAGGCGGTTTTGAAGTTACCGGAACTTAAGTCTTTAATTTCAATCAGGAACTCATCGCTGCGCATCACGTAGAGTCTGTTGTCAACCCTGGCAATATCTTCATAATCGCCCTCCCAACCGAAATTAATCTGCCTGATTATCTGATTCTTGCTGAAATCATAGAAAAAAACAATTCCGTGTTCATCCTGGATGCAGGCGAGGGTTGAGGTATCCGTTTCAGTCAGGCCTGATATTTCATAAAGAGCCGGGGGCAGAATATATACCCTGTCAGGAGCGGACAGATCATACTCTATTCTTCTTAAGGTATTTCCGACCTGGGAAAATGTCTGACGGTTCAGGAAGAAAATATTCGCAAGGATTAAACACCAGTAAAAGAATGTTTTCATTCAGCCAGAGGTTAATATCTGCTTCAAAGTTAAGAACATTTTCACCGCAGGATATGTCCGGCGGGGCATCAGTGCGCTTCCTGCCGACAGCCCAAAGGCAACAGGTAAATAATTCATGCTGCATGCCGGGCCTTTCCCTGCAGATGGTCTTCCGAAAGGGGTGGCGACAAACCCCGGGAAGCAGTCGACGCACCTGAAATACTCTTTGACGTATTTAAAACGTTAACTTTGCAATGATGAAAAAACTGCTTATTCTGATACTATTGGTGATTTTGCTTGCCTCATGCAACACAACCGTGTGCCCGGCCTACTCCGACTACGCCAATAATATGACCAACAGTATCTTCCAGAAGGGGAACCATAGGGCAGACGGCATCAACAGGGTCTACCGCGACAGTTATCATAAAAAAATGCGCTGATTGCCTCACCTTTTCTTCGGGGACGATCTCAATAAGCCTGTTACGAAAATTTTAATACCAGCTCTGAACCAGAACTTTTTTGTCATTCTGGAATTCACTCAGCCGGTAAAAGACTGACGAGTCATTTTCTATCTGGTACATCCAGTATCCGAAGACACCGGGGGTGACATACTTTCTCCTGAGATAAAGACGGTCTCCGGCATTGAAGTCGCAATCCTTGCTGTAGGCCGAGAGCTTGCCGAAGGTGCTGTCCTGCGTTGTCTTGATCCAGATCAGATGAGGGTCGCCGAAACTGGCCGGAGCAGTGTGCCTGAAATCCTCAAAATCACCTATGTACTTCCTGGTGACATAGAGCCGGTCCTCCTCAATAGCTGTTTCCGATTTGCCTGTCGTGGTACATGATATGACCGCGCTGATGCAAAATAATACCAATATCAGTTTCCTCATTGTAATCCGGTTTTATTATTAAATGCCGCAGCATGAAATCCACGCCCCGGCCATTCAGGTTCTAATTTGCAAAAAAGATATACTTATAGCTGACGCCGTTTTCACTCAGCCAGATGCGCAGTGCCTTGGCTATTTTTCTCCGCCTGAGAAGAACCTTGCCGGTGACTTCCGATGAAATCTCGTAATAAGTTCTCATGTCATTCTTTTTAACTGTGATTACCATATCCATGTTCTTTCAATTACAGCCTGCAGTTATGCGATGATCAGCGGATGGCCGCCTGCCTTCCTTGAATGAAAATATGTCACACCATTCATCTCGGTCATGCTTATTAAGCTGAGGCCGTTTCTCCCGAGTATCTCAGAAACCTTTTGTCTGTCAAGGAGGTGGCACTCCTTAAAGCTTCCGCTAATCAGTCTGCCCGGAAATCCCTGTAACCTACCCCTCTTCCCTCCACGGTTAGAGGTATCTCCATTCTGTGAAAAACAACCTACAAAATGTGTTTCAGGAGGCAATATCTGAACCAGCGAATTGAGAAACATATCGAGATGCTTAATAAGGTTTAGCCTCCTGATTGTAATAAGGGTTGAGGCTTTTCCCAGATCACCTGCCCTGAAACTTGCGAAGTCGTGTGATGAGAGTATGACCAGTCCGGGGTCACGAAACATGCCTGTATGCCTCAGATAACGGAACAGGCTTAGTCCGCCGGAGACGAACAGCCTCATCAGCGAATGACCCATACTGCACTTCCCTTCCCGGTTTCGACCTGGTCCTAACCATGCAGGCCATTCAGGAATATTGCTTACTGCATGTTGCTCCGGAACTGTTATTGCATCCATGTTTTCCCGGTTTAGATTCATGTTAAAGTTATATTGCCGGGAGACAGGATACAAATCTCAAGTGTCCATTTAATGAGCTTTCGGGATGTATCAGAGAGCCCTCATCAACCAGAAACGGAGATTCATTGACATAAAGAAGAGACTCACGCCCCTGACATGGCAACTGGTCAAAAGTTCAGGAGTTTTGACGAACCGGGTGAAAAAGGAGGTTAAATCTAATTAG
>DZBJ01000114.1 GCA_022736275.1 Rikenella microfusus | reverse complement strand
AACCGGCGACGCGCAAGTGTCCGTGAGTTCGAATCTCACCCCCTCCGCCATTTACAACTAACTATTTAATATAACTATACTTAAAGCCCTTCTGGAATGGAATTCTCATATGAGACCTCTTCAGTAAGGGCTCTCTTCATTTAGAGAGCCTCTATTGCTGCGGGATGGCGTCTACTTTTTACGCCTATTCATCTCACACCTGATTCTTTTTAAGCTCTTTTAGTGGATAAAATGTCCCTCTCCAATTGATGCCGCCCTGCAGGATGTTCAGGATCATGGTTCGCAGCATGATATAGACAAAGAGAGCTGATACCAGCGGATAACCAAGGGCGTACCAGCTCGGCATCTTATGAAATCGAGCACTGTCTGCAACCATCAGCAGGATTATGATGACCGTTGCCAGATAGATACCTTGCGTGGCACCGCTGGTCGTAACGAGTGCCAGAAACGGCCAGACATTACACATCAGATTTATAACCGCACCTGCCAATATCAGGGCAATGGAATAATCAGCCCCTGAAAAGGCATTTTTCTCCAGCCCTCTGATCAGCTCCCCTGTTGAAGCATACCACTCAACCGCAAGATAGTCAGACCCGTAGACCACATCCTGACGGTACCCTTCTTTTTTCAAGAGCTTGCCCAGTTTGATGTCATCATCCGGCCGCAGCCGGATAGGTACGTGCCCTCCAATATTCCGATAGACCTGTGTACTTACCAGATTGAAGGCACCAATACCGATATGAAAACGGCTGTGGGGATCTCTTGCCTTCCACGGGCGGACAAAGAGCGAAAAGAAGATGACGAAAGCAGCACCAAACATCCCCAGAAAGACGGTGGGCATGTTCATTGACGGTGTGGCAGCCAGATGATCAATCCGGTTATGCACAAGAAAGGTCACTGCCCGGTTCAGAACGGTTGGTTCCATAATGATATCAGCATCGGTGAAGAGTAGTAGCTCGCCTGTAGCCTGTTGACTCCCGACCCAGAGGGCATGGTTCTTCCCCAGCCAACCGGAGGGCAGCTCACTGATCTGAAGCAGCTTTAACCGTGGCTGACTGGCAGACATCTGCTCAAGAATCGTCTGGGTATCATCTTCAGAGCGATCATTCACGACGATCAGCTCATAATCCCGGTAGGACAGATTCAGCAGGGATTGGAGTGCCTCGCGGATGTTGCGCTGTTCGTTACGGGCGGCCACGATGATGGATACTTTGGGGAGGGTGTGATAGGTATCAGGAACAACATCACGTAATGACCTGACGGAGCGATGGCCAATAAACATCTCAAGGGCTACCAGCACGGTGAATAGCAAAATAACCAAAGCGATAGCGAGTGACAGGCTCATAGTAGTTGCTTGATGAAGTTTTGGCCTGATGTGAAATATGCAGTAGCCGCTGAGGTTACCTCGGAGATAGCCTCAGCCCTGACGTGAGATTTATGCACAGGCTTCATTTCTTCCCTTTAAAGCGATTCGAATGCAGCGGCTACTATAGATTGATAATCAGCGTTGCCTGGAGCACACTCAATCCGATAAGATCAAGGAATTAAGCTACATGGAAAAGTCCTGCGCTTCAACACTTATTACAGGAGCATCGGCTTCATAGACAGTGACGGGCACCTTCAAGGAGTAGCCAAGCAATGAACAACACTGCTGAAAGCAATGACATTCTCAAAGGACTCTGCGCCGATCAGCCCATGAACCATCCGCGTCCACACCAATAAAACGTAC
>DZBJ01000011.1 GCA_022736275.1 Rikenella microfusus | reverse complement strand
TCGGCAGTCAGCAATCGGACTGTAGACTAAAGGGAACCCCACCCCATTATCCGGTCGAATAATTCCTGCGGTGAATATCCAGTCACAAACCGGGTCATGATATCATCAAGCCTCTTTTGTATGAGTGCCTGCCCTGTGTTGCCAATGCTGCCGGTATGGTTATAGTCAGAAAGAACGGGAGCCTTGAAAGACCCCGACCCTGTCCTTCCTGCAACAATCCGGTAGGCATCCCTGAAGGGAACCCCTTCGCGTACCATCCTGTTTGCTTCCTCAACTGAGAATATATCATTGTAGCGGCCGCTGCTGATTATGTCCATATTGATTATAAGCCCCTCCAGTGCTCCGGGAAGTATCTGAACAAGCTCGGTTATACTGTCAAAGGCATCAAAGAGCACTGCTTTCAGCTCCTGGAAATCGCGGTTGTACCCCGGAGGGAGTCCGCCGGTCATCATGGCCACTTCGCCGGGCACGGCCTGCAGCCTGTTGCATCTCGCCCTGAGCAACTCGAACAGGTCGGGATTCTTCTTCTGCGGCATAATGGACGAACCGGTGGTAAGCTCGTCTGAGAGTGAAACAAACCCGTAACCAGGTGACATGAACAGGATCACGTCCGAGGCAAACCTCGATATTGTGATGGCAGCCGATGCAATGGCACCCGTAAGCTGCCGTTCAGTTCTCCCGCGACTCATCTGAGCATATGGTGATGTTATTATCAGCCTGTCAAAAGCCAGCAGCGAGGCAGTCAGCTCCCTGTCGATGGGCAGCGATGTGCCGTACCCGGCCGCCGTTCCCAGCGGGGAGGCATCAGCCAGGTCAGCAGCACCGGCCAGCAGATGCATATCATCACAGAGACTCTCGGCATATGAGGCGAACCACAGACCGAATGATGTCACCATTGCCGCCTGCATGTGGGTGAATCCCGGCACGAGTACATCCCGGTGCTTCCCGCTGAGTTGCAGGAACATTTCAGCCAGGGCCTTCAGCTCCCGGGCCAGCAGGTGTGACCGGTGCCTCGCAAACAGGTGAATGTCTGTCAGCACCTGGTCGTTACGTGAGCGTCCGGTATGCAGCTTACCTGCTGCCTCCCCGGCAATATCCCGAAGCCGGATCTCAACCCACGTGTGAATATCCTCAAACTCCTTGCCTATGGAGAAGTCACCGTGCATCGACTCTTCATAGAGCCGGGCCAGACCGAAAAGAAGACTATCCTTCTCGCCGGCCGTGATAAGTCCGCACCGCCTGAGCATGACAGCATGCGCCATTGACCCCACGATGTCGTACGGTGCCAGCCTCGCGTCGTAACCCCTGTCGCGGTCACAGGTGAAGCTGATGAGAGAGCTCCCGGTGCTGCCGCCCTTATCCCACAGGTACATGCTTAGTCACTTTATTTTTGTTTGCCTCCATGATGGCATGATGGGCCATGAGGCGAATGGCGTTTATCCGGATGAACCCGAGGCTGTCGGTCTGATTGAACCCTCCCTCGATATCCATGCTTGACAACTCCTTATTATATAATGAAGAGGGTGACTCGCGACCTTCGATGATTATGTTACCCTTGTAAAGTAACATATGCACCACCCCGTCTATCACCTCCTGGCTCTTGTTCATGGCTGCCTTCAGGAACTCCATCTCAGGCGAGAACCAGAATCCGTTGTAGACCAGCTCCGCAAAGACCGGTGCCAGCATATTGCGCAGGCGCATCACCTCGCGGTCCATTGCAATGCCCTCTATATCCTTGTGAGCAGCATAGAGTATTGTGGCGCCGGGAGTCTCGTATATTCCCCTCGACTTTATGCCTACGAACCGGTTCTCAACCATGTCGAGCAGACCTATGCCGTTTGCTCCTCCAATCTTATTAAGGTAGGTAAAGAGCTCAAGCGGATCGCTGTGGACGGTGCCGTCATCCTTGTTGGTAACATTCACGGGGATGCCATCCTTGAACGTGATGGAAATATGTGTCTCTTTGTCAGGTGCATCCATAGGCATCACTATCTTCTGGAGTATATCCTTGCCGGCGAAGTAGAGGGGATCTTCAAGAATACCGGCCTCATGGCTGATATGCATCAGATTGTCATCTTCGCTGTATGGCTTTGAGATCGATGCCTTGACCGGGATGCGGTGGCCTGCTGCATACCTGATCATATCCGAGCGGCCCTGGAACTGCGAGAGAAATTCCTGATCCTTCCAGGGAGAGATGACCTTTATGTCTGGCTTGAGAGCATAGTATGTGAGTTCAAACCTCACCTGGTCATTGCCCTTTCCGGTGGCCCCGTGAGAGACATAATCGGCCCCGTATTCAATGGCAGCCTCAATCTGCTTCTTTGCAATGAGCGGTCTGGCCAGTGCGGTGCCGAGCAGGTAGCGGTCCTCATAAACAGCATGGGCCTTCACTGCCTGAAAGATATAGTCCGTAACAAACTCTCTCTTCAGGTCCTCAATTATGACCGACGATGCGCCAATGGCAAGGGCTTTTTCACGGACTGTCTCAAAATCGTCATTCTGACCCACGTCAGCCACGAAGGCGATGACCTCGTAACCTTTGTTGATAAGCCACTTAAGTATCACGGAGGTATCAAGTCCCCCGGAATATGCGAGCATTACTTTTTTCATTTGTTTGTTTTTTAGTTGACCTGGTCCGAAAGAACCCTCATATCATAATATCGTGCTGATGCATGTTTATGTATTTGAGGCATTCGCGATTCATTTCAGGTTTTTGTTGTTGATTTTGATTCGAATATTGTGCTGAGGCACTCTTCAACTGCCTCATTTGATATGTTGTCACGGGGTATAAGCAGGATGGTGTCATCACCGGCGACGGTGCCGGCAATCTCATACCGTCCGGCACGGTCAATCCTGATTGCCACGGCAGAAGCAAATCCCGGCGGTGTATTGATAAGCAGCATTCCGCGTGCCCATGTCATCCCGGTTAATGCCTCGGTGACAGGGCCCGGCAATTGTTCATACGGTTGATCTCTCCTGCCCGGCATGATGTAGCGGTATCCTCCCCTGCCATCAAAGCCCCTGCTTATCCCCATCTGCCTTAAGTCGCGGGAGAGTGTCGCCTGCGTGCACTTCATCCCTGCAACCTCCATCAGCATCAGAAGATCCTCCTGTGAGGTGATGGCATTCTCCCTCACCAGCCTCTCTATAAGAATCAATCGTGCTGCTCTTTTCATTATGTATTTTTATTCATTATTTATGCAAATTTATACATTTTATTTAATTTGCAAACATTGGCTGTGTAAATTTGTATTTTTACAACCCAAACAGGAACGATGAAGGAAGAGATAAAGAAGGTTCTGCTGCTGGGCTCCGGCGCCCTCAAGATCGGCGAAGCCGGCGAGTTCGACTACTCCGGCTCACAGGCCCTGAAGGCCCTGCGTGAGGAGGGTATCTTCACTGTCCTGATTAATCCGAACATTGCCACCGTCCAGACCTCTGAAAAAATAGCCGATAAGATCTACTTCCTCCCTGTCACCCCGAAGTTTGTTGAGCGCGTCATTGAGCGCGAGAAGCCGGACGGCATACTGTTATCCTTCGGCGGACAGACGGCTCTCAACTGCGGTACCGCACTCTACCGCAGCGGCATCTTTGAGAAGCATGGGGTGAAGGTGCTTGGCACGCCTGTGGAGGCCATTATGAACACTGAGGACCGTGAGCTGTTTGTGCAAAAGCTTGACGAGATAGGTGTAAAGACACCGCGAAGCATTGCGGTGACGACTGTTGACGACGCTCTCACAGCCTCGGAGAAGCTGGGATTTCCCATAATCATACGTGCAGCTTATACCCTGGGCGGGCAGGGAAGCGGGTTCTGCTATGACACAGCCGAGCTCAGGGCTCTCGCTTCCCGCGCGTTCTCCTACTCCGGACAGATACTTGTGGAGGAGTCGCTGAAAGGCTGGAAGGAGGTTGAATACGAGGTTGTCCGTGACCGGTTCGACAACTGCATCACCGTGTGCAACATGGAGAACTTTGATCCGCTGGGCATACACACCGGTGAGAGCATCGTGGTCGCCCCGTCACAGACACTCACCAACAGCGAATATCATAAACTGAGGGAGCTGTCGATCAAAATAATTCGTCATGTAGGCATCATAGGCGAATGCAATGTCCAGTATGCCCTTGACCCCAACTCAGAGGACTACCGTGTCATTGAGGTCAACGCACGCCTCTCGCGCTCAAGTGCCCTGGCCTCAAAAGCTACAGGATACCCGCTTGCCTTTGTCGCAGCCAAGCTGGCGCTGGGATACGGGCTCCACCAGTTGAAGAACTCGGTCACAAAGACCACCACCGCCTGCTTTGAACCTGCCCTTGACTACATCGTCTGCAAGATACCCCGGTGGGATCTGAACAAGTTCCAGGGGGTGGCGCATGAGATAGGCAGCAGCATGAAGAGCGTGGGCGAGATCATGGCCATCGGGCGTACCTTCGAAGAGGCAATACAGAAGGGGCTTCGCATGATAGGTCAGGGTATGCACGGCTTTGTCAGCAACCATAACCTGAACTTCAGCGATGTTGAGAAGGAGCTCTCGCAGCCTACTGACATGCGTATTTTCTCCATCGCCGAGGCGCTGGAGAAAGGAGTGGCGATAGACCGGATCCATGAACTGACAAAAATCGACCGCTGGTTCCTCTACAAGCTGCAGAACATTGAAAACATCAGGAAACAGCTCGAGTCGTATGACACTCTTGAGAGCCTCCCTGACAGGGAACTGCTTCATGCCAAGATCAACGGATTCAGCGATTTTCAGATAGCCCGTCATGTGATCAAGGCTGACAGCCGCAGGATCAATGACGCAATGCTCACCGTACGCCGTCACCGGAGGAGCCGGGGTATCGTGCCATATGTAAAGCAGATAGATACCCTGGCCGCTGAGTACCCCGCCGTCACCAACTACCTCTACCTTACCTACAGCGGGATGGAGCATGATATTTGGTATGAGAACGACAAGAGGTCGGTGATAGTGCTGGGCTCCGGCGCATACCGCATCGGGTCAAGTGTGGAGTTCGACTGGTGTTCGGTCAACGCAATCAATACCATAAGGCGTGAGGGACTGCGGGGTGTGATGATAAATTATAACCCGGAGACCGTCAGCACCGACTACGACATGTGTGACAGGCTCTATTTTGATGAGCTCTCATTTGAAAGGGTCATGGATATCATTGACCTCGAGACACCACGCGGCGTGATACTGTCGATGGGCGGACAGATACCCAATAACCTGGCAATCAGGCTGCACGACCAGGGGGTACCGATACTGGGCACACCCCCGGAATCGATTGACAGGGCTGAGAACAGGCATAAGTTCTCATCGATGTGTGACACGCTGGGCGTTGATCAGCCTCGCTGGAGGGAGCTGCTCAGCTTTGAGGAGATTGACAGGTTCATTGAAGACATCGGCTTCCCGGTGCTGATCCGTCCCTCTTACGTGCTCTCTGGTGCTGCCATGAACGTGGTCTCCAACCGCTCTGAGCTGGTTCATTTCCTGGAGCTTGCCGCCAGCGTCTCAAAGGAACACCCGGTGGTGGTCTCGGAGTTCATTGAATATGCAAAGGAGATAGAGATTGATGCTGTTGCCTCTTCAGGCGAGATAGTGGCATATGCCATCAGCGAGCATGTCGAGTATGCCGGTGTGCACTCGGGTGATGCAACGATTGTCTTCCCGCCGCAGAAGATCTATTTTGAGACTGTCAGGCGTATAAAACGTATCTCCAGGGAGATAGCCCGCGAGCTGAATATCTCAGGCCCTTTCAACATACAGTTCCTCGCCCGCGAGAACGACATCAAGGTCATCGAGTGTAACCTGAGGGCGAGCCGGAGCATGCCCTTTGTCTCCAAGGTGCTAAAGACCAACCTGATAGAGCTGGCAACGAAGGTGATGCTGGGCGTTGACTGGGATAAGCCCCATAAGTCGGTCTTTGACCTCGACTACGTGGGTGTGAAGGCGTCACAGTTCAGCTTCTCGCGCCTGGCCAAGGCTGATCCTGTGCTGGGTGTCGACATGGCCTCCACGGGAGAGGTGGGATGCCTCGGCGACAGCTTCTTCGAGGCGCTGCTAAAGGCAATGTATTCTGTCGGGTACCGCATGCCGGAAAAAGCTGTGCTGATATCATCCGGACCGGCCAAGGCGAAGGCTGATCTTCTGGAAGCGACTCGCCTGTTGCAGCGTCGGGGTTACAAACTCTATGCCACCCGTGGCACCCGGCAGTTCCTGGCCAACGCCGGGGTTGAGGCGGAGGTGGCATGCTGGCCTGACGAAAAGGAGTCACCCAATACGGTGGAGCTGATCCGGCAGAGAGTGGTTGACCTGGTAATAAACATACCCAAGGACCTGTCTGCCACTGAGCTGAACAACGACTACCAGATACGGCGCAGCGCGGTGGACTATAATATTCCCCTGATAACCAATGCGCGGCTGGCATCGGCTTTCATCCATGCCTTCTGCAGCGTGCCGGAGAGCGAGATGGAGATAAAGGCGTGGGATGAGTACTAGTCAGCCGGCAGTTTGAGCCTCCTCCTGCGTCGGAGGCTCAATCCCGCACACGTAGTGTCGGGACAGCAGCCGGCTGTCGGCACTAGTGAAAATTGCGCGTAGCGCATGAAGTAATGTAGCAGGAGTTTGTCAGTTTTTTACGCGTAGCGCATATAGTATTGTAGAACTGCATGTTAAATACTTAATTAATTCCTCGAAGATGATAAAGTATTGTAGATAATAGAGGAAATAACAAATACCATAAAATATATGATCTCGATCAGAAAAGCAACCCCCGGCGATGCCCCGTCGATAATTGCATTCCAGCAGGCCATGGCAATGGAGACCGAAGGGCTGGAGCTGAGGAGTGAAGTGATCACCAAAGGGGTCATGGCTGTCTTCCGCGATGAGAATAAAGGCGTGTACTATGTGGCCGAAGAGAATGGTACGGTGGTTGCCTCCCTCATGATCACCTTTGAGTGGAGCGACTGGCGTAACTCCAATATATGGTGGTTTCAGTCGGTCTATGTTATTCCTGAATACCGTCGCAAGGGAGTCTTCAGGATGATGTATGATCATGTCAGGCAGGAGGGCATGGCACAGGGCATTGCCGGCCTGCGTCTCTATGTGGAGGCGGAGAACACTCGCGCCCAGAAGACCTACGAGGCTATGGGTATGAACGGCGGGCACTACAGGACGTTTGAGTGGATGGCGTAGCAGTCAGTCGGCGGTTGGCAGTCAGCAGCCAGCAGTCGTTGTATATACCTGATTATCTGTACTTTGCCGACTGATGACTGAAGACTGCGGACTGAATATTCTGGTTTACCTGCAAGACTATAACTTTTAGAGGAGAGGATGTACTGGCTGATCATACCGGTGGCTGTTTATTCCCTGGGTATATTTATCCTGTGGCTGATATTGTGGGGAAAGCGTGATCACTCACCCTCTGCCGCCGGAGCCCTTCCGATGGTAACTGTTGTGGTGGCGGCAAGGAATGAAGAAAAAAATATCGCAAACCTGTTGGAGTGCCTTGTCGCTCAGGACTATCCGTCTGGTCTTCTCGAAATACTAATAGTGAATGACAACTCCACCGACAGGACACCCATTGTTGTCAGTGAGTTAATTGCAAAGAATAAGCTGCAGTCATTAACAGTGATGAAGCTGATCTACAATCCATTCTCGGGAAAGAAGCGGGCCATCAGGCATGGTGTGGAGAAGGCATCGGGGGAGCTGATTCTGACAACAGACGCAGACTGCACCGTGGGGCCGGGGTGGGTCAGCACTCACGCCGGCGATGGCAGGGCGGGGAGCGCTGACCTGATCGTGGGGGAGGTTTACCAGCGTCCGGCAAAAGGTTTCGCAGCACTCTTCGGCAGGTTCGAGTTCTCGGCGCTGCAGGCGATAACCGGGGCGGCCGTTCTCGCGGGATATCCGGTGATGTGCAGTGCCGCCAGCATGTCATTCCGGAGGGAGGTTTATCTCCGGCATGCCGGTGAGCTGCGTGATGACCTGCCCTCGGGCGATGACATTTTCCTGCTGCATGCCGTCAAGCGTGCCGGTGGCAGGATCGGCTATGCAGCCGGCAGTGCGGCGGCGGCGGAGACCGCGGGAGCGGTCACGGCTGCGGCGCTGCTGCGTCAGCGCGCGCGCTGGGCATCAAAGACACTCCATTACAACGACGCTGCCACCCTCACCCTCGCCGCAGCCACGGCGGCGTGCAACGCCGCCGTCGCCGCAGCCGCAGTGGCCTCAGTCATATCCGTTGAACATATCCCGTTGCTGGCTGGCCTCTACGGATTGCGGATGGTACCTGATTACCTGATCACCGCACACAACATAAAAAAAAGAGAGGGTAAAATGTCCCTCGCTCCGTTTGTGCTGTCAGAATTGATATATCCCTTCTACTTTATGGCCGTGGGAGTAATGAGCCTGTTCCCCGCAGCACACAGGTTCAGGAAAAGGTGACGCAAAGTTAAAAGTCCGTAAAGTATAAATTCCAAAGGTCTGTAAAGTCATAAGGATTGACGATTTGCGATTTCTGACTAAATCGACAATCCGCCAGTGGGCGGACACAGTCGAAAATCTGAAATCGAAAATTCCATTACTGCCTCCCCTGCAGTCTGGCTGCTCGCGGTAATGACCCACCGGGTCATTCCTAATCGCTCGCCCCTCTACTGCCTGAGTTAATTCCCCTCCGACAGCACCTTGATCCGTACCAGCCTGATCTCCTCCTCCTCGAACTCGCCGGCAAGCTCACGGATGGCCTCCTCCAGAGATCCGCTCTCAGCCTCCTCCATGAAATAGGAGTAGATGTCCTGCTGACGATCGTCATCAATGACAGCATTGACATAGTAGTCGATGCTCAGCTTGGTACCCGAACTCACTATGGCTTCAATCTCGGAGAGGAGATCCTCGTATTCAAGTCCCTTGGCATTGGCAATGTCCTCAAAGGGCATCTTGCGGTCTATGCTCTGAATGATGTATACCTTCAGTCCCGATTTGTTGACCACTGACCTGACAACCATGTCCTGCGGCCTGATGATCTCCTTTTCAGCCACATAACTGGCTATCACCTCCACAACCTCCCTGCCGTATCTCTGTGCCTTGCCGGCACCAATACCAGTGATGTTCTGAAGCTCCTCGAGGGTGACGGGATACTGTATCGCCATCTCCTCCAGCGAGGGATCCTGGAAGATGTTGTAGGGAGGCTGACCTGCCTGCTTCGATATCTTCTTCCTGAGGTCCTTCAGGATACTGAGCAACTCCTCATCGGCTGCCGCAGTACGCGCACCGAAGGAGGCCTCTTCATCATCAGTCTCGGTATAATCATGATCCTCATTAAGCATGAAACTCTGGGGATTCTCAAGGAACTGGTGCCCCTTTGGAGTCAGCCCCAGGAGGCCATAGTTCTCTATATCCTTGTTAAGCAGCTTGTTGATCAGCGCCTGCCTGATGACCATGTTCCAGAATCGTTCGTCTTTCTCCTCATCCAGGCCGAAGGTCTCAAGCTTATGGTGTTTGTACGACTTTATGGCGGAGTTCATGGTGCCCGCGAGAATCTTGGCTATATGGTCCGCCTTGTGCTTCTCCTTCACCGCCAGCACGGTCTCAAGCATGCTCACGACATAATCCTGACCTTCGAACTGGGTCTTGGGATGGAGACAGTTGTCACATGCCTCGCAGTTCTCCTGCCCGTACTCTTCGCCGAAGTAATGCAGCAGTATCCGGCGCCGGCAGGTAGATGACTCGGCATAGGAGACCGTCTCAAGCAGCAGCTGCTTGCCTATCTCCTGCTCGGCTATAGGCTTGCCCTGCATGAACTTCTCGAGCTTGACGATGTCATCATAGCTGTAATAGGCGATGCATCTCCCCTCCCCGCCGTCGCGACCGGCGCGGCCTGTCTCCTGGTAGTAACCCTCAAGGCTCTTGGGCATGTCATAATGAATGACATATCTCACGTCAGGCTTGTCGATGCCCATGCCGAAGGCAATGGTAGCCACAATGACGTCAACATCCTCCATCAGGAACTTATCCTGGTTCTGGGTACGCGTCGCGGAATCCATGCCGGCATGATATGCCAGTGCCTTGATATCATTGACCTTGAGAGTCTCCGCAAGCTCCTCCACCTTCTTGCGGCTGAGGCAATAGATGATACCTGATTTGCCGAGATTGTTCCTTATATACTTGATTATTTCCCTGGTGGCATCCTGCTTTGCCTTGACCTCATAATAGAGATTGGGCCTGTTGAAAGATGACTTGAACGCATTAGAGTCACTGATCCCCAGGTTTTTGAGGATATCATGCTGAACCTTTGGTGTGGCAGTGGCTGTGAGTGCGATGATAGGTGCACGCCCTATCGTGTCGATAATAGGCCTTATCCTGCGGTACTCCGGCCTGAAGTCGTGCCCCCACTCGGAGATGCAGTGAGCCTCATCAACAGCATAGAATGAGACCTTGATGCTTTTGAGGAACTCGATGTTCTCATCCTTTGTCAGTGACTCCGGGGCCACGTAGAGAAGCTTGGTGTTACCCTGCATCACATCCTGCCTCACCTTGGCAATGGCCGTCTTGGTAAGTGATGAGTTGAGGAAGTGCGCCACATCATCGGTTGTATTGAAGTTGCGCATCGCGTCAACCTGGTTCTTCATCAGGGCAATAAGCGGCGAGATGACCACTGCGGTTCCTTCCATCATCACTGCGGGCAGCTGGTAGCAGAGCGACTTGCCGCCACCGGTGGGCATAAGCACAAATGTGTCATTACCGTTGAGCACACTCCTGATAATACCCTGCTGGTTACCCTTGAAATTATCAAAACCAAAGTAACGCTTCAGATAATCATGTATGGAAGCATCAGTATAGACAGAATTTCCCCTCATTCCCCTGGTATTAAACCGGAAAGTAATAGTAACAACAAGTTATGAATTTTGTGCATAGTCTTTAAACCCTTCAATCAAATTTAACTTAAATTTAATTACTTGTCAAATCTTTTATCATAATAAGACAAATGTCATCATACGCCCTCTGCCTCGGGAGGTATTGTTTCAAACCATAAGAATTAGCATCTTTGCATGCTTGTAGTCAGACGCAGTCAATGGCGCTCAGGAGCAGAAAAAAAAAGGATGCAGAGGGTGAGATGAGTTTTCTCCAGCACCTCGAGGAGCTGAGATGGCATATTATCAGGGCCCTTATTGCCGTTGTGGCAGGTGCCATCCTGGCATTCATGTTCAAGAATTTCATTTTTGATAACGTCATCCTGGCTCCCAACAATCCTGATTTTGTCACAAACAGGCTCCTCTGCCGCCTGGCGGATGCAGTGAACGCACCCGTGCTCTGCATCAACCAGGATCCGATTGAGCTCATCAGCATCAAGATGTCGGGACAGTTTACCACACATATAAATATATCTCTCGTGGCTGGACTGATCATGGCCTTTCCTTATGTCTTCTGGGAGTTCTGGTCGTTCTTCCGCCCTGCCCTCTACGAAAAAGAGAGGAAGTATGCCCGCGGAGCCGTCACAATGGCTTCACTGCTGTTCGTTATGGGAATTCTTTTCGGATACTTTGTAATAACACCGCTGTCAATCAACTTCCTGGGCTCCTACCGGGTAAGTGACCTGGTCAATAACCAGATAAACATCACATCCTATATTGGCTCGGTCACCTCCGTGGCCCTGTCGGCAGGCATAACCTTCGAGCTGCCTATAGTTGTTTACTTTCTTGCCCGCATAGGGGTCGTCACCCCGGAGTTCATGCGCAAGTACCGCAAGCACGCCATAGTGATCGTCCTCATTGTGGCGGCTGTTATCACCCCTCCCGACGTTTTCAGCCTGATACTGGTATCAATACCATTGCTCCTCTTGTACGAAGTGAGTATCTTTATTGCATCAAGGGTTGTCAGATTACGTGCCGAGAAAGATGCGGCGGCCGAAGCAGCATCTGAAGCGTAGAAAGTTGAGCCACAATGAACAAAATGAAACTCCATACCACAGACCTCGTCAAGCGCTACAAGACCCGGACAGTCGTCAATGAGGTCTCCGTTGAGGTGGAGCAGGGTGAGATCGTCGGGTTACTGGGACCCAACGGTGCAGGCAAGACTACCACATTCTATATGATGGTTGGACTGATAAGGCCGAACGGAGGCCGGATATGGCTTGACGACACGGAGATCACCGGCTATCCTATGTACCGCCGCTCACGGATGGGTATAGGGTACCTCGCCCAGGAAGCCTCCGTATTCCGCAAGTTGAGTGTGGAAGATAACCTCATGGCTGTCATGGAGCTCTCAGACATGAAAAAAGAGGAGAGAAAGGAGCGCCAGGAACTGCTCCTGGAGGAGTTCGGTCTCACACGCATACGCAAGAGCCTTGGGAATCAGCTCTCGGGGGGCGAGCGACGCCGCACGGAGATAGCCCGTGCACTGGCGCTGAATCCTAAATTCATCCTCCTTGACGAGCCCTTCGCCGGCGTCGATCCCATAGCCGTGGAAGACATTCAGATGATTGTCTCTCACCTGAAAGACAAGAATATAGGCATCCTGATCACCGACCATAACGTCCACGAAACCCTCTCCATCACTGACCGTGCCTACCTGCTCTTCGAGGGTAAAATACTCAAACAGGGCACATCATCACAGCTAGCTGACGATGAGCAGGTAAGAAACGTCTACCTCGGTAAGAACTTCGAACTCAGGAGGTAATTTCAGCCAGAGGCTTTTGTAACTTCGTAATATTTGCTAATTTTGCGCCACATTTTGCGGATGTGTCGTAATTGGTAGCCGAGCAAGACTTAGGATCTTGTGCCTCAGGGCGTGGGGGTTCGAGTCCCTTCATCCGCACTAAACATCAGAACCGCTCTGACAGCCGGCCAGCTCAGCCTTACCCTCCGAAGAAGGTGATCAGGAAGAGCAATGCAGGTGCAGGTTAAAGCGGTTTTTTAACCAGATAGTAAATTTTTACAGGATGAATGTCACCAGAGAGAACATTGACGCGCTGAATGCAACCGTCAGGATCAATATCGTTAAGACCGATTACGAAGAGAAAGTTGAAAAGAAGCTCAGGGAATACAGGAGGACCGCCACAGTCAGGGGGTTCCGTCCGGGCCACGTCCCTTTCCAGATGATTAAGAAGATGTACGGCACCACCCTCCTTGTGGATGAGATTAACAGGGTAGTGTCAGAGAGCCTCTCCGATTTCATCAAAAACGAAAAGCTAGACATTCTTGGCGATCCCATCCCAAAGCACGACGAGCACTCTTTCGACCCTGAGAAATCCGAGGAGTTCAGCTTCACATTCGAACTGGGTCTTGCCCCTGAGTTCGAGATCAGTCTCTCGAAAAAGCAGAAGCTCACCCGTTACCTCATTGAACCTGATGCGAAGATGATTGCCGATTATGTCGACAACTATGCCCGCAGAAACGGCGAGTTCGTTAAAATCGACAGGTCTGAAGAGAAGGACGTGCTCAAGGGCTCAATAGAGTCAGCCGACGGCAGCATAACAAATGCAGATGCTTCGCTCTCAGTTGACATGGTGAAGGACGAAGAACTTAAAAAGGGATTCATCGGCAGGGCTGAAGGCGACACCGTCACATTCGACATCCGCACCGCCTTCCCGAACGACTATGAGATAGCAGGGCTTCTCAGGAAGCCGAAGGAGATGGTTACGGAAATCAACGGACCCTTTACAATAACAGTAAGAGAGGTTACGCGCTTCATGCCGGCAGAGAATGACCAGGCGCTTTGGGATAAGGTCTATGGCGAAGGAACAGTCACCTCGGCCGGTGAGTTCGAGGCAAAGGTAACCGACGAGATCAGGCAGTATTTCAGCCGCGAGACAGAATACAAGCTGAGGACTGATGCGCGTGACATGCTTCTGCAGAAAGTGTCATTCGATCTCCCCGAGGAGTTCCTTAAGAGGTGGCTCCTGAGAGTCAATGAGAAAACCACTGCTGAAGATATCGAGAAGGACTGGGATCATTTCCGCAATGACCTTCGCTGGCAGCTTATCAAGAACAGGGCCGCTAAGGACAATGAACTGAAGATCACCGATGAGGAGATACTGGCCGAAGCAAAGGAATTCACCAGGGCACAGTTCACGCAGTACGGCCTCTACTATGCCACCGACGAGCAGATCACATCATTCGCCACTGATATGCTGAAGAAGGAGGATGAGGCCCGCCGCATTGCCGAAAAGGTGCTCGACACAAGGGTTCTTGATATTGTTATCGACGTCGTGAAGGTCGATGACAGGAAGGTTTCGGCAGAGGAGTTCAACAAGCTCTTTGAGAAGAAGTGAAACCTTAAAGGCGATAATTTCGTATATTTGGCATTCAACCAATAAAGAGAGTCATGTCAGACAGCAATGATTTCAAAAAATATGCTGCCGACCGTTTCGGTATCAGCAGTCTTACCATGCACCGGTACATCTCGGCAAGCAACGGTTATATCTCTCCCACCATCATCGAGGAACGCCAGCTGAATGTGGCGTCAATGGACGTCTTTTCGCGTCTGATGATGGATCGTATCATCTTTCTGGGCCTACCGATAGATGACTATGTTGCAAATATCATTCAGGCCCAGCTGCTTTATCTTGATTCGGCAGATCCGGGCAAGGACATACAGATCTACCTCAACACACCCGGCGGTGCTGTTCATGCAGGGATGGGCATTTATGACACCATACAGTACATCTCGGCTGATGTGGCAACCAT
Source organism: Rikenella microfusus (assembly GCA_022736275.1). Classification (GTDB taxonomy): domain Bacteria; phylum Bacteroidota; class Bacteroidia; order Bacteroidales; family VadinHA17; genus SR-FBR-E99. The sequence goes on along the minus strand of DZBJ01000011.1, from coordinate 56,665 downwards.
CTGCACAGGTATGGCCGCCTCCATGGGCGCCATACTGCTTACTGCCGGCACCAAAGGCAAGAGGTCAGCACTGAAGCATTCGCGCATCATGATTCACCAGCCGATGGGAGGTGCAGAGGGACAGGCCTCTGACATTGAGATAGTTGTCAAAGAGATACTGAAAATCAAGAAGGAGCTTTACGAGGTCATAGCATTGCATTCCGGCCAGCCGGTGGAAAAGGTTGAGAAGGATGCTGACCGCGACCACTGGATGACCTCTGCCGAAGCAAAGGAGTACGGCATGATTGACGAGGTCCTCACAAGAACAAAGAAATAGACGGCACTGATGGATAAGTGCTCATTCTGCGGACGCACAAAGAAAGAGGCAAACCTGCTCATAGCGGGTCTTGAAGGTCATATATGCGACCACTGCATTGAACAGGCTCACAACATAATGTCGGAGGAGCTGGGCAGCAAATCGAGTTTTAACCTTGACAGCATCAAGCTACGCAAGCCGGCAGAGATAAAGAGTTTCCTTGATCAGTACGTTATAGGACAGGACAAAGCCAAGAAGATACTGTCGGTAGCTGTATACAATCACTATAAGAGGTTGATGCAGAGAGCTGACAGTGATGATGTTGAGATAGAAAAATCAAATATCGTCCTGGTAGGTGAGACAGGCACGGGTAAGACCCTTCTTGCCCGCACCATTGCCCGCATGCTCAATGTGCCCTTCACCATCGTAGATGCCACGGTGCTTACCGAGGCTGGCTACGTGGGTGAGGATATAGAAAGCCTGCTGACACGTCTGTTGCAGAACGCCGATTATGATGTCAAGGCAGCAGAGAAGGGTATTGTGTTTATTGACGAGCTCGACAAGATAGCCCGCAAGGGTGATAACCCCTCCATCACCCGTGATGTATCGGGTGAGGGTGTACAGCAGGGCCTTCTTAAACTGCTTGAGGGTGCCATAGTAAACGTCCCACCCCAGGGCGGGAGGAAACACCCTGAACAGAAGATGATCCCCGTTGATACAAAGAACATACTGTTCATATGCGGCGGAGCGTTCGAAGGCATAGAAAAGAAAATTGCACACAGGCTGAATACAACCGTTGTAGGATATACAGCCAGTCGTTCGCGCGATCATTATGACAAGGAGGATCTCCTTAAGTATATCGCTCCCCAGGATCTCCGAGCCTACGGCCTCATCCCGGAGATAATAGGCCGCCTGCCGGTGCTGACTCACCTCTCACCGCTTGATGCGAAGGCACTCAGGGCTATCCTCACAGACCCGAAGAACGCAATCACCAAACAGTATATAAAACTGTTTGCCATGGATGGCATCGAACTGACCTTCACTCCGGAATCACTTGACTACATTGTTGACAAGGCTGTTGAGTTCAGGCTTGGTGCCAGGGGGCTCCGTGCGATCTGCGAGGCCATCATGATGGATGCCATGTTCGAGCTCCCATCAGGAGACACCAAAGAGTTCACTGTGACACCCGACTACGCTTCCCGAAAGCTTGAGAGGGTTGACATGAAAATCCTCAAGGCATCATAAAAAAATCCCGGCGCATCAGGCCGGGATTTCTGTATCTACCGATCAGGGGCAGTTGAATGCCGCTTCTCAGGAATTTGATTCATCTTACTGTACTATGTACTTCGGATGGCGGAACCGTAGTGTGATCTCCTTCGTTTCATCACCCCTTGACAGTTCCCCAATGGCATCACATTCGCCGTCGCCGTAATCAAGCTCGAACGGTTCTATCCCCTCGATCTCAAACCCGATGGTTCCGCGCACAAGGAACCTGCAGGCGGCATGCCATTCCAGTGAATTGATGATGGTGTGTGTATAGCTCAGGCCGTCGAGATTGATTCCTGCTGCAACACCCGAGATGAGACATTTGTCGTCCCAGGGGGTCCATGTGGCATAGCCTTCAATGTATTCACGCTGACGCTCGAACTCACGGGTAATGGTCTTCTGGTCAGGAAAAGTGATCTTGCCCCCGGTGAGCTCCACGGCGAAAACAACATTCTGATTGTTGTTGGGGCCGAGGTTGGTCACGGTCTTGGTCCCTTCTATCTTCGCCCCGTTGACATAATAGTCCTGAAAGGTAACGCTTCTTACCGAGCCCACTTCGCGCCTGGGAGCTGACAGGGTAATTATTATCTTGCCGCTGCGCACTACTTCATAAACTCCTTCGCAGCCGGTCCCGTAATCGATCACAATGTTGCGGGGCCAGAAGTCCTCTCCTGAGGAAGTGATGGTAATAAGCGGACAGGTATCTGATACCGAGCCGGATTTCAATCCCGCTTCGGCCAGACCCGTTGCAATTTCCAGTGAGGCAAATACATCATCAAACAGTGCCTCTGAAAGGGCAGCATCATCTGCTGCCTCAAGGCTTGAGGTCTCAAGCGGTTCCGACTTCTGACATGAGGTCATTGCGAAACCTGTGAGAATCAAAATAAGGATTAGTGACTTTGCTTTCATAATAGTGTTTTTTAGTGTTTTGTGTCTGTCTGTATCTCTGAGACTCCAGAAAATACTCAAGGTTTAACGTCAAAATGAAAAAAAAGTTACTTCCGGCGAAGGTAGGTTGTATAGGTGAAGCTTATTGTATCTTGATCTTCAGACAGATAAGCCTTCATTTCGGAGGGGTACCATTCATCCGGATCTATCTCCGGGAAGAAGGTATCAGCAGGGAACTCCTCATGCATATGTGTCACCATCAGCCTGTCGGCGAGGGGCATAAACTGCCTGTAGACTGCCCCCCCTCCGATGATGAAGATCTCTTTTCCGGGCTCACAGAGGCTGATGGCCTCCTCAATCGACCTGGCGGTATCGGCACAGTCGAAGCAGTCAAGTTCATTGTCAGTAAGCACGATATTCTTCCTCCCGGGCAGGGGTCTGACGGGCAGTGACTCCCATGTCTTTTTTCCCATTATCAGGCAATGTCCCATTGTGATCTTCCTGAACCGCTGCAGATCACCAGGCAGGTGTGCCAGGAGTCCGTTCCTGAATCCTATGCCATTTTTACGGTCAATGGCAACAATTATGGTGATCATCTCAGACAGAAATTTCTCCTTTTATAGCAGGATGAGGATTATAGCCGGTCAGAGTAAAATCCTCAAACTTAAATGCAAGAATATCATTCACCCCCGGGTTTAGTGTCATCACCGGCAGGGGGCGGGGTTCGCGGGAGAGCTGCAGCCGCACCTGGTCAATATGATTAAGGTATATGTGTGCATCTCCGAGAGTGTGGATGAACTCTCCGGGCTCATAGCCTGTCACCTGCGCCATCATCAGGGTCAGCAGAGCATAGGATGCTATGTTGAAAGGCACACCCAGGAAGATGTCGGCACTGCGCTGGTAGAGCTGGCATGAGATTTTCCCCCGGGCAACATAGAACTGGAAGAGGATATGGCAGGGAGGAAGAGCCATCTTCTCTATCTCACCCACGTTCCATGCTGAGACCAGATGCCTGCGCGAGTCGGGGTTGCTCTTAAGGGAGCTGACAACCGCAATGATCTGGTCAATGGTTGTGCCGTCAGCCGCCGGCCATGAGCGCCACTGGGATCCGTATACCGGACCGAGGTTACCTTCGGCATCGGCCCACTCGTTCCAGATCCTGACCCCGTTTTCCTGAAGGTATTTAATATTTGTGCTTCCGCTGAGGAACCAGAGCAGTTCGTGAATAATCGATTTAAGGTGCAGTTTCTTGGTTGTCATCAGCGGGAAACGGTCGGCCAGGTCAAAGCGCATCTGGTAGCCGAATGTGCTGACGGTTCCGGTGCCGGTACGGTCTCTCTTTTCAACGCCATGCTCCATCACATGGCTCAGCAGGTCAAGGTATTGCTTCATTTTTTACAAACCAAACTGGTTAACGGCACTCATCACCTGTGCCACTCATTCTTCCGGCCGCAGCCGTAAACCGTCACGCTGCCGTGAATTCACCGGATCCCTCATCCCCTTCCCCGGCCTATTCTGACTGACCTTTTCTCCTTGCCAGCTCATCACGGATAGATGCTGCATGCTCATAATCCTCACGGGTTATGGCATCTGAGAGCATCTCCCTGAGCTCCTCGACGGCGAACTCGCCGTATTCGTTCGAGACGGCCGGTTTCTTTTGTAGTGCAGTCTCCCCCTGTTTCTTCTGCTCCTCCTCCGCGCTGGCGCTCATGACAATGCCCGCCTCATTCAGTATCTGCGGCTCAATGAAGATGGGGCATTCGAATCTCAGGGCCAGGGCAACCGCGTCAGAGGTCCGCGAATCGATCTGAAAGCGCCTCTCGCCGTCAGTGCAAACTATCTCGGAATAAAAAATGCCTTCGCGAAGCTTATTGATGAGAACCTGCTCTACAGTTACACCGCAGGCCAGGGCAAAGCTCCTGAACAGATCATGAGTCAGCGGTCTGGGTGGCTCAAGGTTTTCAAGCTTAATGACAATGGCCTGAGCCTCAAAGCCCCCGATAATTATTGGTATCCGCCGTTCACCCTTCTCCTCCGCCAGAATGAGAGCATAGGCTCCGGACTGAGTCTGACTGTAAGAAATACCAATGACTTTCAGTCGAATAAGCTTATTCTGCATAGTTAACCTGGTTTACAAGCCGGCAGGCCGATATGACAAATATAAAGAATAAGAATCTTTGTCATCGCCGTGTTTGAAATTTTTATCCACAGCTTGTTGGTGATAAATTAATCTCAGCGATTTGTAAATAAGTTAATTTTTATATCTTTGCAGTCCGAAAAACAAAGATCCGGAGGGGGCCGCAGAAGTGTCATGCACAGAGGAGCATGTCCGCCTCACGGAGTTATAAAAGAGAGATTGAAAATGTACGCAATCGTAGAAATTGCCGGTCAGCAGTTCAAGGTGGAAGAAGGAAAAAAGATCTTCGTTCACCGTCTGGATGCAGAAGAAGGCGATAATGTAGAGTTTGAAAAGGTTCTCCTTCTGGATAATGACGGAACAGTCACCGTCGGGGAACCGGTCATCGAAAATACGGTGGTTGAGGGCAAGGTCCTGGCCCACCCGCGCGGTGACAAGGTCATAATCTTCAAGAAGAAGAGAAGAAAAGGGTATCAGAAAAGGAGCGGACACCGTCAGGACTTCACCCAGGTTGAGATACTGAGTATCGGTCCGAGGGGAGAAGGTAAGAAGAAAGCTGCTCCCAGGGCTGAGAAGAAAGTAACCGAAGCGCCAGTCTCCGAAGAAGCGAAGGCAGAGGCAAAGAAGGCACCGGCAAAGAGCGCTAAGAAACCGGAAAAAGAATAACCGATAAACAGTAAAAAGATCAGGATATGGCACACAAGAAAGGTGTAGGCAGTTCACGCAACGGCCGCGATTCAGAAAGCAAAAGGCTTGGTGTCAAGCTCTTCGGAGGACAGACAGTAAAGGCCGGCAGTATCATCGTTCGCCAGCGCGGAACCACACACAACCCCGGTGAAAACGTGGGAATAGGAAGAGACCACACTCTCTTTGCCCTTATTGACGGAAAGATAGTGTTCAGAAAAAAGAGTGACAACAAATCTTATGTCTCGGTAATGCCCGCAGCAGAATAAGTAAGGGTCACTGCAAGATACAGGCTCCTGAAAATATACGCCCAAGCGTCTCTTTTCAGGAGTTTTTGTTTTAATTTTACGCTCCTTAAATAATTACAATCACTCCGGTATGCTAACCATTAACCTCATTCGGGAACAATCCTCATCTGTCATCGAGAGGCTCAGGATCAAGAATTTCGATGCCACCGCAATTGTTGAGCATGTGCTTGACCTCGACCGCCGCCGCCGCGAGCTGCAGACAGAAGGTGATGCTGTTCAGGCTGAACTGAATAACCTCTCGCGCTCAATAGGATCATTGATGAAAGAGGGGAGAAAAGCTGAAGCCGAGGCTGCCAAAAGTGGTATAGGCGCACTGAAGGAGAAGCAGAAACAACTCTCCGAGACCCTTGACGAGGTAAGCAGTGAGATGCAGTCAGAGCTGATTAAGATGCCCAACCTGCCTCACCCCATGGTTGCCCCTGGCAAAAGTGCCGAAGACAACGTCATCATCCGCAGCGGAGGAACCATAACGGAGCTGCATGAGGGAGCAGTGCCGCACTGGGATCTGATAAAGAAATATGATATCATAGACTTTGACCTGGGGATAAAAATCACCGGCGCAGGCTTCCCTGTCTATAAGGGTAAAGGCGCCAGGCTGCAGAGAGCCCTGATCAACTTCTTCCTCGACGAGGGTGGAAAAGCCGGGTACCGTGAAATTGAACCGCCGATAGTAGTGAACGAGGATTCCGGCTTCGGCACCGGGCAGCTTCCCGACAAGGAGGGGCAGATGTACCATGCCGGCATTGACAACCTCTATCTGATACCCACGGCTGAGGTACCCATCACAAATATATACCGCGATGTGATCCTCGATGCTGTCGAACTCCCTGTCAGGAATATGGGATACACCCCCTGCTTCCGCCGCGAAGCAGGCTCATGGGGTGCGCATGTAAGAGGACTTAACAGGCTTCATCAGTTCGATAAGGTTGAGATTGTTCAGATAGCTCACCCCGACAAATCATATGAATCGCTTAAGGAGATGGTAAACCATGTTGAGAGCCTGCTGGTGAAGCTTGAGCTGCCATACCGGATTGTCAGACTGTGCGGCGGCGACATGTCATTCACCTCGGCCATGACCTACGACTTTGAGGTCTGGTCTGCTGCGCAGCAGCGCTGGCTTGAGGTGAGCTCCACTTCGAACTTTGAAGCCTTCCAGGCCAACAGGCTCAAGTGCCGTTTCAGGGAGAAGGGGGCCAAACAGACCACCCTCTGTCACACCCTTAACGGCAGCGCCCTCGCACTGCCCCGCATCGTGGCCGCGCTCCTCGAGAACAACCAGACTCCGGAAGGCATAAAAATACCCTCCGCACTGGTGCCATACACCGGGTTCGAGCTGATTAGCTGACACATATGAAAAAGAGCTCCCGGGCATACCTGTATGCAGCTCTTGCCGTCATCCTCTGGGGAACCATCCCCACTGCGTTCAAGTTGGCCCTTTCAGAGTTAAGCATCGTGACCATGCTTGGCATAACCACGCTGGTCTCCACAGCCGTGCTGTTGCTGATTGTTGTCTCCTCCGGGAAGCTTGGGCTCCTGTGGAGGATGACCCCCCGTGATATTTTGTGGTCTGCCCTTCTCGGCCTGATCACCCCCGTAGGCTATTATCTGATACTTCTTACGGCGTACAGCCGGCTGCCCGGACAGGTGGCGCAGCCGATAAACATGATATGGCCCATTATCCTTGTATTCTTTTCAATACCGCTGCTGCATCAGCGGATACCAGCCCGAAGCTTCATCGCACTGTTCATCAGCCTGGCCGGTGTCTACATCATAGCGTCACAGGGGGCTCTCTTTCATCCCGGCAAATCAGATACCGCCGGTGTCCTTCTTGCACTGGTCAGCGGCGTGCTGTGGGCACTCTACTTCGTGCTGAACGTTCGCGACAAAAGGGATGAATCGGTTAAGCTCTTCACCAACTTCCTCTTCGGGTCAATTTATATGTTGGCCATAATGATTGCCGGCGGATCTTTCAGTGAGACGGTAAGCCTTAAGGGAGTCGCAGCATCAGTGTACTGCGGCATCTTCGAGATGGGCATCACCTTCTGGCTATGGCTGAGAGCCCTGCAACTGGCTGAGACAACAGACAAGGTAAGCAACCTCGTCTATTTTGCCCCCTTCATCTCACTGATCCTCCTCCATTTCATTATTGACGAACCCGTCTGGTACACAACACCGCTGGGACTACTGCTCATAACAGGAAGCGTGCTTTTCCAGTCCCGGGCAGGAAAAACCTGAACGAAACGGCACATTTTTTGTTACTACTGAACGAAAATTACTTGCAATATGAGACGCATTCTGCTAATAACCATACTGATAATTCCCCTCCTCTACAGCTGTGAAAAGGATCCCGATCCTGTTCCTGATGAATATACATTCGATGAGAGGGCCCGTTACGGTCTTTATGACCTGATGAAATACGCTTACCTCTGGTATACTTCCATGCCAACGGTCAAACTGTCAGATTATGACAATCCGGGTGAGCTGCTCGATGCACTGAGACACCGTCCGACAGACAAGTGGAGCTTTGTCAGCGACTTTGACAGCTTTATGGCTTCAATGCAGGGTTCCTTCGTAGGACACGGCATCAGGATGAGCCTTGACAACTCAAACATTGTAAGGGTGGCAAGCCTTTACGAAGGGTCTGACCTCTGGCCTGAGGGAGTAAGAAGAGGATGGATAGTCAGGGAGATCAATGATACACCAATTGCCCCGATATTAATCTCAGGCAATGATGCGGCATACAGCACCCTGCTGGGACCCTCAACTGCAGGTATCACAAATAAATTCCTTTTCGAGAAGCCTGACGGCACCACAGTGACCTTCAACTCTACCAAGTCGAGCTTCACAATCAATTCTGTGACGGCAGCAAAGATCCTTGACCTGGCCAGCGGGAAGACCGGATATCTTGCCTTCGAGACATTCATTGACCCTTCAGAACAGGAGCTGAATGAGGCATTTGCAGTTTTCAAAGCAAACAATGTAACTGATCTCATAATTGACCTCCGCTACAATACGGGAGGCTACATGGATATTGCCCAGCAACTCTCAAGCCTGGTGATGAAGCCTGCTGACACCACAAAGATATGCTACAAGCTGCAGTACAACGGTCTTGTCGGGCCCGACTGGAATGAGAGTTACAAGTTTATCAGGACGGAAAGTCCCCTGGGACTCGACCGTGTGGTCTTCATCACCTCACGCAGTTCCGCCTCGGCAAGTGAGGTTGTGATCAACAGCCTTAAGCCTTATGTCAGTGTGACCCTCGTCGGTGACACAACATATGGCAAGCCTGCAGGGATGAATATATGGGGCTATCCCTTCCCGACAAACAGCGTTCCCGATCCTGACTATAAATATGTCTTTGCCCCCATCACCTTCGAGTATGTAAACGCATCTGACGAAGGACGGTTCTATGAGGGCATGGAGCCGGACGTTCTTGCAGCGGATGACATCACGCGCGATTTTGGCGATCCTCAGGAGGCATCGCTTGCTGCCGCCATCGGGGTCCTTCAGGGCACCAAGACCAAAAGCAGCATCCCTGTCAGGAGAAGCCGTGTATACTCGGAAGGCGATCAGCTTCCGGGCAACCTGTTTCTTGGTCCGCCTCAACCCTTTATGAAGTGAAGAACCGTGAAGGGGAAAAGATCATCCTGGGCATAGACCCCGGGACCACCGTAACCGGATATGGTCTGATAAGTGTGACGGGGAAAACACCCTCCGTCATTGCACTTGGCATTATCGACCTTCGTAAAAAGGAAGATCATTTCAAAAAGATACGCACCATTTTCGAGCAGACCCTGGCCCTTATAGATCAGTATCACCCTGATGAGTTTGCCATTGAGGCACAGTTCTTCGGGAAGAACGTGCAGAGCATGCTCAAGCTGGGCAGGGCCCAGGGCGCGGCCATCTCAGCTGCGCTTTACCGTGACCTGCCTGTTTTTGAGTATGCGCCGAGGATGATAAAGATGTCAATCACCGGCCGTGGACAGGCAAGTAAGGAGCAGGTTGCCACCATGCTGAGAACCATACTGACATTCCGCGGCGAGAAGATGGTTCTCGATGCCACCGACGCCCTGGGGGCGGCCCTCTGCCACTTCTACCAGAGCGCCAAGCCTGTCGCCGGCAAGGGTGTCAGGAACTGGGAAGAGTTCGTTCGAAAAAACAGCGACAGGGTCAAAGGGTAAGCTTCTGTGCTGCCGCCAGCGCCACCACGCTGATCCTTTCACCCCCGGCCTCCAGCAAAGCGTTGACGCATGCCTCCATGGTTGACCCCGTGGTGATGACATCATCAGCCACCAGGAGGTGTTTCCCGGTTATCTCAGATGGCTTGCGGACTGTAAACAGACCCTCGACGTTCTCCCATCGCTCATATCTGCCCCTCCTTGTCTGCGACTCAGACCTGCCGGTACGCAGAAGGATGTCGTTCCTCACAGGCACGCGGCATGAGGCAGAGAGTCCCTGCGCAAAACACTCGCTCTGGTTAAAGCCTCTCTGTCTTTGCCTTTCTGCGCTGAGCGGGACAGGCACTATCATCTCTATGCCCTCCATGAATCCGCTCCCTGCCAGCGTTGATCCGTACAGTTCTCCGAGCATCTTCCCGATCTCCTTCCTTCCGTCATACTTCAGTGAGTGTATCAGTTTCCTGATGCGGCTCCCGCGGTTATAGACAGAGAAGGCAGCAGCCCGTTCAACATGACACCTGCCCCAGAAAGACTGCTCCAGCATATTGTCACGCCTCAGGTGAAAATCAGTCCTGGCCATCGAGAGAAGGCATTCCATGCACAGCACATCTTCTCCCCGTACCAGGTGAGCCCTGCAACCAAGGCAGAGACGCGGGAGGAACAGACTCAGAAAGTCGTCACCAATATCTTTAATATGAGACACTTCACAGCGAGAAGCTGGTATAAAGTTATGATAATTATGATAAATAGCATGAGACTCATAAAAACTTTTCTATATTGCACACGTTTACTAATAAACCAATTTACACAAGTATGAAGAAATGGATGATTGGCAGCCTTGTTCTCATCGCACTGATGGTTGCGGCTGCTGGGGTATATGCTCAGACAACTGACAAGGAGAAGAAGAACGCCAGGAGCGAATGCACCTTTGTTGACAAGGACAAGGATGGCAAGTGTGACACATGCGGTTCAACCGCTGATGCATGCAAGAAGGCCTGCACCACCACCGCCACCGCCGGCAAAGACTGCTCAAAGTGCCCTTCAGCTGCTGCATGCGGCGAAACAAAGGGTGAAGTGGTTCCGGCCCAGGAAGGTACCGCTGCAACAAAGCCATGCTGCCCGGGCAAGAAGTAACATCTTCTTATAAAACAAAAGAGGCTGTCTCATAAGGGGCAGTCTCTTTTTGTTTTACCCCGCCGTGACGGGGATTTATTTTTGTGCCGGCTCAGAGCCGGATATGATCTCCAATTAACCTGGCCAGTTTTTCAGCCTCTTCGGGCGAGGATGCCACCCGCGGGTTCGTGAACAGAAGGTCTGATTCCTTTGTAATCGGCACCAGGTGAATATGTGCATGAGGCACCTCCAGTCCTATCACAGCAACACCAATCCTCCTGCACTCTATCACCTCCTTCATGGCCCTTGCCACTTTCTGTGCAAAGAGCATCATTCCGGCAAGACTCTCTTCATCAAGATCGAAGATGTAATCCACCTCCTTCTTGGGAACAACAAGGGTATGGCCCGGCTTCAGTGGCCTGACGTCAAGAAAGGCAATGAAGCGGTCATCCTCGGCAACCTTGTAGCAGGGTATCTCGCCGTTGATTATCCGTGTGAAGACAGATGCCATGTTCCTGTTCTTTTCAGATTGATATCTCAACTATTTCAAAAGGTATGACTCCGGCGGGCACTTTCACATCCACCACATCGCCCACCTTCTTTCCCATGATACCCTGTGCTATCGGCGAAGTAGCGGCTATCTTTCCCTCCTTGAGGTTAGCCTCCGTTTCAGGCACAAGCTGATACTCCATGATCAGGCCGCTGGTTCTGTTACGGATTCTGACCCTGTTAAGGATCTGCACCGATGTGGTATTGATCCTTGAACCGTCAATGATACGTGCCCGTGCTACCTGGTCTTCAAGGCGGGCTATCTTCATTTCAAGCATGCCCTGGGCATCCTTGGCGGCAGAATATTCAGCATTCTCGGTAAGGTCACCCTTATCGCGTGCCTCTGCGATCATTCGCGCAATAGCCGGCCTTTCATTACGGAGCAGATCAAGTTCCTCCTTCATCTTCTGGAGGCCCTCTTCTGTTACATAGATAAATTCCGACATAATTATTCAGTAATAGGTTAAAAAATAAGAAGAATCCCGGCTTACCGGAACTCTTCAAAGAACAAATATAACAAATTTTTATTTAAAAAACAAATCGCGTCTCTTTTGTAATAATCAGAATATCAGACAGAGTACTCTTTCCTGTTCAGCACTGCAGAATAAATAACTGCCTTGTTCAGGTCGAATCCTTCCGACAGAATATCACTGCCCGGCCTGATGTTGTAATTATATTCCGGTGCATCACCTATCTCACTGTCAGATATCTCAGTATGAATAAAATCTTTCAGCTGGATATCATGAATTCCCGAGACCCCTTCAGATGCAAATGCGGCCGCCATGGAATCCTCTATTGATCCCTCCATGGCAAAGGCGCCGGCCATTGTCTCCGCTGATGAGCCCTCGCTGCTGAATGCCCTCGCCACCGGATCATCATATCTGCCCTCCATTGAAGGCTCGATGGGTATGTATTGCGGCCTGCTGCGCGGCGGCGTGGGTGCTGTTCGTGCGGGAGGTATCCATGCCTCTGCCTCAGGCTCGTTCCGGACCACCTTCTTCGGAGCCGCCTTCCCCTTTTTGTTCTTGTTCTGGAATGAGCCCGCCAGAGCGATAACACCCAGTATAATATAGAAAATCAGACTCCCTAACCCACCGTCTTCCATAATCGTCAGTATTTTTTGATCTTGTGCTGTTTAAGTTTTGGCTGTTTTTTAGGATCCTTCAGCTTTGACTTTGCCTTCTTCTTCTGTTGCTTCAGTTCAGGTTGCTTCTTCGGATCCCTTGTCTTCGTCTTTGCCTTCTGTTTCTGAGGTTTCGGCTGTTCCGGCTTCTTCAGTTCCGGCTTCGTTTGCTCCTTTTTCTGTTTCTGCTTTTTGGCCTTGCAATTCGATTCAGTGTTTTTGCTGTTGTTATCCATGCGCATTTTTGTCTCTGCGCTCTGCCTCTCATAGTGCTGCTTCCTCAGCTCCTTCAACTGCTTTTCATCCTCCCTGTCCCGCCTGGCCTCCTTCTTCTCCTGCTCCTTCATTGCCTTTCCCGCCTGACCCTTGGGTTTTCCCTCCTCAAAGGGCTTGCTATTCCCGGTCTTGCCGAACAGCTGCTTCTCGGCCTTTTTGGTTGCATTGCGCTGAGCGTTGCACTCGGTGGCCGGCAGGGCAAAAATGAGAGCTGACAGAATGACAAGGAGCCTGATAAATACTATCCTATGCTTCATTACGTTTGCCTGATGTGCCTTTTAAGTAAAGAAATATCTACTTTTGTACAAACGTAATAATTTGATGTCTGTTTCAAAGTTAAAGATTTTTTTCATCTTCACCGCGTCTCTCATGCTGACAATGTCATGCGACCGGGAGAAAAATGAGGTTATTCCTGACATCACCGTTGATTTTGTCATTGGATTCTCTGACCCTGAATTCTTTGACCTGTACTACTCCCCCGGAACCAGCGTTCTGATAGGAGCCTCGCACAGGCATCTCGGCCTTGGCACCGGCGGATTTGACAACAACGGCATCATAGTATACAACACGGGGCTGCAGGGTTTTGAATATTCCGCCTATGACCGTACCTGCCCTCACTGTTATGCGACCGACGGTGCCAGCGTGGCTGTAAATCTGGACGGGGTATATGCCGTTTGCCCGGAGTGCAGTACAAATTACGCTCTCGGGGCATCGGGTCTTCCCCAGTCAGGTCCGGGGCAATACTACCTCAAGAATTATCAGACCGGATATACCGGCACCAGTGTAAGGGTCTGGAATAAGAAATAAAATCCTTTAATACCTGTAATGGTCAGGCTTGTAGGGTCCTTCATTAGCAACACCTATATAGTCAGCCTGCTCTTTGGTCAGCCTGGTGAGATTGACCCCCAGCTGTGCCAGGTGCAGACGTGCGACCTCCTCATCAAGATGTTTCGGCAGCCTGTAGACCCCGATCTTATACTCTTTGGTCCAGAGCTCCAGCTGAGCCAGTGTCTGGTTGCTGAATGAGTTGCTCATGACAAACGAAGGATGCCCTGTGGCGCAACCAAGATTGACCAGTCTCCCTTCAGCCAGGAGGAAGATGGCATGTCCGTCAGGAAATATATACTTATCGACCTGGGGTTTGATGTTGATCCTCTGCACTCCTGCGAAGCCATTGAGGGCGTCAACCTGTATCTCATTGTCGAAGTGGCCTATGTTGCAGACGATAGCCTGATCCTTCATCTTCTTCATGTGCTCCAGTGTGATGATATCGCGATTGCCAGTTGCGGTGACAAAGATGTTGCCTTCCGTGAGGGCCTCCTCCACGGTCTTCACCTCGAAGCCCTCCATGGCTGCCTGGAGAGCACAGATAGGATCTATCTCGGTCACAATGACCCTGGCACCGTAGGAGCGCATTGATCGTGCCGATCCTTTGCCCACGTCACCGTAACCGCAGACCACAACCACCTTGCCGGCGATCATCACATCGGTGGCTCGCTTGATGCCGTCGGCAAGCGATTCGCGGCAGCCGTAAAGATTGTCGAACTTGCTTTTGGTTACCGAATCATTAACGTTGATGGCAGGCACCAGCAGCTCGCCGGCCTCCATCATCTGGTAGAGCCGGTGCACACCGGTGGTTGTCTCCTCAGAAATACCCTTCATCTCGGACACCGTCCTGTGCCATTTCTCCGGGTCTTCTGCGAGGATCACCTTAAGGGTGTCAATGATAATTTCCTCTTCCCTGCCTGACGGTTTGACCGCAAGCACTGAATGGTCCTTCTCAGCCTTGAAACCCATGTGAACGAGCAGTGATGCGTCACCGCCGTCGTCAACGATAAGATTGGGGCCCTTGCCGCCGGGAAATGAAAGCGCCTGGGCGGTGCACCACCAGTACTCTTCGAGTGTCTCACCCTTCCAGGCAAAGACGGGGATGCCTGCGGCGGCAATGGCCGCGGCGGCATGATCCTGGGTCGAGAAAATATTACAGCTCGCCCATCTGACATCGGCACCGAGATCGCGAAGGGTTTCAATGAGAACGGCGGTCTGGATGGTCATGTGAAGTGAACCTGTTACCCTGGCACCCCTGAGAGGCTTTGTTGCCGAATACCTGTTTCTGATAGAGAGAAGGCCGGGCATCTCCTTCTCGGCAATATCTATCTCCTTGCGGCCGAATTCAGCCAGTGCAATATCCTTTACCTTGTATGAAAGTTCGTTGTTGATGAATGACATGATCTATATTTTTTAAGTCTGCAAAGATAACTAATATTTTAGCTGATTGTTCACCGTCTTAACAGGTTCATGGCCCTTTCACGGTCACTGAAGAGCTGACGGACCAGGGCATCAAGACTTTCAAATTTCATCTCGTCTCGCAGGCGCTCACGGAACCTGATGCTTATCAGTTTGCCGTAAAGGTCAGCATCATAATCAATGATGTGGGCCTCTATCGTCCTGTGCACCGCCCCGTCACTCACGGTTGGCCTCAGCCCTATATTCAGCATTGCAATATGCCTGCGCTCATCCCCTTCAATCTCTGCCTCCACCGCATAGACGCCGCTCCCCGGGATGAGCTTATAGGGAAAAGCGGGTGAGATATTTGCAGTGGGGAAGCCAAGATTCCTCCCTATCCGCTTTCCTGATACGACAGATCCTCTTACAAAATAATCATAACCGAGCAAGGCTGACCCCCTGTTGACGTCACCTGCTTCAATTAGCTTTCTTATTGATGAAGAGCTTACGGTCTCTCCGTCAAGGGTGAAAGCCTCCTCCCTGGTGACCCTGAAATCCATGCTCTGTGAACAGCCGAGAAGAGTCTCGCTGTCACCCTCATGGCGCCTTCCGAAGTGATGGTTGAACCCGGCGATCAGATGCCTGACCCCGAGATGACGGCAGAGAATACTGTCAACAAACTCAGAAGCCGTCATAAGGCTCAGCTCACGAGTGAAAGGGATTATGACAAGGTGCCCTAGACCGGTCTCCCTGAGAAGATCGATGCGCTCGTTAATATCTGTGAGAAAACGGAGGTGGGCAGGGTCACCGGTAAGGACAATGCGGGGATGAGGGTCAAAAGTGACAGCCACGGAATCCGATCCGCTCTTTTCCGCTTCGGCCACCACACGTCTGAGAAGCATACGGTGGCCAAGATGAACACCATCGAAGACCCCCATGGTAATGACGGGTCTGGTAAATGAAATTCCTTTATAACCGTAGTGTACCTCCATCATATTCTGACATTGGCAAAATTAACAAAGACTGTTAAGCATAGTTCATTTTTTGTAATTTAGTAAAGATATATTGTAACATGAAAAGATTCTATGAAATTGATCCCTGGCTTGATCCATTCAAAAGTGTCATTGAAGCCCGACTCAACTACTGCAATGACCGGGAGGCACTGATCACCGGAGGCAGCAAGCTCTCCGATTTTGCCAACGGGCATCACTGGTACGGGCTGCATCGCACTGAAAAGGGATGGGTCTTCAGGGAGCATGCCCCCAACGCCACCTCTGTCACTCTTGTCGGCACCTTCAGCGGGTGGAAGGAGGAGGAGCGTTACAGGCTCCTCCGGACCGATGATGGTGACTGGGTGGGTGAGTTTGATGAAGGGATGCTTTCTCACGGCGACCTGTACAAGATGAATGTGAGGTGGAAGGGCGGCGGCGGCGAGCGCATCCCTGCCTATGCCACCCGCACCGTCCAGGATGAGGTGACGAAGATATTCACTGCGCAGGTATGGCATCCCTCTGAGCGCTATGTCATGAAAAAAACCTCCCCGCCGCCGCCGCCGTCACTCCTCATTTATGAGGCCCACGTAGGCATGGCAACCGAGGAGGAGAGGACAGGCACTTACCGGGAGTTCACCGCTGATGTGCTGCCCCGGGTCAAAAACCTCGGCTACAACACCATCCAGCTGATGGCCATACAGGAACACCCATACTACGGATCGTTCGGTTACCATGTCTCCAGCCTGTTTGCAGCCTCGTCACGGTTCGGCACGCCCGACGAACTCATGGAACTTATAGATACGGCTCACGGAATGGGCATCAGGGTCATCATGGACCTCGTCCACTCCCATGCTGTCGCCAACACGCTGGAGGGACTGGGCCTGCTCGACGGCGACCCTGCCCTCTATTTCCATACGGGAGCACGGAGAAAACATGTGGCCTGGGACTCGCTTTGCTATGACTACGGCAAGCCTAAAGTGGCGCATTTTCTGCTCTCAAACTGTAAGTACTGGCTTGAGGAGTACCGTTTTGACGGTTTCCGTTTCGACGGCATCACCAGTATGCTCTATTATGACCACGGCCTGGGTTCTGATTTCGTCTCCTACAAACAGTACTTTGACGGCAACCAGGATACCGATGCCATCGTATACCTGACCCTGGCCAATAAGCTGATTCATCAATTCAACAGCGGTGCTGTAACGATTGCCGAGGAGATGAGCGGCATGCCCGGTATTGCCGCTCCGGTCAGTTCGGGTGGGATAGGGTTTGACTACAGGCTGGCCATGGGTGTGCCCGACATATGGATCAAGATGGTCAAGGAGATTCCCGATGAGTCATGGGACCTTGGATACCTGCTGCATGAGCTTACCCAGCACCGTGCTGAAGAACGAGTAGTCTCGTACTGCGAATCGCATGACCAGGCTCTGGTAGGCGACAAAACACTGATATTCAGGCTGGCAGACAAGGAGATGTATTTCTCCATGAGTCTTCTGACACCAAACCTCATCATTGACCGGGCAGTGGCTCTGCACAAGATGATCAGGTTGTTTACCTTCATCGCCGCAGGCGGTGGTTACCTCACCTTTATGGGCAATGAGTTCGGTCACCCCGAGTGGATTGACTTCCCAAGGGAGGGGAACGGCTGGAGCTACAAGTACGCCCGCCGCCAATGGAGCCTTGCTGATGATGAACTGCTAAGGTACCGCTTCCTGAATGAGTTCGACAGGGCAATGATCGCCGCAGGTACAAAGCACGGGCTGCCTCAGTTGCAGATGACGGAGAGCATCACGGTCAACAACGCTGATAAAATCATTGCCTTCAGGAGGGGAGAACTGATCACCGTCATGAACTTCAATCCCTCCGTCTCATTTACTGATTACGGTATACCTGTGAAGGGTAAGTTCAGGATCATACTTGACACCGACGATCCGCTCTTTGGCGGACAGGGACGGATAGACTCAGACCAGACCTATTTCTCAATGCCTGACCATAACCGTTACGGGGTGACGGCACCTCATCACCTGAAGCTGTACCTCCCCGCCAGAACAGCCATAGTGCTGTTGCAGGAAAAGATAAAGACCATCAGCGACCTTTAGCTCAGTCAACCCATCTCAGGAGACAGAAATCCTGCCTGTGCGGAAGCTCCTGATGTTTTGCATAGATACGTATCCCGTAGAAGAAGGTGCCGGCCATCTCAGGCTGGAATTCGACACTGTAGATCACCCGCCCTTTTTTACGGTCAATATATCTGAACTCCTTACTGGTGAAAAAGGCATGTTCGCCGTTCTTCAAAAGACGGGTAACCACCATCTCCACACCAACATTCTCCTGCGGAATATTCTTAATATCAAGTATGATCTCCGAGGCATAGTTGTGACCTGAGCGATACACCTGCCTGGCTGAATCCTTAAGATCGAATTTAACTATTGCAATGTCTTCCCACTCTCTTGTGATATTGATCTTCCATGCAGCCAGCTCGCGGGCGATGGCATAGTTGTCTGCCCTGAGACGTCTGCTCCTCTCCCACAGCTTTGTGTAGTACTTTTTTATATAGTCATTCAGCATGCGGCGGGTGGTAAACTCAGGGGCCACCTTTACCATCGTGTTCTTGATGTAGCTTGTCCATTCACGTGGTATACCTGACTCATCCTTTGAGTAATAGGCCGGTATGATCTCGTACTCAAGCATATTGTAGATGGTCTCGGCGTCAATGTCATCCTGCAGATCCTGGCTGGCGTAGGTTCGCTTTTTGGGGAGTGCCCATCCGGCAAAGGCATGATATCCTTCCACCCACCAGCCGTCAAGCACGCTGAAATGAATTGTCCCGTTCATTACTGCCTTCTCACCGCTGGTCCCTGATGCTTCCAGCGGACGGGTGGGAGTGTTCAGCCATATATCCACTCCACGCACCAGGTAGCGTGCAAGCTCCATGTCATAATTCTCGAGGAAGATGACCTTGCCGGCAAACTGGGGCATCTGGGAAACTTCGTTTATACGGCGTATGAGATCCTGGCCTCCGCCGTCGTGAGGATGAGCTTTGCCGGCATAGATGATCTGCACCGGTCTCTCGGGGTTATTGACAAGTTTTGAAAGCCGGTCGAGGTCGCGGAAGAGAAGGGTTGCCCTCTTGTATGTGGCAAAGCGGCGGGCAAAACCAATTGTCAGGGCCTTTTCGTTCAGATGAGAGCTAATGTTCATGAGAGTACGCGGACTGACGTGCCTTTCCATCATGTCAGATTGAAGCCGCTTGCGGATATTGTCAAAGAGCCGCTTTTTAAGTTTCATCTTTATCTCATATACCTTCTCATCCTCAACCTGGTAAATCTTCGCCCACTGTTCATGGTCAACCTGGTCAAAGTGCCGCTCTCCCGTAATTGTTTCATAGACCTGCTCCCATTCCGGCGCTACCCATGTGGAATAGTGCACCCCGTTGGTAACATGTCCAATGTGAAGTTCGTCACGCAGGTATCCGGGCCAGAGTTTTGAGAAGAGACCTCGGGAGACGTGACCGTGCAACTGACTCACACCATTCATCTCCTGTGAGAAGCGGGTAGCAAGAAAACTCATATTGAACTTGCGGTCATGGTCCTCCTTGCAGCGGCCGAGAGCCATCAGCTGATCCCAGGTAATATTCAGCCTTGTATGATAATGCGATATGTACTTCCTCAGCAGATCTTCATCGAAAGCGTCATGCCCCGCCGGTACCGGCGTATGGGTGGTAAACAGGGTTGATGCCCTTATAATCTCCATTGACTCTTCAAAGGTGAGGTGTTCCTCCTCAATCAGATGCCGCATTCTTTCGAAACCGATGAAGGCTGAATGACCCTCATTGCTGTGATATACGTCAGGCTTTATACCCAGGGCGAGGAGCGCACGCATGCCCCCAATGCCCAGGATCAGCTCCTGCTTGAACCTGTTTTCATTATCGCCGCCGTAGAGATAATGAGTTATGGCTATATCTTCCGGAATATTGTCCTCGAAGTCAGTGTCAAGGAGGTATAGCTTAACCTTTCCTACTGCGGCAAGCCATATGCGCGCCTTCACTGTTCGCCCTGGCCATGTGAGCTGTATGGTCAGATGACCGCCGTTGCTGTCTGTCACCATTGAAACAGGCAGCTGCGAGAAGTCTTCAGCCTCATAAATGGCCTGCTGCTCGCCCTTCGGGCCAAGCTTCTGCCTGAAATAGCCGTACCTGTAAAGCAGTCCCAGGGCAGTGATGTTGACGTTTGAATCACTCGCCTCCTTCAGGTAGTCACCGGCAAGCACTCCAAGTCCTCCGGAATATATTTTCAGGCTTGGGTGAATACCAAACTCCATGCTGAAATAGGCCACTGAGGGCAGATCATGATTATCGGGCCTGGCCATATATTCGGTAAACTCCCTGTAGATCCTGTCAGAGTCGTCAAGGAATACCTCATCATCAGCAAGCACCAGCAGACGCTTATAGTCAATGGACTCAAGGAGCCTCTTTGGATTATGGTTCACCTCTTCCCACAATGTCGGGTCCATCCGGCGAAAGAGAAACTCTGCATCACTGTTCCATGACCACCAGAGGTTGCCCGACAGTTCTTTCAGATAACTGATGCGTTCAGGCAGTTCTGATTGAACATAGATATCCTTCCACACAGGTGCCTGGAAGGGTTTTCTGACCTGCACCTCCGTTGCCTCAAGTATACGTGCGTACTCCCGTGGCTGATCGCGTCTCTCCTCGCTGTTGTCAAGGGCGAAGCTGTAAGCCTCCATGTAATAACGGAAGAGTTTGTTCCAGTTGGCGATGCGTGATATCTCCCACGCCTTCTCCCGGGCGGCATCCACATCCTGAGGGCTCATCTGCATGAACCTGCGGATGAACTCCTCCATGCCGGAGATCACCTCCTTCTCATTGTCATCGGTACGGTTAAGCACCAGGCATCCGTTGCCGGGTTTGTCAAAGTAGGAACTGACCCACATTCCAAAACCTGCAAGGTTGGTGGTAACTGTCGGTACCCTGAACATGAGGCTCTCTAGAGGAGTATAACCCCACGGCTCATAGTATGACGGATATAGAGTCAGGTCAAATCCGATCAGCAGATCATAATATGACATGTTGAAGATTCCGTCATTGCCGTTGAGATATGACGGCACAAAAATTACCTTGACTTTTTCCTGTTGAGTGTTATGGATCTCTTCCCTTCCCAGCTGATTTATCACAGGATCATCACTGACATAGTGCAACCCGTGGGTCAGGTATCTGTCGCCTTCGGTTATGGATGTCCCGTTATTCATGGCAGAGATGAGGTCCTGCCTGGGTCCCCTGTGATAAGCGGGGACAAGTATGAATGCCACGCACGGGCGCAAGGTGTCAGCCTTCCTGTCAATAGCCCCGAGCGCGGAGAGGAACAGGTCAATGCCCTTGTTCCTGTATTCATATCTTCCGCTGGTTGACACCAGCAGTGTATCTTCAGGAAGATCATACCCAAGGAGTGCCCGGGCAACGGACAGCAGTCTGTCGCGTGCCGCCTTCCGTGCCGAATCATAGTTATCGGGGTTGGGAACAAAGGTGTCTTCGAAACCGTTGGGTGTTATCACGTGGGGTTTCTTGCCCAGGAATGCCTCACACTCACGCCCGGTGATCTCACTCACCGTGGTGAAGACGTCGGCCTGTGCAGCACTGATCTTCTCAAGCGATTGTTTCGAGGTAACGTTGAACTCGTATGCCATCTGCCCCGGGTTATACTCATTCATCCTGCCGTAGAGATGCCTGTTATTACCGGCAATACTGCGTCCCAGGACCGTGGCATGGGTTGTGAAGGAGGTGGTGATCCATGGTGCATTTTTCTCGAGGTAAAGCACTCCCATGCCTGTCATCCACTCATGAAACTGAGCGATGACCCTCGGATACTCACGGTAAAAGTTGGTAAAACTCTCTATCACCTTCCCCGCAGCATAACCAAAGAGGGCGGGCTCTATGTAATCCCATTGACCTGATATGCTGTCAAGCTTGTAAGTCTCCCAGAAACGTGCAAATATCTCATCCTGCTGTCCGAAGTATTGGGTAAAATCGATGAGCATCACACGTGGATTTCCCCTGATGTTCCATCTCCCCGTCCTTACATTCAGTCCCTCCTGTGCCGCCATCGGCTTCCATGCCTGAAACATAGTGTCATCGGGCGTGAAGTCCGGGTTCGACTGGTCATCGCGCCATACATCAGGCCCGATAAGCACATAATTATCGCCAAACTCATGAGCTGCGCTCAGAGCCTTGGTTGAAATGACAGTATAAATACCGCCTATCTTATTGCAAACTTCCCAGCTTGTCTCAAATAAAAAATCAGCTTTCTTCTCCATAAGGTTAATAACGAATTAATGCGCCTCAGCGTATAAGATTTGAACAAAAACCAAAAACCGCAACAACTATCTGGTGCCGGATTTTTTCCTCACGGCACTCTTTGTTGAAGCCGTTTTCTTCACGGTAACTTTTTCTGATGATTGCTTTGCACTTGCGGTTTTCCTGGCGGCTGCCACGGTGTCCGCTCTCTTTTTGGAAGCGGTACTCTTCCGCCTTGAGGCACCTGTTTTCTTCTCAAGCTTAACCAGTTTCTCCTGGAGTTCCCTGATGAGCAGGTCCTTGTTCCCGATTGACTCCGACAGGCGGTTCACCTCTGCATTATGAATATCAACAGGACAAATCGCATTGAGCCTTATCTCGAAATCACTCAGCACGTTCATGTAGTTCATGAAGGCCTGGTAAGGATTCTCATAAGGATTAAAGTATGCGTGAACAGCTCCGTCAGAGAAGAACTTGGTGGACATGTAATAGAAATGATCGCTCGACTGCAGGTACACCCAGTCGCGCAGCAGTGAATCAGAACTGCACGCGATCACCCTGTCTGCCAGGTTGTACAGCTTTGTCACCGCGGCAGTCTGAAGCTCGTTGCCCATCCAGGCGGTGAGGTCCCTCTCCTCATCGGCCCAGGATATGGGAGACGGAACGTGCAGCAGCGATACCGGCTGATAATTGTCTGCAGCTTCAGATACCGTCATGAAGCTGAAAGGTGTCTTTTTGATTATCGCATCGGGCATATGCTTAAGGAAGTCGAAGATGCCCGTCTCCTTCTTCTGATGCTCTCCGAAAGTCTCATAATCCATGAAGATGTTCACTATGTCTGAAGATGAGGCCAGTCCTTTGACCCATGAAGCATACTTGTCAGCCGTGAGAGGATAGCTTGACCATCCCTTGTTCGAGAACCTGAAAGCGATGTCATCACTGAGGGTGTAGTTGCGGAGGAGCACCTTCAGCCTCGGGTTGATGGCGTTGCAATACATGAAGTTGGGCGACTTCCAGCCAAGGATGTGTTTAGCTCCCTCCGTAACCGTTGCCTTGTAGCCCATCTCGGCCATCCAGCTGCCGATTTCATCGGAGTAGATCAGCTCGGTGTTCCTTATAGAGGTCGGGGCATACCCTATGTATTCAAGCATTTTCTCACGGTGTATCCTGACCTGGTGTTCAAACCTGTCCCTCTTCATTAGTGAGGCTAGTGAATGAGAGTTGGTCTCTGCAAGAAACTCAACACAGCCCGTTTCTGCCAGCTCCCTGAATGAGGCAAGCACCTCCGGGGCATAAAGCCTGAACTGATCTATTACAATACCCGTCAGTGAAAAGGTTATCCTGAATTTGCCCTTGTGCTTGCGGATCAGGTCAAGAAGCAGCCTGTTGGTTGGCAGATAACAGTTTGAAGCGATCTTGCGAAGGATCGACTCATTCATGAAATCGTCATAGTAATAGTGCTCATGGCCCATCTCAAAAAAGCGGTAGCGCCTGAGCCTGAAGGGCTGATGGACCTGAAAATAAAGGCAGATGGCCTTTTTCTGTGAAGTGCTCATATCTTATAACTTGTCTGTTTCAAAACACCTGTGTAAATTCTCCTGACATGGCTGGCAGCCTTTTCCCACTTCAGCTTGTCAACCTCCTCCTTGCCATTCATGATAAACATCCTTGAGAGTGCCGGATAAGTCAGGATACCGTAAATGGCATCTGCCATAGCCTCTATATCCCAGAAATCGACCTTGACTGCATGGGTGAGAAGCTCTGCCACGCCGCTCTGCTTGCTGATGATCACAGGCACATTTGACTGCATGGCTTCGAGGGGCGAAATGCCAAATGGCTCGGATACCGATGGCATGACATAGACATCGCTCATGCGCAACATCGTGAAGACGTCATTGCCACGAAGAAACCCCGTGAAGTGGAACCTGTCGGTGATCCTCAGGTAGGCCGCGTGGCGCATCATGCGTTCCATCATGTCTCCCGAGCCGGCCATCACGAACCTGACGTTGGGCATGCGGGACAGGACCATCCTGGCCGCCTCAATAAAATATTCAGGTCCCTTCTGCATGGTTATGCGTCCGAGGAAGGTGACGATCTTGTCATCATAAGCCCGAGGGGGGACATCAAGTTCCGAATGGTGAAGCGGTTCAACCGCATTATAGACCGTCTCCACCTTGTCGGGGTCAATGTTATACCTGGAAATGATAACATCGCGGGTAAGATTGCTCACCGCAATGATTTTGTCGGCCGCATCCATCCCCTCCTTCTCCATGTTGTAGACAACGGGGTTGACATTACCGCCGCTGCGGTCGAAATCGGTGGCGTGGACATGAATGACCAGCGGTTTGCCCGAGACTGCCTTGGCCGCTATACCTGCAGGATAGGCGAGCCAGTCGTGTGCATGGATGACGTCAAACTCCTCCTCTGAGGCTATTACCTGCGCCACCACGGAATACTTGTGTATCTCATCCATGAGTGTTGCTCCGTAACTGCCGGTGAAATCGACCTTACCCTGCTGGTTGGTCTCCACAAGCACATCACTGTCAGCGACCTCACCGCGCGTCATCTTCCAGAAGTCCTCCGGATCAGTATATGGAACCAGCTTTGAGAAGACCTCTATCTTTTCGACCGGCTTGAGAAAGTAATTGTACTTTACCTTCTTGAAGGCGACGGGGACGGTGTTGGCGCCAATGAGTCTCACAATACTCTGGTCTTCATCGCCGTAAGCTTTGGGAACGACAAAGATCACCTCCACGTCCTTCTGTGCTGCAAGACCGCGGGTGAGCCCGTAACTGGCGGTACCCAGACCCCCGGCAATATGAGGGGGGAACTCCCATCCAAACATCAGGACACGCATATCATTATCTGTTTTCTTTATAATTCGTTTCAAGGAGAGTGTATATGCGCAGCACCTCGCCCACGCTCCACGCCTGTGATATCGCTCCCCTGGGGGTATGCGGGGGATCACCGTCAAAGATCTCGGAGATGGTTGAGATACCTGCCTCTGTCAGCGTCTCCTCGAAAGCCATTATCAGCTTCCTCACCCGTGACACTCCTCCCTCGCCGTATACTTTCAGCCAGCCATCACAGAAGGGTCCGACCAGCCAGGGCCATACCGTACCCTGATGGTAGGCTTTGTCACGTGTCACCTGGTCTCCGAAGTAAATGCCGCAGTAACCCTCCTCAGCAGGCGAGAGAGTACGTATACCCCGCGGTGTGACCAGCACCCTGTTAACGATATCAAGAAGACTCTTCATCTGCTCCTTGGTTAGAATGGTGTAAGGAAGCGAGGTGGCAATGATCATATTCGGCCTTACCTGCATGTTCCTAATCTCATTATCACTGACATGGTCAGCCAGGAAGCCGTGTTCCTCATCCCAGAAAGTCTCAATAAAGGATTTGCTTATCAGTTCCGGAAGCTTCTCCCAGGCCTTCATAAAAGTCCTGTCATTGGCACCGCGAGCACAGTCAAGAGCAAAGCATACGGCATTGTACCACAGGGCATTTATCTCTACTACATAACCACTCCGGGGAGTGACCGGAACACCGTTCACCATCGCATCCATCCATGTGAGGGCCTTGCCCGGTGCACCTGAATAGATCAGCCCGTTCTCTCTCATGTGAATACCGAAAGAGGTACCCTCCCTGTAGGTGGCGAGAATGGTCTTCATGGCAGGGCCATAGCGTTTCCAGGCCACCTTTGCCTCCAGTCCGTAACTGTACACCGCCTGGAAGAACCACAGTGGCGCATCTGCGCTGTTGAATGCAGGATTGTCACTGTCTGCCATTCCCGGGAAGAGCCCTCCCTTCATCCGGCGCACCTGGGTGTCAAGAACGGCAGCAAAGAGATCCTCAGATGTGCGCGCCAGGGCCAGCCCCGGGAGTGAGATGAAAGTATCGCGGCACGATGCACCGAACCAGGGATAGCCGGCAATGATGCTGGTATCTTCTCCCCGCTTCTCAATGAACTGCTGGGCAGCATTGCGCAGACTGTTGCCGAAATCGCTGCGCGGTATCTTTGACTTCACCGTGCGGGTGAACTTCGTCTTGAAACCAGAAGGTGTCTCAGCCTTTGTTGAAGCAGAGAAGACTATTACGTCACCCTTCGCGGCATTAACCTCAAAGAAGCCCGGCACAAAAAGATCTTCCGAATAATCATAACCCCGCTTCTGCTCCTCAGTATATTCAACACCCTGGTACCAGTCAGGCACGGGTACAAATTCAGATTTGCCTGACAGCTGCATATGGAGCCATTGAAAACCGTCATACATGCGTATCCTGATCCCGCCCGTCACCGGCTCAACCCTGGTATTTGCCCACATGTTGGCATGGGTGAGCTGGTGAATGCTCCTGAAAGCCAGGAAAGGCCTGAACTGAAGCTTGACCGGCTCATCGGCATCGAGAATGGTGAACCTGATCATAAGCTGCTCCTCATAATGAACCAGCAGGCGCTCCTGCTTCATGAAAACGTTGCCTACCCTGTATGTCATGCCCGGAATATCCTGGATATCAAAATCCTCGACATACTTGTGACCCTTCGGGCTGTAGTAATCGCCGTGATATTTCCGGATGCCGGTGTTGAAGCTCTGGCCGTTGCTGACCACGGTGGTGTCAAGGCTCGACAGGAGAACATGCCTTTCACCACCCATCTCATCCACCGGACAGACAAGCCATCCGTGGTACTTGCGGGTGTTGCATCCGACAATGGTGGTAGATGAATAACTGCCCGCCCTGTTGGTCCGTAAAATCTCACGGCTTAATGAATACTCAAGATTAACTACATGAGCCTTATCAAACTTAATGTATCCCATAATTTATGAAGTTCCGTTAAAATTCTGAAAAAGAAATCAGAAAATAAAGTTTATTAAAATTAATAAATAAGTCCAGGTGCAAAGTAAACAAAAAAAACAGATTTATTATCGGGTTTGTGTGTGCACAATCATCCCGAAGGCTCTGAAAAATAGATATCTTTGCATTTCATTAAGAGAACCAGAGTGCTTTTAAAAAGTTCAGTCAATATGAAAGAAATAATGACAGCAATGTCGGGAATAATTTATGATGCAAAATTTAGGATCCGCCAATGTAAAAAGTCACTTCTCCTGCTGGCTGCTCTTGCTGTAGCTTCAGGATGCACGAATAATGACTTCATTATCAGGGGAACAATTGAGGGGGCAGGAACGGGTGAATACCTGCTGCTTCAGGAGGTGAAGCCGGGATACCTTGTGCCTGTTGATTCGCTGGTTCCGGATGAGGAGGGAAAATTCAGCTTCAGGTCGGTCACAGAATGGCCTGCCTTTTACATGCTGAGCATGGGAAGCGACAATTTTCTGACGCTGCTTGTCTCACCGGGAGAGAAGATCGAACTGAAGGCAGCCGGAAACTCACTTGATGCACCCGTGAACCTCGAAGGATCGGAGGGAACATCCCTGATACTCAGCTTCAGGAAGGAACATCAGGAGGCTATCAATGAACTGCAGAGGCTTACCGATGTCTATAACGACAGCATCCTCAGCAACCGGCTGCCACTGCTGATGGATAGCCTCGACAGGAGAGCCGCCGCAATAGTGGACGGCTTCCGCGGGAAAGCACTTAATCTCCTCGAAGAGAACAGCTCATCAATGGTCTCAGTCTATCTGCTGAACCAGCATGTGGTGCCCGGAGTACCGATTTTTGACCCGGCGAAAGAGCCTGAGCTGTTTTTCAGGGTTGACTCGGTGCTTCACGCCCTTTACCCGGAATCTGACCTGGTAGTTGACCTTCATACCTTTGTGGCAGGATTGAGGAGTGCTGCACCTTCGGGCACCGCTGCCTCTGCAGGCACACTGCCGGCCATAGGGAACCCCCTTCCGGAAATAGCACTCCCTGACCCCGGGGGCGACACGCTCAGGCTCTCATCATTGAGAGGCCATGTGGTGCTCGTCGATTTCTGGGCTGCATGGTGCCCCCCCTGCCGTGAGGAAAACCCGAACCTGGTAAAAATGTACGACCAATGGCGCTGGCTCGGCTTCGACATATTCCAGGTCTCACTCGACCTGAGGAAAGAGGAATGGACAGAAGCGATAAGAAAAGACAGGCTGGGAAGATGGAAACATGTAAGCGACCTTAAATACCGCGACTCCGAGGTGGTGAAAAGTTTCGGCCTGACGGAGATTCCCGCAAGCTATCTCCTCGACCGCGAGGGAAGAGTGGTGGCAGTTAACCTCAGGGGAGATGAACTCGGCAAAAAGCTTGAGGAGCTGCTGGGCGGACAGTAGCCAATCCCTATTTTTACTTTATTTGTACCAGAAATCAGTAATCATAATGAAGAAGTATCCTTTGATCTTTTTAACGGCTGCAATAATCGCAGGCTGCAACAGTGAAAGCAATGTAACCATAAAGGGAAACTTCCGGGAAGGGAAGGAAGGCATGGTCTGGCTCGACAAGTCGGAGGTTGACCGCAGCAGCGTGGTCGATTCTGCAGAGATCCGGAGAGGTCGTTTTAAATTCATCGCTGAGATCACCGGTCCGGAATTCTTCCAGGTGCGCCTTGAAAACGGCGAATTCGTAGGCCTTCTTGCTATGCCGGGTGAGGATATCAGCCTCGACTTCGTGAAGTCGCCTCTGCCGGCCAACTACAGCGTATCCGGCTCGCCGGGATCCGATGAGATCAAACTGCTCGACCAGCAGTTACTGGTAACCAGGGCCAGGCTTGATTCCATCAGAAAGATCTACTCGGGGCTCAGCGACGAAGAGATGGCAGCACGGGGCGCCGAACTTGAAAAGGCTTTCGTTGATATTGTTGATGCACAGCGCAAATTCAACATAACGTTCATAGTTGAGAATATCAGCTCAATGTCCTCGATCCAGGCACTCTACCAGAGAATAGATGACAATACCTATGTCCTGTACCAGCCCCGTGACCTGCAGTACCTGAAGATCGTATCCGACTCACTGTCGGTCAAGTACCCCGTCTCGAGGCATGTCCGGGCCCTGAAGGAGAATGTCACATCAGAGCTTAACCGAATGTATATCAACCGCATGGCAAGCCTCGCATCACAGCTCCCGGCGACAAACACCACACCATTGCTTCCGGATACGAAAGGCAATATGGTCAGTGTCTCATCACTCAGGGGCAAATATGTGCTTGTATCGTTCTGGAGCACCGCATCGCAGGAGTGCCTCAATGAGCTGCCTGCGCTGAAGGCGATCTACACGGCTTACCACGGCAAGGGACTCGAAATTTACCAGGTCAGCCTTGACACCGATGAAGAAAGGTGGAAGAGTGTTGTAAGGTTTGAGGATCTACCATGGATCAGTGTCAGGGAACCTGATCCCGCTAATCCTCTCTATTCACGCCTTATGAACATAAACAGCGTACCCTCCAACCTGCTTTACGATCCGGATGGTAACATCATCAACACCAACCTCTCTGGGCGTAACCTGAATATCAGGATGGATCAGCTGTTCAACAAATAGTAATCATCTTGGCCGGTCTTAAAACATACTTCGCCTCCGACTTTCACCTGGGGCTGGCTGCCGGGACTGATCCGCATGAGCGTGAGCAGAGGGTTGTCGGATGGCTGGAGCAGGCTTCGCATGATGCCTATTCCATCTATCTCCTTGGCGACATCTTTGATTTCTGGTGGGAATATAAAACCGTGGTTCCAAAGGGCTTTACAAGATTCCTCGGCACACTGTCCTCGCTCACCGACAGGGGAATCAAGCTGCACATCTTTACAGGCAATCATGACATGTGGATGAAAGACTACCTGGCCGTTGAGTGCGGGGCCATCATCCATTCCGAACCTTACCGGACGAAGATCGGTGACGAACTATTCTACATCGCTCACGGCGAAGGCCTGGGAAGCCGGAGTACACTCACCCGCTTACTCTTTGCCCTCTTCCGCAAAAAGTCGCTGAGAGTGATCTATTCAGCCATTCACCCGCGCTGGGGAATGGCATTCGGACATGCTTGGTCAAAGAGCAGCCGTCTGGCCAAACATCTGTCCCTTCCCTTCATGGGGGAAGAAAAGGAAGATCTCATTCGCCACACAAGAGAGGTCGCTGCCGGAGGCTGCAATGCACGTTATTACATCTACGGCCACAGACATCTGCCCATGACCTTTGATGAAGCGGGAAGGAGATTGATAATACTGGGCGACTGGTTCAGCTGCCGCACAAGCTATGCCGTATATGACGGAAAGGAGCTTGCGCTTGTCAGTGAGCCTTTAGTCCCTTAGCCCTGACCCTTACGGTGATGGTATAATAGGAAAACTCTTCGTTTACCTCGTCAAACTTGTAAGTGAGCCTACCGCCTGACCTCCTGGCCATCTCCAGAAGACCCATGTAACCTGTTGAAACCATCGACATGTCCTGACCCATAAGGGCTACTTTCAGAAGTTTTTTCAGGCCCTCTTCGTCATATCTGTTAACCATGTCAAGCTTCTGAATGAGAAGATCGGCTTCACTGGTCCTTATCAGGTTCCCTGAGGTGATGATGAATGATGCGGGTGTCCGTCTTATCATTGCGAGAGGAATGCCATGGTTCTGCTCAGCTTCAAACCCGGGGCTGTGCTGCGCCACGTTCTGAAGAAGCTCAATCAGTGTGGCAAAGACACGCTTGTGGAGGTTTTGTTCGAGTTCGGCCTCCCGCATGGTGGTCTCACTGAAATTGAGCAGTTCCTTGCTGATGGCGTGTGTCAGTGGTCCGGCCCAGATGAAGAAGATACTGTTCGACTTCATCATGCGTTCAAGCTGTGCTACTTTTTTGGTGTCG
The DNA here is from genome assembly GCA_022736275.1 of Rikenella microfusus. GTDB lineage: Bacteria > Bacteroidota > Bacteroidia > Bacteroidales > VadinHA17 > SR-FBR-E99. Next base: position 25,568 of record DZBJ01000011.1, on the reverse strand, counting down.
AACGAGGTGTGCGATCCGTCAGGGTGGCTGATGCCCTTCCCTCCTGCATCCACTGTCTTGCTCAGGATGAAATAGGAGTATTTGTCATCAATGGGAAGGAAATCGTAGTCAAGTTTGTTCCCCGTCTTGCGCGCCATCTCCATAAGACCCAGACCTGCCCCTCCCTTGCTGCCAATGTTCGAATCCTGGAGCATGGTTCTGTAAACCTCCCTGATCTTGTCAGGCTCAAGGCTATTGATTTTTTCCAGATTGTTTTTCAGACCTTTCACCTCGCTCTTTCTAAGGGCGTTGCCGGTACTCACCGTGTAGCCGTCAGCAGTCTTGTTGTAAACGACAAGTGAGGTTATCGCCTCACTCTTCGTTACACCGTGCCTGGTTATATTCTGAAGGTTCTCGAGTACAAACATGAAGAGTCGCTTGCGGCCGAGGAGGCTGAAATCCGAGAATTCCATCTCTCTCTCAAGAAGTGTAAGGAGGCCTACTGAGTTGTCTCCTGTCACCTCTCCCCGGTAAGCGAACATCAAATGTTCATCTGACAGCTTTTGCCTTAATCTGTTAATCAGCTCCATAATTGTTACGGCCGGTTGTGAAGTAATACCTATCCCGGCTACAAATTAAGTAAAAAGATAATTGTTAAAAAACATTAAAATGATTTTTATGCTGTCCGTAATTTAACACTGACGTTTACCTTGCCGGCCCGGTAATCCTGTTTTTTATCCGGCCCACCCCTCCCTGTCGAGGTTGCGGTAGTTTATGGCTTCCGACAGGTGGTCGGGCCTGATGGTCTCCGATGCGTCGAGGTCAGCTATTGTTCTGGCCACCTTAAGTATCCTGTCATAGGCTCTGGCAGAAAGTCCACGCATCTCCATTGCTGCCCTCAGTAACCTGCCTCCGGTATCGTCGAGGTGGCAGTGACGGCGTATCAATGCTGATGTCATCTGGGCGTTGCAGTATATGCCGTCGTTGCCGGCAAAACGACCCGACTGTATCTCCCGGGCCTTTACTACTCTCTCACGTACTGCAGCGGACGGCTCTGAGGGTGATGCTGCGGCAAGCTTCTCATAGTTGACAGGAACAACCTCTATATGGATGTCGATGCGGTCGAGAAGGGGTCCCGAGAGGCGGTTGAGATATCTCTGCACCATGCCGGGGGCACAGGTGCATTCTTTCTCGGGGTGATTATGAAAACCGCACGGGCAGGGATTCAGGGAAGCAATAAGCATGAACGAGGCCGGGAAGTCGCAACTCATTCTGGCCCGTGAAATGGTGATCACCCTGTCCTCGAGCGGTTGGCGGAGCACCTCCAGGACGCTCCTTTTGAACTCCGGCAGCTCATCGAGGAAGAGCACGCCGTTGTGAGCCAGGCTTATCTCTCCCGGCTGTGGTATGGAACCGCCGCCGACCATGGCGATGTCTGAGCTTGTGTGGTGAGGGCTCCGGAAGGGGCGGCGGGTCATCAGCGGGACGTGGTTGTCAATATTGCCTGCCACCGAGTGGATCCTGGTGGTCTCCAGGGCCTCCTCCAGCGTCAGGGGTGGAAGTATCGAGGGCAGACGGCGGGCGAGCATGGTCTTGCCCGATCCCGGAGGACCGATCATGCAGGCATTATGTGCGCCGGCGACTGCCACTTCCAGGGCCCGCTTGACATTCTCCTGCCCCCTGACATCGGCAAAATCAGAATCGTATCTGTTTCCCTGCATGCTGAACAGACTGTGCATGTCCACATTCAGCGGCTGAAGGTCGATCTTTCCCTCCATGTATCTTAACACCTCATCCAGGCTGGTGACGCCGTAGACATCGATCCCGCTTACCACCGCAGCCTCACCGGCGTTCTCTGCCGGCACCATCATGCCGCTGAAACCAGAGGCACGCGCCTGCAGTGCCATGGGAAGAACACCCCTTACGGGCTTCACGGCACCGTCAAGTGACAGCTCACCGGTGAGGAGCATGCCCTTCAGCCTGCCGGCACTGACCATCTCCGAGGCAGCCAGGATTCCAACCGCCAGCGGGAGGTCATAAGAGGACCCCTCTTTGCGTATGTCAGCCGGGGCCATGTTGATGATTACCTGCCTGCCGGGCCATCTTAACCCCACTGCACGCATTGCCGATTCAATGCGCTGCTGGCTCTCCTTGACTGCAGCGTCAGGAAGCCCTACAAGCATATAACGGACACCACGGGTGACGTCAACCTCTATGGTTACGGGTACTGCCTCAATGCCAAATACGGCAGCGCTGAAGGTCTTGACCAGCATGACTCAAAATTTATGTTGCACAATAAAAGGAGGAAATGCACCATAAATTTAGAACTTAATGATGATAAGTGCAAGTGAAATACTAAGGAAAGAGCGTCAGCCACGATCTCGCACCGGAGCTATGCCGTCAAATCACCGGTCAGACGGAGCCGCAACGCTGAATTGCTTATCCTCCGGCCACGTCATTAATGGTCAGACCGGAAAGTCACTCACCATCAAAAACAAAAACCTGCTCTATCGGCACACCGAAGACTCTGGCAATGTCATGGGCCAGCTTCAGTGACGGATTGTACTTGTTCTTCTCCAGGAAGACAATCGTTTCACGCCTCACGTTAACCTTTTTTGCCAGGTCATCCTGTGTCAGGTCGTGCCGCGCCCGATACTCCTTGATGCGGTTATTCATTGCGGATGCCTCTTAGTTTTACCGCAATCCAGCAACCGAAGAAAATTACTGCCATGCCAAGGATACCGGTACCAATCACCTCTCCCATATCCATCGACAGGCGGTCACTGATCCATCCCATGAATAACCACATGAAGAGAGAGATGTAATAAGACCATGCAGCCGTTTTCTGCATTATCTTCTTTGACAATTCATCCTCCTGCGGCTCACCCCTGTTTGCCGATGAGAAACGCCTGTAAGCGAAATAGAGAACAAATCCGACAAGTACAACGATCACCCCAAAATTGATAATCTCTGTGGCCGGGATTGGTTTTTCAACAATGAAGAACCATACTACGGTTGCAGCAACCACCAGAACAGATACAAGCAAAGCAAGAAATTCCTTTTTCATAATCCTTGATGTTAATTATTTCTAACACAAAGTTAGATATAAATAACATTAACTTCCAAATTTTTTTAATGTTTTTTTTAATTTGTCGCATAAATCAAGTGTTTGCGGGGCGCATCCTGACATCCTGTTTGCAGCCACGGAGCTGTGATCTGAGGTTCACAGGTCACCGAGGACTTGCCTTGGCTGATATTTCTTTCAGCGATGGTGCGGTTTCACACCATGCTTATGAAGTTTTACCTCCACCGGGTTGATTGTAACCAGGCAGCCTTTGGGAAGAGCAGAGAGCTCAGGCGATATCAGGTTATAGAAAGCCTCGATCTTCTCCTGGCTGTCTATCAGTTCTATGACTACAGGTAGTTTTTCGGTGAGCTCCCAGAATTTTGAAGAATGAATATGGCTGCTCAGTCCGTAGCCCATAACTCCCCTGTAAACTGTAGCTCCTGAGATACCAGCTTCCCTGGCCCGGTAGACTACGGCCTCATAAAGCAACTGTGATCCCAGCCTGTCAGTTGAGCTGGCATAAACCTTCATTATTGAATGCGATATCTTTTCCATGATCAGAGAAGATTGGTGAGGACATAGCCAAGGTATACTGCAAGTAAACCCAGGAAGATGCTTAAGCCTGTGTATAGCAGTACAGATAGAAACTGGCCGTTATGCATCAGCATAAGGTTCTCATTGGCAAAAGCCGAGAAAGTTGTAAAACCGCCACATAACCCTACCATCAGAAAGAGTCTCCACTCCGGAGTCAGTATCATGCTTTTCTCTGCAATTCCCGTAAGAAATCCTATTGCAAAGCTCCCCAGGATGTTTACCAGAAGGGTTCCCACCGGGACAGAATGAAAAGTCACGGTAAGGTTAAGCTGTGACACCAGGTAGCGGGCTATGCTGCCCAGAAAGCCTCCGGAGCCGATAATCAGGATGTTTTTAAGCATTCGCCAAAAGTCTGACGCAAATTTACATCATTATTAATAGAATCATTCAGGACAATAGTGCCGGTTTCTCTCCGTCACGATTTTATACCCCCCTGCAGACAGCCTATTTCTTATAGCCACGGACAGCGTAATTATAATCTGCGGAGTAGCCGTGATGCCCTGTAAAGACATACTGTACACCCTCAAGGCCGATTATATTGTCAACTGACTTTCGCGCTTTGCGACTATTCTTGTTGATGTATTTGGGGAAGAGTCCGATCTCCCCGTTCTGAAGGCTTACTGCGTCACCTGTGAAGAGATACCTGTCATTCACTCTGTAACATGTGAGCCCTGTTGTGTGACCCGGGGTTGGCACCGGGTCAATCTTCAGACCGCCTGTTCTTATGACCCTGTCATCAAGAAGCCGGTAATCAGGAACGTTTATTTTATTTCCGATCCACATTACCCTGCCGGTCTCTCCGTTTATCATCTGTTCCTCGTCTTCATGCAGGTAGACGACTGCGTTTTTAAAGAGGGATACACCCCCGGCATGATCGGAGTCAGTGTGTGTCAGGAAAACAGCCTTAACCCTGTCGGGATCTACGTCGAGCTTCTTCATCTGGGACCTGATTGTGCCCGGTTTGATGCCGGCATCAATTGCGATAAAATCATTCCCGTCCCTGATAAGATACATATTCACATACCTGTCCCTTATGGCATAGACGTCTTCGGTCAACTGCGACGTTTCTGCGGGAGTCATCTTCCTTACGGTGGATATGAAGACAATCAGGTAGAGGATTGAGAGCGCGATAAGGAATAACACGATTCCCAACATCCACCGCAGCAGTTTGCCTGTAAACTTTTTCATTGGTCTGGTATCAGGGTGAGAAAAATTTATTGATTATCAAAAATAAAAAAATAGTGGAATTCTTGCAAATTCAATTATAAACATATAATTTTGACCATTCGGTTAATCTATATGGTTAAACTATAAGGTTAAATATAATGATCAAGACCAGGGATGCTGACAGCCATACAAAGGAAAAGATATTTATGGCAGCCAGCGAGATATTCGAGGAGAAAGGCCATTCCGGAGCCAGGATGCAGGAGATAGCGGACAGGGCCGGAATAAATAAGGCGCTCCTCCATTACTACTTTCGCAGCAAGGACCAGCTTTTCAAGGCAGTCTTCGTTGTGCTGATGAAAAAGATGTTTGCAAAGATCATCTCTATCATGAAGGAGGATATGACCTTCAAGGAAAAGATAAAGAAGTTCCTCGATGAGCATATTGAGTTCATGATAAAAAATCCCAAACTGCCTCTTTTCCTGCTGAGTGAGATATCGCAGAATCCTGAGTTTTCTGAATCGATCAGTGAGACTGTCAGGCTCAGGGACCTGAAGACTATGCTCTATGAACAGCATGCAAAGGAGCTCAAAGGGTATGGCATAAAAAAATCAGATATGTCCCAGCTGATGGTCACCATAGTATCCTTCTCCGTATTCCCGATGGCCGCATATGGCATGATTTCCGTTCTCATGCCGGAATTCAGGGAGAGAAAGAAGTTCAACGAATACATGCGTGAGCGGAAAGAGTTTGCGTCCGGACTGCTCTTCGCTGCATTAAAAAACCGAAAGAAATGAAAAGGATATTTGCCGTCGCCATGCTGCTCCTCTCACTGACCGTCACATGGTCTCAGACGAGCGTGACACTGTGGCAGTGCTATGACTCGGCTGCTGTCGCCACACCTCTGTCGGGCGAGCAGGTCCTCTTAACAGAGATGTCATCACTCCGCGACAGGAATCTTGCCTCGGCCTACCTGCCTGCCCTTGACCTGAACGGGAGTTTTGTCTATAATTCCGATATCCTTGATATCGCAGAGATTTACGGCCAGTTGCCCGTACCTCCCGGAGTGATTCCGGTAATACCCCATGAGCAGTACCGGACCAGCTTCGATGTCAGCCAGGTTATCTGGGACGGAGGCGTCACCCGCAGTGCCAGGGCTGTGGAACAGGTTGTCAGGGAACTGAATATGCAACAGAATGAGGCTGATATCTACAGGCTTCGTGAGCAGGTAAACAACTACTACTTCTCAATATTGATTGTCGACTGCCAGATGGAGGTGACCGGGTTCCTGATCTCGGATATTGACGGAAGGATAGCGGAGGCTGCCTCGGGAGTTGCCAACGGCGTTGTAGCCCCTGTCACTGTTGATGTGCTCAGGGCTGAGAAAATCAAGGCCGGGCAGCAACTGACCGAGCTCACCCACCGCCGCGAATCGCTTGTCAGGGCCCTGGAGCAGATAACGGGTATGGCCGGATTGCACGATGCCTCTTTCCATCTGCCGGAAATCACCATCTCCGGCGACGAAACAATTGACAATCCGGATATTCGCCTCCTGAATGTCCGCAGCCGTCAGCTGGAGGTTTTAAAAGATTTTCTGAAAAGCCAGCGCATGCCCAAAGCCTTCGGTTTTGCACAGGCTGCGTACGGTAACCCGCCGGGAAACAATTTTTTTTCCGAAACGGCGGATTTCTACTATTCCGCTGGTGCCGGGATCAAATGGAACATCTTCGACTGGAACAAAAACAGCAATGAGCGTCAGTCGCTCTCCATACAGCAGCAGCTCATTGATATCAGGCGCCTCTCAACCGAGGAGTCACTTCAGAGGCTGCTCACGGTTAAGATGGCGGAGATCACCGGCCTGCTCGAGGCTGCAGAACAGGACGACGAGCTGATCAGTATCCGAAGGAAGATTGCCGGTGTCGCAGCCTCGCAGCTTGAGAACGGGACCATCACGGCTTCGCAGTATCTCACAGAGCTCAACAGCGAGAAGCAGGCGGTCATCAGTGCCGCAATTAGGCAGATAGGCATATCACGTGCCCGGGTCGACTACATTTATATAACAGGCAACAACAAATAAACTACATATGAAGAAGTATCTCATACCAGTCGTTTTTCTGCTTCTTGTCTCCGGCTGCGGCCGCGGGGAGAGTGATGCCGATGCCTGGGGCACCTTCGAGGCTGATGAGGTTATCATCTCCTCCGAGACGTCGGGCACGATAGTACTTATGCCTGTCACCGAGGGCATGGTGGTGGCGGGCGGCGCCGTCATCGCCGTCACCGACACCACTATGGCGGTGCTGCAGCGTGCCGAGCTTGATGCGGTGACCGCGCAGGCGCAGGCGCGCCTGGCGGGCATTGCGGCGCAGGATGCGGTCATCAGCCAGCAGATGGATAACCTCAATGTCAACATTGACCGCACGCGCCGCATGCTCGCTGACGGCGCCGCCACGCAGAAACAGCTCGATGACCTCACGGGCCAGATGGAGGTGCTCCGCCGCCAGTCCGAAGCCAATAACACCCAGCACCGTGCCGTGGCGGCGGAGATGCTGGGCGTCGAAGCCAGACGCGCCCTCCTCAACGAGCAGATAACACGCAGTACCATCAGCGCTCCCTTCGAGGCCACCGTCATTGAGAAATACGCCTCGGCACACGAGATGACGGCAGCAGGCAAACCTCTTGTGAAGATTGCCGACATGAAAAGCATGGAGCTGAAGGTGTGGGTCAGCGGCGCCCGGCTTGCAGAGGTGAAACTGGGAGAAGAGTGCACGGTGCGCATCGATGACGGGGAGAAGGGATTCAAAGACTTCACCGGAACAGTAAAACATGTCTCTGAAAAAGCCGAGTTCACCCCAAAGATCATACAGACAAAGGAGGAACGGGTCACACTCGTCTACGCCGTGGCAATAGAGGTCCCCAACGATGGATCAATAAAGTCAGGCATGCCCGGAGAAGCAATTTTCAACTGAGATGGAAGCCCTCGAGGCATATAACATCACCCACCGGTACGGCAGGGTAACCGCCCTCGACGACCTCTCATTCACCGTTGGCCATGGCGAGCTGTTCGGCTTCATCGGTCCCGACGGGGCAGGCAAGACAACCCTCTTCCGCATAGCCGCCACCCTGATCATGCCGGCAGGGGGCAGGATGATCCTCTTCGGCCTGAACACCGTCAGCCGCTACAGGGAACTGCGCAATCATATCGGCTACATGCCCGGCCGTTTCAGCCTCTACACAGACCTCACAGTGGAGGAGAACCTTAATTTCTACGCCACCATCTTCGGTACAACCATAAAGGAGAACTACCACCTCATTGAGCCGATCTACAGGCAGATAGAGCCATTCAAAAAACGGCAGGCCGGACGCCTCTCAGGCGGCATGAAACAGAAACTGGCGCTCTCATGCGCACTGATCCACAAGCCCAGGATCCTGATCCTCGACGAACCCACCACCGGGGTCGACGCCGTCTCACGCACGGAATTCTGGGAGATGCTGACACAACTGAAGGGGGAAGGCATCACCATCATCGTCTCGACTCCCTATATGGACGAAGCCCTGCGCTGTGACCGCATAGCCCTGATCCAGAACGGTACCCTCCTCGGCATAAATACCCCTGACAGTATCCGCCATTCGTACGGCAAAAAACTGTATGCCGTCACCCACCCCGACCGCTACAGGCTTCTCCTGGCACTCCGCTCCCTCATCCAGGCCCTCTCCCCTGAGCCCTTATCTCATAGCCATGAGCCCCGTGCCACTGACGCTCCTTTGTCGGTCAGTGCCTTCGGCCTGAGCCCTGAGCCCTTCGGTGACTCTGTCCATATAACCATCCCGGAGAGTATCACATCCGGGGAGGTTGTTGCTGCTCTGGCATCCTCCGGACTTCCCGGGGCTGAGATCAGGGAGATCCTGCCCGGCATCGAGGATGTTTTCCTTGAACTGATGAAGAAGGAGGTCTGATGTTTGAAGGTCTGAGGTCTGATGGTCTCTTCTTTCGCAAAGCTGCAGAGGTCATATAATTCAAAGGACAGCAGGAGAAGGTCAGGGGAAGCATGAAACAGAATTAATGATGGAGAAGGAAAAAGTCATAGAAGTAAAAGACCTGGTGAAGAGGTTCGGGGCATTCGTTGCAAATGACCACCTTACCTTTGATGTATATAAGGGAGATATCTTCGGGTTCCTCGGCGCCAACGGCGCGGGCAAGACAACGGCTATCAGGATACTGTGCGGTCTTTCCCGCCCCACATCCGGCAAAGTGACGGTTGCAGGCATCGATGCCGGTCGTCCTGAAGAGATAAAAAAGCGCATCGGTTACATGTCGCAGCGCTTCTCCCTATACGAAGATCTCACCGTGAGCGAGAACATTGAGCTGTACGGCGGAATCTACGGCATGACAATGAAAGAGATCCGTCCCCGCAGGGAAGCGCTGCTTGAAAGACTCAGCTTCAGCCACTACAGCGACATGCTGATCAGATCACTCCCCCTCGGACTCAGGCAGAAGCTCGCCTTTGCCGTGGCGGTCTTCCATGACCCTGAGATTGTCTTCCTTGATGAGCCTACAAGCGGCGTTGACCCCATCACCCGCCGGCAGTTCTGGGAGATGATCTACGAAACGGCCTCGAGGGGCATAACGGTTTTTGTCACCACCCACTACATGGATGAAGCCGAATACTGCGACAGGATAACAATCATGAACGAGGGCAGGATTGAAGCCCTTGACACGCCGGCCGTACTGCGGAAAAAATACGGCACAGAGACCATAGAGGAGCTCTTCGTGAAGATTGCCAGGCCAAAAACTGAGACAGCATGAAACGGTTCATGGCATTTGTAAAGAAGGAGTTCCTCCATATCTTCCGCGATTACCGGACGCTGATCATCCTGTTCGGCATACCGGCAGCACAGATACTCATCTTCGGGTATGCGGTGCGTACTGACCTTACCAACGCAGGCATCGCCATCCTTGACAACGCAAGGGACGAGGTCTCCGCAGAGCTCACGCACAAGCTTGAAGCATCTGAATTCTTCAGGATACGATACAACCTGGGGTCATATGAGGAGATCGACCCCGCATTCAAACAGGGAAAGATAAAAGCAGCAATAATATTTCCCGCGAACCTTGGGGCCTCGCTTGCCCGTGAAGGCAATGCCTCCGTCAGCATCATCGCCGACGGCTCGGAACCAAACACCGCCAACCTGGTGACGGCATACACCACAGCCATCATCAACGACTATTCCTCACAGCTGACACGACAGGTGAGCCAGGGCATGCCAGTGATAATCCCGGAGGTAAGGATGTACTTCAATCCAAACCTTGAAAGCTATTTTATGTTCGTACCGGGTGTTATTACACTGATCCTTATCCTCATAACCGCACTGATGACATCGGTCACCATTGTGCGTGAGAAGGAGTTCGGCACAATGGAAGTACTGCTGGTGTCACCACTTAAGCCATGGCAGATAATTATCGGCAAGGTGGCACCCTATTTCTTCCTTTCACTTGTGAATGTCATCGTCATCCTGCTTATGGCCTGGTTCGTCTTCGGGCTCCCTGTGAGGGGGAGTATCGCCTTGCTGATAGCCGGGACGATGCTTTACATTCTGCTTGGACTGTCGATCGGGATCTTCGTCTCATCATCTGTGCAGAAGATGGAAAACGCCATCTTCATTTCATTCCTGGCGCTCATGCTGCCCAGCCTGCTGCTCTCGGGATTTATTTTTCCCATTGAGAACATGCCGAAGATCTATGATTATGTAAGTATGATCCTGCCGCCCCGCTGGTTCGTCGAAATCATACGGTCAATCATGATCAAGGGAGCGGGATTCACCTACATCTGGAAGGAGACGCTTATCCTGGTTGTCATGACGATCTTCTTCATGGTACTCAGCGCAAGGAAGTTCAAGGTAAGACTCGGGGAGGGAGAGAGATGAGAAAGCTGCTCTTCCTTCTGAAAAAAGAGTTCCGGCAGATACGCCGTAATCCCTTCATGGCCAGAGCGATCATTGCAGTACCGCTGTTACAGATGCTGATCCTGGTGCCGGCAATCACCTTCGAGGTCAAGCGCATTGACCTTGCGGTGACCGACTACGACAGGTCGCCTGCGTCACGTGAGCTCATATCCAAACTTAGCGGCTCCTCTTTCTTCAGGATCAGCGGGGCTCCTGCCGGACAGGCTGGTGCTGATCAGCTTCTGCTGTCCGGTGATGCCGATATTGTACTGATAATCCCTGACGATTTCTCGGAGGGGCTGGCAGGCATCGGCAAGCCGACGCTGCAGGTGCTCGCCGACGCCGTCAATGCCACCTCGGCACAACTGGGCTGGAATTACCTGGTTTCCATAGTACGTGATTACAATCGTGATGTAATCATAAGCTCAGGTCTTGCGCCGGCTGCTATCCCGGGCATCAGCGTCTCGTCCCGCTACTGGTATAACCCTGATCTCAACTACAAGTACTATATGCTTCCGGGCATACTGGTGATCCTCATTACCGCAATCGGCCTCCTCATGGCCGGGTTAAACCTGGTGCGTGAGAAGGAGATCGGAACCATTGAGCAGATTAACGTTACGCCAGTGAAGAAATGGGAGCTGATAGCCTCCAAGGTCATACCCTTTTTTATCATCGGCCTGTTCGACCTGGCGCTGGGACTGATCGTGGGATGGATTGCCTTTGACATACCCTTCGAGGGAAGTATCCTCCTCTTCTTTGCCTGCGCGGCGATATTCCTGGTTGCGGTGCTGGGACTGGCGCTCTTCTTCTCAACCATGGCCTCCACCCAGCAGCAGTTTCTCTTCATCGCCTTCTTCTTTGTCATGATCTTCATCCTTATGAGCGGCATCTTCACCCCTTCCGAGAGCATGCCGGTCTGGGCGCAGCAGTTCAATTATGTGAACCCGGTGGCCTACCTGATGCGCATAAACCGTATGGTCATGCTTAAAGGATCCGGATTTCAGGATATTGCCCGTGACATGGTAGCGCTGACAGTTCTGGCACTGGCCTTCATTACGCTGGCTATCAGGGCCTACCGCAAACGTGCCTGATGAGGCTCGTCTTGACATTCTCATCTCGCTGATGACCCTCGATGAGAAGATCAACTGCCTCTCCACCAGACCGTCAGTGCCGCGGCTTGGCGTAAACGGCACCAGGATCGTTGAGGGACTACACGGACTTGCGCTTAGCGGTCCTGCCAACTGGGCCGTCAGAGGCAAGGGAGCATCGGTTACCACCACCTTTCCGCAGGCAATTGGCCTTGCCCAGATGTGGGACCCGGAACTGCTCCGCCAGGTAGCTTCACTGGAGTCTGAAGAGACACGCTGGCTGACACACCACAAGTATTATCCCGATCTTAAGACCGCCGCAAAAGGGTGCCTTGACGCAGGAACCACGATGTTCCTCGATAACTTCAGGGATCCGCTTGCCCAAGCACTCCGCGAGGGACTCATAAGCGAAGCTGAGATCGACCGTGCCATACGGGGAACGCTGAGGGTACTGCTGAAGCTCGGACTGCTTGACTCACCTACAGACATCGAAAACCCGTTCAGGAGTATTGGGATTGCCGATACGGTTCCGCCATGGAAAAAGGATGAGACCAGGGAACTGGCACGCCTTGCCACCTCGAGATCGGTGGTGCTCCTGAAAAATGACAGCCAGACCCTCCCTTTACAGAAGAATAATTATAAAACCATCGCCGTGATCGGTCCTTCTGCCAACCTGGTGGTCTCAGACTGGTATTCAGGTACACCTCCTTACCGTATCACCGCCCTGCAGGGCATAAGAAATGCCGTGGGCACCGACACGAAAATCCTCTTTGCAGCCTCCAACAAGGCCGACTCGGCAGTCATTGCTGCACGCGAGGCTGATGTAGCCATCGTATGCGTTGAAAACCACCCGCTCAGCTATGGCCTTGGATGGGGTCAGAACCATGTGGCCAGCGACGGCCGCGAGGATGTTGACCGGCAGGCACTGTCTCTGGAACAGGAGGACCTGGTAAAACTCGTCCATGCTGCCAATCGCAATACCATCCTGGTCGTCGTCTCCAGCTTTCCCTACACAATTAACTGGTCAGTTGAGAACATCCCGGCCATAATACATATATCACAGTCGAGCCAGGAGCTGGGCAACGGACTGGCAGACGTGATCTTCGGAGAGGTCAGTCCTGCCGGCCAGACAGAGCTTCCAGGCCAGAAAGAGCTGCAGGAAGATTTCCTCCAGTTCAGACGACTCCTCGAAGAGAACCATTGCTGCCTCTATGAATACTCGTCCAAAGCAAAGATGGACAGTCTATTCGAGCTCAGCTATAATCGAATTGGTGATCAAATGAGGCTCGAAGAATTTTTCCGCCTCCTCGCTCCTGTAACCGCTGAAATTGGCTGTATGCATACAGCTACATGGATGCCCGGTGGTTTCTTTAATGCACACCCGGAAAATATGTTTCCTCTTAAGATCAAGCTCATTGACGATCAGGTTGTGGTCACCGGTAGTTATAGGGATTCCATGGAGGTTCCGAGAGGAAGCATATTACAGGAGATAAATGGTCTTCCGGCAGCCACTGTCATTAAATGCCTGAGAACAATCACATCTGCTGATGCCTTCAATCCGATGTTCAAAGATGCACAGCTCACGAGGCGATTCCCGATGTTTTATGCCAGCTACTTCGGCTTTCCGCAAAAATACGTGATAAAATATGCTTTGCCGGGACGAAAAACATCAGAGACAAAGACGATTACACCGGCTACTATTGAATCAGTGAGAAAAGTTGTCTTTGCTCACTTCGGGAGTCCTCCTCTCAGACTGGAGATTATTGAAGGGAAAAACACAGCCCTGATGACCGTTGAGACATTTATTTATTATGACAAGGTAGATTACTTCAGGCATTTTATGGACTCATCCTTCCTCCTGATAAAAGAGAAGGGCATAGAGAATCTGATACTTGACCTCCGTGGCAATGGCGGAGGTGATCCATTCTGTTCAGTCATTTTACTGTCATACCTTGAAGAAAAACCCGTCCCGTATTTCGCCGGGTCCTACGGGAGATATGAGGAGCTGGCACAGCCTGTTCCGCTGGCAACCAATCACTTTACCGGAAATCTTTACACACTTATTGACGGCAGCTGCGGATCAACCAACGGGCACTTCTGTGCTCTTCTCAGGTACAATGGAATAGGCAAGTTCATTGGCACTCCCTCCGGATCAACTTATAAATGCAATGCCGGCAGGGGTACAGAATTTACACTTGATAATTCACGGATAATAATAACAATGGGCCGCGGCACCTATGCTGCTGCTGTCAGCGGTATGGATAAGCGGGCCCCGATAATGCCTGACATTCCTGTGACAGAAACATATCATTCCTTTCTTGAAAAAAGAGATGTCATCATGGAACGGGCACTGCAGGAGGCCTGCCCCAATCTGTGACACTTTGCTGAAGGTGTCAATAGAACCTCTTGCTATTGGGTGACCCTTGCCGTAACCGGCCAGTGATCGGAGATGAAAACGCCATCGTCAATCACACGGCGGGTTGCGTGCGACGAAACCTTCATCCCGTTCCTGACAAAGATATAATCGATCCGGCCCTCACCCGGATCAGACTTCCATCCGTTGAAAGTATAGCTCTCGCCTGCCGGCGGGGTTTCGGAGATCGTATATGAATCCACGGCAAACCCTGCTTCGGTCATCCTTGACATGGCAAGGCTCTCAGGCCGTGCGTTGAAATCGCCCGTGATAATAAACTCATTGTCGCCGGCCAGCTCCCTGACTCTCGCCAGAAGCACTCCGGAGCTCATCACCCTTGCCGAGTCACTGATGTGATCAAAATGAGTATTCATGTATAAGAGAGTGTCACTTACGGTCTTATCATACAGCCGGACCCATGTGGCTATGCGCGTCAGTGCCGCACCCCAGCCAACTGACCCTGGAACATCAGGCGTCGACGACAACCAGAAGGTGCCGCTGGCAAGAATGTCAAACCTGCCGAGCCGGTAAAAGACCGGGCAGGCCTCCCCGCCCTGAATGCCGTCATCACGTCCTGCTGCTACCGAACCGTAACCAGCCAGTGAGGAATCGAGGTATTCATACTGGTGCCAGAGAACCTCCTGCATCCCGAGAAGATCAGGTATCTGGTCATTGATAAAACCGGCGACCATGGCAGCCCTGTTGGGCCAGGCATTTACGCTGTCACGCGGGTTATCAAACCTGATGTTGAAGGTCATGACATCAATGGCACGGTCATCATCCGGTACACATGAAAAGAAAAGAATTGAAATAACAGCTGCGGCGATAACTGATCTAAGCATATCTTTGAAGTTTATTTTTATAACGGTTAAAGTTACTTGAAAAAATATATCATGACGAAGAAAAGGACTGTTGAGGAGATCAATGAGAAGATCCGCAGCGGCAAGGCGGTAGTGCTTACCGCCGAACAGGTATCGGCCATGGGTCGTGAAGCAACGCCGGCCGAAATAGCCGAAAGGGTTGATGTTGTCACTACCGGAACTTTCGGACCTATGTGCTCGTCAGGTATGTTCATCAACTTCGGCCACACCAATCCCCCGATGCGCATGGAGCGCATCACCCTCAATAATGTTCCCGTCTGTGCAGGTATCGCAGCCGTTGATGCCTATATCGGGGCTACGGAGACAGCGCTGCCACACGATGAGTATGGCGGGGCACACGTCATTGAAGAGCTCATAGCCGGCAAGGATGTGCTTCTGCAGGCGACAGCCAAGGGCACCGACTGCTACCCCCGCACCGAGGTGAAGACATATATCAGCAAGGAGACCGTCAATGAGATGATAATGTTCAATCCCCGGAACGCCTATCAGAACTACAACGTTGCCGTCAACAGCACAGGTAAAATCAAGCACACCTATATGGGAACCCTCCTCCCGGCCTTTGGCAATGCCAACTTCTCCACCTCTGGTGAGCTGAGTCCTCTGCTCAATGACCCGGAGATGCGCACCATTGGCGTCGGGACACGCATCTTCTTCGGAGGCACCACGGGCTATGTGGCATGGCACGGCACCCAGTTCAACACCGGCAAGCCGGTAAACAAACACGGTGTCCCGGTCGGCAATTCGGCAACGCTGGCCCTGATAGGCAATGCGGCGGAGATGAGCACGCGCTTCATGCGCGCGGCATACTTTGAAAAATACGGCGTATCAATGTTCGTAGGCGTTGGCATACCCATTCCCGTGCTTGACGAGGATATGGCCCGCAGGGTGATGGTGCGCAACAGCCAGATAGAGACCAATATCATGGATTACGGATCTCCTGATCACGACATCCTGGGACGTACAGACTATCAGTCACTCTACTCCGGGGAGATAACCGTCAACGGTATGAAGATCCGCACGGCACCGCTTTCAAGCATCAAGGTGGCACGTGAGATAGCAGAGATCCTCAGGGAGGAGATAACCGCAGGGCGTTTCCTTCTGACGGAGCCTGTTGAGCACTTTCAAAAGACATCCGGACTGAACAGCCTGGAGATCAGACTATAATCATTTAAAGCAGGAACAGATGAAAAGCAGGAGATTTGTGCTGACCTTCCCGCCTGACGCGACAGGTGAGCCTATAACATATAACCTTATCAAGAAGTATGACATAATGGTGAACATCGTCAAGGCAGATGTATCACCAGGCAAGATAGGCCACCTGGTGATGGAGATGACCGCACCGGCAAAGGTGCTTAAGGAGGGGATGGCATACATGCAGAAGCAGAATGTGGAGTGTGTGCCTATTGACCGCACCATCACCTACCGTGAGGACCTCTGTATCCACTGCGGTGCATGCTCGGCCGTCTGTTTTGCCGGAGCGCTGACGATGAACCGAAAGACGGCCGAGCTCTCGTTCGAGCCTGAAAAGTGCGTGGTATGCGAACTGTGCCTCACCGCCTGTCCACTTAAACTCTTCTCCATAGATCTTGGCTAAGAGCCCCTTATACCAGCCGCGCCTTTACCGCGAGGCCATGGGCAACAAGCGGTGGACAAGCTTCCGGTCGGCTTACCTTGAGACGGACCTGTGGGTAGCCATTGACATGGACCACTACAGGGAGGATGCCGGACGATTCACCACCGATCGTATTCTTTACTACCGGGGCATACTGGAAAAACACATTGCCTCCTGCCCTGAGTTCAGGGACTCACTGACACCTGTGGTTGCCCCAGGCGGGGAGCACCGGATAATAACAGAGATGAGCGAGGCGGCACTGGCGGCAGGTACCGGCCCTATGAGCGCGGTGGCCGGCGCCGTGGCTGAATATGTCTGCCGTGACCTGCTGGCTGAATATGAGGCCGGAGAGGTGATAGTCGAGAACGGTGGCGATATTTTCATGAAGCTGACGGCGCCAGTGACTGTGGCCGTTCATGCCGGCGCCTCACCCCTGTCGGAGAAGATCGCCATGCAGATAAAACCTGAGGAGACACCGCTGGCGCTCTGCTGCTCATCGGGCACCGTGGGCCACTCGCTCAGCTTCGGAATGGCAGACGCCTGCATGATAGCATGTCATTCGGGCGCCGGGGCTGATGCTTTTGCCACCGCCTTCTGCAACCAGGTCAAAAACGAAGGCCTGGTTTATGAGGTGACGGAGAAGGCCCTCGGACAACCTCAGATAATATCAGTGGTTATCATAGCCGGGGACAAACTTGGCATAGGCGGACAGATAGAAATCAGGATTGTCTGAGCTTCACGGCCGGATACTTCATGCACTAAAGCGCAAGATGCCTCATGAACCGATCCGCCCGAAGTACGATGACTAAACTGCAGTAAACCTTATGAGCCAGACCGCCGTAAACCTCATACCTTCTGCGGATAGCCGGTAATATTCCTTATCTGCTCATAAAGAGGCTGAAGGTGCCTGTACATCTTTGAATAGACCTTCTCATACAGCCGGGCATAAATCTCAACATTACCGGGTTCGGGAGAGAACTTTTCACCGGCACGTGTCATGGAGTCAACTGCCGCTGCATAATCATCAAAGTATTTCATCCCTACGGCCGCGCAGATGGCGGCACCCAGTGACGAGGTCTCATAGGTATGAGGCCTGATGGCCTCCATGTTGAAAATATCGGCTGTCAGCTGCATTGCCTGCCTGCTCTGCGATCCGCCGCCCGAGACAACAACCCTGTTCACCGGCACCCCTGTTCGCTTTACCGTTCTCAGAAGACCCTCCTTCAGCGAATATGTCAGTCCTTCGAGAATGGCCCTGTACACATGTGCCCTTGTGTGCACGTCACCGAATCCTATGATGGCCCCCTTGGCTTCAGTGCCGGGGACCTTCAGTCCGGGCGACCAGTAGGGCTGCAGTGTGAGTCCCATCGATCCGGCAGGCACCTCGTCAACCATGGCGTCAAAATAGACCTCCGGATGGCTCCCGCTCTGCTCAGCCATCTGTATCTCCTTCAGCCCGAACTCCTTCTTGAACCAGCTTATCATCCAGTAACCCCTGTAAATCTGTACCTCGGTGTTGTAAGAGTCAGGAATGGCACTCGGATAAGAGGGGAAGAAAGGAACAACCTCATGGTATTTCCGGTGCGTCGTCTGCACCGTGGCCGTGGTTCCGTAGCTGAGGCATGCCACATCAGGGGTGATAACTCCCGAGCCAAGAACCTCACAGGCCTTGTCGGCTGCGGCGGCAATAAGTGGCAGCCCCTGTGGAATGCCGGACTTCTCAGATGCCTCCCTGCTGATGTATCCCAGTATCTCAGAGGGCCTGACAAGTGTCGGAAGCTTCTCCCTCTCAACGGGAAACATCTTATAATTCATGTGGCTCTTGTCAGTCCACTGCTGCTTTTTATAGTCGAAAGGCAGATAAGCCACGGTGCACCCCACCGAATCCGTAAATTCATCCGTCAGTACCCAGGTAAGGTAAGCGGAGAGGAGCAGGAATTTACTGGTTTTCTCCCAAACCTCAGGCGTGTTCTGCATGATCCAGTTGCATTCGCCCTGCTTGACGGTGTGTATCACCGCCTCCCTCATGCCCACCAGCCTCAGAGCCATCTGGGTCAGCCAGCCTGGATACCTGCCCACGGCGCAAAGCCTCTGGTCAAGCCATGATATTGCCGGTCGCAATGATTTTCCCTCACTGTCGAGGTTGATCAGGGTTGAACGCTGGGTGGTGATAGTCACAGCCTTAATCTGATCTTTGCTGTACTCCGTCTCACTGAACAGTTTTTGCAGGGTGCCGAACATCCTGTCCCTGAAATATTCAGGGTACTGCTCAGCCCATCCCGGTGTTACGGAGAAGTATGGTTCGATCTCGGTTCTGGCCAGCTGCAGCACATTGCCCCGGAGGTCAATCAAAACCGCCCTGATCGACTGTGTGCCACAGTCGATTGTCAGTATAAGCTCTTCCAATGATTGCATAATCTTTCTATAACAGCCCCAGCATACCGCCGGGATTCATGATATTATTCGGATCAAGATGTCTCTTCACTGCCTTCATCAGCTCCATGGAGTTCCTTCCAAGGTGGCCTTCCATCCACGGGGCGAGCACCCTGCCCACACCGTGGTGGTGTGATATGGAACCGCCGTGCTCAACGATTGTATCAACCAGGCCGCTGTGAAACTGCAGGAAGTCCTTTCTCTCATTCCCCTTTTCCATCGGGGTGAGGAAGGTGAAATAGAGATTGGCCCCGTTCTCATATACATGTGAGATGTGTATCATCATGAAGGCCTTCGGCCGGCGTCTGACATATTCATGCGCAGCCCTCCAGACCTTCAGCAGGTTCTCCCATGTCACCGCTGTCTCGAGGGTGTCTGACATGATGCCGAGATCCATCAGCGGATCGCGCAGGTAGGCGCTTGAGTATCTCTGGGCAAGCCACTTCCTGACGGGACCGGCTCCAATATACATGCCCTTCCCGGCGCGCGCACTCTTTTTTATCTTCCCCATGACGAACCCGGCATAATCCTTCTCTCCCTCCACCGTTACAAACATCAGGCAGCGGCTGCCGGTCTTAAAGCCAAGCCTCTTCAGGACCCTGTCTGCGAAGGTGCCGTCGAACCCGCTTGTCCTGAAGGCAATGTCAGTCTCCTCCGGATCTGAGATCCTGAACAGGTGGGGCCTGCCGTATTCGCTCTGTATCATCCTCCGCATTGTCTCCACCGCCTGCTCAAACGATCTGAAGATGAAAGCGGCCAGGGTGGTGTTCTGCGGAGCGTGGTTAAAAATATGCAGGGTGACCCCGGTTATCACCCCCAGGGTTCCTTCGGCACCTGCAAAGAGCCTGAACAGATCCCATCCCTGTGCCGTGCGCGGAAAATCCCTGGTCTCTATCACTCCTGCAGGGGTGACTGCAGTAAGGGCCACAACCATGTCTTCGATCTTGCCATACCCCGTTGAGGCCTGTCCCGCTCCCCTGGCTGAGATCCATCCGCCCACGGTGGAATACTCAAATGACTGCGGGAAGTGGCCGCAGGTGTACCCGTGCCTGTTCAGCTCCTCCTCCAGTGCAGGACCATACATGCCGGCCTGAACGGTGACAGTCTTGTTGACACTGTTTATCTTCAGTATCCTGTTGATATGCTCTGTCAGGTCAAGGGCTATACCGCCATGCGGGGCCCTAAGTGCCCCGGTGACTGATGACTGGCCCCCGACAGGTATGATTGCTATCCTCTCATCATTGCAGAAACCCACTATCTTAACTACCTCGTCATGGCTGCGGGGTGAGACAACGGCGTCAGGAGGATCAGGCACCTGGTTCAGCCTGAGGTCAAGAAGCTCTCCGTAGAATTTGCCGCAGGAGTACTGCGCACGGTGGAAATCGTCAGTCAGGACATTCTCCCCGCCCGATACACTTTTAAGGAATTCTGCCTGTGCCGGCTTGAGGAGCGACGGTTTTTCAAGTTTTACCTCCTCTGTTCCCGGAAGATATTTTTCACTGAAGTCGGCGTCAGTGAGTCCGAACTTCTCCTTTATCAGAGCGACCATGTGATGGTCTACCTCCGCTTCTCTCTTGTCACCCCATTTGAGTATCTGACGATAGCTTTTATCTCTCTCCATTCCTCTGATATAGTTCATAAACCTTCATCATCTGCGCGATCTCCTCATCTCTCCTGCTGCCATCCCAGCCGAGCATTTCCGCAGCCACGGAGGCAACCTTATCGACTATCTCCATGCCCGGATTACCAAGCGTTCCGGTTCCGGTTCTACGCAGCATGATGTCCCGCAGAGTCTTGGAGCTCTCATATCTTATGGCGTAGACCACCTCGGCAAGTATTTCTCCATCATGGCTTATGACCTCGGCAAAGCGGATGTCATCCCTGGCAATCTGGAAGACGACCTTGCTCTCGGTGCCGTAATTTCTGCTTACATACTCCACAGTGTTGCGGCTGAAATCCCGGTAGTTGAGGTGCTGCCTGATCATGAACTGCCTCATATCCCTGATCTCACAGCCCGACAGATACAGATTGTCAGATACCGAGTCGGAGAGAGTCCTGTTCAGCTTGGCCGAGATCAGTCTCAGTACCTCCCGTGCCAGGCTCCTGCTGGTGGTATACTTGCCGCCCTCGACGGTGATCATACCATCGATGCCGTCTGTGGCATTATCATATACCTCGTACTTCCTTGAGGTCTCATACGTGCCTTTGGTCTGGTCATCAACCAGCGGACGGAGACCGCCATAGGCATGGATGATATCGGCACGAGAGATCTTCCGGCCGTAATTTTTATTCACATTGTCAATGACCTCATCAATACTCTCCGGTGAGACACGGTAATCATCAGGGTCACCGTGAAATTCCTTGTCAGTGGTGCCGATCAGCGAGTGGTCACGCCAGGGCATAATCATCATGTGTCCGCCATCTTTCTTCTGCAGCGAGACCACGTGGTTGCCTGCAATCTTCTTGGTGATTATGTGTATTCCCTCTGAACGCTTTACCTTAAGGACCGGTGAATCCTTTCCTGCAGCCATGTTGAGTATCTTGTCAGCCCATGTGCCGCCGCAGTTGACGATGAGTTTGCCCTGCACCTCCCTTGTCGTGTTGGTAAATGTATCCCTGACCTTCACCCCTGTTATCCTGTTGCCTTCGCCAAAGACAAAACCCTCCACGGGAGTGTAGTTCGAGACCCTGGCTCCGTACTCCGCGGCCGATTTAATGAAGGCAAGTGTCAGTCTCTCAGGAAAAATGCTCTGGTAATCAAAGAAATAGAAGGAATTACGAAGGTCCTCCTTCCTTAGGTTGGATTCCAGTCTTATTGTTTTCCTGTATGAGATGAGCCTGTGGTTCTGGAGTCTTTTGCTCTTGTCCCATGTGTCCTTCTTGTCATAGGATAGGGCGTCATAGATGTACATACCGGCGAGCATCTTCCAGATATTTCCCTTCCATCTCCTGTACATCGGCATAAGGAAGGGCAGGGAATAGACAAAATTGGGTGCAATGTTTCCGAGGATCCGTCTCTCGCGCAACGATTCCCGCACTAGCTTCAGCTCGCCGTTGGCCAGGTAGCGCAGTCCGCCGTGGATGAGTTTCGAAGTGGCCGCCGAGGTGGCGCCGCCGTAGTCATTCTTTTCAAACAGGCATACGGAAAGGCCTCTTGCGGCGGCAATATAGGCCACAGCCGCCCCCGTGATGCCGCCTCCGATAATGATCAGGTCAAATTTCTCCTTGCTCTCTTCTTCAATAAACCTTTTTAACAGCATTGATGCAGGCGTTTTAAAGCACCCCTGTAAGTTACTTCAAAAAGCTCAGAATACATTATATCCACTTTGTTTTGCTTCATCCCGGTGGGAGTAAAAAATAAGGAAGCCGGACCGGACAGCGTGAGATGTCCTGCTCCGGCTCCTGAGTTCAGGAAAAATTCCCCTTACGGCTGATATGCCTTTAATGGATTCTCCAACCAACCTTTATTCCCTGAAAATCCTGTACCTGGCAGAGAAAATCATCAGCGCTGCAAGAAGCACGAACAGCCCGATGTTCCCGACCAGGAAGGCATAGTCCTTCATTGCCAGCAGGAAGAAGATAAAGACATACAGCAAGGTAAGCAAGCCGCTGATAAGCAGCACCATCCAGCCTTTTTTCAGAAGTGAGTAGAAGAATGTTGTCAGCAGGCCGATGGTTGCGGCGGCTGAGATCAGGTAGGCCGGGTTGAAACCGATATGCTCGCTGAGGGCTGTGAGAAGTGAAAAGAAAAGTATCAGCGCGAGGGCAACCAGCAGGTAATAAAAGATATGTATCCGCTGTGCCGATCTGAGCTCGATTATCAATAGCACAAGAAAGGTGAGGGCAATGAAAAGCAGTCCGTACTTGGCGCTGCGCTCGGCCTTGGTGTAGTGGTCAGCCTCCATTATCAGGTCCACCCCGAATGCATCGTCGGAAGGGATGTAGCTCTGTCCGGCCCACACCTGCGGGAAGCTCCTGTTAAGATGGGTTACGGTCCAACTGGCTGTGAAGCCGCTGTCAGAAACGTTACGTTCGGCAGGCAGGAAGTTGCCGGTGAACTTCGGGGCCTCCCAGTCAGATTTAAGGTTTACCGTAGTGCTCCTGCCAACGGGCGAGAATGCTATGCTTCCGCTTCCCTTAAGTCCCAGGCTGAGGCTGAATTGGCCATTGAACTCGCTGCTCTTTGCCTGATCAATTGGCATCGGGAATGATATCCCCTTTTCGAAAAGGTCCGCCTGTCCGGCCCCGGGCATCGCCCCGATGACTTTTCCTCCTGTTGACAGCTCAGCTTTGTCACTGATACCCTTGTTGTCGGAAACGCCCAGTGAAACATACGCCTTGTCCCACTGCCAGGTATAGTCATTGAGGTGCTCGTAGCCCGCCAGGGAGAAGCTGCCTGATATCTTCAGGTCAGAGTCATAGACCACGGTCTCGTAAATACCGCGGTAACGGATCTCAGGCATGAGCACGCCGTTGACTGTAAGATCATCCGGGAGGATATGCATTGTTGTTGTGACATACCTGCCATCCTCGTTAATGACCTTGGTGCCGGGTACATTCAGCACCGGACCGGTGACCGTCTGTGCCGAAGCCCAGAGAGCTCCTATCTCGAGACGAGCGGCATCTGCATTCTGCGCACGTTCACGTATTACCTCCATGATCAGAACCAGAGGGATGAGCAACATAAGGCCCATAATTGCAAGCAGTACCATCTTGACGGTAATCGACTGGTACCATTTTTCCTGTTTTACAGTTTCGTTGTCCATTTCATTAATTATTATTAAAGTACTTTGTATTTCAAAGTTATAAGGATAAAAAAAATCACTTCTTGTTTATGAGTTCCTCCAGGGCCTGCAGGTGGCTTTTAAAGCTCTCAAGTCCCTGTTCAGTAATTGTATATTTTGTATTTGGTTTTCGGTTTATAAAGCTCTTTTCCAGGGTTATGTAACCCGCCTCCTCCAGTGCCCTGAGGTGGCTGGCGAGGTTTCCGTCAGTCACCGCCAGCGTCTCCTTCAATCCCGTGAAGTCCATACTGTTGCTGACCGCCAGGACTGACATGATCCCCAGCCTGACGCGGCTCTCGAAAGCCTTGTTGAAATTTGCCAGGATTGTTTTCATCCCCTGTACCTGAGGTGCATGAAGAGGCCGTATGCTATGTGGATCACTCCGAAACCCGTGGCCCATAATATTATTGTGTATTGAGGCAGCACAAGGCAGGCTAGTCCGGTCATGACCTCGAGCACCCCCAGCCAGTGTATCTCGCCGAAAGTGAATTTACCTGCGCTAACCACCGCGAGTCCGTAGAATATCAGCGACGATGCAGCCGTCACGCTGGCCGGTACGGTCGCTGCAGTCAGAAGTATAAACAGGCCGCCGGTGCCAAGAGGTATCAGCAGACTTACCAGCATCCTGCGGGTCACCGGCGTCCATATCCTGCGGTCGCTCCTTCTGGCTTTGTGCAAAGAAAAAACAACTGCTCCAGAGAAAGCAAGTACAAGAACCACTCCCATTGCAGAAAAGAGTGGAAGGCAGGAAAGCAAACCCTCCGGTCCGCCCGCCAGCGGCTGCACGTACCATTCCGCTGTGGCGGAGTTTTTTGTTATGATCACCTGTGCGACTACAGCCCCGGCAATGCCCAGCAGTCCGGCAATGATGCCCGATAAACCGCTGAGCGACAGGAATCTTGACGACTCCTCCATTAATTTCCTGATGACCTGGATGTCTTCAAGGTGATGATCTGACTGGTTCATGATTCGGTTTTGTAGTACTTTGTGATGCAAAGTAAATCATTATTTTAATTCTGCAATAATATTTTGTGATTTTTTTTGCAAAAAAGCCGGGAGCCCCTGGCTGACGACTATCTCTTTTGGTGTTGCAGGTATGGCAAATGCAGGTAACAGGAGAAAAAAGAATAAAGCTGCTTGCTTAAGTGTCAGAGACCTGTGGCCTCCTTTAGGAATTTCCGGACAGCACTGCGTTTGTCAGGCTCCATCAGTCTGACCGGCAGGCGGATGCTTTTGCCATTTTTCTGCCTTATGCGGATGAAGCGCTTATCTTCGGTTATTTCAGCGATCTCATCAATCCGGACGTGCTTTTTGAAGATCTTTGTATTCCATCGAATTGTCAGGACACCCGCGTTGGAGGTCAGTCTGCTTATAAGGACTCCGAAGAACATTGTGAAGAAAAGGATGGCGGCCAGCACGAAGGTCACAGCCAGCATCCAGAATATTGGTCTCTTGGGACTATAGATAAAGAGCTGCAGACCTACTGAGAGCAGCAAGAGACCGCCGAGGGAGCGGGACACAAATTCCTGCGCCTTATCGCGCACCACAAGCTGGTTCATCTGAAGGTGTTTTGTTGCACTGTTAAAGTTACAAAATATTATGCTTCTGCAAAG
>DZBJ01000113.1 GCA_022736275.1 Rikenella microfusus | reverse complement strand
GCTGCTGGCAACACAGATCATAGCAACCATTGAAGGTGGCATCATGCTGTCACGCCTCTACAAGGATGAACGGCCAATGCGAGAGTGCCTGGACATGCTACGCTGCAACCTGCAGTTGACAATGAAGTAAACTATCCTCGCAGGAGAAGACCATGAGCAGAGTTAGCCTTTCACCAGCTGAAACGCCCGAAACCGCCGTCATGTTTGCTGAGATTTCAGACATGTTTGGCATGGTGCCGAATCTTTTTCGGGTCTACGCCAATCATCCGCCTCTGTTACAGGCAAACTGGAATAAAGTGAAAGCTGTTCTGGGGACAGGCAGCCTGAGCATGAAAGCAAAACAGGCCATTGCGGTGCTGGTATCCAGGGACAATGGCTGTTCCTACTGTGTTGCTGCACACCGAGGGGCATTGCAGGCGATGGGCATCAGTAACGAAGAGATCAGGAACATTGAAGAAGATCTTGAAAAGGCGGAGTTCAGCTCAAAAGAACTGGCACTTATCACTTTTGCCAGAAATGCAAATGCAAATCCTTTACTGATATCTGACGACGAATTTTCAACCGTTACGCAGGCCGGCGCAACTGATGCCGAAATCATCGAGGCACTGGGTGTAATGGAGCTGTTTACCGCATTCAACAAGCTGCTTGATTCCCTGCAGGTAGATAATGATTTTGCGTAAGACTCTGGGGAGATGTGGCCATGCCGGTATTTAGTAGTTTCAGCCAGTCGCAATTGACCAAACTGCTGTTGCTTACTGAAAAGACTGTCCGTGAGATGTCCGGCAGTCGCCTGCCAGGCTTTGAGTTGTATGCCGAAGGATTGCGGCATGTGCTTGGTCATTCCAGCCAGCGCGGCCCGAGCCATATTTTTATTGCCATGCTGAACCGAAAAAGTGGTGATTATGCAGGATGCATACACACACTGCTGGAATCCGGCAACTTACACACCTCAGAAATGATCACTATTCCCCGTGACGCCAGCTTTGCCATACATCTTGCCGGTGAAGAGGTGGTGATAAACAACTATAGTGAAGATCAGGAACCATTTGAGTCATACCAGAGTCACTTCCATCCACAAGTAAAATCCTTTCTTGGCGTGCCGGTCAGAAACTTCGTTGTCTACCGGATTCATGGCGAAAAACCAGGGGAAATTATCGCCTTTAACTACCCGGAAGAAGCAACCAACCAGGATGCAGAAATCCTGCGGGCACTGGCCATTGTCTTCGGCTCACTGCTCTCACTCTCCAGCAGTATCAGGCAAACCGAAAAGGCGTTTATCTACACCATCGAAGCCCTGGCACGCTCTTGTGAAGCAGCAGATGAGGATACCGGCAATCACATTGTGCGGGTCAACCGCTATTCTGAGGCGCTGGCGAAAGCCATTGGCATGCCGGATGACTATGTCGCGACAATTGCCAGGGCAGCCCAGATGCACGATGTCGGCAAGGTGCATGTGCCCTCTTTTATTATCCGCAAGGAAGGGCCGCTGACTGCTGAAGAGTTCGCCATCATGAAACAACACCCGGAGTTTGGTGCAAAGATTATCGGAGACGCCCCCAAGCTTGCCATGGCACGGGAAATTGCGTTGACCCACCATGAAAACTGGGATGGCAGCGGCTATCCGAACCGACTAAAAGGTGAAGAGATTCCACTCTCCGGCAGGATTGTCAAACTGGCTGATATCTACGATGCCCTGCGCTCAAAGCGCTCATACAAGCCCGCCTTTTCCCACGAGAAGGCCGTACATATTCTGACCGAAGGTGATGAGAGAACCAGACC
>DZBJ01000112.1 GCA_022736275.1 Rikenella microfusus | reverse complement strand
GCCGTCTCAACTATCTGGATCGACTCTTCGAAATAAAGATCCCCACCCTCATCATAGTAGGCGAGGATGATCCCGGCACTCCGGTCGAGGCATCCCAAGCCATGCACGCCCGCATACTCCATTCGTAAGCTCAAACTGTTTTCAGAGAAATGACTGGTACCGGAATAGTGGGGAGGGGTTGGATTGCCATGCTCTATGCTGCTAATTCCTTTTCAGTGCTGTCGGCAATGAAAGTGGAGTAGGTTTTCAATAACATGGGTTTGCCTGTCCTTATGTAGTGCCTCAGGCTTTCCTTCATGTATTTGGGGAATGAGATACCCCGCAGCTTGCAGGTCACATAAATTGAGAGCAGAACGGCGTATGCGGTTGCGCCTTCAGCAGAGACGCTACCACCCGAGACCTTTCTCTTGAGGACCCCTATCCGGATCAGAAACTCCCCATAATTGTTGTGACAGTGGGCGCCCGGATGCTTCACGAATGTTAGTATTCGTGGTTGCTGCCTTTTCACCTTTCTGATGATTTCCTGCAATATGTCATCCGGATCAGGCCAATCCAACAGGTCTTCCAGTCTCTTTTCCAGACGTTTCAGACGTCTTCGGAAGACCTTTTCACCCAGTTTCTTGCGGTCCTCTTGAAGTCGTTCTCCATCACGCAGGATTCGCCTCAGCTTTACATAGAATTTCACGATGCTGGAAAGATGCGGGAAGGCATCACGAAATTTTCTGATCTTCCTCAGCAGATGGGCCATGCAGCTCTGTTGATCGCAGATAATCTTCAAATAGGCACACCACCCATCTACCACCAGGAGGCCGTAGAATATTTCTCCCAGCACCCGACGGACCACGGATGAACCTCGGGATTTATCTATTGTGAAATAGGCCGACTCAAGGGTCCCAAATACCCATAACCACCAGCTCTTCCCCCGTACACGCCATCCCGTTTCATCTGCGTGAAGCGTCACCGCATCTTTGATGTCTCCAAGGATTTCATCGTAAACGTCTTTCATTATCCTCGAAACCCAAATCACATGCCTTGAAAGCCCTGACGTCGATACCTCCTTTCCAAAGAATGTCTTCAAATAATCCTTTATCCTGGTGAATGGCAAACACAAGGCCACCCACAGATAGCAAATCAAAATCGTGCTGTTCAGACCCATATCTGCATTGGGCAAAGCCAGCTCGGATTTGGCCGTGATCACCTCTTTGCAATCCGGGCAATATTTCTTCTCTTGCACTACCTTGATGACTTCCGGCCTTTCAATAACATCCGGGATGTCCTCAATAATTCTTCCATTACTGGTTTCAAGCGGTTCTTGATCTGATAAATCTCTACCACACAGGCTACAACGATCAACCGTGGCCTTTTCCGTCCGGTCAGATTCAAGCTTCTTGGGACGATTCCCAGCCCCTTTTCTTGGCTTTCTCCCTCGTCCCTTACCTTTCTTCCGCCCTTTGCCATCATTACCCACACCCTTTTTGTCCCATTCCGGCTGTTTCGACGATGGCTTATTGGCATCCCTGTTCACGGCCTTGATTTTCTGCTTTCTCAGCTCTTCCTTCAGCTTCTCGTTTTCTGCCTCAAGGTCACTGCATTTTTCAGATAACTCCCTGTATCCATCGCGAAGGATTTCAATGGTCCGCAGGAGTCGGCTCCTGGACCATTTCGTCAGGATTGCATAAGTGGCAGATATGATGTCCGTTATTTTCATTGGATAGCCTAAAGCTTACAGAACGTTAGCTTTAGGTATCATAAACAAAAATAAATGTCCTCTACTTTTTTGAAGAAT
>DZBJ01000035.1 GCA_022736275.1 Rikenella microfusus | reverse complement strand
CTCGGAGAGATTTCGCCTGATGAGTTTATCCATTTTATCGGCAAGGATATGCGTCTTGAGCCTGTGATAATGAAGAAAGCAGATTCATATATCCAGTTCCTGGAGTTTTTCATGGGGAAGAATACACCTGAACGGCAGGATTTTATTATTGATAACCTGAGAGTTGAGGAGGATATCCCCGAAGCTGTCGAGGTGTGAGAGGAGATTGCAGCAGAAGATGAAAGATAATGATCCTTTGGAAGATGTTCCTGCCACTGACGGCGAGGAGATAAAAGGCATGACAAACGGCCATGTGCCGGAAGCCCTGCATACCGTCACGGCGTTGTCAGGCATGTACCAGGACTGGTTCCTCGACTATGCGTCATACGTTATACTGGAGCGTGCGGTGCCCCATATGTCTGACGGGCTGAAACCCGTGCAGCGGAGGATACTTTACTCCATGAAGCGAATGGACGACGGCCGCTTCAACAAGGTGGCAAACATCATTGGCCATACAATGCAGTTTCACCCTCACGGTGATGCATCCATAGGAGATGCGCTGGTGCAGCTGGGACAGAAGGAGCTTCTGGTTGAGTCACAGGGTAACTGGGGCAACATCCTTACCGGCGACGGCGCCGCCGCCCCGAGGTATATTGAGGCCAGGCTCTCCAAGTTTGCGCTGGAGGTTGCATTCAACAGCAAGACCACCGAGTGGATGAACTCATACGACGGTCGCAACAGGGAACCTGTAACCCTCCCGGTCAAGTTCCCGCTCCTGCTGGCCATGGGTGTTGAGGGCATAGCTGTGGGACTCGCATCAAAGATCCTTCCCCATAACTTCAACGAACTGATTGATGCATCCATAAGCTACCTGCAGGGAAAACCTTTTGTGCTCTATCCTGATTTCCCGACAGGAGGAATGATAGATATTTCAAAGTATAATGACGGAGCAAGGGGTGGAGCCGTGAAGGTAAGAGCCAGGATTGAAAAGGTGGACAAAAAGGGACTGGTGATCACGGAGATACCTTTTGGAAGAACAACATCATCGCTTATTGAGTCCATTGTCAAAGCCAATGACAAGGGTAAGATCAAGATCAAAAAGATCGATGACAATACGGCCGGAGGAGTTGAGATTGTGATACAGCTCCAGTCAGGCATATCTCCGGATAAGACCATAGATGCACTCTATGCTTTCACCGACTGTGAACTGTCAATATCACCGAATGCCTGCGTCATAACCGATGATAACAAGCCTGCATTTGTAGGAGTCAGTGACATCCTCAGACACTCTGTTGACAAGACGGTGATGCTTCTTACCCGCGAGCTGGAAATCAGGAAGGCTGAGCTGGAAGAGGAGTGGCACTTCTCATCACTCGAGAAGATCTTCATTGAGAAGAGAATATACCGTGACATTGAGGAGAGCGAGACATGGGAGGCAGTGATCACTGCCATCGACAAGGGTCTCAAACCATACAGGAAGCTCTTCAAACGGGAGATAACCCGTGATGACATCACAAAGCTGACGGAGATAAAGATCAAACGGATATCAAAATACGATTCCTCCCGCGCAGACGAACATATCAAAGGAATTGAGGGTGAACTCAGGGAGGTGACCAGCCACCTGGGCAACATAATTCCGTTTTCCATCAACTGGTTCCGGCAGATAAAAAAGAAATACGGAAAGAATGTTGTCAGGCGCACTGAGATAAGGAGCTTTGAAACCATTGAGGCATCGAAGGTTGTGGCTGTCAATGCGAAGCTCTATGTCAACCGTCAGGAGGGATTTATCGGCACGGGACTCAGGAAGGATGAGTATGTGTGCGATTGTTCTGACATTGATGATATAATCGTTATCAGGAAAGACGGCACCTATCTCATAACAAAGGTGGCTGAGAAGCTCTTTGTGGGCAAGGATGTGATACATATACAGGTCTTTCTCAGAAACGACACCCGGACCATATACAACATCGTTTATCAGGACGGCCGTGACGGTCCGCTGTATGTCAAGCGGTGCGCCCTCACAGGTCTTACACGCGACAAGGAATACAACCTGGGCCGCGGCACTAACGGCACGCGTATCCTGTACCTCAGTGCGAATCCCAACGGCGAGGCTGAGGTTATCCGTATTTGCCATAAACCGCGTGCCCGGCTGAAGAAACTCACCTTCGACTTTGACTTCGGCGAACTGGCTATCAAGGGCCGTGCGTCAATGGGTAATATCCTGACAAAGAATGCTGTACATAAGATAACCCTCAAGGAGAAGGGGCTCTCAACCCTTGGGGGCCGCAAACTGTGGTATGATGAAGCGGTGATGCGCCTGAATGTTGACGGCAGGGGAAGATTCCTCGGGGAATTCGCTTCGGAGGATACGCTCCTTATTGTTACCAGGGGAGGATGGTACCGCACTGCCGGAACTGACCTTTCACTTCATTTCGAGGATGACCTTCTTCTCCTTGAGAAATTCAGGGATTCAAAGATATTCTCTGCAGTATACTGGGATCAGGAGCAGGGATTCTATTATGTGAAGCGCTTTGTCTTCGAAGAGTCAGAAAGGCTGCAGTGCTTCATCTCAGACAGCGACGGATCGAAGCTCGTCAGCCTTACCGAGGTTGAATACCCGCGTCTTGAGATAAGATTTGGCGGGAAGAATGAGGGCCGCAGACATGAGATCATTGAGGTGGCTCAATTTATCGGTGTCAAGAGCTACCGTGCCAAAGGGAAAAGGTTGTCAAACTACAGTGTCACAGACATACGTGAGCTGGAGCCTGTGGTAAAAAGTGAGGCTGCACCGCCTCCGCCACAAGCAGAGGAAGATGACGAATCCGGCCCGGCTTCCCGCGGACCCCTTCCGGATGACCCGGCCCAGATGAAATTAGATCTGTAGCGCAGCGTGAACATCTACCTGATAGGCTTCATGGGAAGCGGCAAGAGCTCAAAGGGCAGAAAGATAGCCAGTGCGCTGCGATGGAACTTTGCTGATACCGACAAGATTGTTGAAGAGATGGAGGGATCGTCAGTGCCGGATCTGTTTAAACAGAAGGGAGAGGATTTCTTCAGGGAAGCTGAATCCAGGGCCCTGCTGACAGTTTCAGGAAGAACAAGAACTGTGGTAGCCTGCGGAGGCGGCACCCCATGCTCTGCTGACAATATGGAAATCATGAGGTCAACGGGAGTGATAGTCTATCTTAAACTGACGGTAGCTGAGCTGGCATTGCGCCTGCAGAAATCAAAAACAATACGTCCGCTCCTCCGGGAAACCGGCCAGGAGGGACTGGCCTCCCGGGTTCAGCAACTGCTGGAAAGCCGGACCAGCTGGTATGAGCAGGCTGACCTGGTAATTGAAGGCCCCGACACCACGGCTGAGGAGATAACGCCCCTCATTGCTGACCTTGTGAGATCAAGGGGAGCCTATTTGTAGGTTTTGAAATTTTGTCATACCTTGTATAAGTGAGTCTCTATTTTTTCCGGTACATGTTAAAATCTTTCCGGCAATGAAAACCGGTCATTTGTGGGCCTTCAGGTCAGCCACGGCAATATTGGTGATAATGGCTGTCACCATTCTGATTGTTATTACGGAACTCTCGCTATTCAGAGCTACACCATTGATTTATACTGCTATAATTACTTGCACCGGCATCGGCCTCGGGCTGATGATGAGAAACCGTTTCTACCTGCCCCTGCTCAGGAACATGAGGTTGCAGGGCAGACTCCTCCTGGCGCCTCTTGCCCTGCTGGTACTGTCTGCTCCTGCTGCCCTTATCTTTATCTATTACGATCTCAACGGAAGAGAGTCACTCAGCCTGCTCTCGGCCCTGTTCACCTCTCTTGCTTCAGTATTCTGCCTGGCATTCATGTTTATCGTCACCATCCCTTCAATGGGCATCCTGCTTTACCTGTTTGAAGAGAGGGACGGAGCACGGGAGAAGACAGGCAGCCTGACCACCGGAACCATTGCTGCAATTGCTCTGATCACTGTCATAATGATGATCGCAAGATGGCTGACACGGTCAGATGCCTCAGGACTGGTTCTGTTACTTCCACTTTATGCCCTGGTACTGATAATAATTGACATCATCCTCGCAGCGGAATTCAGGAATGCTCTCTCATCAAAACTTGCGGCGGCTCCTCCTTCCGATAACCCTTATGAGCAGCCTGAGGCCTTTGAGGCTCCGGCTGTGGGGTTCAGAAGTACCCTTCTCTTTGCCGATCATTACCTTGATCTGATAAGCGGCCGGTCAGACTATCTCAGGAACCATGCCGACGAGGCGTATGCCGCTGAGGCAGTATCTGTCGCCGGCAGATCTTTTGACCCAGCTCTGCTCCCTGCCCTGAAGGTCATCGTAGCGGGAACCCGCTTCAGTGAGCAGATAAGAAATGAGGCAGCAGCTACGATAGCCAACATCGAGAAGTATTATTCCGATCCTGTCAGAAACAGTGACCTCCTGAGGCTCCCGGGGATATCAGAGAAAGCAGCTGCTGCCCGGAGCATCATGTTAAACAGGAAGGAGCCCACGCTGCAGGAGGTTAAGAAACTGCTGGGTGATACAAACACGGAGATAAGGCGAACGGGAATCATCGCTGCAGGAAGCTTTGGCATCAGGGAGTTGCGTGAGGAGATAGTGCAGGCGATGAGCCATCCTGACACGGCCAGGGAAGCCTTCTATGTACTGCGGCTCTTCGGCCCTGACACGTTTGGTGACATCATAGGTACGGCGCTCAGGGCAACAAACAGCGAGAGAGAAAACCTGATGATAATGAGGCTTCTTGACATGATGCCTCTCTCCTCAACATTGCCTTACCTGAACCGGTTTATCGAGGGCGGCCATATCACCGTACGGATGAAGGCTGCCAGCTACCTCTGCAGCCAGGAGTATGTGCCTCAGGTAAAGCAGAGGCAACGGGTTGAGGAGATACTGAACATGACGCTGCATAACATCTCCAGGCTGATAGCCCTGCAGCTTGAGGCGAAGAGGAATAAGTATTTCATCATTGCTGCTTCCCTTGAATATGAGAGAGAAGTGAACACCGGGTTCATGTCTTCACTCCTAACTCTCCTGGCCGGGAAGGCTGTTACAGATGTGATCATAACCAGTTCCGGTAATGGCACAACCTACGGTGCAGCTATCGCCGCCGAGGCGATCGACACTGTCATTTCCGGCCCTATGCGTCGGCCGCTGAAGGCAATGCTGGGAAATCACACCGACAGTGGCAGACTGACAGAACTCTCTCTCTGCTTCCCTCTCAGAGAGGTCAAAGGCCGCTCGGTTCCTTCGTTCATACTGACGTCGGAACAGAACATCACGGGGACATGGTCCAAGGCCTGCGCCCTGCACAAGGTGGCAGGAGAAGGCAGAGGTCTTGAAAAGGAACTTGCTGTCTCATATCTTTTCAGCAACAGCCAGTTGCTCCAGGAAGAGAGTGCAAGGGCAATACGGGCCCTGAACCCTCAGTGGTACGCTGAAGCTGAGGCGAGGCTGCCCGAAACAGTAAGGACCAGGATAGCCGCAGTGGTCAGCGGTGAAATCCCGGAGGCCGCCATGCTGTTTGAGAAGACGAGATTCCTTAGCCTCTGTTTCAGCAGTATCCCCGAAGAAAAAATTGTACTGCTGGCTTCATCGATGAGATACTCGGAGAGCTATGATTCCGGCTCACTGCCCGGAGTAATTTCATGGATAGTACCAACCAGAAATGGCAAGAGCGGACTTTATGCGCTTCCTGTCAACGATATTGTCTCCTTTGTCTTTTACTATTCAGAATACACTGATATATTTGTAAATTATATGGATAACCAGGGGGGGTAGTGGTTCATTAAAAATGTTTTCTATGGATGACAAGAATATTATCATCAGGCCTAATCCGTTTCCTGGCCTCAGAGCATTCAGGCCGGACGAGGGGCATCTCTTCTTTGGGCGAACGGAAAGCACCCTGAAGATTGTTACCCGACTCAAGGAGAACAGGTTTGCCGCCGTTATCGGGGCATCAGGGAGCGGAAAGTCATCACTGGTCTTTTCAGGAGTCATCCCTGCCTTGCTGAAGGAGAATGCCGAAGGCAGGAAGACATGGTCATACCTGGTCTTCAGGCCTGGCCATAATCCTGTTGATCACCTCGCTGCGGAACTTGCCAGGCTCTCCGCCGGCGCCGGCTTCACGCAGCTCACTGAGTTAAGTGTTGCAGCATCACTGCACAACAGATCCGAAGGACTGACTGACGTTGTCAACCGAATCAGAAAGAACCTGAGACAGCAGATAGTCATAATCATCGATCAGTTCGAAGAGATATTCAGATACAGTTCTGCGGAAGCAAGAGGTACCTTCGGAGATGATGCCACTGATTTCATCGACCTGATAGTTAATTCGGTGCAGAAGCCGGATCAGGGACTCTGCATCATTCTGACCATGCGGTCCGAGTATGTGTCGGAATGCGCACGTTTTCACTCCCTGACCAACCTGATGAACAGCAGCAGCTACCTGTTGCCGCATATTTCAAATGACCTGCTCGGGTCGGTCATCGAAGATCCTGTAACAGTGGCAGGAGCAACGATAGACCGGGCCCTGGTGAGACTGATAATTACTGACCTGACTGATAAACCCGGTCAGCTTCCGGTGCTGCAGCATCTCATGATGCGTCTCTGGACCCAGTGGAGCCGGACCGGCGACATGAGCCGCCCGATAGGAATCGCTGACTACGAGGCAGTGGGCCAGGTCAGAGGTGCCATCTCGCAACATGCCGGACAGGCGCTGGAATCACTCGATGAGAGGCACCGCTATGTCTGCTCCCGCCTCTTCCGGACCATCACCGCACGAACCGATGACGGAAGGGAACTGCGGAAGCCGGAAAACATCTCTGCCATAGCTGCGCAGACAGGTTGTTCTGAGCAGGAGATAATTCATGTCGCAGAAGTATTCAGAGACCCGGAATATTCATTTCTCAGCCCTTCAAAGGAGGTGCCGCTGACCAGGGAGAGCATCCTTGACCTGACTCACGAAAGCATAATCCGGCTGTGGGGCCCTCTGCGCAACTGGATGGATGAGGAGGAGACATCAGCAAAGCTTTATCTGCAGCTCGCCGCTGCTGCTGAACAGTACCAGGAAGGCAATGGCAAACTATGGACGGCACCTGATCTTCTGATGACTCTGAGATGGAGGGATGTCAATAACCCCACACTCCCATGGGCTGAGAAGCTGGACCCGGCATTCGAAAGAACAATGCTCTTCCTGAAAAACTCCGAGGAGGAGTATCTGAACCGGGAGGAATACAGCAGGAAAACAGGTATGGAAAGTATAAAGCGGTCGAGAATTATTGCGGGATTACTGGGACTTATCGCACTTGTAACCCTGATAGTCCTTGGCACGGTCTACTCGCTCAGAAACAGGGCTGAAAAACAGAAATCGGTGGCAATTCAGATCAAGGATGAGGCTGTCGCCGTCATCGACCGGCTTAGCGACAGCCTTGATTTTCTGTCTGACACACTGAAGATAGCCTCAGCCCAGGTTGGCTTTGAGAGGCTGAACGCCCTCGCTGCAGCAGACATGGCTGAGGAGGCAGAGGAGAGAGCCACAGCTGCTGAAAGTATTGTTGACGAGATAGTTGCTGGTAAGACAGCGGCACTGGAGAAAGCTGAGGAGATAAACAGATACAGGATGCTGTCACTGGCCCGTTCACTGGCTGTGAGATCACTGAATCACTTGTCGGACAAGGACCTGCAGCTACTGCTGGCATGGCAGGCGTTTCTTTTCAACAGCAGAAATGCGGGCTTTTCCGAGGATGCGGATATATTCTCAGCCCTCTACGAGGTGAGCAAAAGATACGGCAACAGGTTCTATGCCAGCTTAAGTCCTGAGGGCGCCGACATTACAGCCATGACAGCCGGCTCAGACGGACAATATTTTTATGTTGCTGACACACGGGGCAGAGTGCTGGTGGGACAGACAGACTACCCGGACCGGGGTTATAAAATGATCTGGTCCGGAGAGAAGATAATCAGTGTAATGACGGTCAGTCCTGATGCATCATGGCTCGCCTGCGGCACAGAGTCATCTGAGATTGTTATGATACCAACCGGTGATGATACCATCGGTTATCAGCTTAAGGACACTAGCGGTAACATCACAGCCCTTCTTTTTTCATCTTCGGGTAACCTCCTCTACTCCGCTGCCTCTGAAGGAGGCGTCAATGAATGGGATCTTGCCACCCGGCAGGGTAAAAAAATATTGGAAGAATCTGCCGGAATAAAGGCAATGGATATATCTCATGATAACTCCATTATGGTGGCACTGACCAATGAAGGAAAGGTTCTTTGCTGGCTGACGGAGTCGCCGGAGAGAAAATTTTCCATTCAGACGGGCGACAGGGTAATTACGGCACACAGATTCATCCCGGGAAGCAACCGCCTGGCAACCGGCGACCAATCCGGAACACTGGATATCTGGGATACCTCAACCGGTTCGGTCACGTGGAATGCCGTGGGAAATCTGGCAGCGATTAAGTGCATTGCCTTCGACAGTACTGACGGCCAAATGCTTACATCAGACGATACGGGAGTGATAAAGCTCTGGACACTGGCCAACCTTACACAGCCGCCCGTAGTATTCACTGACACTGAAAAAGATGTAATCCGGCTTGCCTTCTGCGAGGGCGGGGAAGCCTTTCTTGCCGCCACAAACAAGGATGTGACGCAGCGTCCGGCACATATCAGGTGCATGACCACCGGCATATGCGACAAGGTGACGCGAAACCTTTCGGAACAGGAGTGGAATGCCTGGATAGGAACTGACATCGAGTATGAACCAACATGCCCCGATAAAGGATACAAAATTAAAGTGGAGGAAATAAGGGGCGCAAAGTAAAGCAAACTTTACAGTCCCTCTTTTGTTATTCACAAGGGATGGTTCTCCTTCAGCAGGAAATGGCTATTTTTGAATCCTGCTCAACTTAGTAAAATCATACTTAATGAAAGAAAACAGAGTGTTGCTGATGATCCTCGACGGATGGGGAATAGGTGACGGTACAAGGAGTGATGTCATCAGCTCGACAGGTACACCCAATATCGATGCGCTGAAAGAAAAATATCCATCGTCATACCTTCTCACATCAGGAGAAGATGTGGGACTGCCAGAAGGGCAGATGGGCAACTCGGAGGTGGGCCATCTGAATATCGGTGCCGGCCGTGTGGTATACCAGGATCTTGTAAAGATCAACAAGGCCTGCCGTACAGGAGAGATGCGTTCCAATGAACTTCTCAGGGAGGCTTTTACATATGCCCGCGACAAGGCAGTTAAGGTTCATTTCATGGGACTCCTCTCCGACGGCGGAGTGCACTCGCTCGACACTCATCTATATTCGCTGTGCGATATGACAATGGAGTTCGGGCTGAAGGAGGTTTATATTCACGGCTTTGGTGACGGACGTGACACTGACCCCAGGAGCGGCAAGGGATATATGGCTGACTTGCTGAAGCACCTTGAGAACAGCAACGGAAGGGTGGCATCGTTCATTGGCAGGTATTATGCGATGGACCGTGACAAAAGGTGGGAGAGAATAAAGGAGGCCTATGACATGCTTGTTCATGGCAGGGGAACCGCGACTAACGATATTCTCCAGGCCATACAGAACTCATATGACGAAGGGGTCACCGATGAGTTTATGAAACCGATAGTTGTAACTGATGAGGGAGGCGCTCCGGTGACAACAATAAGCCCCGGGGATGTCGTTGTCTTCATCAACTTCAGGAATGACAGGGCACGGGAGCTGACAATGGTGCTGACACAGCACGATATGCCCGAGGCAGGCATGAAGACCATCCCCCTCAACTATCTCACAATGACCCCCTATGATGACAAATTCAAAGGGCTGAATATCATTTTCCCGAAGGATAATGTCAACAGAACACTGGGTGAGATCCTTGGAGAACTCGGAAAGAAGCAACTGCGAATTGCCGAAACGGAAAAGTATGCACATGTGACCTTCTTCTTCTCCGGTGGAAGGGAGAAGGAGTTTCCGGGCGAGGAGAGAATACTCATACCTTCGCCGAAGGTTGCCACCTATGATCTCCAGCCTGAGATGAGTGCCCCGAAGGTCAGGGATGCCATTATCGAAGAGCTCGGGAAAAGGAAGCACGATTTTATTTGCCTCAATTTTGCAAACGGAGATATGGTTGGCCATACAGGTATATATGATGCCATTGCAAAAGCAGTGAAAACGGTTGATGAGTGCGCAGGTGATGTTGTCAGGGCTGCACGGGCCAATGACTATGAAGTGCTGATCATAGCCGATCACGGCAACGCTGACTTTGCAGTCAACCCTGACGGATCAGCCAATACGGCCCACTCCCTGAATCCTGTTCCCCTCTATCTCATAAGCGACAGGTACAGAAGTGTGGCGAGCGGCATACTGGCGGACGTGGCGCCGACTATTCTGAAAATGATGGGGCTGCCCGCACCGCCGGAGATGACAGGCAAATCACTGGTCTGAAACAGGATGCTGCAGATTGATAACACCATAGTATCACTCGCACTGATAGAAAAGAAGTTTTCCTGTGACCTCAGTATATGCAAGGGGAGCTGTTGCCGCTACGGCGACACCGGTGCTCCGCTGACAGCGGAGGAGGCAGCGATACTTGACCGCATATGGCCCCTGCTCCGTTCCTGGCTGCGCCCTGAAGGGATCAGTTCGATAGAAAAGGAGGGTACCAGCATGAAGGATACCGAGAGAGAGCTGGTGACGCCGCTCGTCAACAATGAGGAGTGCGCCTATGCGATTATGGAGGATGATGTATACAAGTGCGGTATTGAGACTGCCTTCAATGCAGGAGCGGTTGACTTCAGAAAGCCCCTTTCGTGTCACCTCTTCCCCGTTAGGGTTAAACAGTACCGTGATTTCAGGGCGGTTAATTATGAAGAGTGGCCCATCTGCAAGCCCGGAGTGGCTGCCGGCATTAAAAAGGATACGGAACTTTGTATCTTTCTCGGAGAACCCCTCGTAAGGGCTTTCGGGAAGGAGTGGTATGAGAAGCTGCTGTGGGCGGCTGGCGAATATGTCAATTACAAGTGAATATGGAAAGAATAAAGAACTACATCGAAACAAACAGGGAGAGATTTCTCGGGGAACTATTTGGTCTCATCAGGATTCCTTCCGTAAGTGCCTCTGAAGCCAGCAAGCCTGATATGATCAGGGCAGCTGAATATATCCGGGACCTGCTTTCGGGCAACGGGGCTGACCGCGCTGCGGTATACCCCACTGAGGGGAATCCGATTGTTTACGGAGAGAAGCTCATTGACCCTTCTCTCCCAACGATACTCGTCTATGGCCACTACGATGTGATGCCTGCCGAGCCCCTCGATAAATGGGTATCAAATCCCTTCGAGCCGGAGATACGTGACGGGAAGATTTATGCCCGCGGAGCCGATGACGACAAGGGACAGCTCTTCATGCATCTCAAGGCCTTTGAGATGATGATGGCCACAGACACACTGCCATGCAATGTGAAGTTCATGATCGAAGGTGAGGAGGAGGCCGGCTCAACCAGTATCGCCGGGTTCTGTGCACAATACAGGGAGATGCTGAGCTCAGACGTGATACTCATCTCTGACACCACGATGATCTCATCCGATACACCCTCTGTCACTTCAGGACTGAGGGGACTTTCATACATCCAGGTTGAGGTGGAGGGTCCCGACCGGGACCTGCATTCAGGGATCTACGGAGGAGCAGTGGTTAACCCGTGCAACGTACTGTGTGATATCATATCGGGATTGAAGGACAGTGACGGGCGCATTACCATTCCGGGCTTTTACGATGAGGTAGCCGTACCCTCGGATGAGGAGAGGGCCAAGATGGCGGAACGGCCTTTCGACCCGGAGAAGTACAGGAAATCGGTTGGCGTTGAAGCCCTCGCCTCTGAGAAGGGGTTCTCAACCCTGGAGAGCACAGGCATAAGGCCAACTCTTGATGTGAACGGCATATGGGGAGGTTATACAGGCGAGGGAGCAAAGACCATACTACCCTCAAAAGCCTCTGCAAAGATCTCGATGAGACTGGTCCCGTTCCAGAAGGCAGAGAAGATTGCCGAACTCGCAATCAGCCATATCAAATCGGTTGCACCGGCAGGAGTGAAGATCAAAGCTGAATACCTTCACGGAGGTGAGGCTTACGTGAGCCCGCTCGATACCCCGGAATACCTGGCAGCCGAGAGAGCCTATGAAGAGATCTTCGGCAAGAAGCCCATTCCTGTCCGGAGCGGAGGCAGCATCCCCATCATCGCCACTTTTGAGAAGATACTAGGTGTCAAATCCATACTTATGGGTTTCGGGCTCGAGTCAGATGCCATACACTCACCTAATGAGAACTACCCACTTGAGAACCTGTTCGCCGGCATGAGGGCGATACCGCTGTATTATAAGTATTACACCGAGATGAAGGCTGCACAGTAGCAGTTTCGTTGATACTCACTGCAGGCCCCGATAAGATCCCTGCCTCCAGTCCATAAGCCGGCTGGCGGTCCGGGGGCGGCCGGATTGATAGCTTTAATCGATTGTCAGCTTCAGAAGCTCAACCTTGGTTGTGGAGCTTCTCAGCACCGTGAAGAGATAACGCCCGACACGAATTTTCTCCTGCTGGCGCGGGATGTTTCCGTGCACGAAGAGGATAAGCCCTGCTAGGGTTGTGTATTCATCGCTTTCCGGCAGGCCGAGATCATACTCTTCATTGAGGTAGTCAATGTCGAGCCTGCCGGAGAGAATATACTCCTTATCGCCTGTCTTCTTTTCAACCAGGTCACTTATATCATGCTCGTCCTCAATGTCACCCACAATCTCCTCAAGGACATCCTCAATGGTTATTACCCCGGCCGTGCCTCCGAACTCATCAACGACAAGTGCTATACTCTTCTTGGCATCGGAGAGCAGCCTTAGTATCTTGTTGGCAGTCATGGTCTCCGGAACAACCGGCAGCTTCCTCATCCCGGTGACCAGGTCAGACGGCCCGTGCAAAATGTCCTTTAGTTCATAGTAGCCAACCATATTGTCAATATTCTCCCTGTAGAGGAGGATCTTTGAATGCCCTGATTCGATGAACTGTTGCCTCAGCTCATCAGGAGTTGACTCAATGGGCAGTGCAACGATCTCTGTCCTGGGCACCATGCTGTCGCGGGCTTTCACGGAGGAGAACTCAAGTATGTTCTGAAAGAACCTCAGGCTGCTGTTCTCCTCTTCCTTTCCCTCGTAAGTCTCAGCAAAGTCATTCATCAAATTATCTATGTCGATTCGGGGAAAGAGCCTGTTCTCCTGTTCCGCCCGTTCGGGTCTGATGCCGGCGAAGATCCGGATCACGAGGTTCCCGAGCCAGATGACGGATTTGATCAGAGGGTAAAAGAGGTAATGGAAAAAGGCACCGGGGATTGCGAATATCCTCAGGAAGAGGTTGGGACTTATCCTGACGAGCGACCTTGGCAGGAGGAAGGCAAAAACCAGGAGCATCAATGATATGATGACAGTCTGGATAATGAAGATGACCACTCCCGAAGGGATGAGGTCTGAAAGCCATCTTTCGATCATGGTGGCTGCCATCATACTGAAGATCACCGTGGTGATGCTGGCTCCTGTAAGCATTGTCGAGAAAAAAAGGCCGGGGTTTCCGGCAAAGGCTGCGATGGCCCCCGATCCGACATACCCCTGCCTGAGGTCTAGCTCTGTACGGAGCTTATCGGAGGCGCTCAATGCGAACTCCATTGCCGAAAAGAATGCGGCAAATAGAAGTGCAATAGCTATGATCAGGAACGGGTTCATGACCTGAAATCAGAGTTTTTTCCTCTGTGAATCACGTAACCAGGCCAGGGATAAAGCGCCTGCCGCCATGATAAGATAGAGCAGGCCGCTTTTAAATCCGTTTGTGCTAATCTCACGTACGGCTATGCCGAGGCACACCGTTCCCAGGATGATCCAGACTATTTCAATCAGCAGGAGGGACTTCTTGTTCATCTTTAATGTAGATTGTTCCTGTAACGTTTCGTATTGACCACTTTGTAAACCTGGTGTCGGATTCAAATCCTGTGCCCATTATTATCTGATCATTGTGGGTAAATCTGACAAACCTGTCAGACCAGATTCTCTCCCTGGGTTCGCTCCAGAAAAGCAGTTCCGTCTCAAGTATGTCTCCCTCGGTATTGATGGCAACCACGCTGTCACGCAGTTCCCATACCTCGTCCTTCTCGGTATAGCGTGCATACTTCGAGTTGATGCTTCCCTGCGGCTCACTCTGCTTCTCAAAGAAAAGGACAGTGATGCCCTCGGGGAAGAGGGTGTAGGGGTTTTCTTCTGATTTAAACTGCTGGATCAGAGGGGTGCGAACCAGCAGAGTGACCCTGCCCGAGTCTGAATACATGGTCTCAACATCCCTGGCTGAAAGCGACGGCAGGTCTTTAATCTGGAGATCCCTGACCACAATATCCCTCTTCTCACATGATGAAAGCAAAGCAG
The DNA here is from genome assembly GCA_022736275.1 of Rikenella microfusus. Lineage (GTDB taxonomy): Bacteria > Bacteroidota > Bacteroidia > Bacteroidales > VadinHA17 > SR-FBR-E99. The sequence continues at coordinate 12,544 of DZBJ01000035.1, read as the reverse complement.
TCCCGGTAAACAGGACTGCAATCAGGAAACCATATGTTTTCCGGTATTTCAATGCGGTTACTCTTTTCTGAATCTTACGGTGGTTGATTCATTAACCCATCCACCCACCTGATAGGCTGAGCCCTCTTCGACCAGACTTCTGAAGAAAGCCTCTTCCTTTGTCGGGAACATCCTCGAATAAATGGCTATTCTTTCGTCTATCTGATCCTTGAGTGTGGGGTCAGTGTTTCTTGCCCGGGCAAGGTAGTCTACCACAACCCAGTATACAGTCTGATTATCAAAGGCATCTCCAACTTTTGCACCTGCATATGATTCTGCAATGATGTACAGGGCAGTGCCGCTTGTGGGATCAAGAGAGAAGGCCGCCTTCGCAAAATCACGTGCAGCCTGTTTGCTGTCTGAAGCCAGCTCCAGAGATGCCAGTTTGGTCAGGAGGCCTGATTTGATCGTACGGTCTGTTTCAAGATCGATGGCTTCCGTATAATACTTTTCCGCCTCGTTGTAATTTTTGCGGGCCATATTCATCTCGGCAAGCTGGGCGGCTGATGATGCATTGGGCTCAGCACGGTACAGATAGGTTGCTGATTTAAAATAGAGTTCGGAATCGCGGCAACCGGCTTCGGTAAGGAGGTCGATGACTTTCCTGAGCAAGACAGTATCATCAGGATTTTTGTTGACGTCAGCAGTGAAGAGCTCTTCCAGATTGGAACATGAAGCTGCACCACTTGATCTGAAAACGGCGTCAATGTTCTTTCTTGCCTCAAGGTAACGGGCATCATCACGGTTTCGTGAGAGTTGACTGTCAACGCCCTTCATTGTCTGAGAGTAGGCAGTTATTATTGCCGGGGCCTCAATGAGCTTAAGCATGTAGGCTTTGGCTGTTATGGCCATATAGAGACTTAAGTAGGTCTGGTCAAAACTCTGGGGAGAGGTCTGCATCACCTCCCTGGTCAGGTCATAACACTGCATTGCATAGACGGGGTCATTTCCCCCGAATTCATAAAGGGCAAAGGCTTTGCGGAGTGAATTGGCCGGCCCCTCGTTGAAGTATTTCGTGCGCTGATCAAGAATCATCAGCACTGTGTCAATATAGGCCTTGTTGCCTGTCTTGCGGAAGAACTCCTTGAACATAGCCTCACCCTTGATATAGGTGTTCTTCGAAGATCCCGGACACTCCGCGAATACCGGTCTCCAGAACTGCACCGCCATGTTGAAGTCCTTGTTCTCGTAGTAGGTTGAATAAAGTGACGTGTTCCGGAGACACCTTGTGCTGTCCTCGCCCCGTCCGAAAGGAGTGCCCGTTTCAACACCTTTTTGTGCTTGCAGGCTTAATGAAAGAAATGTCAGAAGTGTTCCGGTCAGAATGGTGCTTAAAGTTCTTTTCATCTCTCTTAAAAATCTTTTATTCATACTGTCGTTTGATGAACCAGTAGTCATATAAATTGAGACTGACTCCGATTGATATCCTCGTCTCACGGGGAAGACCAGCATCAGGATTACCCCTGTTTGCAAGGTCAACGACCAGTGAGATTCTGGATCTCGATCTTCTCAACGGTATACCTGTTCCAAAAGTTATGCCGTATTCTCTGAGGTTGTCACCCTCATAGAGTGCATAACTCTCGCCATAACGGCCTCCTATGCGGTATTCCATACGATCAAAAAAACTGTAATTAGAGAATTTGTCAGGGATGTATTCAGCTCCTGCATGAAGTGATATCACATCTGTGTATGTTCCGTAGGTGCCTGGCAGAGACGCCTCTGACCATGCAGTGTAAACGATATCCACTCCTGTGACAAACTTGTCGGTCTTACCGAAGGCGACGCCTCCCCTGATGGTTCGGGGAATGGTGCTGGTGGTGGCTTCTGTGGCACTGTACAGTGTGTCGATGCCGAGAGCCGATGTCTGAATGCTGGAATACCTGAATACAATGTCCTTGTTGGTTGTCTTCAGGTTCATTCCGGGTGTATAGGTAAGTCCGGCGTTTATGAACTTCCGCTCTGGCAGTGGAGCCATGAACTGGAGTGATGCCTCCCAGCCTATGCCGTTCATGGCAGAACTACCATATTTCCTGGTATTGAATAAGTTGTTGTCGGCAGTAAACAGGAAATCATTGATCCTTGTGGTCTCTCCGAAAATGAAAAACATGTTTACTCCGGCCGAGAAGTATTTCATGGGGCTGAACCCCGTTCCGATGAGTGCTTTCTGGTAACCGCCGGATCCGTTGTGACGCTCAATCATGGCATCAGCGCCTCCGTTTTCAGCGGACTTCTCCACGATGTTGTAGGAGCCGTTGGAATATGGCACGATGGCAGCCGCGACGCCCCAGCCCTTTGTAATCGGGAAACCGAGCATCAGGTGAGCAAAGTTGAGATCCTGCGAATAAAAGATATGATTCTGGTCCTCGAGCCTGATGACACCGTAGTCAAGGCCAAAATCAAAGATAAATGAGGTGGTGTCAATGCTGCTGTATGATGCCGGTGTCGGAAAATTCAGTGTAAGATTGTTTCTTATTCCGCTGCTGATGCCACCCATTGCCTGTGTCCTGAAAGTCCCCGGCTGCTCAAGGTTGCCGATGCCGTACCTGGCGAACGGCGATTGGACATTCTTCTGGCCCGCAGCTCCTGCCGTCAGGAGTGCCAGCAAAAATATCAGATTTAATCTTCTGGTCTTAAACATTAGTGTCAAGTAAAAAATTTAAACCCTCAGTCACAAGGTCCGGATAGGCAATTATTTTCCTTTCGGTGCGCGAAGATATCAGTTCGCTGTCGCCGCCCGTGATGACCGTGACGAGCTTCTTGTGCCTTTCTTCGAATGTGCGAATATACTCATTTATTTCATATACGAGGCCCGTCACAACTCCTGCGGCGATAGCATCTTCCGTCGTTCTGGCAGGAAAAGTGAAGTTGCTGCGTTTGTTTACAAGCGGCAGTCTGCCGGTATACTCATGCAGTGCACGAAACCTCATTGAGAGTCCGGGTGATATGCTTCCCCCCCGGTAAGCCCCTCCGGAGACCAGGTCAATGGTCAGGGCGCTGCCGGCATCGATGACCAGGAGATCTGCCCCGGGATAATGCATGTAAGCCCCGGCTGCGGCGGCAAGTCGGTCGACGCCCAGTGTCTCCGGCGTGTCATAGTCAATGGAGAAAGGATATGCAGAGCGGAAGGTGAGATGATGTACCCTGCCACTCCTTGTTCTCAGGAAAGCCAGCAATGCAGACGGATCATGGCTGACACTTGACACAATAGCACCATCCGGGTGACGGCTGCCGATAAACCCGCCAACACTCTCCGGATCAGCTGACATGAATCGCTCCTTTCTGATTATCAGGCCTTTTTCGAAAAGCGCTGCCTTGGTGGTGGTGTTGCCTATATCAATGATCAGATTCATTTGTTTGCCTGCGGCTTTATGGTTGACTCGTGATATGCCAGTATTCTGCCGAAGAGTGCTATCGCCTGGGTGACTGACGTAACCTCCCTGACGGTGAGACTGAGCTTGGTGTTGTTCTGCTTTATTGTCATTGTACCCTGTTTCCTGTTTACAAAATTCATTACAGACACAAATAGAGGCGTGCGGTAGAAAGGTGACGACTGATCTGTCACAAAGTTAGCAATCAGAGTGTTATTTTTCAGTATTACCTTTTCAATTCCTGTCTGCGAGACAATCCATTTAAGTCTCACCAGTTCAAGAAGTGCCCTGGCAGGCACCGGCAGCGGCCCGAACCTGTCGGCAAGATGTGATTCATAGGCTCTGAGACCCTCCTCATTCCTGATGTCATTGAGCTCCTTGTATAGCCTGATGCGTTCGGGTATGTTTGAGACATATTCATCGGGGAACATTATCTCAAGGTCGGTGTCTACCGTGACATCAGGTACATACTGTTTTGCGGAATCTTCACCTTCCGTCTCATTCTTACCGGCCACTCCGGGGAAGAGATCCCCGAACTCCTCCTCCTTCAGCTCCTTAACTGCCTCATTGAGGATCTTCTGGTAGGTTTCGTAACCCACATCGGCGATGAAGCCGCTCTGCTCGCCTCCCAGGAGGTTTCCCGCACCGCGGATGTCAAGATCCTGCAGGGCGATGTTAAAACCGCTTCCCAACTCATAGTTCTCCTCAATGGCCCTGAGGCGTCTCCTTGCATCGCCGGTGAGCATTGAGAGTGGCGGGGTAAGAAGATAACAGAAGGCCTTTTTGTTTGACCGGCCAACCCTGCCACGGAGCTGGTGCAGCTCTGAGAGCCCGAAGGAATGAGCGTCATTGATGAAAATGGTGTTGGCATTGGGTATGTCAAGTCCGGATTCAATAATCGTTGTGGCAAGCAGGACATCATAGTCGCCCCTTATAAAGTCGAACATCACGTTCTCAACCTCTTCCCCCTCCATTCGCCCGTGCACCACGGCAATCTTCACCTCCGGACAGATGCGTGATATGGTGGCTTTGACCTCCATGATGTTTTCAATCCTGTTATGGATGAAAAATACCTGTCCGTTGCGGCTTACCTCATATACAATGCCTTCACGGATAATATCTTCATTAAAGCCGTGCAGCTCAGTGATTATGGGCATCCTGTTGGGAGGGGGTGTGGATATCACAGAGAGGTCACGTGCTCCCATGAGCGAAAACTGCAGCGTGCGCGGGATCGGAGTGGCTGTCAGCGTGAGGGTGTCAACACCTGCCTTCAGGCTCTTCAGCCGCTCCTTGACAGCGACGCCGAAACGCTGTTCCTCGTCAATGATCAGCAGCCCGAGATCCTTGAACCTGACCTCCTTTCCTGTTATCTTGTGCGTGCCAATGATGATATCTATCTCTCCGTCAGCTACCTGCTTCAGTATCTTTTTCTGCTCGGCGGGCTTCCTGTGCCTGCTGATATAGTCAACCCGGCAGGGGAAATTCTCAAGACGGGCGGTGAAGGTCTTATAGTGCTGCAATGCCAGGATGGTTGTGGGTACCAGAAGGGCGGTCTGCTTTCCGTCAGTAGCGGCCTTGAAGGCAGCCCTGACAGCCACCTCGGTCTTTCCGAAGCCGACATCACCGCAGACAAGGCGGTCCATGGGTGTCGGTTCCTCCATGTCATCCTTGACGGCTATGGTGGCGGCAAGCTGGTCAGGGGTATCCTCCCAGATGAATGAGGCCTCCAGCTCCCTCTGAAGATACGAGTCGGGCGAGTAGGCAAAACCACCGGAAGCCTTTCGCTGGGCATAGAGCTTGATGAGGTCGCGGGCAATGTCCTTTACCTTTTTCTTGGTCGACTGCTTGATCTTCTGCCATGCACCGGTGCCCAGCTTATTGATGCGGGGAGGGGTGTTATCCTTGCCTTTGTATTTTGAAATACGGTGCAAAGCATGAATGCCCACAAAGAGTATGTCGTTATCCTTGAAGACCAGCTTGATGGCTTCCTGCATGCGCCCGTTGACCTCGATCTTCTCCAGACCCCCGAAGCGGCCAATTCCGTGGTCGACGTGAACGATATAATCACCCGGATTGAGATCGGTGAGCTCCCTCACGGTCATACTGTCACGACGGGTGAAGAAGCCCTTTATCCTGAACTTGTGATAACGGTCAAAGATCTGATGGTCAGTGTATACGGCAATCCTGAGATCATGGTCTGTGAATCCCTGGTGCAGGTTGAGCAACAGGGGGGTGAAGGCGGCAGACGGGTCAGTCTCGGCAAAGATGTCCCTGAGACGCTGTTCCTGTACCTCGCTCTCGGAGATGATGAAGTTGGTGTATCCCTCCCTGGCGTTGGCTGCAAGCTTTGATGTCAGCAGCTCAAAGTTCTTGTTGAACGAGGGCTGCGGCTCAGTGCGGAATTCGATGTTTACGGCTCCCTCACCGTGCCTGCCCCTTCCGAAGAAGATCTGGCGGTGCCTGGAACAGAGCTCCTCAAGATGCCGCCCGGTGATGATAATGTCACGCCGGTCGGATATCTCGCCGCGCGTGCTTCGGGTGCGTGCCTGAGACCAGATATTATCGGTTTTCTCAATGATATAATCGAAGTTTTCACTCCAGATGATTGACGAGTGAGGAATGAAATCGATGAAACTGTCAGTACTCTCATTAAACGCAAGTGCCTGTATGTCAGGGATGACCTTTATCTCGTCATGGAGCTGAAGCGACAGCTGGTCTTCGGCATTGAATGAGCGGATTGAGTCAACCTCTTCGCCGAAGAAATCAATGCGGTATGGCTTGTCTGCCGAGTATGAAAAGAGGTCGGTGATGCTCCCCCTGACGGAATACTGTCCGGGTTCATATACAAAATCGGTTCGCCTGAAATTGTACATGCGGAGCACCTCCTCAAGGAACTCGATGGAGAGCTTTGCTCCCTTCTTTAATGAGAAGGTGTTCTTCTTCAGGTTACTCTTGCTGACCACCTTCTCCATGATCGACTCAGGGTAGGTGACAATAATGCACTTTCTCCGGCCGGAGGTCAGGAAGTTCAGCACCTCGGCCCGGAGAATGATGTTGGCCGGTTCGGTCTGGTCATACATGACAGACCTCTTATATGTGCCGGGGAAGAAGAAGATGTTTTCGTCGCCGATAAGCGAGGTGAGGTCATTGTAGAAGTAGGCTGCATCCTCCTTCTCCGGAAGCAGTACCAGGTGGGTAGTTGGCTGCTGTGACAGGGCACCGGCCATAACCACACTGCGCGATGATCCGGTAAGACCGTTGATCATCACCGGCTCGTTGCTGTCGCCTGCAAGAAGGGCTTCGAGCCTTGTGAATGAGGGGTGCTTCCTGTACAGGTCTCTGAAAACGTTGCTGGCCATCTGAACTGCTTGAGGGTGCAAAATTAACAAAGCGCCGGTGAACGCCAAGCAAAAGGTCTCTTTCAGTGATTGGGCGGCGGCATCAGCAGCACATACCGACCAGCTGGCTGATCATCTCCGGGGAGCCGCAGTAGAAGGGTGATCTCTGATGCAGTGAGCCCGGACTGATTGTAAGGATTCTGTTCCTGCCGTCGGTGGCTACGCCTCCCGCCTGTTCAATAATGAAGGATATCGGATTGCATTCATACACCAGTCTCAGCTTACCCGAAGGATAGATTATCGAGGGAGGATAGAGGAAGATTCCTCCCGTGAGCAGATTACGGTGAACGTCGGAGACCAGTGAACCGATATAACGTGATATGTAGGGACGCCCTGTTGCGGGGTCATTCTCCTGGCAATATTTAATGTAACGCTTGACGCCGTCAGGGAATTTGATATAGTTGCCCTCGTTGATGGAGTAGATGCGACCCTTTGAAGGAGTCTTCATACTGGGGTGAGAGAGGCAAAACTCGCCGATGGTGGGGTCAAGGGTGAACCCGTTCACCCCGTTGCCTGTAGTGTAGACCAGCATCGTTGACGAGCCGTAGATAACATATCCTGCCGCCACCTGTTTACTGCCTGGCTGAAGGAAATCGGCAATGCCCGATTCCGCATCGCGTTCCGTCACCCGGCGGTAGATTGAGAAAATCGACCCTACCGACACGTTGTAGTCTATGTTTGAAGATCCGTCGAGAGGGTCAATGCAAACGATATATTTTCCCCTGGCAGCAAACTCCTCCGTAAAGACAACCTCGTTCTGGTTCTCCTCGGAGGCAACCCCGCAGCACTCTCCCGATGCCTGCAGGGCGTCAATGAAAACCTCGTCAGCATACCGGTCAAGCTTCTGCTGGTCCTCACCCTGGGGATTCTCCGCACCTGCCCTCCCAAGGATCTCGACCAGGCCTGCCTTGCGTATTTTGGCATTGACCATCTTGGCCGCCGTGCCTATGTGATGAAGCAGGCTGGAGAGTTCTCCCCGTGCATAGGGGAAATCTTTCTGTTGCCTGATGATGAAGTCATTCAGGCTGATGATATCATAGCTTGACATCGTTGCGATGCGTTGGTTTCTGTTGTCTCAGTTCAGGTCAGTCCTGAAGGCTGCCCTGTAGGCATATACTTTGCCGAGGTTGTTGTAAAGCTCATACCCGAAGGTAACTGATCTTGTTATCTTATGCAAGCTATTGGATGAAGGATTGTAATACCAGTCTTCGGTAAATGACAGTTTGCCGATTTTAGTACGGTCATTGCTGAATTCAATCTCGATCTTCTTCACATCGTCGGCTGATAGCGGCTCGCCGCTGTGGTAGTCGAAGACGGTAAGCGTACCGTCATAGATCCGGCCAAAGATATTGTTCACGAGGGTTGCGCCATCGTAGCCCGCCACCTTTTCAATCTCCCACGGATCACCTTCCGGATCAGGCTTTACTATCACCTCCGTGACTATGTCGCGGGCGATGAGTACGGCACCGGCAGGGAGGTCAGCACCGGCAGGGAGCCCGGCGCCGGAGGAATCCTGTTGAGCGGCAGGCGTTTCTGTCGCTTTAGTGTCCCTGCCGCGCTCCCCGCATGAGGTTGTCAGCACTGCCAGAATCATGAACACAACAATCTTTCTCATGATGCCTTTTCCTTTATCTTTTGAAGCGAAGCATTTCCGGTGCGCGGCGTCCTGTAAGACGGCCTTTCTCCAGCACCTTGATGCCGTTGACCACGGTGGTGATCACCCTGCTCCTGAAGGTGGTGCCCTCCAGGGGGGACCATCCGCATTTGTACAAAATGTTTTCCTTTTTTACAGTCCATGAAGAGTCAGGGTCAACCAGCACCATGTCTGCCCTGTAACCCTCCCTGATAAATCCCCGATCAGCGATACCGAAGATAAGAGCCGGGTTGTGGCACATCTTTCTTACCACCAGCTCGGGGGTAAATTCACCGCGGTGGCAGAGCTCAAGCATCATCACCAGCGAGTGCTGTACCGTGGGGCCGCCTGAGGGTGCCCTGAAGTAGGGCGCGCTCTTCTCCTCCAGTGTATGAGGTGCGTGGTCTGTGGCTATGATGTCTATCAGGCCATCCCTGACCCCTTCTATCAGCGCCTTCCTGTCGGCGGCCTCTCTTATCGGGGGATTCCATTTGACGAGGTTGCCCTTGTCTTTGTATGCCGAGTCGTCAAACCAGAGGTGGTGCACGCAGGCCTCACCAATGATCTGTTTGGCTGTCGGGTCGGGGCCGGGAGTAAGCAGCGCCGTCTCCTCGGCTGTGGAGAGATGAAGGAGGTGTAGTCGTGTGCCGGCCCGTAGTGCACGGGCAATGGCAGCGGATGATGAGATGATGCATGCCTCGCGGCTCCTGATGAGTGGATGGAATGAGGGATCGATCTCCTCTCCGTATTTTTCACGGTAAGCTGCAATGTTGGCCCTGATGATCTGTTCGTCCTCGCAGTGGCAGGCGACAGGGAGCGTTTTGATGCTGAAGATGGCGTCAAGGGCCTCCTCCCTGCTTACAAGCATATTGCCGGTTGAGGCTCCCATGAAGAGCTTTATGGCCGGGACGAGGGAGGGATCGGCACTGAGCAGTTCGCTGATGTTGCTGTCTGTTCCTCCGAGGTAGAATGAGTAGTTGATAACTGATTTATCAGCGGCCAGGAGGTTCTTTTTATGCCACTCCTCCAGGGTGACGGTCTGTGGTGAGGTGTTGGGCATCTCCATGAACGAGGTCACTCCGCCGGCGGCAGCTGCCGCACTCTCGGTTGCGATATCGCCCTTATGTGTCAGGCCGGGTTCGCGGAAATGAACATGATCGTCAATGACGCCCGGCAGGAGCCACAGGCCTGCGGCATCAATGATGTCTTCGTCAGGTCCGGCCTCCGCACCGCCGGAGGGGAGAATACCGGCTATGGTGTCACCTTCAATAATGACGTCGGCGTGCCTCCTGGTCTCCTCATTGATGAGCAGGGCGTTCCGTATAATTATTCTTTTTCTTGTTTCCGGGCTCATTATGGAATGGTCAGGTTATTATCCTGCGCGGCTTCCTGAATATACTTGATATCTTCATCCGGAGTACGCCCCACATTGCTTCACCGAAGATGCTTCCCGACATTTTTGATGTGCCTGCCCGGCGGTCAGTGAAGATTATGGGCACCTCTACTATACGGTATCCAAGCTTCCATGCGGTGAATTTCATCTCGATCTGGAAGCCGTACCCGACCAGGCGGATATGTCCGGGGTTGATATTCTGCAGCACCTCTCGGCGGTAGCACTTGAAGCCGGCAGTTGTGTCCATGATCTTCATGCCCGTAACTATTCTCACGTACATCGATGCTATGTATGACATTAGCACTCTTCCCATGGGCCAGTTGACCACATTGACTCCGGAGATATATCTTGAGCCGATGGCCAGGTCGGCGCCGTCACGGTCGCATGCGGCATGAAGCCTCACCAGGTCTGCCGGGTCATGGGAGAAGTCGGCATCCATCTCGCAGATATACTTGTAATCTCTCTGCAGTGCCCAGTCGAACCCGGCTATATATGCCCTGCCCAGGCCGGCTTTTTCGGGTCTCTCAAGGAGGTGCAGGTTGGGGTATAAGCGCATCAGGTCTTTCGCGATGGTGCCGGTGCCGTCGGGTGAGTTATCGTCAATGATGAGTATGTCAAAGGGTACGCTGAGTGCGGAGATGGCATGGACCAGTCCGTGGATATTCTCCGCCTCGTTGTAAGTTGGTATCAGTACCAGGTTTGACATGGGGTCCGCTCAGAGTGCGAATTTAACCATTTTTCTCACTCTGTTCAGTCATTTGGCCGGAACCTCTGCCGTTGGCGCTCATTTCCCCTGCGGACTGTCATCACTGTTAATATTCTCCGGGTGGTCTTTAAAATATTTCTGAAAAAATTTTGGATGTTTGTGAGGAAGCGTTACTTTTGTCACCCCAAATGGTTGAAAAATCAGGGGGGACGTTCTTTATAGTGGACGCTTATCAGTCCCATAGCTCAGTTGGTTAGAGCGCTACACTGATAATGTAGAGGTCCCCAGTTCAACTCTGGGTGGGACTACAGTGGTCTCCGAAGCCTTGGAGAAGGAGACCTTATCCAAAGAAGCAGAAGTGATATGAGGGGGTCATCCTTCGCTGAAGCTTCGGAGGACGAGGGATTTAGCTCAGTTGGTCAGAGCATCCCGCATCCGCCAGCCGGCGGATCGGGAGGGTCAAGGGGGTTGAATCTGGTTCTTTAAACTTATGGGGATTTAGCTCAGTTGGTCAGAGCACCTGCCTTGCACGCAGGGGGTCAAGGGTTCGACTCCCTTAATCTCCACAAAGAGTCTTCAGCAATGAAGGCTCTTTTTTTTTGCCCGGCAGGCAGAGAATGTTTTTTGTGAAGGTCAGCAGTATAAGTTATTGAAAACGTCGATATTGTATTCGTTTGTATGCTGGTGTAACCGGAGGCAGTTTCAGCGATGGAGTCAGGTCGAAATGCAACAAAAAACGGGAAATTCAGTTATATAGGTTACCCACAAAATAAAAAGGCGGTCCCCCCATGATTGAATGTTAGTCAAATAATATTCGTCAAAATATCGACCCCGAAGGGGTCAGCGAGGAGGAGGGACCGCCCTTTTCAAAGTTAAGAAAAAAATCATACGCAATATCTTTTGACTTATAAACGAATTCCTCATTTAATTAACATTCTGTTTTAAGCTGTTTACCGACTCTCCATAGCTGGCTTTGTCAGTCGCGGGGAAAAGGTACCATGACATTCTCCCATCATATCTGGATATATCACTCGAGCGGAATAGATGGCAAGACCTTTTCCCCGCTATTGTGAGCTCCATTTCAATCTCCTCCTGCAAATATTACGGTCCGTCAGTGAAGGAATACCCTGTTCAGCGATCATCCCGGCCGGGATGATCGCAACGGAAAGTCAGGGTGCTCAACAGATATCATAGCTCTACTCTTGAGAAGAATCATCACCCGTAATTCCGTATCTGACGGCAGGACACATATAATATAAGGTATAGCTGACACGTTTTCCGGTAGTGAAAAATAAAAGCAGAAAAATAAATTGAAAAAAAGTTGGTATAATTTGTTTTATTGAAATTGTTCCATATCTTTGCACCCGCTTTTGAAGAAAAGCACGTTCCCTGAAAGAGAGGTTTGACAGATTGGACTCACGGATTTTGTCCTGCGAGGGGCAGAAAAAAAAGTGAAAAAACTTTTGAATAAAGTTTGGTAGGAAAGAAAGAGTTCTGTATCTTTGTCGTCCCTTGCCTCAAAAAATGAGGAGGGAAGAAGTTCTTTGAATTAATGATGAAGTAGTAGCACACAGGCGAGAGAGATCTCGCCAAAAACCTAGCGATTTTGTTTGAGTTTTTGAAGAGACCGGATTGATCTTCAAGAGATATTTAAGAAATGAAATATTACAATGAAGAGTTTGATCCTGGCTCAGGATGAACGCTAGCGGGAGGCTTAACACATGCAAGTCGAGGGGCAGCACGAGGTAGCAATACTTTGGTGGCGACCGGCAGACGGGTGAGTAACGCGTATGTAACCTACCCTGTACAGGGGGATAACCCGGAGAAATTCGGACTAATATCCCATGGAAATATCGGAGGGCATCTTTTGATATTTAAAGTTCCGGCGGTACGGGATGGGCATGCGTAACATTAGCTGGTTGGTAGGGTAACGGCCTACCAAGGCTTTGATGTTTAGGGGTCCTGAGAGGGTGATCCCCCACACTGGTACTGAGACACGGACCAGAC
>DZBJ01000111.1 GCA_022736275.1 Rikenella microfusus | reverse complement strand
TGTATATGCAACAAGACAGTTTCTCCGAGGAGAGCAATGGCCGACTATACATTTGAGCAACTGGTTGATATTGACATGGTACGTCGTCTGCTGGAATCCCATCAGCGAGTGTCCGGCATGGCGTATGGCCTGTTCGATACAGATGGAAATGACATCGTTTCCGTTGGGTGGCAGGAAATCTGTGTCAGTTTTCACCGCGCCCACCCGGTTACCTGTGTGTACTGCCGGGAAAGCAACGCCTACATTAATGAACATCTGCACGAGGCGGCTGATTCCTTTGTGGAATACTGCTGCCCTAACGGCATGATCGACGCGGCTATGGCGATCATTATTGACGGTGAGCATCTGGCAACCTTCTTTATCGGGCAGTTCTTCTACAACGATGCCCTGCCCAGCCGGGAGTTTTTTATTGCCCGGGCCACCGAGCTGGGATTTAATTGCAACGCGTATCTGGCAGCTCTGGACCGAGTCCCCTCCTTCAGCCGAAACTATGTCCGTGACAACATGCTGTTCCTGCGGGACATGGTACAACTTATGACCAGGATGGGAGCAGCCAGCCTGAGGCGCCTCAGGAAGCTAGAGGCACGAAGCGAACAGAACGAGTACCTGAGCAGCCTGTTGGACTGCGCCCTTAACCAGGCGGCTGATGCCGTCTTCCTGATTGACTGTGCCCAGCGATTTGTGTTTGTCAACGAGGCAGCCTGCCGCTCCCTTGAATACAGCCGCGAGGAGCTCCTACTCCTGACACCGCCTGATATCGATCCCGATCTAACCCCAGCGAGGGCTTCGGCCATGATCGCGGACCTTTTTGCAACCGGACGGCAACTACCCTTTGAATCCCGCCATCGGACCAAGTCCGGCTGTATCTTTCCGGTTGAGATCAGCGTCGCCATGTTTGAGCACGGTGGGGTACAATACAGCCTTTGCGTGGTCCGCAATATAGCAGATCGTAAACAGTTGGAAGCAGAGCTGACAAACGCCTTGAATGCCGCCGAAGCAGCAAACAGGGCAAAATCTCTCTTTTTGGCCAATATGAGTCATGAACTGCGAACCCCGCTGAACGGTGTGCTCGGCATGGCACAGTTGCTTGAGATGACCGTGGCATCCAATGAGCAACAGGAATACCTTGAGACGTTGCAGCGATCCGCATACAATCTACTTGCCCTGATCAACGATATTCTTGACATAACCCAGATTGAGGCTGAAAAAATCAAAATCAACGATCATGAGTATTCACTGCGAAACTGTATCAATGAAGCGGTCATGATGCAACAAGGCTCCATCGCGGAAAAAGGGCTGTCATTCGAGCTACAGGTGCCTGCTGAACTTCCGGACACATTGGTTGGCGATCAACGCCGAATCAGGCAAATCCTCTCAAATCTGCTTTCAAATGCTATAAAGTTTACTGATCAGGGAGGGATTACCCTGACGGTCTGCATCAAGAAACAGCATGGGTCAAGACTGTTGCTTGACTTGATGGTGTCCGACACCGGTATCGGCATTGCGCCGGAAAAACTGACTTATATCTTTGATCTGTTTACCCAGGCTGACGAATCTACCACACGGCGACACGGTGGCTTAGGGTTGGGGCTCCCAATCAGCCAGAAACTTGCAGAGCTGATGTGTGGCAGTATTACGGTTGAGAGTAAAATAAACAAAGGAAGCAGCTTCCATCTTCTACTTCCCTGTACCATACTGTGCCCTGGCACTGCAGATCACAAAACACCTGATTACAAAACCCCTTGACCTCACCCCCCTGAACAGACGATAGTAAGCGCTGTTTTTATTCC
>DZBJ01000110.1 GCA_022736275.1 Rikenella microfusus | reverse complement strand
GCGGCCTGAGCCTGGGCAATGGCTTCCGTGATCAGTTTGGGGCCATGGGCCGTTCCGCACAGAAAAATGCCTTCGCCCGGCATATCTACAGGTCTCAGCTTGACATGGGCTTCGATGAAATAGCCTTCGGGATTGCGGTTTAACTTCATGATCCCGCAAAGCTCCGAGGTGTCTTCGGCCATCATGCCGGCGCTGAGGGCCACCAGATCAGCCCTGATCTCAAGATTTCTCTGAAGGATATGATCTTTTATCTTAACCATCATTCCTTCGGCGGAAGGCTCAACCTGGGGCGGATTTTCCGGTTCAAATCTTATGAAGATGACACCAAGGTCTCTCGCCTCTTTATAGAAATCTTCCATCAGGCCATAGGTTCTGATATCCCGGTAGAGCACAAAAACACTGGTCCCCGGATTCTGTTTCTTTATAATCAGTGCGTTTTTGACCGCATTCTGGCAGCAGATCCGGGAGCAGTTCTCATTTTCCTCATTTCTGGAGCCGACACACTGGATCATAACCACAGATGAGAGATCGGCAGCGCCTTTTTCCTCTAAAATATCTGATAGTTGCACCTGTGTCACCACCCGCTGATCCTGATTAAAGCCATATTCTTTGGGAGTATATTCCCTTGCGCCGGTTGCGACAATTATGATGCCGTGCTTTATGGTACGCTTTTCTTTTTCCGGGCCGACCAGAACGCCCGTGGTAAAATTTCCCTGGAACCCGCCGAAGTCAGTAACCCGAGCCCCGGTAATCACCTCGATATTCTCATGGGCAATGACACTGGCAATAAGATCTTTCAGATATGCCCGGATATCCCCGCCTTCAATTGTATGGTGCAGCTTTCGGGAGTAGCCTCCCAGCGAAGACTCCTTCTCAAGAAGCACAACCTTGAATCCCTGCTTTCCCAGCCCAAGAGCCGCATTCATTCCCGCAATGCCGCCCCCGATGACCAGGGCTTGTTTGTTGACGGAAATGACTTTTTCCTTGAGCTGCTTCAGATTGGCGGACCGGGCAACAGCCATCCGGACCAGATCCTTTGCCTTCTGCGTGGCAATAAGGGGCGTCTTGGAATGAATCCAGGAATCCTGATTGCGGATGTTGGCCATTTCAAAGAGATAGCGGTTCAGCCCGCAGGCCTCCAGTGTTTCCATGAACATCTGTTCATGGGTTTTAGGACTGCATGAGGCAACGACTACGCGGTTCAGTTTGTGTTCTAAGATCTTTTCCTTGATCTTATCCTGGGTGTCCTGGCTGCATGTAAAAAGATTCTCATCCGAAAAAACAACATAGGGAAGTTTTGAGGCATATTCCTTAACCTCCGGGACATTCACAACACCGCCTATATTGATGCCGCAATTGCAGACAAAGACCCCAATTCTAGGAGTTTCCGCCTCCACATCCTTCTGGTCCGTAATTTCAATTACCTTGGTATCTGTACCGCGCGCCGAAGCAAGATCCGAACCTGCCTCGCAGGCAGCCGCGCTTGCCTCGGTGATGGAACCGGGAATGTCTTTAGGCCCCTGGAACACCCCGCAGGTATATATCCCTTTTCTTGATGTGGCGACAGGGGTGAAGGGATCGGTTTGGACAAAATTATACGAATCCAGTTCGATTCCCAGCTGCCGGGCCAGAATTTTTGAGGTTTCAGGCACCTGAAGCCCGACTGAAAGAACAACCATGCTGAAGGCTTCTTCCAGCATCTCACCTGCCTCATTCACAAATCTAACGGTCAGGTCCCCGGTTTCCGGATTCTCGGTAACCGTATGGACTCTCGACTTGATAAACCTGACAC
>DZBJ01000109.1 GCA_022736275.1 Rikenella microfusus | reverse complement strand
CAAATGTATAGTCGGCCATTGCTCTCCTCGGAGAAACTGTCTTGTTGCATATACAGGTGGACAACAGATGTCGCTGAAGCCATTTTTTTAGGCGTGAGGACACGCAGACTTCGTAACAAGGTAGCCTGACGCTTCATGCAGCATTCTGATAGTGCGACATTCTTCTATCGGAAATACTCCCCATGTTATTAATTTGAGCTGCTTAAATGCCTGATTTTTTTAATGCAGCTTAAACTGTTATATAAAATTGTATATTACAGTGGCCTTAAAGATGCTTGATTATTATTTATTTTATCTATAACTGAAAAAAAACAGGGCGCATCATAGCATTTTCAGAAGCTCTCGGGGGGGGTGGGTAGGGATAACCCTATGGTGTGTTGTTGGGTGCGGTGGGCTGTACGCACAGTACGATGGTTATACTTCTATAAGCCTGTTTTTCAAGGCATAGGTGGTAAGCTGGGCAATGCTGTGTAGCCCCAGCTTCTTACGAATATGCATACGGTGCGCTTCAATCATCTTG
Organism: Rikenella microfusus; assembly: GCA_022736275.1. Lineage (GTDB taxonomy): Bacteria > Bacteroidota > Bacteroidia > Bacteroidales > VadinHA17 > SR-FBR-E99. The sequence continues at coordinate 1,315 of DZBJ01000109.1, read as the reverse complement.
GTACTAACGCCCAGCTCGTAAGCGGTCTCTTTAGTGTTCAAACCCTGCGCTATCAGCTTCAGCACTTCCATTTCCCGCTTGGTAAGTACCGGGCCGGTATTGATAGTCTCCGGGTTGTCTACACATCGCTTCATCATCATTTCCTGACAGCCGGTACAGAAGTACGGTTTGCCTTGATAAATCAGACGGATGGCCGTTACCAGCTCTTCAGCGGCGCAGTCTTTGACCAGATACCCCCTGGCCCCGGCCTCCAGGCTTTCAAAGACACAGGTTTCATCAAGAAGCATGGTCAAAACCAGCACCTTGATCTCAGGATACTGAGCCAGAATGCGGCGTGTAACCTGCATTCCCCCCATATCCGGCAGGGTCAGGTCCATGACTACAACATCAGGGATGGACTGTTTGACCTTGTTCAATGCTTCCTGACCACTGCCGGCTTCAGCAATAATACAGATATCCTCTTCACACTTCAGGATGGCAGAAAGCCCGTCCCGAATGATCTTGTGATCGTCAACCAGCAGTACGTTGATGCTCATGGCTATTCTCCTGCTGCTGTGTCTGGTATGGACATCGCTGCCAATGGGACATTCATTGTTATTTCGGTGCCGCTGCCCTGCTTTGAGGTGATCTGAAAGATGCCGCCCATATGCGTAACCCGGCGGCTGATAGTAAATAAACCGAATCCGTCGCCGTCGGAGTTTGTAAAGATGGCCTCGGTGTCAAAACCCACACCATCGTCCTCTACCCTGATTACCAGGGTGTCTGCCACACGGCAGACTGACAGGCAGGCGGTAGTGGTGCCAGCATGTTTGGCAACGTTGATCAGTAGTTCCCGGACACAGTTGTACAGCTCTATCTGGCGTTCCCTGGCAACTGTCTTGTCCTGCAGATCGTCACTGAATGCGATTTGCAGGCCGTAATCCGTTTCTATCTGGCGTGCCAGCCACTTCAGGGCTGCTTCAATGCCGGCGCTTTCAAGCACCGGTGGGCAGAGCAGCTTGGTCAGGCTACGCACCCGGCTGATTGAGTTTTCAGTCAGCCCTTTGATCTCGCTGATGAGCGTACGCTGCTCAGGTGAGAGATTAGTTTTGTTCAGGCTCCCCAGTTTCATCCGGGTTAGCGTCAAGTCCTGGCCAAGGGTGTCGTGCAGGTCAACAGCTATACTGCGTCGCTCCCGCTCTTTGGATAAGGTCAGCTCCAGCTCCATATCGCTCAGGCGTTGCTGCTTTTCACGTAGCTTCTGTTCGGCCTGCCTGCGCTCGGTAATATCACGGCCGATTGTCAGTACTCCAACCACATTACCGTCAGAATCACG